>JBKBQT010000003.1:22133-181351 GCA_046292445.1 Gemmobacter sp.
ATACGCTGGCCGTTGCCGCGTGATCGGAGCCAACGTCGCGGGCGGACCCCGGTCCGCCCGCGCTTCAATGTCACGGGGACCGCATGCTCGAGATCAAGAACCTGACCAAGACCTACAAGACCGGCGACAAGGCGTTGACGGATGTCACGGTCTCGGTCCCCAAGGGACAGGTCGTCGGCCTGATCGGACCCTCGGGCGCCGGCAAATCGACGCTCATCCGCTGCATCAACCGGCTCGTGGAGCCGACGGCGGGAACCATCACGCTGTCGGGCCAGCCGCTGACCGGGATCGGCACGGCCGAGCTGCGCCGGATGCGGCGCAAGATCGGCATGATCTTTCAGGAATACGCTCTCGTCGAGCGGCTGACGGTGATGGAGAACGTGCTGTCCGGCCGCCTCGGCTACGTCGGCTTCTGGACAAGCTACACCCGCCGCTTCGGCGCCGACGACATCCGCCGCGCCTACAGCCTGCTGGACCGGGTGAGCCTGCTTGAGCATGCCGACAAGCGCGCCGATGCCCTGTCCGGCGGCCAGCGCCAGCGCGTCGGCATCGCCCGCGCCCTCGCGCAGGAGCCCGAGCTGCTGCTGGTGGACGAACCGACGGCGAGCCTCGATCCCAAGACCAGCCGCCAGATCATGCGTCTGCTGATCGAGATCTGCGGCGAAAGCGGCCTGCCGGCGATCGTCAACATCCATGACGTGCCGCTCGCACAGCAGTTCATGCAGCGCATCATCGGCCTGCGCGCGGGGCGCGTCGTCTTCGACGGCACGCCCGAACAGTTGACGCAGGATGTGCTGACCGAGATCTACGGCGCCGAGGACTGGGCCGCCATGCGCAAGGGCGCCGAGGAAGATCACGCCGCCGAACGCGACATCGCCCGCCACATGGCCGAGATCGGCTGATGACGACCGCCCCCTACCCCACCCGCTGGAAACGGCCCCCGCAGATCTTCACCAACCCGACCTGGCGGGTGATCCTCTTCTGGGGCTTTGGCATCTACCTTGTCGTGGCGCTGTCCACGCTCGATCCCAACTGGGCGCGGATCGTGGCCGGCTGGGAACGCGCGCTGCGCTTTGTCGGAGGGTTCCTGCAGCCCGATTTCACCAGCCGCTGGCGCGACATCTCGAACGGCCTGATCGAAAGCCTGACGATGACGCTGACCTCGACCGTGGTCGGGATCATCATCTCGGTGCCCATCGGCATCGGCGCGGCGCGCAACATCGCGCCGGCCTGGATGTATTACACCTGCCGGTCGATCATCGCCGCCAGTCGCGCGCTGCAGGAGATCATCGTCGCGATCTTCTTCGTCGCGATGTTCGGCTTCGGGCCCTTCGCGGGCTTCCTCACGCTCGCCTTCGGCACGATCGGGTTCCTGTCCAAGCTGCTGGCCGAGGACATCGAGGATATCGACGAGGCGCAGGCCGAGGCGATCCGGGCGACCGGCGCATCCTGGTGGCAGGTCATCAACTATGGCATCCAGCCGCAGGTGATGCCGCGGCTGATCGGCCTGTCGCTCTACCGGCTCGACATCAACTTCCGCGAAAGCGCGGTGATCGGGATCGTCGGCGCCGGCGGGATCGGGGCGACGCTGAACACCGCCATCGACCGCTACGAATACGACAGCGCCGGGGCGATCCTGCTCATCATCATCGGGCTGGTGCTGGTGGCGGAATATTCGTCGAGCTACCTGCGAAAGTTCCTGCAATGACCGCCGCCCCGCTTCCCGCCGTCTGGCAACGCCGGACAACCCGCGCGCAACTCTGGATCTGGGGCGGCTGGTTCGCGCTGGTGGCGCTGTTCGTCTGGTGCTGGCAGGTGATGAACCGCGGCACGATCTGGTTCTTCGTCTGGGATGCGCCGACGCAGGCCGCCGATATCGCCGACCGGATGTTCCCGCCGCGCTGGTCCTATCTGCCCGAACTGCTCTGGCCGCTGTGGGACACGCTGAACATGGCGACGCTCGGCACGCTGCTCGGCGTCATCCTCGCGGTGCCGATCGCGTTCCTTGCCGCGCGCAACACCTCGCCCTCGGCCCTGTTCATCCGGCCGGTCGCGCTCTTCGTCATCGTGGCGAGCCGGTCGATCAACTCGCTGATCTGGGCGCTCTTGCTGGTGGCGATCCTCGGGCCGGGGCTGCTGGCGGGGGTGATCGCCATCGGGCTGCGGTCGATCGGGTTCATCGGCAAGCTGCTCTACGAAGCGATCGAGGAGGTGGACACCGGCGCGGTCGAGGCGGTGACGGCGACCGGCGCGTCGCGGCTCCAGACCCTCGACTATGCCATCGTCCCGCAGGTCCTTCCCGCCTTCTGGGGCATCACCGTGTTCCGCTGGGACATCAACATCCGCGAAAGCGCGATCCTCGGCCTCGTCGGGGCCGGGGGCCTCGGGCTCAAGCTGCAGGCATCGCTCAACGTGCTCGCCTGGCCGCAAGTGACGATGATCATCCTCGTCATCCTCGCCACGGTCGTGCTGTCCGAATGGGTCTCGGCCAAGGTTCGGGCCGCGATCATCTGACCAACCGCCGCGCCCGCGCGGCCAAACGGAGACTGATCCATGACCAGACGCTTTACGCTCCTTGGCGCGACCGCCATCGCGCTCCTGCCCGTCGGCGCGTTGCGCGCCGATGCGAACGAGCTCGTGCTCTACTGCACCGTCGGCGAGGAATGGTGCCGCGTGATGTCCGAGGCGTTCACCCGCGAAACCGGGATCAACGTGCTGATGACGCGCAAATCCTCGGGCGAGACCTATGCCCAGATCAAGGCCGAGGCGGCCCAGCCGCGCGGCGACGTGTGGTGGGGGGGCACGGGCGATCCCCATCTGCAGGCGGCGCAGGAAGGGCTGACCGAGGAATACCGCTCACCCCTGCTGGGCGAACTGCAGCCCTGGGCGGTCAAGCAGGCCGAAACCTCGGGCTTCCGCACGGTGGGCATCTATGCCGGCGCACTCGGCTATGGCTACAACTCGACCATGGTGACGGACAACCCGCCGTCCTGCTGGAAGGACCTGCTCGACGCGCGCTTCAAGGACGACGTGCAGGTGGCCAACCCGAATTCCTCGGGCACCGCCTATACCATGCTCGCGACCTTCGTGCAGCTTTTCGGCGAGGACGAGGCGTTCAAGTTCATGGCCGACCTGCACCAGAACGTGAGCCAGTACACCCAGTCGGGTTCCGCCCCGATCCGCGCCGCGGCGACGGGCGAGACGGCCATCGGCATCGTCTTCATGCATGACGCCGTCGCCCAGGCGGTAAGCGGCGCGCCGATCGTGACCGTCGCCCCTTGCGAAGGCACGGGGTATGAGGTCGGGTCGATGTCGCTCATCAAGGGCGGCCCGAACCCCGAGAACGCGAAGAAATGGTACGACTGGGCGCTGACCCCGGCGGCGCAGGAGCTTGGCGCGACGGCGAAAAGCTATCAGGTCCCGTCGAACATCAACGCGGCGACCCCGCCCGAGGCGCCGAAACTGGGCGACATCAAGCTGATCGACTATGACTTCGCCAAATTCGGCTCGTCCGAGGAACGCACCCGGCTGCTCGCCCGCTGGGATGCCGAGATCGGGTCGCTGCAGAAGTGACGATCCGCCCCGCGACCTTCGCGGGGCCTGACCGGGCCAGCCTCGGCTGGCTCGGCCTGCTGCTTGTCGCCGTGCTGGCCCTGCCGTGGTATCGCGGTGGGGCCTTCGGTGCCTCGGGCCTCGTCGAGGGGATCGGCGGGCGGGCCTGGCTTCTGGTTCCCGCCGCCGCCGCCCTCGCCATTGCCGCGCTCGCCCTCGCCCGCCCCGGATGGCGGCGCGGCGAGGCGGCGCTGGCGCTGACCATCGCCGGCTTCGCCGCGCTGGTGCTCCAGGCCTTCGGGATCGGCCTGCGCGGCGCGGCGCTGCCGGGCCTCGATCTGCTGTTCCCCGCGGCGGCGGAGGGCCAGCCGGGCCTCGGCTGGGGCGGGTTCCTCGCCGGGATCGCGTTTCTCGGCCTGCTGTCGGATCTGATGGCGGCGCGCGGGTTCTGCCGGGGCGAGCGGTTCGCGGCGGCTTGCGTGGTGCTGATAGTCGCGGCGCTGACGCTGTTCGTCGCCTATCCGATCCTGCGCCTCGGCGCCGCCGCCTTTGTCGGCCCCGACGGCGCCTTTGCCTTTGCCCCGTTCTGGGCCCGGCTGACGGCGCCCGATCTCTGGGGCACGGCCTGCTTCACCGGCACGCGGCGCTGCGGCGTGGTCATCAACACGCTGCAACTCGGCATCCTGTCGGCGCTGATCTCGACCGCGCTCGGCCTCGGCCTTGCGCTCCTCGTCGCGCGCACCGACTTCCGGCTCAAGCAGGCGCTGCGGGCGATCTCGATCCTGCCGATCATCACGCCGCCTTTCGTGGTCGGCGTGGCGATCATCATCCTGTTCGGGCGCACCGGCATCCTGACCGTCTGGGGGGCGGAGCTGTTCGACGTCCGCCCGACCCGCTGGGTCTACGGCCTGCCGGGCATCCTGATGGCGCAGGTTCTGGCCTTTACCCCCATCACCTTCCTTGTCCTGCTCGGCACGCTCGAGGCGATCAACCCGACGCTGGAAGAGGCTTCGGCCACGCTCGGCGCCCGGCCGGTCAAGACCTTTGCCACGGTCACCTGGCCCCTGCTGCGCCCCGGCCTTGCGGCCGCGTTCCTTCTGGCCTTCATCGAGAGCCTTGCCGATTTCGGCAACCCGATCGTGCTCGGCGGCGGATACGAGGTGCTGAGCACCAGGATCTTCTTCGCCGTCGTCGGCGCGCGCTACGACCTCGGCAATGCCGCGACGCTGGCGATGATCCTGCTGTCGCTGACGCTTGTCGCCTTCTGGGCGCAGAACCGCTGGCTGGGCCGGGCCAATTACGTGACCGTCACCGGCAAGTCGGATGCCGGCCTTGCCGCGCCCGTCCCGCCCGCGATCCGCTGGGCCGCGATCCTCGCCGTCGTTCCCTTCGTCGCCTTCACGGTCGGCGTCTATACCATCGTGCTGATCGGCGGCTTCGTCCACGACATCGCCCGCTGGGACATGACGCCGACGACCGAACACCTCTGGACCGCGTTTTCCTTCGAGCTTGGCGAGGGCGGGCTGCGCCTGTTCGGCTCGGCCTGGAACTCGCTCATCACGACGCTCTGGGTCTCGGCGCTGTCGGCGCCGCTGACCATGGGGATCGGCATCCTGACGGCCTGGCTGGTGGCGCGGCAGGATTTCGCCGGGCGCCGGGCCTTCGAGTTCGGCACGATGCTGTCCTTCGCCATCCCCGGCACGGTCGTGGGCGTCAGCTATATCGCCGCCTTCAACGTGCCGCCCGTGGACATCACCGGGACGATGGCGATCCTCGTGATCTGTTTCGTGTTCCGGAACATGCCGGTCGGCATGCGCGCCGGGATGGCGGCGCTCGCCCAGATCGACCGCAGCATGGAGGAGGCGAGCCAGACCATGGGTGCGGGCGGGCGCACGACGCTCGCCCATGTCGTGCTGCCGCTGATCCGCCCGGCGGTGTTCACCGCGCTTGTCTATGCCTTCGTCACCGCGATGACGGCGGTGTCGGCGGTGATCTTCCTCGTCTCGGCCCGGCACAACATGGCGACGGCCTATATCATGGGGCGGGTCGAGAACGGGGAATACGCGCTCGCCATCGCCTATTCGGCGGTGCTGATGATCGTGATGGTCGCCTCGGTCGCGCTGATCCAGATCGCGGTCGGCCGCCGTCGCCTCGGCCGGCGGACCGAGTTGCAGCAGACCGCCCCCCAGCCCGCGGAGTGAGCGATGAAGGATACCGCTGCCATGACCGACGCCGCGACCACCGCCGCAACCGACGCTACGACCGAAACCGCCATCGAATTCGTCGGTGTGGTCAAGCGCTATGGCAAGGCGGTGGCGGTGGACGGGATCAGCCTGAGCATCGCCCGGGGCGAGCTCGTGACCTTCCTCGGCCCCTCGGGCTGCGGCAAGACCACCTCGCTGCGGCTGATCGCGGGGCTGGAACTGCCGACGGAGGGGCAACTGCTCATCGCCGGCCGCGACGTAAGCCGCGATCCGGCGTCCGAGCGGAACGTGGGCATGGTATTCCAGTCCTACGCGCTTTTCCCGCATGTGTGCGTGCTCGACAACGTCGCCTACGGGCCGGTCATCCGCGGCGTGAGAAAGACCGAGGCGCGGGAAAAGGCCCGCGCGATCCTCGAGCAGGTGGGCCTCGCGGGCCTCGAGGGCCGCCTGCCGGCCGAGCTTTCGGGCGGCCAGCAGCAGCGCGTCGCGGTGGCCCGCGCCATCGTCCAGCAGCCCGACGTGATCCTGTTCGACGAACCGCTGTCGAACGTGGACGCCAAGCTGCGCCGGAAGGTGCGCGAGGAGATCCGCGCCCTCCAGCGCCGGTTCGGCCTGACGGCGGTCTACGTCACCCACGACCAGGAAGAGGCGCTGGCGGTGTCGGACCGGATCGTGGTGATGGACAAGGGCAGGATCGCCCAGATCGGCACGCCCGAGGACCTCTACGACCGCCCGGCGAACCCGTTCATCGCCGATTTCATCGGCGATGCGAACCTTCTGCGCGGCACGGTGTCGGGGGGGCGTTTCACCGCCGAGGCGCTCGACCTGCCGCTGTCGGGCCCCGACGGGGCGGCGACGGTCTCGATCCGGCCCGAACGGATCGGGCTGCATCCGGCCGGCCCGGCGACGGTGGCGACGGCGACCTATCTCGGCAGCCGGATGGAATACCTCGTGCGCCACGGTGGGACCGAGCTCCTCGTCTCGCGGCCCATCGCCGAGCCGCGGCTCGAGGCGGGGGCGGCGGTGACGGTGCTGATCCACCCGGGCGACCTGCGGCGCGTCGGCTGACGGCAGGCACAGGCGGCCGCGCGCCCTCAGCCCGGCGCGGCCCCGGCGACACGGCGCCCGGCGACCCAGACATCGGCGATATCCCCCCGCGCAGCGCCATGCAGCACCCGCTCCAGCCGCCGCGCCCCCGCCTCGCCGGGCCAGAGGCACAGCGCCCCGCCCGGACCCGGCCGCAGCGCCAGCGCGTCGAAGGCAAGGCCGGGCCTGAATGCGCCGCAGGGGAGCCCCGCCGCCACCGCCCCGCCCCGCGTCGCCAGATGAAACGCCGTCACGGCATCCACCCGCGCCCCCGGAACGCCGCGCCGGCCCGCCGGCACGGCGGCATCCACACCGGACTCCAGCATCCGCGCCGCCATGAGCGCCGCCCGCGCCGCCTCCCACACCGTCCCCTGCGGCCCGCCCGAAATGTCCGACCCGAGACCGACGCGCACCCCGGCGTCCAGAACGCGCCGCAGCGGAAACACCGCCCCCGCGAAATAGGCGTTCGACACCGGACAATGCGCCAGCCCCGCCCCGCGCCGGCGGATCAGCGCAAGGTCGGCGTCCCCGAGGAACACCCCATGCGCCAGCACCCCATGGGGCGTGACAAGGCCGAAGCGGTCGAGGCTCGCCGCATCGCTCATCCCGTGGCGGGCCGCGACATGGCCATGTTCCCAGTCGCTTTCCGACACATGCGTCTGCACCGCCACGCCCGTCTCGGCCGCCAGCGCGCCAAGCGCGGCGAGACAGGCATCGGTGCAGGCGGGAATGAACCGGGGGGTGATGATCGGGCGCACGCGGGCGTCCGCGTTGCCCGGATGATCGCGGACATGCGCGATCACCGTCCGCGTGCCCGCAACGGCGGCTGCCGCATCGGCATCGCGATACCATACCGGATTGTCCGGGTGGTCCATCGCCACCCGCCCGACCAGCGCCCTTTGTCCCTTCGCGATACAGAGGTCCGCCAGCAGGCAGGTCGACACATCGTGGATGGTCGCGTAATAGACTGCGCTCGTCGTGCCCGCCGCCAGCAGATCGTCCACCAGCGCCCCATAGACCGCGGCGGCGAAGCCCGGATCGGCATAGCGCGCCTCGAGCGGGAAGGTATGACGGTGGAGCCAGTCCTCGAGCGGCACATCGAGCGCGGTGCCAAGCTGCGGATATTGCGGCGCGTGGATGTGCAGGTCAACAAGGCCGGGGATCAGAACAGACCCGGTCAGATCGACCGCCCCTGCCGGGTCGTAGCCCGGATCGCCGGGCCGCATCACCGACTCGATGTCGCCCGCTTCGTCCAGCACGATCAGCGCGCGGTCGAAATCCTCGAGACGCCCCGGCTCGGGCGCATGGAACCCCGAGGCGAGGACGCGCTGCCTGCGAAGATCCATCACCCCGCCGCCGCTTGCCGTCTGGCGCGCGCGCATAAGGGGGCTTCCGCCCCACTGCCGCGGCGGGCGCAGGCGGTCCGCGGGGATCATGCGGCGGCAGGGCCGGCCGTCGTTCCCCAGACCAGCCCCTTTTCCTTGAGCCAGCGCCGATAGGCTATCGAGCTTGCATCGCCGCGGGTGGGGATCTCTGCCCGCGGCTCGAGCGGCAGAAGGCGGGGCCGCTGGTTTTCGAGGATGATCCGGTCCTGCAGGAAGATCACCTGCTGGAACCCGATCAGGTCGGCGATCGCGGCCTGATCGTCGATCAGGAACATCACCGGATGCGCGCGGCAGCGGTCGGGGTCGGTCGGCTGCACGAAGAGGCAGATCGCGTCCCAGCGACCGGGCGCGAGCGGGCAGGTCTTGTAGAGCAATACCGCAAACGGGTTGACGACGCGGTAAATATAGTCCGTCTCGATCGCCCCGGTCGCCGACAGGGCGGCGCGCGGCTGGGTGAACTTGCAGTTGGTCGCCCAGACCTCATCGACATCGCGGCGGATCTCGCAGTCATAGGGCTTGACCTCGGTATGCGGCTCCGCCCCCAGGATATCGGTGTGGACATAGGGGAAATGCGCCATGTCGAGGAAATTCTCGACGATCCTGAGGCCGCTCGCCCGCACGCCGACCGCACCGCAAGGGACATAGCGGCGGTCGGGCTCTTCCGCCTCGGGGATGTCCGGCACGTCGCGGCTGGGCTGGCCGAGCGTCGTCCAGACATAGCCGTAGCGCAGCCGGACGGGCAGCGCGCGGCCCATTGCCGCGACCGCGATCCCCTCCGGTCCCCGCGTCAGCGTCAGGGGAACCCCCAGCAGACGGTTGGCCGAGAGGCCGGCCGGGACGTCGGCCGCGTTCTCGATCACATACCAGCAGTCGCGCGCGGCCTGATCCATCATCCCTCACATGTCATAGATGCGGCGCACCGTGGCGCGATGGTCGGCCAGGGCGGCGGCGGTCTCAAACCGGGTGAAGGCGCCGCGCTCGATCACCGGAACACCATTGATCCAGGACCAGTCGGCGCGAAACGGCCCGCAGAGGACGAGGGCGGCGAGCGGGTCGCGCTCCGTCTCGGCCATGCCCAATTGGTCGAGACTCACCGCGATCAGGTCGGCCGCCTTGCCGGGCGCCAGCCGCCCGATGTCGCCTCGGCCCAGAAGCGCCGCCCCCCCGCGGGTGGCCATCCACAGGGCCTCGCGCGCCGACAGCGCCGCGGGCGTGCCGCCGAAGCCGCCCCGCCCGCCGGGCGACGCGCTGAGGTAGCGGTGCGGGGCGACGCGCTGGAGCAGCATCGCCATCCGCGCCTCGGCGAACATGTTCGACGTGTCGTTGGACGCCGATCCGTCCACCCCAAGGCCCACCGTCACCCCGGCATCCAGCATCTCGCGCGCCCGCATGATGCCAAGGCCGCAGCGCATGTGGGCCGAAGGGCAGAAGGTCGCGCCCGTGCCCGTCTGGGCAAAAAGCGCGATCTCGGCATCGTCGAGGAAGATCGCATGGGCGAACCAGACATCCGGCCCCAGCCAGCCGACGCTTTCGGCAAAGCCGACCGAGCGCACGCCGTACATGGCGCGGCAGTATTCCTCTTCGTCCAGCACCTCGGCGATATGGGAATGGAGGCGCACGCCGGGGTGCGCGCGCGCCAGTGCCGCCGCGTCGCGCATCAGGCCCGGCGTGACCGAGAAGGGCGAACAGGGGGCGATCGCGATGCGGCACATCGCGTGATCGCGCATGTCGTGATAGCGGTGGATCAGCCGTTCGGCGTCCCGCAGGATCGCCTCCTCGTCCTCGACGCAACTGTCGGGCGGCAGGCCGCCCTGCGACTGCCCGCGCGACATCGCCCCGCGCGCGGCGTGAAAGCGCATGCCCATCTCGGCCGCGACCTCGATGGTCGTGTCGAGGCGGCAGTCGTTCGGCAGGATGTAGAGATGGTCCGAGGTCGTGGTGCAGCCGCTCGCGATCAGTTCGGCCATCGCCATGCGGGCGGACACGCGGATCGCGGCATCGTCCATCCGCGCCCAGATCGGATAGAGCGTCGCCAGCCAGACGAACAGCGGATCGTCCTGCACCATCACGCGCGTGAGGTTCTGATACATGTGGTGATGGGTGTTGACCATGCCGGGCATCACGACATGCCCGGAGAGTTCTACCACCCGGTCGGCCTCTACCCCGGCCATGTCCGCCGCGCGTCCGACCGCCGCGATGCCGGTGCCGTCGATCATGACGGCGGCATCCGTCAGTTCGGTTCGCGCATCGTCGAAGCAGGCCAGATGCGCGATGTTGGTCAACAGGGTGCGCGTCATCGCATGTCCCGGAAAAAGGGGGTGGCCAGCGCGGCGGGCGCCGCCATCAGCCGCCGCATCCGCTTGAAGGCGACCACGGGCACGATGATGAGGGCGACGGTGCCGAGGTAGGGCAGCATCGACAGGATCGGCGCCGCGATCGGCCAGTTCCGCGCCTGGCCGACAAAGCCTAGCGCGGTGATGAACCCGAAGAGGAGCGCCGCGAGCACAGCGTTGATGGGGCGGAACCCGGCAAAGATCACCAGCGCCACCGCGATCCAGCCGCGCCCCGCCACCACGCCCTCGGACCAGGACGGCACGAAGGCGAGCGTCAGATAGGCCCCTGCCCCGGCCGCGAGCGATGCGCCGGCCATCACGTAGAGGAACCGCATCCGCATGACCGGCACGCCCGCCGCATCGGCTGCCGCCGGATTCTCCCCGACCGCCCGCATGTTGAGGCCGTGGCGCGTGTGGAACATCATCCAGTGCAGCGCGAGCGGCAGGACGATGAAGATCACATAGACGAGGATGTTGTGCTGAAAGAAGGCCCGCCCCCAGAAGGGCAGGTCCGACAGGCCCGGAATGCTGACGGCAGAAAACACGGCCGGCGAAGGCGTGCCGGAATAGGCCCGGCCAACTGTCGCCGCAAGCCCCGTACCGATCAGCGTCAGCGCCAGCCCGCAAAGCACCTGATTGGCCCGGACGACGACCACCGCCAGCGCGAAGAGCATCCCGAAGGCCAGCCCCACCCCCAGCGCCATCGCCATGCCGAAGGCCGGCACCGGCCAGGCCACGACGGCCGCGATGCCCGTGACGGCGCCGAGCGCCACCAGCCCCTCGACCCCGAGGTTCACCACGCCCGCCCGTTCGCAAAGCACCTCGCCCAGGGCGGCGAGCGCGAGAACGCCCCCTGCAAGGAATGCCGTCTGGATCAGGCCCGCGATGATCTCCATGCCCTTACCCCGCCCGGATCAGCCGGTAATGCGCCAGTTCCTCGGCAATCGCAGCGTAAAGGAGGATCAGCCCGGTGATCGCCAGCACCGTGTTCGTCGTCAGGCCCTGCGTCTGCAGGATGATCCCGCCGTTGAGGATCACCGCCATCAGCGCGGCGGAAAACAGGACCCCCAGCGGCTGCGCCCGGGCCAGCACCGCGACCATGATCCCAAGATAGCCGTAGTTGTTCGAGATCCCGCCCTGAAGCCGCGTCACCGTCCCGGCAAGCTCCATCGCGCCGCCGAGCCCCGCAATGCCCCCCGACATCAGCATCACCGTGACGAGGTGCCGCCGCGTGGGCATGCCCGCGTAATCCGCCGCCCCCGGGTTCGATCCCGCGACCCGCACCTGATAGCCCCAGCGCGTCAGCGCGAAGGCCCCCGCGAGGGCCACGGCCAGCAGTACCGCGACGGGCAGGCCCCAATGGACGATCCCGATCGCCTCGGGCACCCGCACCGGCATCCGCGCCGTCGTGGCCAGCGCCCGGCCCGACGGGTCGAGCCAGGGCCCGGTCGCCACCCAATAGACCAGCAGCGCCGCCACGAAGTTCAAAAGCAGCGTGGTGATGAGCTCGGACACATCCGCATAGGCGCGCGCCAGCGTCGGCACGAGGATCCACAGCGCGCCGCCGGCCATGCCGGCGACGATCATCGCCGGAAGGATCACCGCGGGGGGCCCGGGCACGAACAGCCCCACCCCTGCCGCGCAGAAGGCGCCAAGGTTGAACTGCCCCTCGGCCCCGATGTTCCAGGCCCCGATGCGCAGGGCCACCGCCACGGCAAGGCCGGTATAGATCAGCGGCGTCAGCAGCAGCCCCAGATCCTCCAGCCCGAAGCGCGATCCGAAGGTGTTGGTGATGACCCGCATCCCGAGCGCGAGCGGATCGCGCCCCGTCGCCGCGATCAGCGCGGCGGCCGTCGCCAGGGCGAGCACCACCGCCGCGATGCGCGCGGCCAGCGCGACGCCGGGCGGCGGCGAGGGGAACCGTTGCAGCCGGACCGTCACGCCGCAGCCCCCTGCCGCTTGCCGCCCATCATCAGCCCGATCTCGTCCATGCTGTCATGCCCGGCCGGAACCGTCCCCATCACCGCGCCCTCGAACATCACCGCGATCCGGTCCGCAAGGTTCACAAGCTCTTCCAGTTCCTCGGAAATCAGGACCACGGCAACGCCGGCATCGCGCAGCTCGACAAAATAGCGCATCATCGTGTTGATCGCGCCCACGTCGAGGCCCCGCGACGGATAGGCGGCGACCAGAGCGCGAGTGGCTATCCGCATCTCGCGCCGGGCGACCAGCCGCTGCTGGTTGCCGCCCGACAGGTTGCGCACCGGCATGCCGAAATCGGGCACCGTCACCTCCGCCGCCGCCGCGATGTCGCGCGCCAGCCGGCGCGCCGCCCCCCGCGCCATCAGCGGCCCGCGCGACACCGGCGGGCGCGCATATTCCCTTAGCACCGCGTTGTCGGCAACCGACAGCGCGGGCGCAAGGCCCGAGCCGAGCCGATCCTCGGGGATATGCCCCATGCCCGCCGCCGCAAAGGCCGCAGGCCCCGCCCCGGTCAGATCGACCCCGCCGATCCGCACGCGCCCCGACCGGGGCCGCTCGAGACCGGTGAGCACGCGCGAAAGCTCGCGCTGCCCGTTGCCCGCAACCCCCGCGATCCCGAGGATCTCGCCCCCCCGCACCGCCAGCGTCACATCGCGCAGCCGCTGCCCGAGGCTCACGCCCTCGAGCGCGATGACCGGCACGGCCGCGGGCGGCACCGCCCCCGCGGGACGCCCGCGCAGGTCCGTCAGCACGATCTCGCGCCCCACCATCATCTGCGCAAGGCCCGCCGAGGTGCAGCCCTCGGTCCAGCGCGTCGCAACATGCCGCCCGCCGCGCAGCACCGTGACGCGGCGCGAGATCTCCAGCACCTCGTCGAGCTTGTGGCTGATGAAGATCACCGCATTGCCGCCCGCCACGAACCGGCGCAGCGCTGCGAACAGCTCGCGCGCCTCGGCCGGCGTCAGCACCGCCGTCGGCTCGTCGAGGATCAGAAGGCGCGCCTTGCGGCTGAGCACACGCAGGATCTCGACACGCTGCCGCTCGCCGGTGGACAGATCGGCCACCACCGCGCCCGGACGCACCGCAAGGTTCAGCCGCCCGGCCAGCGCGGCGGTCCGCGCCTCGAGGTCGCGGCGCGCGATCCGGGCGGGGGTCTCTGCCCAGCCAAGATGGACGTTCTCGGCCACCGTGAACGCCTCGACCAGCTTGAAATGCTGGTGGACCATGCCGATGCCGGCAGCGATCGCAGCCTCGGGCGTGGGGAACACGCGCGCCGCGCCATCCACCACGATCTCGCCCTCGTCGGGCTGATAGATACCGGTCAGCACGTTCATCAGCGTGGATTTGCCCGCCCCGTTTTCGCCCAGAAGGGCGTGGATCTCGCCCGGATAGACGGTGAGATCCACGCCCCTGTTGGCGATCACGCCGGGAAAGCGCTTGCCGATCCCCCGCATCGCCACGATGGGGGCGGTGCCGGGGGGAAGCCCCAGGCGCCGCAGCACGTCGGCTTCGCTGTCCACCGCGTCAGGCGTCGAGGCCGGAGACGCCTTCGATGGACCAGTTCCATTCGTAGAGCTCCATCTCGGTCATCGTATGCCCGGCGGGGACACGGATGTTGCCCTTGACGTCCTTGATCTCGCCCTTGAACGGACTGTCGCCGCCGAGGATCGCCGCGCGCACGGCATCGGCCTGTGCCGCGACCTCGGTCGGCACGCTCGCGCCCCAGACGTCGCGGTCAACGCCGGCCCCGAAGGGCAGGATGTCGGTCGTGGGCGTCCATTCGCCTGCAAGGCGCCGGCGCACCTGCTCGACATAGAAGTCCTTGAAATCGATGATGATCGACGAGACATAGGCGTTGGGGCCATAGCGGCGGATGTCGGTGTTCCACATGATCGCCTTGGCGCCGCGCGCCTCGGCGACCTGCAGATAGGCCGCCTCGTCCATGATCCCGAACAGCACGTCGCAGCCGTTGTCGAGCAGCGCGGTGCCTGCCTGCGTCGCGCCCTGCGGGTCGAACCACGAGTTGATGACGATCGCCTGCACCGTGGCGTTGGGGTTCACCGACCGCGCGCCCATCAGGAAGGCGTTGGTGCCCGAATAGACCGACGGCACCGGGAAGGAGGCGACATAACCAAGCTTGCCCGACTTGGACATCAGCCCCGCCGCGACACCCACCACATAGGACGGATACCAATGCGCAAGGTAGTACCAGCCGAGGTTGTCCATCGGCGCGCGCCCGTCGCATTCGTAGAACGCGACATCCGGCGCCCGGCGCGCCACGTCATAGAGGAAGTCGCCGTAGTTCGAGGTGGCGAACACCATGTTCGCACCTTCGGCAACGAATTGGCGGTAGATGCGCGTGGCGTCGGCGGAATAGGGCACGCTCTCGACCATCAGCGTCTTGAGATTGGGGAATGCCGCCTCGACCGCCTTCATCCCCTGGTCATGCGCCCAGGTCCACCCCTCGTCCGAGGTCGGGCCGACATGGCCCCATGCGATGACCGCGTTTTCCTCGGCCACGGCGGGCAACGGCGCCTGCGCGAAGGCGGGCCGGATCAGACCAGTCTGCGGCAGGATCAGCGACGCGCCGGCGGCGGCGCTCATGTTCAGGAAACCGCGGCGTGAGAGGGCTCGGGTGGTCAGCATGGGGGATGGTCCTTTCCGGTGCGCAGGGCACGGTTGCGGGCGGGCGGGGCGGCGGCGCAGGCCCGGCACGCAGCCCCAGCCGAATCGCCCCCTTACAGCGACTGCACTCCAAGCTTTCCTGATGGGTCCTGTTCTGCATAGCACGAAATACCGGACCGACGCGTTGCGCCCAACGCAACACTTGACGGCTTGTCCGGCGCGGGTGTTGATGGGCACCGCGCGTCGGGCAAGGCGGCCGGACAGGGGTGCGGACGTGGCGGCGGTGCTGATGCGGTTCGACGGCGACCTGCCCGAAGCGAGCTTTGCCGAATTCGCCGCCCATCGTGCTGCGCGGCTTTCGCTGGCATATCGCTTCGTCGCACAGGACGCAGAACACGCGGTCATCCGCGTTTGCGGGCCCGCGGCGCTCGTCGATGCGTTCGAGATGGCGCTGAGCCTCGGGCCCCGCGACTGCCTCGTCCGCGACGTCCGCCGGCTCTCCGAAACGCCCGCAAAAACGCCCGCAAAAACGCCCGCAGAGGAAGCCTGACCATGCCGTGTGCCTGGACCCCGCTCGCCCTTGCCCGCGACATCGTGCCGGGCACCTCGGCCGGCGCCGTGCTGGAGGGAGAGGAAATCGTGCTCTGGCGCGACAGCGCCGGCACCCTTCATGCGTGGGAGGATCGCTGCCCCCACCGGGGGATGAAGCTGTCCTTCGGCTTTGTGAAGGGTGACCGGATCGCCTGCCTCTATCACGGCTGGGAATACGACGGCGCAGCGCAGTGCCGCTACATCCCCGCCCACCCCGAGCTCGACGTGCCGGCGACCATCCGCGTTGCCACATGGACGGTGGCCGAGGCGGCGGGGATGATCTGGGTGGCCCGGACGCCTGCCGAACCGCCGCCGGACATCCCCGCGACCGGCTTGCGCAGCCTGTTCCTCGATGCGCCTGCCGAAGTGGCGGCGGCGCATCTGGCGGCTGGCCTGCCGGGCCTCGGTGATGCGACGGCGTCGAACGCGGGGGCGGTCCGCAGGATCGAACAGGGCGGCGCGGTCCTGCTCGCCGGTCTGCACCCCGTAGGGCCTTCGAGCTCGGCGGTGCATATCGCGGTCCAAGGGGCACCCGATGCGGCGACGCTCGACCGCCTCGCGCGCGCCGCCGAGGCATTCCGGCGCGCCGTCGAGGGCGAAGGGGCCGCGGCATGATCCTGTGGAATTACGATCTCGACGACATGTGCTATCGCGTCCGCCTGATGGCCGCGCTGGCCGGCACGCCGCTGACGATCCGGTCGGTGGACATGTTTCCCGGGCGCGAACACCGCGGCCCGGCGATGCTGGCGCTCAACCCGCGCGGCACGCTTCCGGTGCTGCAGGACGGCGCGGTGACGCTGACCCAGCCCGGGGCGATCCTGCGCCATGTCGCCGCGTCGAGCGACCGCGGCCGGGCGTTCCTTCCCGATACGCCGGCCGCCGACGAATGGCTCTGGTTCGCGCTGACCGATGCGGCCGTGGCCACGCCGGCGCGACTGGCTTCGGTGCTGGCGGCGCCGGGCGATGCCGACGCGCTTGCCCGGGCGGCCCGCGATGCGCTGCGCCTTGCGGACGATCACCTGACGCGGCAGGGGTTCGCCGGGGCGGGTTTCCTCGCCGGCGCGCGCGCCACGCTTGCCGATGTCGCCCTGTTCCCGGCCTTCGCGCTCAGCCGCGACTACGGGGTGGATCACGACGGCTTCCCGGCCCTGCGGGCCTGGGCGCGCCGGCTGCGCGCGCTGCAAGGTTTCATCGCGATGCCCGGCATCCCAGACTATCACTGATGGATCTGCACCGGCTCGGCCTCGTCTCGACCCGCGCCCAGCATTTCCAGCTCGTCGCGCGGCTCGGCTCGATCCGGGCGGCGGCGCGGGCGGTCAACCTCGCCCCGTCCTCGGTCAGCCGGTCGCTGCGCAGCCTCGAGGAGGATCTGCGCGCGCCGCTGTTCGAGCGCATGCAACAGCGGCTTCGCCTGACCTCCGCCGGCGAGCTGCTGCTCTACCACATCCAGCAATCGAGCGCCGAGCTTGGCCGCGCCGTGACCGAGATCGGCGACCTGCAGGGCCTGCGGCGCGGCACCGTCACGCTCGCCGTGATCGAGAGCGCGGC
Organism: Gemmobacter sp.; assembly: GCA_046292445.1. Lineage (GTDB taxonomy): Bacteria > Pseudomonadota > Alphaproteobacteria > Rhodobacterales > Rhodobacteraceae > CALIZF01. Next base: position 39,441 of record JBKBQT010000003.1, read on the forward strand.
GCTCGGCCTGCTGCCCGAGGTGCTTGCCGGGTTCTGGATCCGCAACCCCGAGATCACCGTGGCCGTCACGGTCGGCGGCAGCGCCGACATGGCCGCGATGGTTGCGGGAGGCGAGGCCGACATCGCCCTTGCCTTCGACGTGCGGGTGCCGCGCAACGCCCGGCGGCTTGCGGCGGCAAGCCTGCCGATGGGTGTCGTCGTGCCGCCGGGCAGCCGCCTTGCCAAGCTTGAAACCGTTCGAATCTATGACCTTGCGGGGGAGCGCGTGATCCTCTCGGACGCGTCGCTCACGCTCGGCACCTCGGTGGAAGAGGCGTTCGGACGCGCCGGGGTGGATTTCGCGCGCCGGGCGCGGACCAATTCCATCGGCCTGATGATCGACCTTGCACGGCGCGGCCTCGGCACGATCCTGCAGACCCGGCTCGGCCTCGAGCGCGAGATCGCGCGGGGCGATCTCGCCTTCTTGCAGGTCACCGATGCGCGGCTCGCCCCCCGCCGCCTCGTGCTGATCGGGCGCGCCAAGGGCGAGATGTCCGAGGCGGCCGGATCGCTGGCCGACAGTCTTGCCCGGGCGGTGGACCGGCTGGCGCCCTGACGGCGGACCGTTGCGCAAGGCGCAACAGCACCATCGCAATTGAGGGACTTTGCGCGCTGCCGCGGCTTTGCAACTCTGAAGCGGTATCGGGGTGGAGGGGCAGCGATGCAGCAGGACGCGGTGGCAGCAGTGTTGCGCGGGCTGAGGCGGGCGGGCGTCAGCGTGGCCTGCTACCTGCCCGATTCGCTCTTCAAGGAACTCTACCCCGCGCTCGACGCCGAGACCGGCATCCGCACCATCCGGGTGACGAACGAGGGCGAGGGCGCGGGGATCTGCGGCGGGGTGTTCCTGTCGGGCAAGCGGGCGGTGCTGGTGATGGAAAACTCCGGCCTGCGCGCCGCGGTCGAGCCGCTGGCGCGGATGGGCCTCGGCGCCGGCATCCCGGTGGTGATGCTGATGAGCTATCGCGGCGATCTGGGCGAGAACAACTGGTGGGCGATCCCGCACGGGATCACGATGGAACCCGTGCTCAACGCCCTGCGCGTGCCCTACCGCGTGGTGCGCGAGACGGCGGGCATCGAGCAGGCGATCGTCGATGCCTATGCCTGGTCCTATGCCGGCTACTACCACAGCGCCGTCGCCATCGGGGGGGAATGCGTGCGATGATGACCCGCTTTGCCTGCATGGAGCGGCTGGCCGCGCGGCTGACCGACGAGCTCGTGATCCTGTCGCTCGGCGGGTCGGTCGATGAATGGTATACCGCCGCCCCGCACATGCGCGCGGCATCGCTGTTCCAGCAGCAGCTCGGCTGCGTGACGCCCGAGGCCTTCGGGCTGGCGGTCGGCCTGCCGCACCGGCGGGTCGTGTCGCTCGACACCGACGGGGGGCTTCTGTTCAACCTCGGGATCCTCGCGACCTTGGGCAACGAACAGCCGGCGAACCTCTTCGTCGTGGTCTGGGACAACGAATGCTATGCCTCGATCGGCGGCCCGCCGACGCATACCGCCTTCGGTCGGGTCGATCTGGCCGCCATCGCGCGCGCGGCGGGGGTGGCGCAGGCGCATACTGCCACCACGGTCGAGGATTTCGACGCCCGTTGCGCCGCCGGGCTTGCCGCGCGGGAACCCTACATCGTCGTCGCCAAGGTCGCCCCCGGCACCCATTCCGGCATAAGACGCAAGCATTCTGACGGGCGCGAGGACAAGTACATCTTCGTGCGCCACATCGAGGTGAGCGAGGGCATCACCATCATGGGACCGTCGGAGCACAACTGATGACCGCGCCCGACGCACAGGATTTCATCGTCGTGGGTGCGGGGTCCGCGGGCTGCGCGGTGACGCGGCGGCTGGTCGAGGTGGGGGCTGAGGTGCTGCTGGTCGAGGCGGGCGGCGACGGGCGGGGGGATGCTTCGCTCGCCGATCCGACGCGCTGGATCGCGCTGGCGGGCGGACCGCGCGACTGGGGCTATGCCTATGCGCCGCATCCCGCGACGCTGAACCGGGTGATCCCGATCCCGCGCGGGCGGGTGCTCGGCGGGTCGGGACAGACCAATGCGATGATGTGGTATCGCGGGCATCCGGCGGACTATGACCGCTGGGCAGCGCTCGGCTGCGACGGCTGGGGCTGGGCCGACTGCCTGCCCGCCTTCCGCGCCTGCGAGGCCTGGGTGGGGGGCGCCAGCGCCCTGCGCGGCGGGGACGGCCCGCTGCGCGTCGGCCCGCCGGCCGATCCGCATCCGCTCGCGCTGGCGATGATCGCGGCGGCGGGCGAGATGGGCCTGCCGGTGATCGAGGACGCCAACGGGGCGTCGAACGACGGCGCGGCGCTGGCGAACTTCAACATTCACGGCGGGCATCGCTGGGGGCCGGCCGAGGGGTATCTGGACCCGATCCGCAATGCGCCGGGGTTGACCATCCTTGCCGATACGCCGGTCCTGTCGCTCGCGTTCAAGGGCGGGAGGGCGGGCGGGGTCGTCACGGCCGCCGGAACCATCCACGCGCGGCATGGCGTGATCCTGTGCGCCGGGGCGGTCGGGACGCCGCATCTGCTCATGCTGTCGGGGATCGGGCCCGGGGATCACCTGCGCGCCCATGGCCTGCCGGTGCGCCTCGACGCGCCGGGGGTCGGCGCCGACCTGCAGGACCATCCTCTGGTGCGCGCCGTCAACTTCCCGCTGCGCCGGGCCCTGCCGCCGCCGCGCGACAACGGGGGCGGGGCGATCCTCAACTGGCGGTCGGCCGGGGCCGCGCGGCCCGACTTGCACGCCTTCCCCGTCGCGGGGCGCAGCGCGACGCCCGCGCTGGTCGAGACCCACGCCCTGCCCGCCACCGGCCTTGCCGCCCTCGCGCCGGGCCTGATGGGATCGCGCAGCCGCGGCTACCTGCGCCTGCGTTCGGCCGACCCGAGCGACGCGCCCGAAATGCAGCCGGGTTTCCTGACCCACCCCGCCGACCTGCCGCGCCTGATCGAGGCGGTGCAGGCGATGATCGACCTCGCCCGGCAACCGGCGCTGGCGGATCTGCTCGGCCCGCCCGTCGCCCCGGACAGCGGCGATCTGGAAACCTTCGTCCGCCGCGCCTGTTCGACCTTCTTCCACACCTGCGGCACCGCCCGCATGGGCAGCGACGATGCCGCGGTGACCGACCCGCGCCTGCGGGTGCGCGGCCTTGATGCCCTCTGGATCGCCGATGCCTCGGTCATCCCCGAAATCCCCTCGTGCAACACCCACGCCCCCGCCACGATGATCGGCGAACGCGCGGCCCGAATGATCCTGGAGGATGCATGACGCCCGACCTGATCCTGTCCGCCGCCGCCGTGATCCCGATGGACGCCGCCCGCACGGTGATCCCCGATGGCGCGGTGGCCATCGCGGGCGGCACCATCGCGGCGGTCGGCCCGCGCGCCGCCCTGCTGGCCGCGCATCCCGGCGCGGCGCACCGGGCGATGCCGGGGCATGTGGTGATGCCCGGCCTCATCAACGCCCATGCCCATTCGGGCATGCTGCGCGGCACCGCCGAACACCTGCCGGTCTGGGACTGGCTGACATGGCACATCAACCCCATGCACCGCGTCCTGCGCGCGGAGGAGGCCGAGGCGGCATCCTATCTGTGCTATGCCGAAAGCCTGCTCGCGGGCACGACGACCGTCGTGGACATGTGGCGCTACATGGACGGGTCCGCCCGCGCCGCCGAGGTTCTGGGCAACCGGCTGGTGGCGGTGCCCTATGTGGGCGAGCATCCGGACTACGACTATTTCGACACGCTCGACGCCAACGAGGCGCTGATCGAGACATGGCACGGCGGCGCGGGCGGGCGGGTGAATGTCTGGGTCGGGCTGGAGCATCTGTTCTACGCCGACGAGGCGGCGCAGGTGCGCGCCATCGACATGGCCAAGAAACACGGCACCGGGTTTCACACGCATTGTTCCGAGGCCGAGATCGAGGTTGCCGAATTCCTCACGCGATATGGCAAGAAGCCCATGCAGGTGCTTGACGACCTTGGGTTCTTCGAGACGCCGCGCGCGATGATCGCGCATGCGGTCTGGCTCGACGCCGAAGAGGTGGACCTGATTTCCCGCCGCCCGGTCTCGGTCGCCCACAACCCGATCAGCAACATGAAGCTCGCCAGCGGCATCGCCCCGGTCGCCGAGATGCTGGCGGCCGGGGTGCCTGTCGGGCTTGGCACGGACGGGGAGAAGGAAAACAACAACTTCGACATGTTCGAAGAACTCAAGACGGCATCGCTGCTGGGCAAGCTGCGCCACCGCGATGCTGCGGCGATGGACAGCTGGGTCTGCCTCGAGATGGGCACGCGGCTCGGCGCAAGGGCCATCGGCCTTGATGCGAGCATCGGCAGCCTCGAGCCCGGCAAGCGCGCCGACCTGATCGCGGTGGACAAGAACACCCCGCGCCTGACCCCGTTCTTTGCCGAAGGGCCGTGGTTCAACCTGCAGCACAACCTCGTGCATGCCGTGCGCGGCTCGGACGTGAGCCTCGTGATGGTGGACGGACAGGTGGCGGTCGAGGACGGGCGGCTGACGGGCGGCGACATGGCCGAGATCCTTGCCCGCGTCCACGCGCTCGGCCCCGGCCTCTTTGCCCGCCGCGCGGCCTGGCTGGCGGCGAACCAGCCCAAACAATGGACCGACCGATGATGACCGACGATCCCGTGGCGCTCGACGACTGGTATGCTGTGGGCAGCGCCGGCGCCCCGCCCGAACGCACCCGCCTTCTGGGGCAGGATATCGCCGTCGCCGGCGGCCGCGTCACCCTGCCGGACGGCCGCGCGCTGCCCGTGCGCGAGCAATGGGGCCTCGTGTTCACCACCCTTGGCCGCCCCAACCGCGACCTTTTCGACATCCCCGAGGCGCGCGAGCCGGACCGGCGGTTCGTTCCCTGCGGCTGGGTTACCTTGCGCGCCTCGGGCCTGCGGGTGGTCGAGAATTTCCTCGACATGGCGCATTTTCCCTTTGTCCATACCAACATCCTCGGGGCCGAGCCGCATACCGAGGTGCCGAAATACGACAGCGAGATCCGCCGCGATGTCGATGAGGTCTGGGCAACCAACTGCACCTTCTTTCAGTCCCGCATCGCCGCGACCGAGGCGTCGGGCGATTTCGTGCGCCTGACCTACCGCGTCCCGACGCCGTTCACCGTCATGCTCCATCGCGTCTGCCCGTCCGACCCCGCGCGGCTCGACGCGATCGCCCTGTTCATCCAGCCGATGGAGGAGGCGCTCTGCCGTGCGATCCCGGTGATGTGGCTGGTGGACCGGGTCTCGACGCATGCCGAGCTTCTGCGGTTCGAGCAGGTGATCTTCCTGCAGGACCGGATCATCGTCGAGAACCAGCGCCCACTTCTCCTGCCGCTCGAGCCGCGGGCGGAAACGCCGACCCGCGCCGACAGCAGTTCCATCGCCTACCGCCGCTGGCTCAAGGAAAAGGGCCTGCGCTACGGCACCACCGCCGGGGCCGCGTGATGGAGGTGCTGCGCCCCGCGACGCTGACCGAGGCGCTGGCGGCGCTGGACCGCCCGGGCGCGCGGGCGGCCGGCGGCGCGACCGCCCTGCGCCTCGGCTGGGAGGCGGGCGAGGCGCGGCCGGCCGTTCTCGTGACGCTCGACCGGCTGGGCCTCGATGCGGTCACGGTGGATGCGGGCGGTGTCGTCATCGGCGCGGCGGTGACGCTGGACGCGCTCGGGCGGCACGACGGGGTGGCGGCGGCCCTGCCGCTTCTGTCCCGCGCGATCCGCGACGTCGCCGCGCCCGGCGTCCGCCGTCTGGCGACGATCGGCGGACAGGTCGGCTGGGGCGCGGGGTGCCTGCTGCCCGCCCTCATCGCCCTCGACGCCCGCATCGCCGCAGCGACGCCCGAGGGGGAGTGCGAGCTTGACCTGCCGGCCTGGCTCGCCGCCCCGCGCGGCCTGATCCGCGCGGTGCATGTGCCGCTGCAACCCGAAGCGCCCTGGTGCTGGCGCAAGATCGGCCTGCGCGCCGCCTTCACCCCCGCCGTGATCTGCGTCGCCGGAATCGCCGCCCCGGGGCATGCCCGCCTTGCCGCGGGCGGCGGGCCGGTGCGCCCCCAGCGCCTCGCCGCGGCCGAGGCGGCCGTTGCCGGCCCGCCCGAAGCGCTGCGCAACGCCATCGCCGATGCGATCGACGCCCCCGACTGCCCATTTCGCAGCGCCCGCTACCGCCGCCGCGCCGCCGCCGCGGCCCTTACCTACGGTTTGACCGGCGCCCTGCCCGCCCGGCCACCGCCGCCCCCGGCCCGCCTGCCCGCCGGCCTCGCCCCGCCCGGCCTGATCCCGCTCGGCCGCGAGGCCCGGCCGGATCGCTGGCACCCCCGCCCCGACCTGCCCTCCCGCATTGCCGGGCGCACAGGCTTCCTGACCGACGCCCGCGATCCGGCGATGCTCGTCGGGCGCATCCTGCGCGCCGGCCGCCCGCATGCCCGCATCCTTGCCATCGGCACCACCGCGGCCGAGGCGTTGCCCGGCGTGCGCGCCGTGGTCACCCACCGCGACGTGCCGGGCCTCAACGCTTTCGGCATCATGCGGCAGGACCAGCCGGCGCTTTGCGACAGCCTCGTGCGCTACGAGGGCGATGCGGTCGCCGCCGTCGCCGCCATCGACGCCGAGACCGCCGAGGCGGCACTGGCGCTGATTGCCGTTACCTACGACGACCTGCCGCCCGTGGCCGACCCCGAGGCCGCGCTCGGCCCGGATGCGCCGCCGCTGCACGAAGGCGGCAACCTCGCCGCATCCTTCGCCCTCGACCGGGGCGACCCCGACGCCGCCTTCGCCGCCGCCGCGCATGTGGTGTCGGATACCTACGTCACCCCCCGCCAGATGCACGGCTTCATGGAAACCGAAGGCGGCTGGTGCGCCCCGACGCCCGAGGGCGGCCTTGTCGTCTGCGTCGGCGGCCAGCATGGCGCGCGCGACCGGATGCAGCTATCGCGCATCCTCGCCCTGCCCGAGGCGCGGATCCGCGTCGTTACCTCGCCCATCGGTGGCGGCTTTGGCGGCAAGGACGAGCTGACCGTGCAGGCCCCGCTCGCCCTCCTCGCGCGCAAGGCCGGGGCGCCGGTGCGCCTGCACCTGAGCCGCGCCGAATCGGTGCTCGCGGGCGTCAAGCGCAACCCGATGACGATCCGCATGCGCACCGCCTGCGATGCCGAAGGGCGGCTCGTGGCGCAGGATGTCGATGTCCTCTCCGACAGCGGCGCCTATGCCTCGCTCTCGCCGGCCGTGCTCGAGACCGCGCTGGAACATGCGGCCGGGCCCTATGCCATCCCGAACATCCGCAGCCGCGGCCACCTTGCCTATACCAACAACGGCACCGGCGGCGCCTTCCGCGGTTTCGGTGCCAACCAGATGACCTATGCGGTCGAATGCCAGATCGACCGCCTCGCGGCCCTCGCCGGCCTCGACCCCTGCGAGATCCGCCGCCGCAACCTGCGCCGCCCCGGCAGCCGCGGCTTTCTCGGCCAGACGGTCGCCCCGTCCGAGCGCCTCGCCGAGATGATCGAGGCGGCTGCCGCCTCGCCCCTCTGGGCCCCCCCCCGTGCAGCGCGGCGAATGGGACGAGGGCACGGGCATGGCGCTCAACTACCAGGGCAACGGCCTCGGCACCCTGCCGCCCGACGACGGCGCCGCGACGCTGGCCCTCGCCCCGGACGGGATGATCGAGATCGCCTGCGGCCTCGACGAGATGGGCCAGGGCCTGATCCCGGCCCTGCAGGCGGCGGTTGCGGCGCATCTGGGCTGCGCGCGGGGCGATGTGCGCGCCGTCTACGGCGATACCGGCGCCGCACCCGATGCCGGATCCACCTCGGCCTCGCGCGGCGGCTACATCGTCTGGCAGGCGGCGGCGCTGACTGCGCCGGGCCTTGCGCGCCGGATGGTCGCCGCCGCCGCCGCGCATCTGGGGTGCGATCCGGCGGGGCTGGCGGTCGTGCCGGGCGGCGTGGGCGATGCGCGCCAGAACGACCCCCGCCCGCGCATGACCTTCGCGGCGCTGGCGCGCGCGATGCTCCCCGGCGGGCTGCCGCGCGAAAGCGCCGCGTTCGCCTTTCCCAAGGCCGACTATACCGCCGGCAATGCCCGCTACATCTTCGCCTTCGGCGCCACGCTCGCCCGCGTCGCGGTCAGCCGCGTGACGGGGCAGACCCGCGTGCTCGACCTGCACCTGCACAGCGCCTGCGGCCCGGTGATCGACCTTGCAAGCTACCTCGGGCAGATGGAGGGCGGGATGATCCAGGGCCTCGGCTTCACGCTGACCGAGGATGCGGTCATGACGGACGCGCGATACGTCACGCGCAACCTCGACACCTACCTGATGCCGACACTGCGCGACGCGCCCGGGCGGATGGTCGCCACCGCCCTCGAATCGCTCGACCCCGGCGATCCGCACGGCCCGCGCGGCGCGGGCGAGCTCGGCATCGGCGCGGTCACCCCGGCCATCGCCAATGCCATCGCCGCCGCCATCGGCCACTGGCCGGCCAGAACGCCGATCCCGCCCGAAACGCTCCTGCCCGCGGACCTGCACGACCGGCCCCCCTTTCTTCTGTCCGGAAGTATCCTCGGGGGGGCAGGGGGCAGACAGCCCCCGGCCGACCGCGCCGCCCGGCAGGACGCCGGGGCCGCTCGATGATCCGCCTGACGCTCAACGGCGCGCAGATGGCGTTCGACGCCGCGCCCGACCGCACGCTGGCCGCGATCCTGCGCGAGGATCGCGGCCTGACCGGCACCAAGCTCGGCTGCGCCATCGGCCGATGCGGCGCCTGCACGGTGCTGCTCGACGGGGCGGCGGTGAACGCCTGCCTCGTGATGGCCTGGCAGGCCGAGGGGCGGGCGGTGACGACGATCGAGGGGCTCGGGGCGCTTGCCGCGGCCACGGCCGTGACGGCTGCTCTTGCGGCGGAAAACGCGTTCCAGTGCGGCTATTGCGCGCCGGGCATCACGCTGGCGCTGACTGCCCTTCTGACCGAAACCCCCGATGCGGATGACGAGGCCATCGCGACCGCGCTCGAAGGCCACATCTGCCGCTGCACGGGCTATCATTCCATCCTGCGCGGCGCGGCGCGCGCCGCCGCCGCCTGCCGCGGAGACGTGCCATGCCCCTGACCCTGCGCCCCGCCGCGCCCGCCACCCCGGCGGCCCGCGCGTTCCTTGCCGGCCCGCCGAAACGGCTCTGGATCGGCGGCGCCTGGATACCCGCCGCGAGCGGCGCGACCTTCGCCACGCATGACCCGGCGACGGGCGCCGCACTGACCGAGGTTGCCCGTGCCGGCCCGGACGATGCCGATGCCGCCGTCGCGGCAGCCGCCGCCGCCGCCCCGGCCTGGGCCGCGATGCTGCCCGCGGCGCGCGCCGCGCTGCTGTGGCGGATCGCCGACGGGATCGAGGCGGCGGCGGACGCGCTCGCGGAGGTCGAGGTGATGGACCAGGGCAAGACCTGGGCCACCGCCCGCCACGCCGAGATCCCCGGCGCCATCGCGCAGTTCCGCTACTATGCCGGCTGGGCGACCAAGATCACCGGCGAGACGATCCGCCCCTCGATCGGCTACGCCCCGGCGGGCCGAACCGTCACCGCCCATACGCGGCCCGAGCCCATCGGGGTCGTCGCCGCGATCGTCCCATGGAACTCGCCCCTCCTGATGGCGGCAATGAAGCTTGCGCCCGCACTCTGCGCCGGGTGCACGGTGGTCCTCAAGCCGGCCGAGGAGACGCCCCTGTCGGCGCTGATGCTGGGCGAGATCCTCGCCGCCGCGGGCCTGCCGCCGGGGGTGGTGAACATCCTGACCGGGTTCGGGCCCGAGGTCGGCGCGGCGCTCGCCGCACATCCGGGCGTCGCCAAGGTGACCTTCACCGGCTCGACCGAGGTGGGGCGGATCCTCCTCGGTGCGGCGCGCGGCAACCTCAAGAAGCTGACGCTGGAACTCGGCGGCAAGTCACCCGTGATCGTGATGCCCGATGCCGACCTCGCCCTCGCGGTGCCCGGCATCGCGCGGGGCATCTTCGCCAATGGCGGGCAGGTCTGCGTCGCGGGCAGCCGGATCTATGCCCACTGAAGCATCGTAGGCCGGCTGACCGAGGGGCTGGCGGCGGCGGCGGGCGCGATGCGGCTCGGCCATGGGCTCGATCCCGAGGCGGACATGGGGCCGCTGATCCATGCCGCCCATGCCGCCCGCGTCGCCGCCTATGTCGCCGAGGGCAGGGCGGCGGGGGCCGAGATCGCGGCGGGCGGCGCGGCGGCGCAGGGGTCGTTCCATGCCCCGACCGTGCTGACCGGCGCCACCCCTGCCATGCGGCTGATGCGCGAGGAAGTGTTCGGCCCGGTTGCCGCCATCGCCCCGTTCGACGACGAGGGCGAGGCGCTGGCTGCGGCGAACGATACCGACTATGGCCTTGCCGCGAGCGTCTGGACCGAAAGCCTCGCGGCGGCGCACCGCCTGACGGCCGGCATCCGGGCGGGGACCGTCTGGGTCAACGCGCACAGCTATTTCTCGCCCGAACTGCCCAAGGGGGGATGGAAACAGTCGGGCTGGGGGGTCGAGAACGGGGCGCAGGGGCTGGCGAATTACCTCGCGGTCAAGACGGTCTGCATGGTCGTGTGACCGGACGCGGGCCGGGCGCCGGATGCAGCCCGGCCGGCGGCGCGGCGCGGCCCTGCGCCTCCGGCGGGAGTATTTCGGGAACGATGAAGCGGCGCGGTCAGGCGAGATCCAGGCGGGCGTCGAGTTCGGCCGACCAGTCGGCGGCTAGGCGGGCGCGATCTGTTTCGGGGAGCCAGCTTGCGGCGAGGCCCGCGAGGATCGATGCGCGGATGTCGGCGGCGGTGAACCCGAGGGCGCTCTGGGCGCGGCGGTATTCCTCGGCCAGCGTGGTGCCGAACATCGTCGGATCGTCGGAATGGATGGTGACGATCAGCCCCGCCTCGCGCATGCGGCGGATCGGGTGGTCGGGGGCGGCAAGGTTGCGGTGGCGGGTGGTGAAGGTGGTCGTGGTCGGGCAGCAGGTGAAGACGGTGCCGGCGGCGCGGCAGCGGGCGACAAGGGCGGGGTCGTCCATCACCGCATAGCCGTGGTCGATGCGTTCGGCGCCCAGGATGTCGAGGCTGGCGGCGATGAAGGCGGCCGGGCCGCCCTCGCCCGCATGGGCGGCGGTGTGCAGCCCCGCCGCGCGGGCGCGGGCAAGGACGGGGCCGAAGGGCTCGGGCGGGTGCGGCGCCTCGTTGTAGTCGAGCCCGATGCCCGCCATCTCGTCGCAGCGCAGGGCAAGGCAGGCGTCGAGGTATTCCTCGGCCGCCGCCGGCCCCAGTTCGCGGTTGATGCCGGGGGCGAAGAGGGCGGTCAGGCCAAAGTCGATCCCCGCCGCCGCGATGCCCGCGCGGATGCCACGCCACTGGTCGGCGAAGGGCACGCCGGCATGGGCATGGGGCGAGATGTAGAACTCCACATGCCGCGCGCCGGAGGCGGCGCAGGATTGGAGCATCTCGTAGGTGATGCGCTCGAAATCCCGGGGCGTGCGGATTGCGGCGGCGATGCGGGTATAGACGGCGAGGAACCCGGGCAGGTCGCTGTAGCTGTAGAGGCTCGCGACATCGGTCGTGCCGAGATCGACGCCGTTACGGCGTGCAAGCTCGAGCGCGGTTTCGGGCCGGATCGCGCCTTCGAGGTGCAGGTGCAGCTCGGCCTTGGGCAGGCGGCGGAGGGTTTCGGCGCCGATCATTCGGCGGCGCGGGCCAGGGGTTCGAACAGCGGCACGATCTCCATCGCCGGGACGGTGACGAGCCCCTTGTCGGTGATGCGGATCTCGGGGATCACCGAGAGCGGGATGAGGTTGAAGCCCATGTAGGGGATCTTGCACCCCGCCGCGTCCCAGGCGGCTTTCAGGGCGCGGGTTTCCGCGGCCACCGCGCCCACGCGCTTGTCGCTGAGCAACCCCGCGACGGGCAGGGCGACGAAGGCGGCGAGCGTGCCGCCGCGCACCACCGCGATCCCGCCCTGCGCCGCGATCACCGCATCGAGGGCGATGCGCATGTCGGCCTCGGACGTGCCGGCGACGATGATGTTGTGGCTGTCATGCCCGACCGACGAGGCGACGGCGCCGTCGGTCAGCCCGAAATCGTGCAGGAACCCGTGCGCCATGCCCCCCTGCGACTTGCCGTGCCGCTCGATCACCGTGACGAAGGTGAGGTTGTGGGCGGCGAGCGTTTCCGCCCAGTCGCGCCCGGGCGTCAGCGTGATGCGCCGGTGCGGCAGGACGATGCCCGGCATCTCGATCCCGATGGCGTTGACCGTGACCGGGCCTGCGGGCAGCGGCGGGGTCAGGGCGCCGCCGGGGGCGACATGGACGGTACGATAGGCGGCATCGGGGTAGCGCCAGCGCGCCTCCATGCAGGTTTCGAGAAGCGGGGTGGGCTTGCGGTCCAAGACCATGAGTTCGCCGCCATACCAGGTCGCATGCGGCACCATCGCATCGTCGAGGAGGATGAGGTCCGCCCGCCGCCCGCCACCGAGGCCGCCGATCTCGCCGTCCATGCCATAGCGCGTCGCGGGGTGGAGGCTGCCCATGGCCCAGGCCACCTCGCGCGGCATGCCCAGCCGGATCGCCTCGCGCACCACCCAGTCCTGCCCGAAGGCCAGGAGGTCGTCGGCGTCGCGGTCGTCGGTGCAGACGCAGAACCGCTTGGGGCTGCACCCGGCCCGCGTGATCGCGTCGATGGCGACGGCGATGGAGTTCCACGGCGTCGCCGGGTTGCCGCCGCGCAGGAACACCCAGATCCCGGCATCGGCGAAATCCTCGGCGATGTCGGCGTCGATCGCCTCATGCGTGTCGGTCACGCCCGAGGCGGCATAGGCCGCGACGAAGTCGCGCCCGTAGATATGGCCCGATACCGGGCGTCCGCGTTTCAGCGCCGCGGCGATGATGGCATGGCTGCGCTCGTCGCCGAGCGTGACGGGCACGAAATCCATCTTTTCGCCAAGGGCGATCGCCTCGGGCCAGCGGTCGAAGATGCCGCCGATCTTGTCGGCCGTCAGATCCCCGCCCGCGGTCTCGAGATGCGGGGCCGTGGCGGGCACCGTGGAGGGCACGGTGAGGAAGATCGACAGCGGCGCATGGCGCGCATCCTCGAGCATCGCCTCGACCCCGGCCACGTCCATCACGTTCCCGATCTCGTGGCTGTCGCAGAAGATGGTCGTGGTGCCGTTGACCAGCGCCGCCTCGGCATAGGCGCAGGCAGTGATCATCGAGCTTTCGATGTGGATATGCGGGTCGCAGAGGCCGGGCGCGAGGATGGCGCCGCGCCCGTCGTGCACCGCCTTCGGGGCCGGGGCACTGCGATGCGCGCCGAGCGGCCGGATCGCGGCGATCCGCCCGCCCTTGACCCAGACCTCGGCCGCGGGGCCGATCCGGTCGGTATAGGTCGAGAGCGGGCGAACATCGGTGATGACAAGATCGGCCGGCGCCCGGCCCGCCGCGACATGGGCAAGGGCCTGCGTAATCGTCCAGAGCGGGGCGACAGAGGTGCGGGTGATGGGCATGGCGGCGTCCTTCCGGTGCGTCTGGCGCCATCCTGCCGGCTGCGGCCGGAGCGGCAAGGGATCAGCGCCATCGCCCGCCCCGGCTGCCCGTCGCAAGGGCGCCCGACCGCCACCCTGCCCGATCCTTGGGCAAAGTCCAGCCGGTTCAGGACGCGTCCGGCCGGCGGATCAGCGGCGCGGCGGCGATCACCAGCGGGTGCAGCCCCGCACCCCCCGCTGCGATGACGTCGAGGAGTTGCGCCCGCATCGGCGGCGCCCAATAGTCGCTGATATGCGCGGCAACGCCGGGGGCCCCTTCGGCAGGCGGGCGGGACGCCATGAAGCCGGCGATCTGGTTGGCCATGCGGATGAGCTTTTCAGGCGGCATCGCTGGCCCCCGCGGCATCGATCCGCCCCGGATGGGCATGAACCTCGAACCGGTCGGGCCGGGCATGGGCGATCAGCGTGATCCCCGCCGCCTCGGCCAGCGCCACCGCCGCGGCGGTCGGGGCAGAGGCGGCGATGAGGACCGGCGCGCCCATCCTCCCGGCCTTCTGCACCAGATCGACCGACACCCGGCTGGTGACGACCAGCGCCCCCTGCCCTGCTGCGATACCCGCCGCGATCAGCCCGCCGGCGAGCTTGTCGAGCGCATTGTGCCGCCCGACATCCTCGCGCGCCAGCACGATCCCCCGGCGGGGGACGAAAAGCGCGGCGGCGTGGGCCGCGCGCGTTGCATCGTGCAGCGGCTGATGGGCGGGCAGCGCGGCCATGGCGGCCATGACCTCGGCCGCCGTCATGGTCAGCACGGCCGTCACCGGCAGCACCGGGCGCATCGCCTCGGCCAGGCTCTCGAGCCCGCAAAGACCGCAGCCGACCGGCCCCGCCATGCTGCGCCGCCGCTCGGCCAGCCGCGCGGCGGCATCGGGGCGCAGCCAGATGCGCAGGTCGATCCCCTCGGGCACGGGCACCGCCTCGATCGCCTCGATGGCAGCCGGATCGGCGATGCCCTCGGTCAGCGTGAAACCCCGGGCAAAGTCCTCGAGATCGGCCGGGGTCGCCATCATCACGGCTTGCGTCATGCCGTTATAGCTCAGCGCCACCGCCACCTCGTCCGCAAGGCCGCGCGCGCCCGCAGGCCCCCCTCCCCCCGGGGCCGGATGCGCGCCCGCCGTCACTCGGCGGCCCTGACTATGCGGCGTGCGGCATCGGCCTGCGCCGCATAGTCCCGCTGCCACGCCGTCGGCCCGTTCGAGGCCGAGACCTGCACCGCCGTCACCTTGTATTCCGGGCAGTTCGTCGCCCAGTCGCTGTGGTCGGTGGTGACGACATTGGCCTGGGTGTCCGGGTGGTGGAAGGTGGTATAGACCACGCCCGGCGACACACGGTCGGTCAGCCGCGCGCGCAGGCTCGTCTCGCCCGCGCGACTGGCGAGCTTCACCCAGTCGCCGTCCTTCACCCCCCGGACCTCGGCATCATGGGGGTGGATTTCCAGCACATCCTCGGCATGCCAGACGGTGTTGGCCGTCCGCCGCGTCTGCGCACCGACGTTGTATTGCGAAAGGATGCGGCCCGTGGTCAGCAGCAGCGGGAACCGCGGGCCCGTCCGCTCCTCGGTCGCGACATAGTCGGTGCGGATGAACCGCCCCTTGCCGCGCACGAACCCCTCAACATGCATGATCGGGGTGCCTTCGGGGGCGGCGTCGTTGCAGGGCCACTGGACCGACCCGCGTTCCTCGAGCCGCGCATAGCTCACCCCGGCGAAGCTCGGCGTCGTCGCCGCGATCTCGTCCATGATCTGGCTCGGGTGGGTATAGGCCCAGCCGGCGCCCATGGCATTGGCAAGCGCCTGCGTCACCTCCCAGTCGGCCAGCCCGCCCCGCGGCGCCATCACGCGGCGCACCCGGTTGATGCGGCGCTCGGCATTGGTGAAGGTGCCGTCCTTTTCGAGGAACGTGCTCCCCGGCAGGAAAACATGGGCATAATTCGCCGTCTCGTTCAGGAACAGGTCATGCACGATGACGCAGTCCATCGCCGCCAGACCGGCCGCGACATGGCGGGTGTCCGGGTCCGATTGCAGGATATCCTCGCCCTGGATGTAGATGCCCTTGAACGTGCCCTCTACCGCAGCGTCGAGCATGTTCGGGATCCGCAGCCCCGGCTCGGGGTCGATGCGGACGCCCCAAAGCGCTTCGTAGATCGCCCGCACTGCGGGATCCTTCACATGCCGATAGCCGGGGAGTTCATGCGGGAACGACCCCATGTCGCACGACCCCTGGACGTTGTTCTGCCCGCGCAGCGGGTTCACCCCCACGCCGGGCCGCCCGATGTTGCCCGTCAGCATCGCAAGGTTGGCGATCGCGATCACCGTGGTCGATCCCTGGCTGTGCTCGGTCACCCCCAGCCCATAGTAGATCGCCCCGTTCCCGCCGGTGGCGAACAGCCGCGCCGCCGCGCGCAGGTCGGCTGCCGGCACCCCGGTCAGCGCCTCCACCGCCTCGGGGCTGTGGCGCGGGTCGGCGACGAAATCGACATAGTCCGCATAGGCATCAAGGTCGCAGCGCGCGCGGATGAAGGCCTCGTCCTGCAGCCCTTCGGTCACGATCACATGGGCCATCGCGGTCACGACCGCCACATTGGTGCCCGGACGCAGCGCGAGGTGATGCGCGGCCGCGACATGCGGCGCGCGCACGAGGTCGATCCGCCGCGGGTCGATCACGATGAGCCGCGCCCCCTGCCGCAGCCGCTTCTTGAGGCGGCTGGCGAAGACCGGATGCCCGTCGGTCGGATTGGCCCCGATCACGATGACCACGTCGGTCTGCTCCACGCTGTCGAAATCCTGCGTCCCCGCCGAGGTGCCGAAGGTCTGCCCGAGGCCGTAGCCGGTCGGCGAATGGCACACCCGCGCGCAAGTGTCGGTGTTGTTGGTGCCGAACACCGCCCGTGCGAGTTTCTGCACGAGATAGGTCTCCTCGTTCGTGCAGCGGCTCGACGTGATCACGCCGAGCGCATTGCGCCCCAGCCGGTCCCGGATCGCCCCCAGCCGCGCGGCGGCGAACGCCATCGCCACGTCCCAGGACACTTCGCGCCAGGGCTCGTGGATCGTCTCGCGGATCATCGGGTGCAGCACCCGGTCGGCATGGTTGGCATAGCCCCAGGCAAAGCGGCCCTTGACGCAGGAATGACCCCGGTTCGCCTTGCCGTGCCTGTAGGGCACCATCCGTACGAGTTCATCCCCGCGCAGCTCCGCCCTGAAACTGCACCCGACGCCGCAATAGGCGCAGGTGGTGATGACGGCGCGGTCGGGCGTGCCGATCTCGGCCACCGATTTTTCCTGCAGCGTCGCCGTCGGGCAGGCCTGCACGCAGGCGCCGCAACTGACGCAATCGGAGGTCAGAAACGTATCCCCCGCCGCCCCCGCCTTCACCCGGCTGTCGAACCCCCGCCCCTCGATGGTCAGCGCAAATGTCCCCTGCACCTCCTCGCAGGCCCGCACGCAGCGGCTGCAGACGATGCACTTGGCCGGATCATAGGTGAAATAGGGGTTGCTGTCGTCCTTGGGGATGTAACGCGGGTTCGGCCCCGCCGCATCGCGCGTGCGGAAATGCGTCGCGCGCGCGTCATAGCGCACATCGCGCAGGCCGACCGCCCCGGCCATGTCCTGCAATTCGCAATCCCCGTTGGCACTGCAGGTCAGGCAGTCGAGCGGATGGTCGGAGATGTAGAGCTCCATCACCCCCCGCCGCAGCGCCTTGAGCGTCTCGGTCTGCGTGCGCACCGCCATCCCCGGCGCCACCGGCGTCGTGCAGGACGCCGGCGTCCCCGCCCGTCCCGCGATTTCGACAAGGCACAGCCGGCAGGACCCGAAGGCCTCGACACTGTCGGTCGCGCAGAGCTTGGGGATCGGGATCCCCGCCGCCATCGCCGCGCGCATCACGCTCGTGCCCGCCGGCACGGTGACCGCAAACCCGTCCACCGTCAGCGTGACCGGCGGACCGGCCTTCGCCGGTGTGCCCATGTCGCCGTCCGGGATGATGAAATCCTTCATGCCGCGCCCCTCCCGCCGCGATACCGGCCGGACCGGCCTGCGGCTTCATCGTTCCCCAAATACTCCCGCCGGAGGCGCAGGCCGCCACCCCGCGATCCCGCCTGCCTGCCGCAGGTCATTCCGCCGCCCGCCGCATCGGCACAAAATCGCCCGGAAAATGCGTGACCGCGCTCATCACCGGATAGGGTGTGAACCCGCCCAGCGCACAAAGCGATCCGGCCTTCATCACCGCGCAGAGATCGGCCAGCAGCGGCAGCGCGGCGGCGTCCCCGGCCGCGATCCGGTCGATCACCTCGATCCCCCGCACCGCGCCGATCCGGCACGGCGTGCACTTGCCGCAGCTTTCCACGGCGCAGAACTCCATCGCAAAGCGCGCCATGGCCAGCATGTCGGCGCTGTCGTCCACCACCACGATCCCGGCATGGCCGACAAGACCGCCGGCGGCCGCGAAGGCCTCGTAGTCGATGACCGTATCGAACAGCGCCGGCGGAAACCACGCGCCGAGCGGCCCGCCGACCTGCACCGCCTTGACCGGCCGCCCCGTCGCCGTCCCGCCCGCGATGTCCCATACGATCTGCCCCAGCGTCAGGCCGAACGGCGCCTCGTAAAGGCCGCCGCGCCTGACGTTTCCCGCGATCTGCAGCGGGATCGTCCCGCGCGACCGCCCCACACCCTGCGCCGCATGGGCCGCCGGCCCCTGCGCGAGGATCGCCGGAACGGCGGCGAGCGACAGGACGTTGTTGACCACCGTCGGCCGGCCGAACAGCCCTTCGAGCGCCGGCAGCGGCGGCTTGGCCCGCACCACGCCGCGCCGACCCTCGAGCGAGTTCAGAAGCGACGTTTCCTCGCCGCAGACATAGGCGCCCGCCCCGACCCGCACCTCGATGTCGAATGGCGCCACCACATCGCGCGACAGGGCGACGGCAGCCTCCATCACCCGGATCGCATCGGGATATTCGCTGCGGATATAGACATACCCCTTGTCCGCCCCGACCGCATGGGCGGCGATTGCCATGCCCTCGATCAGGCAGAAGGGATCGCCCTCCATCAGCATCCGGTCTGCGAAGGTGCCGCTGTCGCCCTCGTCGGCGTTGCAGACGATGTATTTCCGCCCGCCCGGCGCGCTGCGCACCGTCTCCCACTTGATCCCGGTCGGGAAACCCGCCCCGCCCCGCCCGCGCAAGCCGCTGTCCTTCACCGCCTGCACGACCGCGCCCGGATCCATCGCCCGCGCCGCAGCAAGGCCCGCCCAGCCGCCATGCGCGGCATAATCGGCCAGCGACAGGGGATCGGTCAGCCCCACCCGCGCGAAGGTCATCCGCACCTGACCGCGCATCCACGGCAGATCGTCCGTCGGCCCGAGCGCGCGGGGCGAGCCGCCATCGAACAGCCCGGGCACATCCTTGGGGGATACCGGGCCGAAGGCATGGCGGATCCCGCCGACCTCCAGCTCGACCAGCGGCTCGAGCCAGACCATGCCGCGGCTGCCGGTCCGCGTGAGCGTCAGCGGCACCCCGCGCCGCGCCGCCTCGGCCGCGATGGCGTCGGCGATCCGGTCCGCCCCGACCGCCCGCGCGGCGGCATCCTGCGAGACCCAGACCCTCATGCCCCGCACCCGTCGAGCAGCGCATCGAGCGTGGCGGCATCGAGCCGCCCGTGCAGCACCCCGTCCACCATCGCCGCCGGCGCGCAGGCACAAAGCCCGAGGCAGAACACCGGATCGAGCGTCACGCCGGCCCCGCCCGGCGACGTGCCGTGCCAGTCCACGCCCAGCCGGGCCATCGCCCGCGCCGCCAGCGCATCCGCGCCCATGGCCTGGCACGCCTCGGCCCGGCAGAGCCTGACGACATGCCGCCCGGCCGGGGCGCGGCGGAAATCGTGGTAGAAGGTCACGACGCCGTGCACCTCGGCCCGGCTGAGGTTCAGCGCCGCCGCGATCTGCGGGATTGCCGCGTCGGGCACATGGCCGAGCGCCGCCTGCACGTCATGCAGGATCGGCAGCAGCGGCCCCTCGCGCCCGGCATGGGCGGCCAGGATCGCCGCGATGCGGCCCTCTGCGGCCTCGTTTCCGGTGGGCGGCTGTGTCGGCATGGCGGTGCTCCCCGTTGCATGCCGTCATATACGGGGCTGCCGCCGCATCAATTCTGCCGTATCGTCGGCTGATAGACACGCCCTATCAACCGGCGGGCAGCCCTGCGTGCAGGGCCACCCGCAGCGACTGCCGGAACGCTCATGCACACCCTGCCCGAAGCCCATGTGTTCATCGCGACATCGCTTGACGGCTACATCGCCGCGCCGGACGGCGGGATCGGCTGGCTCACCGGTCTGCCCGTGCCGACCGGCGAGGATCACGGCTATGCCGCCTTCATCGCCGGGATCGACGCGGTGCTGATGGGGCGCGCGACCTACGACACGGTGCTGGGGTTCGGCGACTGGCCCTTCAAGGTGCCGGTGATGGTGCTGTCGCGCAGCCTGACCGACGGGGATCTGCGCGCCGATCTCGCGGGGCGGGTGCGCATCGAGGCCGGCGGCCCCCGCGCGGCACTGGACCGTCTGGGCGCGGACGGGGCGAGGCGGGTCTATCTCGACGGCGGGCAGGTCATTTCGGCGGCGCTCCGCGAGGGGCTGGTGACGCGGATGACCGTCACGCGGGTGCCCGTCCTTCTCGGCGGCGGCCTGCCGCTCTTCGGGCAGACCGGGCGGCACGGGCTTCACCATGTCGAGACGCGGGTCTGGGCCCACGGTTTCGTGCAGTCGGTCTATTCCCTCCCCGTCGGCTGAGCGGCGACAGCAAGCCCGAAGGCATGGCTCGCGCCCGCAACGGGGCCATCAGCGACCTGCGGCATGGATGACCCCGCGCGGCGGCGGCGAGCCCGGGCAGACGCGCACGCACCGCGTGCCGCGCGCAGCACGCCGGCAAGGCGCCCGCGCCCATCCCCGCCCGCGGGGGGGACGGGTTGCGCACGGGTCCGGCGCACGGCGGCGGCGGCCGGGCCGGCACGGGACCGCGCGCCGCCCCCCGCCCCCCCGCCCCCGCAGGGTTCAGCCCGCAAGCGCCTTGTTCAGATACTCGTCCACCTTCTCGAGATAGCCCATCGTGGTCAGCCACTTCTGGTCCGGCCCGACGAGCAGCGCGAGATCCTTGGTCATGAACCCGTCCTCGACCGCCTGCACCGTCACCCGTTCCAGCGTCTCGGCGAACCGCGCCAGCGCGGCGTTCCCGTCGAGCTTGGCGCGATGCCGCAGGCCGCCCGTCCAGGCGTAGATCGAGGCGATGGAATTCGTCGAGGTCTCGCGCCCCTTCTGGTGCTCGCGGTAGTGGCGCGTGACGGTGCCATGCGCCGCCTCGGCCTCGACCGTCTTGCCGTCCGGCGTCATGAGGACCGAGGTCATCAGCCCGAGGCTGCCGAAGCCCTGCGCCACCGTGTCGGACTGCACGTCGCCGTCGTAGTTCTTGCAGGCCCAGACATAGCCGCCCGACCATTTCAGCGCCGAGGCCACCATGTCGTCGATCAGCCGGTGTTCGTAGGTGATCCCCGCCGCCTTGAAGGCATCGGCGAATTCCTCGTCATAGACCTTCTGGAAGAGATCCTTGAAGCGCCCGTCATAGGCCTTGAGGATCGTGTTCTTGGTCGACAGATACACCGGCCAGCCCTTGACGAGCCCGTAGTTGAGCGAGGCGCGGGCGAAATCGAGGATCGAGGCGTCGAGGTTGTACATCCCCATCACCACGCCCGACCCCGGCGCATCGAACACCTCGCGCTCGATCACGGTGCCGTCCTCGCCGACGAACTTGAGCGTCAGCTTGCCCGCCCCCGGAAAGCGGAAATCGGTCGCGCGATACTGGTCGCCGTAGGCGTGGCGGCCGACGACGATGGGCTGCGTCCAGCCGGGCACGAGGCGCGGCACGTTCTTGCAGATGATCGGTTCGCGGAAGATCACGCCGCCGAGGATGTTGCGGATCGTCCCGTTGGGCGAGCGCCACATCTGCTTGAGCCCGAATTCCTCGACCCGCGCCTCGTCCGGGGTGATGGTGGCGCATTTGACGCCCACGCCATGCTTGGCGATGGCATGGGCCGCGGCGACGGTCACCTGATCGTCGGTCCGGTCGCGTTCCTCGATGCCGAGGTCGTAGTAGTGCAGATCGATATCGAGATAGGGCAGGATGAGCTTTTTCTTGATGAAGTCCCAGATGATCCGGGTCATCTCGTCGCCGTCGAGCTCGACGACGGGGTTTTCTACCTTGATCTTGGTCATGCCCATGCTCCGCCAATTCGGGATTCGCTGCCGCTTCCTAGCGGAAAAGCCGGCGGGCGGAAAGTAATGTATGCGACGGCATACAGATTTGTCGCATCACCCGTGCCCTTGACGGATCAGCCGCCCACCGCCGCGCCGACGCCATAAGCCACAAGGGCGCAGAGGCCGCCGACGCCGACCGTTTCCCCGAGGGCTTGCCGAGCCGCCTCGCCGGTGGCCCGCCAGCGCGCGACGCCGAGCGCGCAGAGCGCGGCGCATGTCGCGCCGACCGACGTGGCAAAGGCCGCTTCGGCCGGCAGCATCGTCCAGGGCAGGATCGGCACGACCCCGAAGGCGAGAAACGCGGCGAATGTGGCGAGGGCTTGCGCCCGGGCATCCTCGCCGCCCGGATCGGCAAGGCCGTCCTCGCGTGCGAGCATGTAGTCGGCGGCAAGCGCCGGGTGGCGGACCAGCGCGACGGCAAGCCTCTGCGCCTCCGCCGGATCAAGGTCCCGGTCGGCGAGAAGCGCGGCAAGGCGCGTGGTCGCGCCCGGCGGATCGGCCGCGATGACGGCGCTGCGCCGGGCGTGTTCGACGGTCCAGACCGCCCGGGCCGAGCGCGCCGCGAGGAAGGCGCCGAGCCCCATCGACACGCCGTCTGCAAAGAGGTTGGCCAGCCCGAACACCATCACGGCCAGCGCCCCGGCCTCGGCAATCGCGCCGCCCGCCGCGCCTGCGCCGGCAAAGCCCGCGACGACGGCAAAGGTCGTCACGATCCCGTCGTTGCCGCCATAGACGATCTGGCGCAGGTAGGTCTGCGCGCGGTTGATCCGCCGCGGTTTCGGGTCGGGCGTGGTCGGCATGGCTGGTCCCGTCGGGCGGGTTGGCTATCGACAGGCCTAGCGGGACGCAGCCCTGCTGGAAAGGGGCTGGAGGGCCTCGATCCGGGCGCGGCGCGATGCCGGCAGCCCCCCGCGCAGGAAAGCGAAAGCCCGGCCGTGAACGCGGCCCCACCGGCACGGGGCGCCGCCGGCGATCCTCGCGCCCCTGCGCGGCGCGCGCCGGCTGGCCCGGACCAGCGCGCCGCCAGCCGGTCGGCCGGCGTCCTGCCCTGCCCGTCAGTGGCCGGAGCCGTGGTCGCGCGGCGCATCGGGCGCATCCTGCCCTGCGGCCTTGGCCGCCACCGCCGCATCTAGGAACGCACGCGCCCGACGTTCGGCGAGGCGGATGCGGATCGCGGTCAGGAATGCCTCCTGCAGGGTCGGCGACGACGTGCCGATCACCCGGCCGACCTTTTCGTAGAACCGGTCGTCGCCAAGCGCGTCCTGCCGGTCGAGCACGTCGCGGGCCAGGGCATCGGCCAGATCCTCGGTCACGCCCATGTCAGCGGGTGCCCTCGGTGAGGCGGCGGCGCACATAGGACGACACGGCGGCGATCATCGGTTTCATATGCGCCTCGTCATCCTCGAAGAAATGACCCGCACCCTCGATCTGGGTATGGGTGATCGTGATCCCCTTCTGCTCGTGGAGCTTGTTCACGAGTGTCGCGGTATCCTTGGGCGGGGCGACACGATCGGCGCTCCCGTGGATGATGAGGCCCGAGGCGGGGCATGGCGCGAGGAAGGTGAAATCATACATGTTGGCGGGCGGGGCGACCGAGATGAATCCGGTGATCTCCGGCCGCCGCATCAGCAGCTGCATCCCGATCCAGGCGCCGAAGCTGAAGCCCGCGACCCAGCAGTGCTTGGCATTCTGGTTGAGCGACTGGAGATAGTCGAGCGCCGAGGCGGCATCGGAAAGCTCGCCGATGCCCTGATCGTATTCGCCCTGGCTGCGCCCGACGCCGCGGAAGTTGAACCGCAGGACAGTGAAGCCGAGGTTGTAGAACGCATAATGCAGGTTGTAGACGACGCGGTTGTTCATCGTCCCGCCGAATTGCGGATGCGGGTGCAGGATGATGGCGATGGGCGCGTCGCGGTCCTTTTGCGGATGGTAGCGGCCTTCGAGCCGGCCGTCCGGGCCGGGGAAGATGACTTCGGGCATGCGTGCGCCGTCCCTCGATACCGATGTGCCGGGGGGCTTGCCTGCGCGGCTTGACGCGCGGGACCCGACTTCCTAGACCCGGACCGCTGCGGCACAGCGGCCACCGACGGCCTTCGTGAGTTAAGGCGGCCGGCGCGCCGCGTCAATGGCGGCGGCGTGCGCGGCCCGGCAGAGCGGGCGGCAGGGAGGCGAGCGATGAAGTTGTCGACCAAGGGCCGTTATGCGATGGTCGCACTGGCCGATCTGGCGCTGGCGGGCGAAGCGGGTTCGGAGGGTCGCGTGTCGCTGGCCGAGATCGCGCGGCGCCAGGACATCAGCCTGCCCTATCTGGAGCAGCTTTTCGTCAAGCTGCGCCGGGCCGGTCTGGTCGAATCGGTGCGCGGACCGGGCGGCGGCTATCGGCTGGCGCGGTCGGCCGATGCGATCCGGGTGTCCGAGGTGCTCGAGGCGGTGGACGAAACGGTGAGCGCGATGCACACCGGCGCGGGCGCGACCGGGGGCCTGTCGGGCACCCGGGCGCAGTCGCTGACCAACCGGCTGTGGGAGGGGCTTTCGGCGCAGGTCTATGTCTTCCTGCACCAGGCGCGGCTGTCGGACGTCGTCGGCAATGCGCTGACCCCCTGCCCGGCTGTGCCGGTGCTGCTCTCGGTCGTGGACGAGGACTGAGCCGGCGCGCGGGGCGGCGGCCCCCGGGGGGTTTCACACCCCCCGGTCCCCCCGTGGGATATTTGGGCCAGCCTGAAGGATGCGGCGCGCGCAGGTCGGGGTCGGCTCGCGCGGGCCGGGGCAGACACCAGGGCCGGGCGCTTCGGGATCGGCAGGGACGGGCGGAATGGGACGGGTCTATCTGGACTGGAACGCGACGGCGCCGCTGCGACCCGAGGCGCGGGCGGCGATGATCGCGGCGATGGATGTGGTCGGCAACCCCAGTTCGGTGCATGCCGAGGGACGGGCGGCGCGGGCGATCGTCGAGCGGGCACGCGCGCAGGTCGCCGAGGCGCTCGGTGCGCTCGCATCGGATGTGGTGTTCACGAGCGGGGCGACCGAGGCCGCGGCGCTGGCCTGTGCCGGGCGCGGTCTGGTGTGCGGCGGCGTCGAGCACGATGCGGTGGCGGCGTGGTGCGATCCTGTGTTGCCGGTCGATGGAGACGGCGTGGTGACGGTGGCCGAGCCGGGTCGCAGTGCCGTGCAGCTGGCCAATTCCGAGACAGGGGTGATGCAGGCGCTGCCCGAGGGCCTTGCGGTCAGCGACCTGACCCAGGCCTTCGGCAAGGTGCCGCTGGCCTTCGACTGGCTGGGGGTCGAGGCGGGGCTGGTATCGGCCCACAAGCTCGGCGGGCCGAAGGGCGTGGGCGCGCTGGTGTTGCGGCGGGGGGTCGAGGTCCCGGCGCTCCTGCGCGGCGGCGGGCAGGAGATGGGGCGTCGGGCGGGAACCGAGAACGTCGTCGGCATCGCCGGTTTCGGGGCCGCCGCCGCGGCAGCGGCGCGCGATCTGGCCGACGGGGTCTGGGATCGGGTGGCCAGACTTAGAAATATTCTAGATCGGGAGTTGCCGGGCGGCGGATTTGAAACTATTTTGGTCGGGAAAGGCGCGCTGCGGCTCCCGAACACCACCTGCGTTGCCACGCCCGGATGGAAGGGCGAAACGCAGGTGATGCAGATGGATCTGGCGGGCTTTGCCGTCTCGGCCGGTTCGGCCTGTTCGAGCGGAAAGGTTCGCGCAAGCCGGGTGCTGGCGGCGATGGGTTACGGCGCCGAGGCGGCGGCCGGGGCGATCCGGGTCTCGGTCGGGCCCGGCGTGAGCGAAACGGATGTGCTGCGCTTTGCCGAGGTCTGGCGCGCGCAGCGGGAAAGGCGGGCGGCGCGGGTCTGACCCGGCCGCGGCGCGGGTTGAAAGGGCGGGCGGATGACAGCACTCGACACGGCTCTGACGCGGGCGGCAGGCTCCGCGGCGCAGGAGGCGCCGCGCGACGGGGTGGACCGGGCGACGATCGAGACGGTCGAGGCCATGTCGGGCACCTACAAGCACGGCTGGTCCACCGACATCGAGACGGATTTCGCGCCCAAGGGGCTGAACGAGGACATCGTGCGCCTCATCAGCGAAAAGAACGGCGAGCCCGGCTGGCTGCTCGACTGGCGGCTGGCGGCCTATCGGCGGTGGGTGAAGATGACCGAGCCGACCTGGGCGATGGTGTCCTATCCGCCGATCGACTATCAGGACCAGTATTACTACGCCAAGCCGCGAAGCATGGCGGTCAAGCCCAAGTCGCTCGACGAGGTCGATCCGAAACTGCTGGCGACCTACGCCAAGCTGGGCATCCCGCTGAAGGAGCAGATGATCCTGGCAGGGGTCGAGGGCGCCGAGGGGCCGGCGGGCGCCGGGCGCAAGGTTGCGGTCGATGCGGTGTTCGACAGCGTGAGCCTCGGGACGACGTTCAAGGACGAGCTTGCCAAGGCCGGCGTCATCTTCTGCTCGATCTCCGAGGCGGTGCGCGAGCATCCCGAGCTCGTGCAGAGATACCTCGGCAGCGTCGTGCCGCCCACCGACAACTTCTTTGCCACGCTCAATTCGGCGGTCTTCAGCGACGGCAGTTTCGTCTACATCCCGCCCGGCGTGCGCTGCCCGATGGAGCTGAGCACCTATTTCCGCATCAATGCCGAGAATACCGGGCAATTCGAGCGCACGCTCATCATCGCCGACCGCGGCGCCTATGTGAGCTACCTCGAGGGCTGCACCGCGCCCAAGCGCGACACCAGCCAGCTTCACGCCGCGGTGGTCGAGATCGTGCTGCTCGACGATGCCGAGGTGAAGTATTCGACGGTGCAGAACTGGTATCCGGGCGATGCCGAGGGGCGCGGGGGGATCTACAACTTCGTCACCAAGCGCGCCGACTGCCGGGGCCACCGGTCCAAGGTCATGTGGACGCAGGTCGAGACGGGCAGCGCGATCACCTGGAAATACCCCTCCTGCGTGCTGCGGGGCGATGACAGTCAGGGCGAGTTCTATTCCATCGCCATCGCCAACAATGCCCAGCAGGCCGATACCGGGACCAAGATGATCCATCTGGGCAGGCGCACCAAATCGCGCATCGTGTCCAAGGGGATCAGCGCGGGCCGGGCGCAGAACACCTATCGCGGGCAGGTGTCGATGCATCCGCGCGCCGAGGCGAGCCGGAATTACACGCAATGCGACAGCCTGCTGATCGGCGACAGATGCGGGGCCCATACCGTGCCCTATATCGAGGTACGCAACACCTCGAGCCGGGTCGAGCACGAGGCGACGACATCGAAGGTGGACGAGGATCAGCTGTTCTATTGCCGTGCCCGCGGCATGTCCGAGGAAGAGGCGGTGGCGCTGGTGGTCAACGGGTTCTGCCGCGACGTGCTGCAGGCGCTGCCGATGGAATTCGCCATGGAGGCGCAGAGCCTGGTGGCGATCAGCCTCGAAGGGTCGGTCGGCTGAGGCCGATGCAAGGGGAAGGCACAGGGATGAACGCGCCGATGCAGGACATGACCGGAACGCGCGCCGCGCAGCCGTCGGAACAGGTCGCGCAGAAGGTCGCCGACCTTGTCGCGCAGATCAAGGCGATCGACAGCCACCCCGAGGTGGTCGGCGCGCTTGCCAGTGTCGCCATCGTGGCGCTGGTGGCCGAATGCGTCGAGGACCTCCGGCTCGACCGGCTGCGCATCGCCGATGCGCTCGGCACAGCATGCCTTTACGCCAAGATCGGCGCGGGTGACCTCAACCTGCCCGAGACGATGCCGCAGGACTGACCGCCCCGCGGCGGGCCGCGGCCGGACGTGCAGCCTTCGGGCGCATCGTTGCGGTGCATGCGGCGACACGATCATCGAGGACAGCAGCCTGCCGTGACCGCCTTGCTTGAAACCCACGCGATCGACGACGAGGAGGACCGCCCGCGGGGCGACCGGCCCGTGCTGACCTTCCCGCCCAGGGTCGAGGCTGCGCTGCGCGCGGCCTATGCGCAGGCCGGGACGATCCTCGAATACGGGTCCGGCGGATCGACTGTGCTTGCAGGCGACATGCCGGGCAAGACGGTCTTCTCGGTCGAAAGCGACGGCGGCTGGACCGACCGGATGCGGGCGTGGTTCGCGGGCCATCCGCCCGTTGCAACGGTGCATCTGCACCATGTCGATATCGGGCCGACGATGAAATGGGGCCGGCCGGTGGACACGAGCCTGATCCGCCGCTGGCCCGATTATTCGCTGTCGGTCTGGGACCGGCCGGATTTCACGCAGCCCGACCTCGTGCTGATCGACGGGCGGTTCCGCGCGGGCTGTTTCCTCGCCACCGCGCTGCGCACGCAGCGCCCGGTGACCGTTTTGTTCGACGACTACAAGGCGCGGCCGCGCTACCGGGCGGTCGAGGATATCGCGGCGCCCGTCGCCTATCACGGGCGCATGGCGGAATTCCGCCTCGCGCCGCAACAGATCACGGGGGACCGGCTCGCCTGGGCCGTCCGCCTTCTTCTTCGCCCCCAATGAGGCCACACAGATCATGCTTACCATCTCGAACCTTCACGTGAGCCTCGAAGCCGAGGACAAGCCGATCCTCAAGGGCGTCAACCTGACGGTGCAGCCCGGCACGGTGCAGGCGATCATGGGGCCGAACGGGTCGGGGAAATCGACGCTGTCCTATGTGCTGGCGGGGCGCGGCGGCTATGTCGTGACCGGGGGGAGCGCGACGCTGGACGGGGCCGACATCCTGGCCATGGAGCCCGAGGCGCGGGCGGCGGCGGGGCTGTTTCTCGCCTTCCAGTATCCGGTCGAGATCCCGGGGGTGGGCAACATGACCTTCCTGCGCACGGCGGTGAACGCGCAGCGCAAGGCACGCGGCGAGGAGGAGATGAGCGCGGCGGAATTCCTCAAGGCCGTCCGCGCCAAGGCGGCGGCGCTGCAGATCGACGCCGAGATGCTCAAGCGCCCGGTCAATGTCGGCTTTTCGGGCGGCGAGAAAAAGCGCAACGAGATCCTCCAGATGGCGATGCTGGAGCCGAGGATGTGCATCCTCGACGAGACGGATTCGGGCCTCGACGTGGACGCGATGAAGCTGGTGGCAGACGGGGTGAATGCCCTGCGCGATGCGGGGCGCGGGTTCCTGGTCATCACGCATTACCAGCGGCTGCTCGACCATATCCGCCCCGATGTCGTGCATATCATGGCCGACGGGCGGATCGTGAAATCGGGCGGGCCCGAGCTTGCGCTCGAGGTCGAGCGCAACGGCTATGCCGACATCCTGGCCGAGGCGGTGTGATGGCGGTGCGGGCGGACGTTGACGCCGGCGCGCTGGCGGCGCGGGTGGCCCCGCTGGCAGGGCAGCCCGCGAGCGGCTGGCTCGGCGCGGCGCGGGCGGCGGCGGCGCGGCGGCTGGCCGAGATGGGCCTGCCCGGGCGACGCGACGAATACTGGCGCTATACCGATCCGGCGTCGCTCAACGCACCCGAGGCGCCGCGTGCGGCGCTGTTCGATGCCGGCGAGCCGCCGATGTTCGACCGTTTCGACCGGCTGCGGCTGGTCTTCACCGACGGCGTGTTCGATGCCGCCGCCTCGGACGATCCGGCAATGGCCGGGGTCGAGATCGTGCGTCTGGCCGAGGCCGGCGGGGCCGACATCCATTGGGCGCGGGACATCTACGGCGTGCTCGAGGCGCGCGGGCACGCGCCGGTCGCACGGCCCTTCGCCGCGCTCAACACAGCGCATGCGGGCGACGGCATCCTGATCCGGGTGACGGGCCGCGCTGCCCGGCCGGTTTCGCTGATTTATCGCCATATGTCAGAGACCTCCGACGCGATCCTGCATCACTGCGTGAAGCTCGAGCCGGGGGCGGAGATCACGCTGCTCGAGAACGGGCCGGGGGCGGCACGGCTGAACACCGTGCTCGAGGTCGAGCTTGGCGAAGGCGCCACGTTCCACCATGTCCGCGCGCAGGGCCGCGACCACGAGCGCCGGGCGGTGACGCATCTGTTCGCCCGCCTTGCCGCGCGGGCGCGGTTCAAGTCCTTCACGCTGACGGCGAACGGGCGGCTGACGCGCAACGAGGCGGTGATCGAGATGGCCGGCGACGATGCCTCGGCCCATATTGCGGGGGCGGTGCTGGGGGATGGCGATTTCCACCAGGACGACACCGTGTTCATGATCCATGGCGGGCAGCGCTGCGAAAGCCGGCAGGTGTTCAAGAAGGTGCTCAAGAACGGCGCGGTCGGCGTGTTCCAGGGCAAGATCCTTGTGAAGGCCGGCGCGCAGAAGACCGACGGCTATCAGATCAGCCAGAGCCTGCTGCTCGACGAGGACAGCCAGTTCCTCGCCAAGCCCGAGCTCGAGATCTATGCCGACGACGTCAAGTGCAGCCACGGGTCCACGACCGGCGCGATCGACGAAACGGCGCTGTTCTACCTGCGTGCGCGGGGCGTGCCGCTGGCCATGGCGCAATCGCTGCTGGTGATGGCCTTCGTCGCCGAGGCGATCGACGAGATCGCCGATCCGGCGCTGGCCGAGGATGTGCGCGACCGGCTCGAAGGCTGGCTCGCCCGGCGGGCGGTGTAGGGCGATGTCGGTCACCGCACGCATCCTGGCGACCTGGCGCGACCCGCGCGGCGTGATGCGGGCGCATCTGGCGGCCGGCCCGCGCGAGGATCGGGCGCTGGCGGTGCTGTTCGGGGCGTGCCTGCTGATCTTCGTGGCGCAATGGCCGGGCCTCAGCCGGGCGGCGCATCTCGACCCTGCGGTGCCGCTGGACGCCCGGATCGGCGGGGCGCTGATGGGGACGGTGTTCCTCGTGCCTCTGCTGGCCTATGCGGTGGCGGCGGCAAGCCATCTGGCCGCCCGCGCGATGGGCGGGCGCGGCAGCTGGTTCGGCGCGCGGATGGCGCTGTTCTGGTCGCTGCTCGCGGTCTCGCCGCTGATGCTGCTGCAAGGGCTCGTGGCCGGGTTTCTCGGCCCCGGCCTAGCTGCGACGCTGGTGGGGGTTGCGGTTCTGGCCGGGTTCCTGTTCCTGTGGCTGAGCGCGCTGGCCGAGGCCGAGCGCGGCCCCGAACATCGAGGCACAACCTGATGGACCTGACGCTGCCGACCCTCGCCGCCCTCGTGCGCGAGACGCTGCGCGACCCGCGCGGGACCGCCCGCCGCCTGATGGCGCTCGACCTGCCGCCGCAGGCGTCCTGGCTCGGTGCGGCCGTCATCGCGGCCCTGTCGGCGATCCTGGCGCATCTGACCTTCGGCGTGATGGCGGCGCGCCAGGGCGGGCCGGCAAACCTCCCCGCGCCGGTCATGACGGCCGCGTTCCAATATGCGGTGATGGTGATGACGGTGCTCGGCGTCCATCACATCGGCCGCCGGTTCGGCGGGCGCGGCGGTTTTGCCGATGCGCTGCTGCTGGTGGTCTGGCTCCAGTTCATCCTCGTCTGCGTTCAGGGCGCACAGCTGGTGGCGCTGCTGGTCCTGCCGCCCGTCGCCGATATCCTGAGTGTCGCCGGGCTGGTGCTGTTCCTGTGGCTGCTGACCGCCTTTGTCGCGGAACTGCACGGCTTTGCCTCGATGGGCCGGGTGCTCGGCGGGGTGATCGCCTCGCTCTTCGGGCTGGCGCTGGTGATGGCGATTTTCCTTTCGGTGATCCTCGGAGGGCCGCCCGGTGGACGGTAACCCGCATTTCGACGTCGCGGCGGTTCGGCGCGACTTTCCCATCCTCGCGCGGCAGGTCAACGGCCGCCCGCTCGTCTATCTCGACAGCGGCGCCTCGGCGCAGAAGCCGCAGGTGGTGATCGACGCCGTCGTGCAGGGCTATGCGCAGGACTACGCGAACGTGCACCGCGGCCTGCATACCCTGTCCACCATCTCGACCGAGAAATACGAGGCGGTGCGCGGCATCCTGCGGCGGTTCCTGAACGCCGCATCGGAGGACGAGATCGTGTTAACCAGCGGCACGACCGAGGGGATCAACCTCGTGTCCTACGCCTGGGCGGCGCCGCGCCTCCAGCCCGGGGACGAGATCGTGCTGTCGATCCTCGAGCATCACGCCAACATCGTGCCCTGGCATTTCCTGCGCGAACGGCAGGGGGTGGTGCTCAAGTGGGTGGACTGCGCCCCGGACGGCAGCCTCGATCCGCAGGCGGTGGTCGACGCGATCGGGCCGCGCACGCGGCTGGTGGCGGTCACGCACATGTCCAACGTGCTCGGCACGGTGGTCGATGTCGCCGCGATCTGCGCCGGCGCGCGGGCGCACGGGGTGCCGGTGCTGGTGGACGGCAGCCAGGCGGCGGTGCACCTGCCGGTCGACGTGCAGGCGCTCGGCTGCGATTTCTATGCGATCACGGGGCACAAGCTCTATGGCCCCTCGGGATCGGGTGCGATCTGGATCCGCGCCGAGCGGCAGGCCGAGATGCGGCCCTTCCTCGGCGGCGGCGACATGATCCGCGAGGTGGCGCGCGATACGGTGACCTGGAACGAGCCGCCGATGAAGTTCGAGGCGGGCACGCCCGGGATCGTCAACCAGATCGGGCTGGGGGTTGCGCTGGAGTGGATGATGGCGCTCGGCATGGATGCGATCGCCCGCCACGAGGCGGACCTGCGCGACTATGCGACAGCGCGGCTGGCCGGCCTCAACTGGCTGACGGTGCAGGGAAATGCGCCGGGCAAGGGGGCGATCTTCTCGTTCACGCTCGAAGGCGCCGCGCATGCGCACGATATCTCCACCGTGCTGGACAAGCGGGGGATCGCGGTGCGGGCGGGCACCCATTGCGCGATGCCGCTGATGGCGCATCTGGGCGTCGGGGCGACCTGCCGGGCATCCTTCGCCGTCTACAACACGCGCGCCGAGGTCGATGCCCTGGTCGAGGCGCTCGAGTTCTGCCACGACCTTTTCGGCTGAGCGGACGCACCGTGCAAGGCGCCGTTTCGGACGGGCCGGCGGCCGCCGGGGCGCATGCACGGACCGACGATTGCCCGTTGCGGCAGGGCAACGCGGACGATATAGACGCTGCAGGCACCCGTAGCTCAGCTGGATAGAGTGCTGCCCTCCGAAGGCAGAGGTCACAGGTTCGAATCCTGTCGGGTGCGCCAAGGCTTGGTCGGTTTTGTCACGACCCTTTGCTGATGCTTCCCCCAAGTTTGCCCCCCACGGTCGCCACGGCTCCGCCAGGACTGCCGGCTGCGGTGCCAGTAGGTTCGGTCGATTGTCTCGACCGACGCACCGAAATAGCCCGCCGCTTTCCGTCAGAAACGCGATGCGGCGACGGCGTGACCGACGTCGTCGCGTCGACCGGCGCGGCCCTGGGATCGGTGGCGACGAAGTACCGCTGCCCGAACGCCTGTTCGCGGCGGTTGACCAGCGTGCAGGCGCAGGGTTGCCGCTGCAAACCGGTCTGCGGCCTCGGGCGCGGCCCGCGAAAGAGCGACGTCAAAGGCCGCGCGGACAGGAAGGGCGCCATCGCGCAAGGATTGAGGCGGCCGAGGACGACGGCATCAGACCTTCGCGCTCGAAACCTCTCCCTGGTTGGCGTTTCCCCATCCAGCCATGGTATCGAGAATCGGCATGAGTGACCGGCCCCTCGCCGTAAAGCTGTACTCGACATGCGGCGGCACCTGCGCGCGCACGTGGCGCACGATGATACCGTCGGCTTCAAGTTCGCGCAGATGCTGGGTGAGCATGCGCTGCGTGACCTTCGGCATCAGCCGGCGAAGCTCGTTGAAGCGGCGGGGTCGGTCGCGCAGGTGATGGAGGATAAGCGGTTTCCAGCGTCCGCCGATGACGCGGAGGGTCGACTCGACCGGGCATCGACCGGGGTCGAGGCGGCTCTCGATGCCTGCTACGGTATCATTTTTCATACTACGTTCCAAAATACTGCGTACTTACGCGACCGTATCCGATGCGCCAAGGTTCTGTCGACACCTCAAGCGGGAGACAGGACATGAGCAGAACAGCCGTCGTGACCGGCATCAGCGGCCAGCAGCAAGGTGCGGTCGCGCGCGCCTTTCGCAATCTTGGGTGGCAGGTGCGCGGCATCGCGCGAGGCGTAGGGACGGACAATGCCGGCGAGACCTGCGTGGCGAACCTCGACACCGGCGAGGGGCTCGGCGATGCGTTCAAGGGCGCGGCGGTCGTTGCTTTCACTCTTCCGCAGGATCATCGCGACGGTGCCATGTCCCGGATGGCCCACAACGTGGGTCTCGCGGCGAGGGCGGCCGGTGTCCGGCGGCTTGTCCTGAATCTCGCCGGCACGATCGACGAGACCTCCGATCTGCCCCTGTTCCGCGAGATGCGTGCGGCGCGTGATGCGATCCAAGGCTGCGGCGTGCCGAGCGTCGTTCTTTCGCCCACGGTCTATATGGACAATCTGCTCGCGCCGTGGAGCCTGCCGGGTATCGTCGGAGACGGCGTGCTTGCCTATCCCGCACCGCCAGACGCGCCTATCTCGTGGCTGTCGCACAAGACGCTTGCCGATTTCATGGTCGCTGCAGCAGAGCGCGACGAGGCCGCGGGGCAGAGCATTCGGGTCGGTGGTCCGGCGGCCCTGACAGGCCACGACCTCGCCCGTGTGCTGGGCGAACGGCTCGCACGGTCCGTCACCTATCGGCGAATCCCGCTGGTCGGTTTCGCGGCCGGACTCAACGACGCCTTCGGACCACCCGCAGGCGACCGGATTGCCTCGCTCTATGCCCTGCTCGACGAGGAACCGCGCGCGATGGAGGTCACGGCGGACGCCGACCGCGTGCTCGGCGTCCGGCCGGAACGGTTCGAAGACTTCATCGCGCGACACGATTGGACACTGACCCACGGAGCACCCGCGCCCTGAGGTCAGATGGCTGAGCCGCAGCTGCGGCTTGGCGTCCGGTCTCCTGCGTCGCCGGCGCGACCGTGCCGGCGGTGCGCCGACGGGATACCGTTCAAGCTGCGGCTTCTGCCACAGGCAATCGAAACCCGCGGGTGATGTTCCCGGCGGCAGGCCGATCCTTCGCATGGCCGCGCCCGGCCAACCCCGGACGACGGCAAGTGTGTGGCGCCTGCCTGCCTTGACCACGACACGCGTCGTACCCGCACGGGTGGCGCGCGCCGGAATGTTCGTGTTTACCCTGATGGTGTCCCTGACACGGCGATTGCCCAGGGGCGGCATGATGTCGCGGCGGATGGATCGAGGATCGACCGTGATGGTCGAGGCATTCTTGGACCGACCCGGACGTCGGACATCGGCACCTCACCGCGCTGATCCACCCTGGGCGCCAAGCGGTCGAGCCCGCAATTTGGGCCGCGATTGTCGCTGGCGCGACGTGCCCCGACGGCGCCTGCGCTTTCAGGTTTGAAGTCCCGGGGCGTCGTGCTGCAAACCCGTTGCCCGCCTGCAAGCGGCGTCAAGCCGTGCATACCACGAGGATCCGCGCCTTTGGCTGGTTCGCCGCCGCGTAAAGATGCCCGACATTGGCATCCACATAGAGGCTGTCACCGGGTTCGAGGACGAGCGGAGCGCTGCCTTCGAACCGGGCGATCACGGTCCCCTCGAGCACATGGACGAACTCCTGTCCCGGGTGGCCCCGTGGATGTTCCAACAGCAGGATGTCGTTCGGTTTCAGTATGCCGATCATCGGCGTCATGGTCTTGCCCCAGACCGCGGGGAAAAGCATCTGGTAGGTATAGACTTTCGTCTCGTGTACTTCGCCCTCGCCCCGGCGCGCATGGTAGATGCGACCGGTCTCGAAACACTCGCCCCCGTCGGCGAAGAGGGCGGCCATGTCCACCCCGAGCGCACGTGCGAGCGCCATGAACCGGTCATAGGCCAGCGCCATGAGCCCCCGCTCGACCCTTGACAGGGTCGAGACGGAAACACCCGACGCCTCGGCAACCTGATGAAGCGTCAGGTCGCGCGCCTGACGCAGACTGCGCAAGCGCCGCCCCATCGCAGACCTGCGGTCGCGGCCGAACTCTTTCGCGGGCGGCGTTGCGGCGAATCCATCCATGCCCGTCGAGTTACCGCAAGGCTGGCGCCCTGTCCACGCGGGCAGCACGATGCGAATACGAAAAATGTATTTGCGTATAAGCAAAATCTGCTACCGTCATCTTCAGCGCAAGATTCGCAAAGCACCTGGCATGATCACGACGAAAGCCGTCCACGACCTGACCGGCACATGGCACGCCGGGGCCGCACCGCGCCGTGGGTGCGCCAAAGGCCAACGGCCGTGGTGTCGCGACCGCGGGGTATTCGCGCGCTTGCTTGCGCGGCGCCGGGCGCCTGAATGGTCCGTCGAGGCTCTGCACGCGCGGCTTTCCACCGCATGGGGCACCGCGAAAACGGGCACCCCGACATGACGGTTCTGATCGCATCTGCTGCGGCGCTGCTGCTCGCCTCCGGCCTTGCGATCGCCTATGTCATTGGCGGAATTGCAGTCCTTGCCTTCGTCGCAACAGACAACACGCGCTATCTTGCAATCCTGCCGCAAAAGATCTTCAGCCAGATGGATGTCTTTGCGCTGATGGCGATGCCGCTGTTCATCCTCGCAGGCGAGATCATGAACCGCGCGGGCGTCACCCGTGCCCTGATCGGGTTGGCGCTGGCCGTCGTCGGGCCGGTGCGGGGCGGGCTCGGCCACGTCAACATCCTGACATCGGTCTTTTTCGCCGGCATTTCCGGCTCCGCGGTTGCGGACGCGGCAGCGCTTTCGAACACGCTTGCACCGACGATGCGCGAACGCGGCTATGCCGCCGACTATGCCGCGGCGATCACGGCAGCCTCGGCGGTGATCGGGCCTCTGGTTCCGCCGTCGATCATCCTGATCTTCTATGGCGCCCTGATGCAAACCTCCGTCGTCGCGCTGTTTGCGGCAGGCATCCTGCCCGGGCTGTTGCTGGCGGTGATGCTCATGGCGGCCAACGCGGTCTTCGCGATGCGCGATGGTCACCCGCGCGGCGACGCCCGCCCGATTGCGCTGCGCCTGCGCACGGCGATTGCCGGGCTTCCGGCGCTTTCGCTGCCGGTGATCATCCTTGGCGGTATGGTATTCGGCTGGATGACGCCGACCGAGGGTGCCGCGGTCGCGGTGATTGCGGCGGTCGGCGTCGGGCTCGGCTATGACGGCCTCTCGCGGGCAACCATGATCGAGGCGCTGCAGCGCACCGCGATCCTGACCGGGTCCATCTTCGTCATTCTTGCTGCGGCGGCGGCAATCGGACATCTGGTGGCGCTCGAACGGCTGCCGCAGGCTGTCGTCGGCGGCATCGACCGACTGGGCCTCGGGCCGCTGGGCTATTTGCTGCTGCTGAACGTGATCCTCCTGCTTGCCGGGATGGTGCTCGACGTCGCCGTGGCGCTCGCGCTGCTCGCGCCGCTGCTGGCGCCGGTGGCGCTCGCGCTCGGCGTCGATCCGGTCCACCTCGGGATCGTGTTCTGTTTCAACCTCTGCATCGGGCTGATCACGCCGCCGCTCGGGGCCTGCCTGCTTGTCGTCGCCAGCGTCACAGGCACCCCCTACTGGACCATCGCCCGCGCAATCCTGCCGTTCATCGCGGTCGAGATCGCTGTCCTCGTCCTCATCATCCTCTACCCGCCGCTCGCCCTCGCGCTGCCGCGCGCGCTCGGGCTCATGTCCTGACCCGTTCAAACCCCGAAAGGAGAACGACCCATGCCCCTTCGAACCGCCAGCCGCGCCCTTTGCCTGTCTATCTGCGTCGCATTCGCCGTGACAGCCGCCGCCGCGCGTGAGGTCAAGATCGCACTCGACATGCCGCCGGATATGGCGAACGGCGGCTATGTCTGGGCGAACACCTTCAGCCGCTACCTCGAGGCGAACGGCATGCCGGCGGTTGAATTCGAGCGCGGCACGCTTGGCGAGGAAGCCGAAAAGCTCGACCAGGTCCGGCAGGGGCTTCTCGAAGTGTCGATGTCAGATGTCAAATCGGCCGGTTCCCTCGATCCTCTCGTCTATGGCGTCGAGCTTCCGTACCTGATCGAGGATGAGGCCGAACTGGACCGCGCACTTTCCGACGGCGGCCTGATGGCGCGGATCAACGCCGGGCTGGAGCCGCACGGGCTGCGCATCCTTGCCTTTCATGCGGTAGGCACGCCCACGGGCATCTTCAACACGCGGCAGGCCGTCGCCAGTCTCGAAGACATGGCCAGCCTGCGGATGCGGGCGCTGAACGAAAACCAGATCGAACTGTTCCGTGCCTGGGGCGCGACCGGAACGATCGTCAGCTGGGCAGAGGTGCCCAATGCCCTTCAGACCGGCGTAGCCGACGGCTACATCAACCCGGCCTCCGTGCCGCTTGTCTTCGGTCACACCGGCTTTATCCGGCACTTCACCGATGCCGCGGTCGGACTGTCGGTCCGCATCGTCATCGCCTCGCAGGACTGGTGGGAGGGGCTTTCAGACGCCCAGCGCGCGATCGTGACGGCTGCGGCGGACGAGGCGACGGCCGCGAACCGGGCGTGGCTGGCGACGCAGACGACGGTGCTGGAGGATCTCGAGAAGGCCGGTATCGCCGTGACCCGCCTGACCCCGGAGCAACGCGCCCGTTTCGTCGAGGCATCGTCAAAGGTCTACGGTCGCGGGGCGATGACGGAAGATCTCGTGGCGATCTGGCTTGCGGCGCTCGGCCGCTGATGCGGCGTGCGGCCGGCGGCCTGATGCGTGCAAGCATCGCGATCGACCGGGTTTGCATGGCCCTCGCGATCGCGATGCTGGGGGTGATGCTTGCTGCAGTGTCGTGGCAAGTGGTCGCCCGCTATGCGATGGCGATGCCCCCGATCTGGACCGAGGCGATTGCCCGCTATGCGATGGTCTGGGCCGGAATGCTGGGCGCCGCCTGCGCCTATCGGGCGGGCGCCGACCCCGTACTTTTCCCTGCGGCGCTGGTGCGCCGCGGCTGGACGGGCAAGACGCTCGCACTCGTGCGGGCGGGCGGCGTGATGCTGCTGGTCGGCCCGGTCCTGTGGTACGCCCTGTTCGATGGCCGCGGCGAGATCACCCGCGGATTTCTCGCGCGCAGTGCAGGGCGCAAGGCAGACATGCTCGATCTGTCGATGATCTGGTTCACGGCTGCGGTCCCGGTCGGTTTCATGCTCATCGCCTTGCATACCCTCGCGATGACGGCCGCCATCCTGGCCGCGGATACCCTACGAACCAAGGCGGACACCGCATGACAAGGCTCTTCACCTTTACCCTGGCAACCGAGACCAATACGTTCTCGCCCATTCCGACGACCGCGGCAGATTTCGCGGCGACGAGCTTTCCGCCGGGGACAGGCAGCAGCCGTCCACCGACGCTGTTCACAGAAGCGCTTCACGTCTGGCGCGCCCGTGCCGCGGCGGCGGGTTGGAGCGTGACCGAAAGCCTTGCCGCGTCGGCCGAGCCCTTTGGCCCGACCCTCTCGGCAGTCTGGAAGGACCTGCGCGACGCGGTTCTGGCAGATTGCGCGGCGGCGGGCGGGCCCGATGTCATCCTCGCCCAGATGCACGGCGCAATGATCGCGCAGGATTGCGACGATTGCGAGGGGGCGATGATGGCTGCGCTGCGCGCCGCAGCGCCGGATGCGGTGATCGGACTGCTTCTCGATCCGCATTGCCATCTGACCGAGGCCATGATGACAGCCTGCGACCTGATCGTCACGTTTCACGAATATCCCCATACCGACGCCACGGGGCGTGCCGGACATCTCTTCGACATGGCAAGGGCGATGCGGGACGGCCATGTCCGTCCCGTCATGCAGGATTTCGATTGCAGGATGATCAACCTCTTTCGCACCCCGCATCCACCGATGCGGGCCTTCTTCGAGGCCATGCAGGACGCCGAAGGCAAGGACGGCATCCTGTCGCTGTCGCTCGTGCATGGCTTCCCCTGGGCGGACGTCCCGCGCGTGGGCGCGCGGATGCTGGCCATCGCCGATGACGCGCGCCACGATCTGGCGCTCGCAGCCGCAACACGGTTCGCCCGGCGCCTGTGGGATGACCGCGCCGCGATATGCCCGCCGGCGGCCGCGATGCACGAGGCGGTCGCGCGCGCGGGTTCCGCACGGCAAGGCCCCGTGGTTCTGGCAGACATGGCCGACAATGCGGGCGGCGGTGCGCCGGGCGATTCGACCTTTCTGCTGGCCGAGATCATCCGGGCCGGGCTTGCCTCTGTCGCGACCGGTATCTTCTACGACCCCGCAGTGGTGCGGCTGGCCGAGGCGGTCGGACCCGGCACGCGGCTCGCGGTCCGACTGGGGGGCAAGACGGGGCCGTCATCGGGGATGCCGCTCGATCTGACCGTCACCGTGCGCGCGATCAGGCAGGGGCTGACACACCGCCTCGGCGGCGGCGAGATGCCGCTTGGAACGGTCGCCTGGCTCGAGGCCGACGGCATCGACATCGTGGTGAACGACCTGCGCACCCAGGTCTTCGACCCCGCACCCTTCGTTGCGCTGGGCATCGATCTGACCCGGCGCCGGGTGATCTGCGTGAAGTCCACCAACCATTTCGTCGCCGGATTTGCACCGATCGCCGCCGAGATCGTCTTCGTTGCGACACCGGGTGCGATAACGCCGGACTTTGCCGCCATCCCCTACCGGAACAGACGCGACAACTGGTGGCCGCTGCGGGCCGATCCGTTCCAGATGGATATGTGATGCAAGCCTGCGGGGACATCATCGGACGCGGCAGGGCTGCTGCGGTGCTGGCGCTTGCGGCCGAGGTCGAGACACCAGCCCTCATCCTTGACCGGACTGCCTTTGCGGCGAATGTCGCAGCCTTTGCCGCCATCGCCGCCAGCACGGGCGTGGCCCTGCGGCCGCATGTCAAGGCGCACAAGTCGGTGCGGATCGCACGCGCCCAGCTCGACGCCGGGGCAATCGGCCTTGCCTGCGCAACCCTTGCCGAGGCCGAAACCATGGCCGATGCCGGGCTCGGCCCGCCGCTGATCACCGGTCCGGTCGTGGGACGGCATGGCTATGCACGGCTATGCGCACTCGGGAAACGGTCGCCCGGGCTGGCCGTCGTCATCGATGCACCGCAGACGATCCCGGACCTGTCGACGATGCTTGCGGCGGTCGGGACCAAGCTCGATGTTCTTGTCGACCTCGATGTCGGAACCGGTCGAACCGGCGCCACGGGTATCGGCGGCGCGCTTGGCGTCGCCGCCGCGGTGCGCGCATCGCCGCAGCTGCGCCTGCGCGGGGTTCAAGGCTATGCCGGGCACATCCAGCACGAGCCCGACTGGTTTCGCCGCCGCGCCCTCTGTGCCGCTGTGGCCGATCAGGTAAAGCAGACGGTGGCGGCGCTGCGCGCGGACGGCCATGACATCGCCATCATTTCGGGCGGCGGGACCGGATCGGCCGGCATCGACATGGTGCTCGGATGCTTCACCGAGATTCAAGCGGGTTCCTACGTCTTCTCGGACGTCCAGTATGACGCCGTCGCACTGGAACGACCGGGCGACGGACCGCGCCGGATTGCAAACGCGCTGTACGTCCTGTCGCAGGTCGTCAGCGTCCGGGACGACGGCCTTGTAACCCTCGACGGCGGAACGAAAACTTTCGGTTTCGACCGGCAGGCACCGCGCGTGGTTGCAGGGGCGCCAGCCGGATCGGTCTGGACCGTCTTTGGCGACGAGTTCGCAAGCCTCGCGCTGGCGCCGGGAAACCCGCCGATGCGCCCTGGCGACCGCGTGCTGTTCGTCGTGCCGCATTGCGATCCGACCGTTGCCCTGCATGACAGATACCATGTCGTGGGCCGCGACGGTCTCGAGGGAACATGGCCCGTCGATGCGCGATGGCGGCACCGGTGACGCCCGTCGCCAGCCTGCCGCATTGCACCGGGTTCAGAAGTTGACCCGGTCGGCGCCCTTCAGGCCGAGAATCGCGCGCGCTTCGTCCGGCGAGGCGATGTCCATGCCGAGTTCCTCGATGATGCGGCGAATCTTGGCGACCTGTTCGGCGTTCGATCGCGCCAGTTGCCGGCGAGCGATATAGAGCGAATCCTCCAGTCCGACCCGGACGTTGCCGCCGAGCAGAGCCGTCATGGCCAGCGTGGGCATCTGTGCGCGGCCGATCCCGAAGGCCGAAAGCCGATAGTCCTGACCGAATAGCCGGTCGGCCGTCTGCTTGAACACCATCAGGTTCTCGGGGTCGGCGCCGATACCGCCGCTTATGCCAAAGATGCCCTGGATGAAGAACGGCGGTTCGACCATCCCGCGGTCGGCGAATATCTTCAGCGTGTAAAGATGGCCGAGGTCGTAGCACTCGAACTCGAACCGCGTGCCATAGGCCTGGCCGATCTCGACCATGATCCTTTCGATCATCGCGAAGGTATTGGGATAGATGCTACCCCAGGTGCCTTCGAGATAGGGCTTTTCCCAGTCGTGTTTCCATGTGTCGTAGCGCGCGGCAAGCTGTGCCACCGAAAAGTTCATCGAGCCCATGTTCAGGCTTGCAACCTCTGGCCGGGCCCGGTGCGCCGGGGCAAGCCGCTCGTCCAGCGACATGCCCAGCCCGCCGCCGGTGGTCAGGTTAAGCACCGCGCCCGTGGCTTGCTTGATCCGCGGGAGGAACTGCATGAACAGGTCGGGGTCCTGAGTCGGTCGTCCGGTCCTGGGGTCTCTCGCGTGCAGGTGAATGATCGCCGCGCCGGCGTCGGCGGCGCCGATGGCGGCCTCGGCAATCTCGTCGGGCGTGATCGGCAGGTGCGGCGACATGGTGGGCGTATGGATGCCGCCCGTCACCGCACAAGTGATGATGACCTTGGTAGTCATGGCGCGTCCCCCGCCGGCTGATCGTCCATCCCCGCACGCAATGCAAGCAGACGCATCAGCGCCCGGTCGCGCCAGCGCATCCGCCGCGACACCGCATCG
The DNA here is from genome assembly GCA_046292445.1 of Gemmobacter sp. Classification (GTDB taxonomy): domain Bacteria; phylum Pseudomonadota; class Alphaproteobacteria; order Rhodobacterales; family Rhodobacteraceae; genus CALIZF01. The sequence continues at coordinate 82,154 of JBKBQT010000003.1, forward strand.
GCCGGAACCGCCGCACGCCGCGCCGCCTCGATCCGGTCGAGCGCCGCCGCAGGCCAGGCATCGCCGACCGTCAACTGCGTGCCGATCGCGCGATAGTTTTCGCCATAGCGCGTCGCATAGTCGAGAAAACCCGCGGGCGCGTTGAGGTCCATCGTCTCGAACGGCCCCATCAGCGCCCAGCGCAGTCCGAGGCTGTGCTTCATCACCGCATCGAGGCCCTCCGGGTCGATCACCCCCGCCGCGACCAGAGCCACCGCCTCGTTCACGACCGCAGCCTGCAGCCGGTTCATCACGAACCCCTCGATCTCGCGCTGCAGAACGACCGGCACCTGCCCGACCGCCTCGAGCGCCGCCCTGAAGGCCGCAACATCCGCAGCATCGTGCCAGGGCGAGGGGACCAGTTCGACTACCGGCATCAGGTGGGGCGGATTGGCGGGATGGGCGACCATGCACCGGCGCCGCCCCGGCAGATCGGCGAGAAACAGGCTGCCCGCGATGGTGCTGGTGGAACTGCCGATCAACGCCGAGGGCGGCGCCATCGCATCAAGCGCGCGAAACAGCGCGGCCTTGGCTGCGCGATCCTCGGGGATGTTTTCCTGAACATAATCGGCGCCGATCAGCGCCTTGCCAAGATCGTCGCAAACCGTGACGGGCCCTGCGCCACCCTGTGCGAGCGACAGGCCGGCCGCCGCCATGTCGGCAAGCGAGGCGGCGACGGCATTTGCAGCCGGGTCCAGCACCTTTGACTCGCGGTCCCACAGCGTCACTGGCCACCCGGCCCGGGCAAAGGCGGCCGCCCATCCCCGCCCGATCAGCCCGCAGCCTGCAATCGTCACGCGACCTGGCATGGTCATTCCTCCCATTCGATGTTGCCGTCCACGCCCAGCATCTGGCCGGTGATCCTCTGCCCGCCGGGCCCCGCCAGAAACAGGATTGTCGCCGCGATATCCTCAGGCTCCACGAGGCAGCGCATCGACACGTGGCGCAGCAGCGCGGCCTCGTATTCAGCCGCCGGGATGCCCAGCGCATCGGCCTTTGCCGCGATCACCCGGGTGATCCGGGCGCCCCGGATCGCCCCCGGAAGGATCGCGTTAACCCGGATCCCGTGGGGTCCAAGTTCCCGCGCGAGCGTCTGCGTCAGGCAAAGGACAGCGCCCTTGCTGACTGCATAAGGCAGGCGCAAAGGGAGCCCGGTGCGCGCGCTGCTGGACGAGACATTCACGATCAGCCCCGAGCCGCGCGACTTCATGCCCGGGATGACCGCTCGGGCGAACAGAAAGTGGCTCGTCAGGTTGACCCGCAGAACCTCGTTCCAATCTGCAAGCGCAATCGCTTCGGCTGCCGCCGTCGGCCCGGCAATGCCCACGTTGTTGACAAGCACATCCACCGCACCGGCCGCGGCTGCCACCATGGCGACATCGCCCTCGTCGGCCGCATCGGCTTCGATGGTCGTCAGCCCGGGATACTCTGCGCCAAGGCTGGCAAGGCCCGCGCCGTCCGTGTCGCAGGCGACGACCCTCGCCCCCGACGCGTGGAAGAGCCGCGCCGTCACCCGCCCGGCACCGGCTGCCGCCGCTGTGATCAGCACGCGCGTGGGTCCAAAGGCTTCTGTCAAGGCTTTTTGCCTCCGTCCACAAACTGCTATATCAGTTTCATCAAGTTGCGCACGCAAGTCAATCTGATATTCCCCGCAGCAAGGGGGAAGCGATGCCGTCAATGCACATGCCAACCGATCGCGCCACGGACGCCGCGGCACCACCGACGCGGCGGCGTGGGCGCGTCCAGGCCGCCGTGCCGGCCTTTGACCCCGTTGACCCGACGTTGCCAGAGCCGGTCGAGCGGCAGGTCTATCGCGCGATCCGGCGCGGCATGATGAGCGGCCTTGTCCCGCCCGATGCGTTTCTGTCAGGCCGCGCGCTCGCCCAGTACATGAAGGTCTCGGTTCAGCCGGTGCGCGATGCGCTCAAGCGACTGGAAGCCGAGCGCCTGATCGAGGGGAGGCCACAAAGCGGCTTCCGGCTGCGCGGGATGACGGCCTCGGAATACTGGGAGATCATCGAGATCCGCTGCCGGCTCGAGGCGCTTGCCGGCCGCCATGTCGCAACGCGCGTCACGCCTGCGCTGATCGATCGACTGGTCCGGCGAAACGAGGCGATGGCGCTCAGCGTCGATCCGACAACGACGCTCGCGGCCAACTTCGCGTTCCATTTCGCGATCTACACCGAGGCCGGGCGCCCTGCCCTGCTGGAGATGATCGAAAACCTGTGGACCCGGATCGGTCCGATCCTGCACCAGCACGCCGAAGGCTATCCGGGCGATACGACCAAGGCCAAGCATGACCGGATCATCGCCGCGCTGGAACGTCGCGACGCCGACGAGGCAGAGGCGGCGATTATCGACGATCTGGTCGAGGCAACGCACCGCATCGTGAACAAGCTGCCCGCGGGGCCCGACGCGACAGGCGACAGGGGCGAGGCGGATGGTCGCGCGCGGGACGCAAAGGGGCGCGCGGGCTGACCCATCCGGGAAAAGTCGCAACCGAAAGATGATACGGTGTCGCGCGACCCCGCCGCGGCACCACGGCGCGTGGTCTCGATTCCCCCGAGGGCCGACCGGTGCAGCCAACTGCCGGTTGCCGGTTCCGACTGCGCGCGACACGCGACCGTATAGGTGTCCGATCAGGGCGGCGTATGCGACCTGACGGGCATGCGCCCTGCTCTACCCCGCTTGATCCGCCACGCACATGCCCCTGCGCGGTGCAAGCCCCTGTGCCAGACGGGCACGTCGCGGTGCCCGCAAGCGGCAGCGGGACACGCGGCAAGCACCGGATGGCACGACCTGAGTCAAATCTATTGACAGCTTCGGCGATCATCCTCTTTAATCTGATACAGCAGAAATTCTGGCTAAGGAAGGAGACTGCAACACACTGATTCGCATGCGTTCCTTCTGGAGCGGATTTGTCCGGGGTGAGACCGAAAGGCCGCGCTGCAGCGACCGCTTCCGGTTTGCGGGGCTCTGCGCGACCAACACCAGCGGCCAAGGCGCCTGCACCGGAACGGCGCGATCGCTTGCCGTGGCACGCGCTGCGGCAAGCCCCGCAACCCTCGGGCCGTGCAGGCCCCATCGGACGCACCGGGCAGGCTGCGCCCCGTCGCAACACCTTGGCCGAACCAAAGCGCGCCTTGCGCAAGCAGACAACAGGAGGATCGAAGATGAAACGCCGAGACATGCTCGCCGCCGCCGGCCTCACCGCGGCCGGGGCACTGCTTGCCGCACCCGCCCTGTCGCAGGGCCGGATGCAATGGCGCATGGCAAACCTTTACCCGCGGGGGATCTCGTTCGGGGTTGCCTACGAGAGCTTTGCCGACCGTGTGGCTGCCATCACCGACGGGCGTCTGCGGATCGACAATGTCTATGACGGCGAAGGCGTGGGCGCGACCGAGGTTCTGTCGGCAACGCGCAGCGGCCTGGTCGAGATGGGCTCGCCCTACATGGCCCTGCATGCGGGCGAGCTTCCGGCAGGGCTGGTCGAACTCGGGCTGCCGGGCGGACCCGAGCGGTATGACCAGATCTACACCCTGTCCCGCCGCGGCGGCTGGGACGCAATCCTTCAGGACGCGTATGGCAGTATCGGGTTGCGCCACATCGGATCGGTGCTCCAGCCGGGGGTCCTCCTGCTCACCAAACGGCCGATCAACAGCCTGTCCGACCTGCAGGGCATGCGGCTGCGGTCGCCGGGCGCCTACGGGCGGTTCATGGCGCAGTTCGGCGCGACGCCGGTGACGATGGCCTTCGGCGAGACCTACACCAGCCTTGCGACCGGTGTCATCGACGGCTGCGCGTCGTCGAACCTGATCGACTATCGCGACGGACGTTGGTACGAACAGGCGCAATACCTGTACCCGTTGCCTGTCTCCGGCTCTCAGACCGCGCCGATCGTGGTGAACGCAGATGCGTGGAACCGGTTGCCGGCCGACCTTCAGGCTGCGCTTGTCGCTGCCAATGTCGAACATTGCTTCGAGCATGTGAGCCTCTCGATCGTCGATGTCGGCGCGGCAGTGACCGAGATGCGGGCAGGCGGCGCCGCGTTCACCGCCAGTCCGGGCGAAGCGGACCGCGCCGCGTGGCGCGCCGCAGCCGCATCGGTCTGGGGCGAGTTCGCAGAGGGCGACGCGCACTCGCGAAGGTTGATCGACGCGCAGACCGCCTTCATGGAGTCCATCGGCTGACACGGTATCCTTGCCTCGCGATTGCGGCGCGCGCCGCCTGCCCTGCGCGTGCCGCATCGGCGCCTGCGGCGGGAAAGGGTCGGGCGTTACGGATCAGCACCGTTCGGAGCAGGCGGGTCATCGGCCGGGGCCCGGTCAACGCCGTTGAGCAATCGCGAAACGTGGACTTGCCATGACACTCCGGCAGATCACCGACGCCGGCCTGATCTGGGTCGACTGGACCAGCAACACGGTCGGAAGGCTGGTCAGCGTCTGCCTGCCGGCGATGGTAGCCGTGATCGGGTTCGAGGTTGTGGCCCGCTATGCCTTCGCGGCCCCGACCCGCTGGGCCTATGACATGGCGCTGCTTCTGTTTGCCTGGGCCGGGATGCTCGGCGGGGCGGCGGCGCTTCGCCGCGATGCACATATCCGGGTCGATATCGTGACCGCGCGGCTCGGGCCGCGGGGCCGCGCCGCGATGGATCTCGTGACACTGCCGTTTGCCGCCTTCTTCCTCGGTCTCGTGGTGTGGCAGGTAGGCCTAACCGCCCTTGACGCATGGGAAAGGGGCCTGAGGCGGCCGACGGACTGGGCGCCGCCGCTGGTGCTGTTCCTTGCGCCGGCGCCGCTCGGGGCGACGCTCTTGCTGTTACAGGCCGGGGCGAATGCCGTCCGGTCATGGCGCATGCTGTGGCAAACGGCCCCAGAGGGGGCCGGCTGATGGCGATCGAGGCACTGACGGCGCTGTTGTTCCTGGGCGTGCTCGGCGTCTTTGCTGCGGGCATGCCGGTGGCCTTCGGGCTGGGCGCGGTGGCGATGGGGCTCGCCGCTCTGACTTGGGGCCCGCAGGCCTACAAGCTGATCGCGACCAGCACGCTGAACGCCGCGACCAACTTCATCCTGCTGTCGATCCCGTTGTTCCTGTTCATGGGTCAGGTCCTGGTGCGGTCCGGTCTTGGCGAAGCGATGTTCAACGCGGCCTATGTGCTGGCCGGACGGTTGCGCGGGGGTCTTGCACTTGGCGTCATCGCAGTATGCAGCCTGATCGGGGCGATGGTCGGCATCATCGGCGCCGGCATCATGACGGCCGGCACGCTCGCCCTGCCCCCGATGCTCAAGCGCGGCTATGACCGGCGGCTTGCGCTTGGCGTGATCATGGCCGCGGGCAGCCTCGGGATGCTGATCCCGCCTTCGGTGCCGATGATCATCTTCGGCGCGGCGACCGGCACCTCGATCGGAAAGCTGTTTGCGGGCGCGGTGGTGCCTGCGCTGCTGCTGATTGCGGCCTTCTCTCTCTATGTGATGGTCCTGTGCCATGTCAGGCCGGACGCCGGCCCGCCGATCGAGGTTCGCCCGACCCCGCGCGAGCGGTTGCTTGCGCTGCGCGACGGTGGCTTTGCATTCATGCTGATCCTTGTCGTCCTCGGATCCATCCTCGGGGGCCTTGCAACCCCGACCGAAGCGGGCGCGATCGGTGGCCTCGGCGCTATCGCCATAGCGGCGATCTATGGTCGGTTGTCGCTGCCGGTGTTGCGGGACGCGAGCTTTGACGCCGCTCAGCTCGGGGCGGTCATCGCGTGGATCCTGATCGGCGCGGCCGTGTTCTCGAACTTTCACCTGCTGATGGGAGCTGGGCGGATGCTGAACCGCCTTACCCTCGGATCCGGCCTGCCGCCCTTTGCGGTCATCCTGATGATGCAGGCGTCGATGCTGCTGCTTGGCCTCGTGATCGACGAGATGATCATCGTGATCCTGTGCGCACCGCTTTACACCCCCATCGCCATGGCGCTCGGCTATGATCCGGTGTGGTTCGGCATCCTGATGATCCTGAACATGGGGATTGCAGTGCAGACGCCGCCCTACGGCTTTGCACTGTTCTACCTCAAGGCCGCGGCACCGCCGGGCGTGCGGATGAGCGAAATCTATCGCTCGGTCGGTCCCTTCGTTGCGATCAAGCTCGCGGTCCTGTTGATCGTGATGGCCGCGCCGGGCACCGTGACCTACCTGCCCCGGCTGCTGTTCGGCGCGTGACCGTGACTATGGCCGGTGCCCTGGACCGGCAGGACGGCGAGCCCGAAGGCCCGTGCGGACAGCCCGATGCGCCGTGCAGGCTGGCTTGGGCCGTGAGCGCGCACCCGCTGCTGCGCCACGTTGGCGACAAGCGATCGACGGTGTGAGGCGCGCCAGTGCCAAGCCCCAAGCGGTGGCGGCCCAATCCGGGCGAAAGACCGCCCAGGGCGATACCCGGCCCCCGTTCGGCCCGGCCCGATCACCGCCGCCGGACACTCGCGGTCGTTCCTGTCCTCCGAGTGGGATGTTTCGATCGCCCGCCCCAAGCCCTTGACCGCGGTCCCGGCGGCGGCTTGCATGGTGCCGGATCGCTTGTCCTTCTTCGCAGCATCAGCGCCGCGTCGAGCCGGCAGCCATGCGCCACGCGATCTGCCCGAGGGTTCTCGCGGCAGGCGACGTGAGGCACCATCGTGAGTGAGGGCCATGACCACGCCACAGATCCTCATCCTTTCGATCCTCGTTGCCACCATGGCTCTGTTCATCTGGGGGCGGTTCCGGCACGACATCGTGGCCTTGATCGCGCTGATGGCCTGCGTTGTCGGTGGGCTCGTTCCGACAGCCGAAGCATTTGCCGGCTTCGGTCATCCGGCAGTGATTACGGTGGCCTGCGTCCTCGTCCTGAGCCAGGGCTTGCAGAACACCGGCGCGGTGGACTGGCTGGCGCGCGTGATGTTGCCGCGCGAGGCCGGGCGGATCATCAGCCTCGGCGCGCTCATGGGGCTTGGCGCGCTCCTGTCGGGTTTCATGAACAATGTCGGGGCAATGGCGCTGCTGATGCCGGTCGCGGTGCAGCTTTCGTCACGGCTCGATCTGACGCCGGGACAGGTTCTGATGCCGCTCGCCTTCGCCACGATCCTCGGCGGCATGACCACGCTGATCGGCACCCCGCCCAACATGATTGTTTCCGGTTTCAGGGAAGAGGCGGGACTCGGGCATTTCGCAATGTTCGACTTCGCCCCGATCGGGGTAGTCCTGACGCTGCTGGGCGTGACATTCGTCGCCCTGATCGCCTGGCGCCTTGTTCCTGCGCGCAAAAATTCGGTAAAGGACGGCTTTGCGACAGAAGCCTACCTGACCGAGGCGCGCGTCAACGAAGGCAGCAAGGCGATCGGGCTTTCCCTGCGCGCCTTCGAGCGCGAGTTTGCCGACGGCGAGGTGCAGATTGTCGGCCTGGTGCGCAACGACGTGCGCATGATCGCGCCGCACGGCGGCCGCCGTATCCGCGCCGATGACATTCTGGTGCTCAAGGCCGATGTCGACGCACTGGCCGAAGCGCTGTCGATTTTCGACATAAAGTTGACCGAGCAGGCGCCATCGGACGCGAGGGGGGAGAATTCATCGAAACCGGCGGAAGTGTCGGATGACGATGGAAAGGATTCCACGGCCGCCAGATCGGATGAGGACGACATTTCGAGCCGCGACGAAGATATCGTCCTGCGCGAGTTGTCCGTGCTGCCGGGTTCGAACATCGTCGGCCGCTCTGCCATGGACCTGCGGCTGCGCACGCGCTATGGCCTCAACCTTCTGGCGATTTCACGCGAGGGGCATCCGCCCAAGGCGCGCTTGCGCACGCTCAAGCTGAAATCGGGCGACCTGCTGCTGATGCAGGGACCGTCCGAGGTGATGGCGGACTTCATCGCCGATACAGGCTGCGTGCCCCTGGGAGAGCGCGACTTGCGCATCCCCGACAAGCGCATGGCAATCATCGCCGGTGCAATCATGCTGGGATCGGTCGGCATCGTCACGCTGGGCCTGCTGCCTGCGGCCGTAGCATTCACACTGGGGGTCGTCCTTTCCATGCTGGTGCAGACCGTGCCACCAAGACAGGTCTATACTGCCATCGACTGGCCGGTGATCGTCCTTCTGGCTGCGCTGATCCCGGTTGCCGGCGCGATGCAGACAACCGGGGCGGCCGATGTTCTGGCGCGGTCTGTGGTCGACACCGTCGCACAGGGCAATGCCATCGCGGCGCTCGTTGTGGTCCTTGTCACAACGATGTTCCTGTCGGATGTGATGAACAATGCCGCCACCGCCGCCGTCCTGTGCCCCGTGGCAATCGGGATTGCGGCCACACTTGGTGTGAACCCGGACAGCTTCCTGATGGCCGTCGCCATCGGTGCCTCTTGCGCCTTCCTCACCCCGATCGGCCACCAGAACAACACCCTCATCCTCGGTCCGGGCGGCTTTCGTTTCGGAGATTACTGGCAACTGGGCCTGCCGCTGGAAATGCTGGTGGTCGCCGTCGGCATACCGCTTCTGCTCGTCCTGTGGCCGCTCTAGGACCAACGCTGACCCGGCCTTGATTGGTCGGTGCATCCCGCCGGGGATCTCGATGTCGCGACCTGACCGGCCCCTCTGCCCGAGCGGGCGCTGACCTGCGCATTACGGGGCGCTCAGGCGCGGCGGCTCACCGATTGTCCGGTTCGAAGCAGCACGCAGATGCACCATGTGCATGTGGGTAGCGTCCGGGATATTTCGGGCATTTTTTCAGGCGACGGCTCCGTGGGTCGGGGTTTGCTCCGCATGGGGCAGGACCAGGTGCATCAATCTTCGGGCCGACCAATGGCTGCCTGCGATGTGGTGCAGGAACACCCGCAAGACGCCGATGATCGCCATGGGGCGCAGATCGGTGCTTGGCAGCGCACAGGCCGCGCCGCCCCGGACGAGCGGCACGATCGCCGGGTGGCGCCGAACGGTCGCCCCGAGGGACGCTTCGGGACGCAAGCACAGCGGCGCAGGCAGGGTGAAGGTGACGCCGCGCACGCCATTCTGACGGCGTTCTGCGGAGGCGCCGGCGATCGGCCGCGCTGCCCGCCGGGGCACTTCAGCCTGTGCAGGGGCCGCCACGGCCCCGGCCTCAGGTTCCGCGTCGCACCGGGCGGGCGTTGCCCACTTGGCCCCTGCCGGCGCCTTAACGGCGGGCCCTCGTGTCATGCGGGCAGTCCGCACGGGTAGAGAGCGGTCATCGCGCCTTGAACCGCGCGCCTTGCGCCGAGGCAGCGCTGCGCGGCCCGCCCGGTCTCAGGCGCCTGTCGGGTCGCGATAGCCATGGTAGTTGTAGCCATGCGTCAGCGCCGTCTCGGGCCGCGCGACCTCCACCCCGTCGAGCAGCAGACGGTCCACCCGTTCGTGGACGAAGGCATGCAGGCCCCGGATCGGGGCCACCTCGTGCACCGGATCGGCATAATGCCACACGAGGTCGTCGTGGCGCATGTCGCCGACGGTGACGTGGTGATAGCCCGCCGCGCCCTTGTAGGGGCATCGGGTGACGAGGCCGGACGGGGACATCGCGGCGCGGATGTCGGCGGCGGGCATGTAGTAGCGCACCGGCAGGCCGGTCTCGAACACGAAGACCGCCCGCGTCGTGTCGGCGACCACCTGCCCGCCCAGTTCGACCGTCACGCGGCGCGACGAGGCAAGGCAATCGACGCGGCGGAACGGATCGCGGGCGTGGACGAACACCTCTTCGTCCTCCTCGAACCATTTCTCGACCTCGTGCCAGTAGAACGAGGCATGGCCCGATATGTCGGGGCATTCCGGGATCGGGCGGTCGTAATGCCACAGGATCGCCTCGCCCGCCTCGCCGGCGCCGCGCAGCGAATAGTGGCGCGCGGTGCCCTTGAAGGGGCTGTGGCTGGTGTAGGCGCTGTCCTCCATCAGATCCATGCGGATGTCGGCGAGCGGGATGTAATAGATCGGGATATGGTCGCTTTCGAACAGGATCAGCGCGCGGGTCGTGTCGGCGACGATCTGCCCGCAGGCCTGCACCCGGATGCGCTTGGCGCAAGGCATCGTAAAGACGACATAACCCGGCTCGAACGGATATTGCACGATCCTGTCGAGGATCGGATAGGTCGGCCCGCGGCCGCGCAGATGCGGTTTGCGATGGCTCATGGCAGCATCTCCAGATCGGGAATGGTCAGGTGGCAATGGACCCGCCGCGCGCCGGCGCGGCGCTCGGGCGGGTCGGCGGCACAGGCGGCATGCGCGGCGGGGCATTGCGCGGCAAAGGGGCAACCCTGCGGGGGCTGCGGCGCCTCGGGCGGCAGCGGCGGCGGGACATGGCCGGGGTCGGGCGGGTGATGGGCGGCGATCAGCATGCGGGTATAGGGGTGCAGAGGGGCGGCGAACACCGCCTCGGCCGGGCCTTCCTCCATCACGAGCCCGCCGAGCAGCACCACGATCCGGTCGGCCATGTGCCGCACGAGCGCAAGGTCATGGCTGATGAACAGCATCGCGGTGCCCTGGGTGTCGCGCAGGTCGGCCAGCAGGTTCGCCACCGCCGCCTGCACCGATACGTCGAGTGCCGATGTCGGCTCGTCCGCGACGACCAGCGCCGGCGTGCCAGCCAGCGCGCGGGCGATGGCCACCCGTTGCTTCTGGCCGCCCGACAGCCGGTCGGGCCGCATCGCGGCCACCCCGGGGTCAAGCCGGACCTGCGCCAGCAGCGCCGCGATCCGCCCGGCCACATCGCGCCGCGGGCAGCCGAGGCGGACCAGCGCGCGGGCCAGCGTGCGGCGCACCGTATGGGCGGGGTTGAGCGTGCCGTCGGGGTTCTGGAAAACGATCTGAACCGCCCGGATGGTCGCGGCCCCGCGCCGCCGCGCGGGCCGGCGCGCGACCTCGGCCCCCGCGAGCGTGACCGACCCCTCGGCCGCCTCGAGGCCGACGAGCACGCGCGCCAGCGTCGTCTTGCCCGATCCGCTTTCGCCCACAAGGCCCAGGACCTCGCCCCGGCCGATCGTCAGGTCCACCCCGCGCAGCGCGCGCACAGTGCGGCCGAACAGACCGCGTGCGGGAAAACTGCGGGCGAGCGCGGCAGTGCGCACGACCGGCTCGCCAGCCGGGACGCGGGGGGCGGCCCCCGCGGGGGCGGTCCGCAACGCCGCCGGCACCGCGTCGAGGCGCAGGCAGCGCACAAGGTGGCCCGGCGCCACTTCGGTGGCACCGGGAACGCCGCCCCGGTCGCAGAGGCCCGGCCGCGCCTGCGGGCAGCGCGGCGCGAAGACGCAGCCGGCCCCCCGCGCGCCGGGCGCGGGGATCTGCCCCGGCAGCGCGGCAAGGCGGCCCCCCCGCGGCCCGGCGACCCGCGGCAGGCAGGCGATCAGCGCCTGCGTGTAGGGGTGGCGGGGCGCGCGAAGCACTGCCTCGACCGGCCCCTCCTCGACCAGATCGCCCGCATAGAGCACGCCGATCCGCCCCGCGACCCGCGCAATCAGGCCGAGGTTGTGCGAGATGTAGAGCATCCCCATCCCCTCCGACCGGCCGAGACCCGCGATCAGATCCACCACCCGCCGCTCGACCGTGGCATCAAGGCCCGTCGTCGGTTCGTCGAGCAGCAGCAGACGCGGCCGGGCGAGCAGCGCCATGGCGATCACCACCCGCTGCGCCTGCCCGCCCGACAGCTCGTGCGGATAGCGGCGCAGCATCGCCGCCGGATCGGGCAAGCCCACCCGCGCCAGCATCGCCGCCGCCTCGGCCCGCAGCGCGGCGCGGCCGGCGGGGCGCCAGACCGCCACCGCCTCGGCCAGTTGGGCGCCGATGCTGACCACGGGGTTGAGCGCCGCGACGGGTTCCTGATGCACCATCGCGGCCGGTGCCCCGCCCTGCCCCGGTGCCAGCCGGATGGCGCCCGAAACCGCCGCGCCCGGCGCCAGCGCACCCATCGCAGCCAGCGCGAGCGTCGTCTTGCCCGACCCGCTCTCGCCCACCAGCCCGTAGGTCTCGCCCGCGCCGACCGTCAGCGACAGCCCCCGCAGCACCGCCGCCCCGCCCCAGCCCACGGTCAGGTCTTCGGCCGCCAGCACCGTCATGCCCCGCCCTCGCGCAGCCCGTCGGCGATCAGGTTGCAGGCGACCACCACCGAGGCGATGGCGGCCGAGGGCCAGACCGCCATGTGCCAGTAGGTCGCGGCCGCCGCCGCCCCCTCGACCACCATCCCGCCCCAGTCGGGCGTCGGCGGCGGCAGGCCGAGGCCGAGGAAGCCCAGCGTGCCGATGAGGATCACCGTATAGCCCGCCCGCAACGCCAGATCGACCAGCAGCGGCCCGCGCGCATTCGGCAGGATCTCATGCAGCACGACCGACCAGGCAGGCTCGCCCCGCGCCTCGGCCGCGCGCACATAGTCGAGGTTGCGCAAGGCCATCACCTGCGCCCGTGTCAGCCGCGCAACCCCGGGCGCATAGGCGAGGGTGACGGCGATCACGATGTTGAGGACCGACGGGCCCCAGGTCGTGATGAGGATGACGTAAAGGATCAGCGCCGGAAACGCGAGGATCACGTCGCCCAGCCGGCTGACCGCGGCATCGACCCAGCCGCCCCGATACCCCGCGACCGCCCCCGCCGCGATGCCGACCACGAAGGCCGCGCCGAGCGCGAGCGGGACGACGGCATAGGTCGTCCGCGCGCCCCAGATCAGGCGCGAGAGCAGATCGCGCCCGATTAGGTCGGTGCCCAGCGGATGGGCGGCCGAGGGGCGCGGGTTCATCGCCGCCATGAAATCGATCGCCGTCGGGTCATGGGGCGCGATCCAGGGCGCCAGCGCCGCCGCCAGCCCCCAGAGCGCCAGAACCGCGCCGCCGGCCCAGACAGGCGCCCGCCCGCTCATGCCCGCACCCGGATGCGCGGATCGATCAGCCGGTAGGCGAGATCGCCCAGAAGCTGCGTGCCGACCGCCACGGCAAGCGCGATCAGCGCCAGCGCCTGCACGAGGTAGATGTCCCCGAAAAGCGCCGCCCGCAGCAAGAGCGCGCCGAGGCCGGGATAGGCAAAGACCGATTCCACCACCACGACGCCGGTCAGCATCCAGTTGATCTGCAACAGGATCACCGTCACCGGCGCGATCAGCGCATTGCGCAGGACATGGCGCCAGACGACCTGCGCGGGGGTGATCCCCTTCATCCGCGCCGCCCGCACGAAGGGCCGCCGCATCGTATCGGCCACAGACGCGCGCACGATCCGCGCCACATAGGCGCCCGAGGCGATGACCAGCACCGCGACCGGCATGACCATCTGCGCCGCCGTGCCCCACTGGTCCCCGGGGATCAGCGGCGAGACGCCCGGCAGCCAGCCGAGCGAGGCCGAGAACACCAGGATCAGCGCCACGCCCGTGACGAATTCCGGCAGCGAGGTCAGCAGGATGGTCGCGCCCGACACCACCCGGTCGGGCCAGCGCCCCGCCTTAACCCCCGCCACGATGCCAAGAACCAGCGCCAGCGGCACCATGATCGCCACCGCCCAGACCGTCAGCCGAACCGTCGCCCCGGCGCGGCGCGCGATCACATCGGCAACAGGTTCCTTCTGCATGAGCGAAAAGCCGAGGTTGCCGACATAGCGCGGCCCGCGCGGGTCTGTCAGCCCGAGGCCGATCGCCGGGTCCGACAGCGGGTTGTCCGCCACCCCCGACAACGCGCCGAGCCAACGCGCATAGCGCAAGGCAAGCGGATCGTCGAGGCGCAGCCGCTCGCGCAGCAGTTGCACCTGGCTCTCGACCGCATAGGGGCCGAGCACCCGCGCCGCGACATTGCCCGGCGCGAATTCGGTTGCCGCAAAAACAAGGAACGAACCGGCGATGAAGGTGAGGAACAGCTGGCCCGCGCGGGCCAGCATGCCGGTCAGGATCGGCAAGTCAGGCGTCGCTCCAGGCCAGATCTCCGGCGAAGACGGCGAGGATCGGATGTGCCTCGAACCCCACCACGCGGCTGTCGAAGAAGGTGAAGAGCTTGCGCCAGTAGGTCTGCACCAGCGGCCCCTCCTCCTGCATGATCGTCTGGAGCCGCGCCATCACCGCGCGCCGCGCGACCGGATCAGCCACCGCCTCGGCCTGGTCGAGCAGGGCATCGAATTCGGCGTTGGAAAAGGCGCTCTCGTTCCACGCGACACCCGAGCGATAGGCGAGCGCGAGGTTGATGACCCCCAGCGGCCGGTGCGCCCAGACGGTCATGCCGAGGGGCGTTGTCGTCCAGATATCCCAGTATTGCGCGTTGGGAACAATGTTGATCGCGCAGCGGATCCCCGCCTCCTTCCACATCTCGACGAGGGCGGTGGCATTGCGCAGATGGTGCGGCGGGTTCTGCTGGATGGTGATCGTCACGTCGATCCCGTCCGGGAACCCCGCCTCGGCCAGCAGCGCCCTTGCGGCCGCGACATCGCGGGTGAAGGGTGGCAGGGCCGCATAGTCGGGCTGGATGGGCGAGACATGGTGATGCTCGGCCGGCGAGGCGAAGGGACCGAAGGTCAGATCGGACGCCCGCTTGGCATCGACGGCAAGGCGCATCGCCTTGCGCACGCGCGCATCGCCGAAGGGCGGCTGGTTGACGTTCATCCGGGCGACGGCGGTATCCGCCGTCACAACCTCGTATTTGCGCAGATGCCCCGCCCGCTCGACCAGGGGCACGAAGTCGGGGACGATCTGGAACGCGCCGTCAACCTGCCGCGACACCAGCGCATTGGCGATCGCCTGTTCCGAGCCGCCGACATCGATGAACTCCACCCGGTCGAGCCAGGGCCCCTCGCCCCAATAGCCTTCCCTTGCCGTGACGGCAGCGAAGCGGCCCGGCTCGATCTCGCTCAGGGTGAAGGGGCCGGTGCCCGGCTTGCCCACCCCGAAGAGGCCGTCATCCTCGGGGTAGAGCATCACGGCGGGGTAGTGGAACAGGTGTTCGGGCACGGCAAGCTGCGGCGCCTTGAGGTTGAGGCGGATCGTGCCCTGATCGACCACCTCGATCGCATTGGCATCCCACAGTTCGTGCCGGATGATCTTGCGGCCGGCATCGTTCACCCGGCCGGTGTCGATCTCGTTCAGCATGTAGCCCTTCATCAGGCCGAGCAGGGACGAGCCCGCCTCGTCCGAAAGCTGCCGCGTCAGGTTCCAGGCCACATCCTCGGCCGTGAAGGGGCGGCCGGTGTGCCACTTGACGCCGGGGCGGACGGTCAGCGTCCAGGTCCGCAGGTCCTCGGACGGCGCCCAGCCCGACAGCAGATGCGGGCGGGTCACATTGTCGGTCCCGGTGCGGGACAATTGCTCGACCACCTGCCCGTAGATCAGCGGATGCCCGGTGGTCGAGGCCGTCCAGGGTGCGTTGACGTCATAGACCGTCGTGCTGATCCGCAGCACCCCGCCCCTGCGCTTGCCGGCTGCCCGGGCCATCCCGAGCGGCGAGACCCCCGCCGCCGCATAGGCCGCCCCGGCCGAAAGGCCCAGCAAAGTCGCGGTGCGCAGGAATTCGCGCCGGTCGATCCGGCCCTCGTCGAACTGGGCGAAGAGGCGCGGCAGATAGGCGTGCGGGCGGTCTGACATGCTGGCGGCTCCCTTCGTGCTTCGCGCTGACAGGATGACGGTAAACCGGATCGCCCCGGCAGGACGCAAAAAAATCCTTGGGTCTCGCTCCCCGCCGCAGGGAACCCATCACGGGCGCCAGCCGGACCGATGGACCACTCCCGCGGGGGGCGGACCGCTTTGCCTTTGCCTTTTCCCAAGGCCTGGCCCACAAAGTCGCGGATCGCCGCCTGCGGTCCGCCGGCGGATCCTGCGCGACCTCGGGCGGCGGCAAGGGGCGACCGCGCGCCCCGACATCTCCCCGGGCGGCCCGACTTGCAGGGCCAGCCGCGCAAGAAGGACCAAACCATGAAATTCTGCCGTTTCGACGACAACCGCCTCGGCGTCGTGCGGGGCGATCTGGTGCATGACGTCACGCCCGCGCTGGCCGCGCTGCCGCCGCTGGCCTGGCCGGTGCCGCCGGGCGATCACCTCGTCGCCCATCTTGCCGCGCTGCGCCCGCAGATGGAGGCGCTGGCCGATACCGCCCCGGGCATCCCCGCGGCTGGCGTCCGCCTGCTGCCGCCGGTCGCCAACCCCGGCAAGATCATCGCCGCCCCGGTCAACTACCAGCGCCACCTCGACGAGAGCCGTGCCGATACCGGTATCAACTTCGGCGGCGAGATCAAGACGATCGCGGATTATGGCCTGTTCCTCAAGGCGCCGTCGTCGCTGATCGGCGCGTCCGATGCGGTGATCGTGGACCGCAGCGACCGGCGCACCGATCACGAAATCGAACTGGCCGTCATCATCGGGCGCACCGCCCGCCGCGTCACCGAGGCCGAGGCGCTCGATTGCGTCGCCGGCTATGCCATCGGCCTCGACATGACGATCCGCGGCACCGAGGATCGCAGCTATCGCAAGTCGCGCGACACCTTTTCGGTCCTCGGCCCCTGGTGTGTGACGGCCGACGAGCTCGGCGAGCCCGCGGGCATCGGCTTCGCGCTCGAGGTCGATGGCGAACCACGGCAGGCATCGAACACCGACCTGCTGATCTGGGGCGTGCGCAAGCTGATCGCCTATGCGTCCGAGGCCTATACGCTGCACCCCGGCGACATCATTATGACCGGCACACCGGAAGGCGTGGCGCCGGTGATCCCGGGCAACACGATGCACTGCCGGATGGATCGGATCGGAGCGATGTCGGTGCGCGTGGCATGAGGCGGGGCGAGGCGTCGCGCCCGCCGCAGCGTTGGCGCTTGATCACGGCGGCCACGCGCGCGACTGTGGCAGGATAACCGAGGGACCGATATGCAGGCGCTGACCCCCCCGACCCTTTTCCCGCCCTTCGCGCGCTATTCCCATGGCATCGCCGCCCCGGCGGCGCGGATCGTTGCCACCTCCGGCCAGCTCGGCATCCGCCCCGACGGGAGCGTGCCCGCGGATGCGCGGGAACAGGCCGACCTGTGCTTTGCCGCCCTCGCCGCGATCCTGGCCGCGGCGGGGCTGGGGCCGGCCGATGTCATCCGCCTCAACGCCTATGTCACCGACCGGGCGCATATGCCGGCCTACATGGCCGCCCGCGACGCATGGCTTGCAGCGGTGGACCCGCCGCCCGCCTCGACGCTGGTGATCGTCGGCGGCTTTACCCGCCCCGAATTCAAGGTCGAGGTCGAGGCGCTGGCCGCAGGGGGCCCCGCATGACGCCGCGCCGCCGCTGGATCGAGATGCCGACGACCGCCTTCGGACCGGGGGCGGCCGATTGGGTCGCCGTCCTGCCGCTGGCGGCGGTCGAGCAACACGGCCCGCACCTGCCCGTCGGGGTCGATACGCTCGCGGCCGAGGGCTATGTGGCGCGCGCCATCGCCGCCCTGCCCGATACCCTGCCGGTCACCTTCCTGCCGGTGCAGGCCGTCGCCCTGTCGCCCGAGCACATCCGCTTTCCCGGCACCCTCACGCTCGACTGGGACACCGCGATGCGCGTCTGGCTCGAGATCGGGGCATCGGTCGCGCGCGCGGGCGTGCGGCGGCTGGTGCTCGTGACATCGCACGGCGGCAATGCGGCAGCAATGGAAGTGGTGGCCCGGCAGCTTCGCCTGCGCCACGGCATGCTGGCCGTCACGACGAGCTGGGGCCGGCTGTCGCGCTGGCGCGACATCTACCCCCCCGCCGACCCGATGATCGACATTCACGCCGGGCAGTCCGAAACCTCGGTCCTGCGCGCGCTGCACCCGGGCCTCGTGGACATGGCCGCCGCGCGCGACTTTCGCAGCGCGCAGGAGGCGTTCGCGGCACGGCACCGGCACCTTGCGCTGCATGGAGGCGCCGCGAATGCGGCGTGGATCGCCGGCGATCTCAACCCCGCGGGCGCGGTGGGCGATGCCGCATCCGCCCGTGCCGACTGGGGCGAGGCCGAGATCGCATCAGCCGTCGCCGGCTTTGTCGCGCTGATGGCCGAGGTCGCGGCCTGCCCGCTGCCCGAGGCCTGACGTCAGGGCTGCGGCGCCATGATCTCCACCTCCGTCCCGTCGCGGATGGCGGTGTAGAAGCAGGCGGTCCGGTTCGTGTGGCAGGCCGGGCCGGTCTGATCGACGAGCGCGAGCAGGCAATCGCGGTCGCAATCCACGCGCAACTCCACGAGCCGCTGGCGATGCCCCGAGGTCTCGCCCTTGACCCAGAAAGCCTGCCGCGAGCGCGACCAGTAGGTGACATCCCCGGTCGCCAGCGTGCGTTCCACCGCCGCCGCGTTCATCCAGGCGACCATCAGCACGGCAAGGCTCCGGTGATCCTGCGCCACGACCGGGATCAGCCCGGCGGCATCGTAGCGCAGGGTTGCGGGATCAAAGCGCATGGCGGGGTCCTTTCCGAAGGGCGGTCGCGGGCGTATCTATAGGGCACGCGGAGGGATTGCCATGAGCGACGCCGATCTCGTCAAACTCTATTCGGGGCGCATCCTCGCGCTGGCGGCCGATATCCCGCATCTCGGTCGGCTGCCCAGCCCGCAGGGCTCGGCCCGGCGGCGCTCGCCGCTCTGCGGCTCGACGGTGACGGCGGATGTGGTGATGGAGGGCGGCCGGGTGGCGGCCTTCGCGCAGGATGTCAAGGCCTGCGCCCTCGGCCAGGCGACGGCGGCGGTGGTCGGCGCGGCGATCATCGGGCGGACCCGGGCCGAGGTCGAGGCGGCGCGCGATGCCCTGCGCGCCATGCTTACCGCCGGCGGGCCGGTGCCGGCGGCGCCCTTCGACGGGCTCGCGGTGCTGATCCCCGCGCGCGATTTCCGCAACCGGCATGCGTCGATCATGCTCCCGCTCGAGGCAGCGGCCGAGGCGATGGCCCAGGCCGAAACCGCGGTCGCCTGAAAAAAGGCGCCGCGCCCCCTCGGCGGGATGCGCGGCGCGGATGCGGCGGGCCATGGCGCGTTTGGGGCCGCGCGACAGCCGGGGCGTCAGGGTCAGGCAGTCCCCGAGGCGGGCCGCAGGCAGGTTCAGGCAAAGACGGGTTCAGGCAAAGACGGGTTCAGGCAAAGACGGGCAGATGCAACCCCGCGATCAGCAGCGCGAACAGGCCTGCCGCGCCGAACGCATCGGCAACGGCCCCCTCGCTTCGGGCAAGCACTTGGCGAACATCGTGGATCATGATCCCCTCCAACATCTGTTGCCATTCTGTTCGCATGATTCGGGGCGCCCTGTAAAGAACTTATTGAGAACATATCGGAACAAAGGGGGTCAGCCGACACCGAGCAGCCGGATCGCCCGGTCCTGCTCCATGAGCCACAACAGGGTGCGCGCCGCCCTGCCCCGCGCGCTCTCGAGGCCGGGGTCGGCGGCGAGCAGGGCCCGCGCGTCGCTCTGCGCCAGCGCCATCAGCCCCGCCTGGCGCTCGAGATCGGCGATGCGGAACCGCGGCAGGCCCGATTGCGCGGTGCCGATCAGATCGCCCGCCCCGCGCATCGCCAGATCCTCCTCGGCGATGCGGAACCCGTCCTCGGTATCGCGCAGGAGGGTCAGACGCCGCCGAGCCGCTTCGCCCAGGGGCGGCTGGAACAGCAGCAGGCAGGTGGATTCGGCCGCCCCCCGCCCGACCCGCCCGCGCAGCTGGTGCAACTGCGCGAGGCCGAAGGTCTCGGCCCGCTCGATCACCATGATCGAGGCATTGGGCACATTCACCCCCACCTCGATCACCGTGGTGGCGACCAGGACCTTCGTCTCGCCCGCCACGAACCCGGCCATCGCGGCATCCTTGTCAGGCCCCGGCATCTGGCCATGGACCAGCCCCACCACCCCCTCGCCCAGCGCCGCGCGCAGGACGCGGAACCGGTCCTCGGCCGCCGTGAGATCGACCGCCTCGGATTCCTCGACCAGCGGGCAAACCCAATAGGCCTGCCGCCCCTCGGCCACTGCCCGCGCCAGATGCGCCACCACCTCGTCCAGCCGGTCGGTGGACACAAGGCGCGTGACCACCGGCTTGCGCCCCGGCGGCTTTTCGTCGAGCACCGACACATCCATGTCGCCGTATTGCACGAGCGACAGGCTCCGCGGGATGGGGGTCGCCGTCATCACGAGAACGTCGGTCTGCGGCCCCTTGGCGCCAAGCTCCATCCGCTGCGCCACGCCGAAGCGGTGCTGTTCGTCCACGACCGCAAGGCGCAGGTCGCGGAACGCCACACCCTTCTGGAACACCGCATGCGTGCCCACCAGAATGTCGATCCGCCCCTCCGCCAGCGCCGCCAGCTTGCCCGCCCGCTCCGCCCCCTTGTCGCGCCCGGTCAGGATCGCAAGGCGCACACCCGCCGCCGCCGCCAGCGGCGCGAGGCCCTCGGCATGCTGGCGGGCGAGGATCTCGGTCGGTGCCATCATCACCCCCTGCCCCCCCGCCTCGACCGCGATCAGCAGGGCAAGGAAGGCCACCAGCGTCTTGCCCGACCCCACATCGCCCTGCAGCAGGCGGTTCATCCGCACCGGCGCGGCCATGTCGGCGGCAATGTCTGCCACCGCGCGGGCCTGCGCGCCGGTCGGGGCGTAGGGGAGCGACGCGAGCACACGGGCGCGCAGATGCCCGTCCCCCGCAGTCGCGCGCCCGCGCGCCTTGCGCGCCACGGCACGGGCCAGGCCGAGCGTGAGTTGATGCGCGAAAACCTCGTCATAGGCGAGGCGCGCGCGGGCCGGATGGCCGGCGGCGAGGTCCGCCGGCCCGCGCGGTGCATGGGCCGCGGTCACCGCCGCACGCCAGGCCGGCCAGCCCTCGCGGGCGGCAAGATGCGGGTCGATCCATTCGGGCAGGTCCGGCGCGCGGGCCGCCGCCGCCTGCGCCGCCCTTTGCACCAGGCGCTGCGTCAGACCGGCAGCGAGGGGATAGACCGGCTCCCACGGCGGCAGGCTCGCCGCCTCCTCGGGGCGCAGGACGTGGTCGGGATGGACCATCTGGGCGATGCCGTCGAACAGCTCCACCCGGCCCGAGATCACACGCCGCTGTCCGGTCGGCAGCAGCCGGGCGAGCGCATCGCCCTGCGCGCGGAAATAGACCACGGCAAATTCCGCCTCGGCATCGCGCACGATGATGCGCAGCGGCCCGCCCCGCTTGCGGGCGGGGAAATGGGCGCCGACCGTGACCGGCACGGTCAGCACGGCCGGCAGGACCGCCCCGCGGATCGTGTCGCGCAAGGCGCGGTCGATCCCGCCATGCGGCAGCAGGAACAGAAGGTCGCGCGGCCGCGTCGCGCCGAGCGCCTCGAACAGGCGCAGGGATTTCGGCCCGATCCCCGGCAGCGTGTCGAGCCCGGCGAAGAGCGGAAAGAGGATCTCCGGCCGGCTCATCCCGCGCCGATCAGCGCGAGCCAGGCATCCTCGTCCAGCACCGTCACGCCGAGCGCGGCGGCCTTGGCCGCCTTGGACCCGGCGCCCGGACCGGCGACAAGGTAATCGGTCCGCGCCGAGACCGAACCCGCGACCTTGGCCCCGAGCGCCTCGGCCCGCGCCTTTGCCTCGGCCCGCGTCATCCGCGCGAGCGTGCCGGTAAACACCACCGTCTTGCCCGCGACCGGGCTTTCCGTCGCCGGGCGCGCGGCGGGTTCCACCGTCAGATGCGCCACGAGGGCGTCGATGGCGGCCCGTTCGGCCGGGTTGCGGAAAGCCGCGACGAGAGACCGCGCCAGCACGGGCCCGACGCCGTCGATCGTCAGCAGCGCCTCCCATTCCGGGCCGCTTTCGTCCGCCGCCGCCGTCACCGCCGCCTCGAACGCCTCCCATGTGCCGTAGTGGCGGGCCAGCAGGTTCGCCGTGCTCTCGCCCACATGCCGCAGGCCGAGCGCGAAGATCAGCCGGTTGAGCGGGATGCGCCGGCGCGCCTCGATCGCGGCAAAGAGGTTGGCGACCGATTTCTCGCCATAGCCCTCGCGGTTCTTCAGCTTGGCAAGGTTGCCCGCATCGCGCTTCGCGAGCGTGAAGATGTCGGCCGGCTGACGAATGGGGAGCAGATCGTCCGCCCAGAACATCTCGATCTGCCGCGCCCCCAGCCCCTCGATGTCGAAGGCGCCGCGGCTGACGAAATGCTTGAGCCGCTCGACGCCCTGCGCGGCGCAGATCAGCCCGCCGGTGCAGCGGCGCACCGAGTCCCCCTCCTCCCGGATGGCGGGGGAGCCGCAGACCGGGCAGACGGTGGGAAAGACGTAAGGCCGACTGTCCGCCGGGCGTGCCGACAGATCCACATCCGCGATCTTCGGGATGACATCGCCCGCCCGATAGACCTGCACCCGGTCGCCCTCGCGGATATCGCGCCCGTCGCGGATCGGGTTGCCTTTCGCGTCACGCCCGGCGATGTAATCCTCGTTGTGCAAGGTCGCGTTCGAGACGACGACGCCGCCCACCGTCACCGGCATGAGCCGCGCCACCGGGCTGAGCGCGCCGGTCCGGCCGACCTGGATCTCGATCCGCTCGAGCTGCGTCCAGGCGCGCTCGGGGTCGAACTTGTGCGCGATGGCCCAGCGGGGGGTTGCGCTGCGATAGCCGAGCCGCGCCTGCAGCGCGAGGTCGTCCACCTTGTAGACCACGCCGTCGATGTCATAGCCGAGCGTGCCCCGCTGCGCCTCGATGCTGCGGTAATGCGCGCGGGCCTCGGCGATGGTCGGGCAGGTGCGCATCAGCGGGTTGACGGCAAAGCCGAGGGCGGCGAGCCGGGCGACCGCCGCCGTCTGGGTCGGGCCGAGCGGCGCGCTGACCTCGCCCCAGGCATAGGCGAAAAAGCGCAGCGGGCGGGCGGCGGTGATCGCGGCGTCGAGCTGGCGCAGCGATCCGGCGGCGGCATTGCGCGGATTGGCGAAGGTCCGTTCGCCTCGCGCCGCTTGCGCCGCGTTCAGCGCGGCGAAGGCGGCATGGGTCATATAGACCTCGCCCCGAACCTCGAGGATGGTCGGCGCATCTTTGAGCGCGTCGGGAATGTCTGGAATGGTGCGGGCATTGGCGGTCACATTCTCGCCGACCTCGCCATCGCCGCGTGTGGCCGCCTGGACGAGCCGCCCGCCCTCGTAGCGCAGCGACAGCGACAGGCCGTCGATCTTGGGCTCGGCCGTATAGGCGACGGGCGCGTCGCCGAGGCCGAGGAACCGGCGCACCTGATCGTCGAAATCCTCCACCTCCTCATCGGCGAAGGCATTGGCGAGGCTGAGCATCCGCACCGCATGGCGCACCTTGGCAAAGCCTTCGGCGGGGGCATTGCCGACGCGGGCCGAAGGGCTGTCGGGGCGGACGAGGGCCGGGAACCGCGCCTCGATCGCGGCATTGCGCCGCTTGAGCGCGTCATAATCCGCATCGGTCATCTCGGGCGCGTCGGCGCCGTGATAGGCGCGGTCGGCTGCGGCGATCACTGCGGCAAGGCGGGCCAGCTCGGCCCGCGCCTCGTCTTCGGTGAGTGCCTCAACCGCGATCCCGCCCGTCATCCGCGCCCCCTGCAGCCTGCGGCAGGTGTAGGGCCGCGCCCGGTTGGCGGCAAGGCGGCGTCAGGCGCCCATGGCGAGCCGCCCGGCCTGCGCCGGGGGCGGGTCACGCAGCACATAGCCGCGGCCCCAGACCGTCTCGATATAGTTTTGCCCGCCCGTCGCCTCGGCCAGCTTCTTGCGCAACTTGCAGATGAAGACATCGATGATCTTGAGTTCGGGTTCGTCCATGCCGCCGTAGAGATGGTTGAGGAACATCTCCTTGGTCAGCGTGGTGCCCTTGCGCAGGCTGAGCAGTTCCAGCATCTGGTATTCCTTGCCCGTCAGATGCACCGCCTTGCCCTCGACATCCACCGTCTTGGCATCGAGGTTTACCGTCACCTTGCCGGTGCGGATGGTCGATTGCGCATGCCCCTTGGACCGTCGGATGATCGCGTGGATGCGCGCAACCAGTTCCTCGCGGTGAAAGGGCTTGGTCAGATAATCATCTGCGCCAAAGCCGAAACCCTTGATCTTGCTGTCGGTATCGTCGGCGCCTGACAGGATCAGCACCGGCGTTTCGATCCGTGCAACACGGATCTGGCGCAGCACCTCATGCCCCGTCATGTCGGGCAGCGTCAGGTCGAGCAGGATCAGGTCGTAATCGTAGAGTTTGGCAAGATCGACCCCCTCCTCACCGAGATCGGTGCAATAGACGTTGAGGTTCGCATGCGTCAGCATCAATTCGATGCTGCGCGCCGTCGTCGGGTCATCCTCGACCAGTAGTATCCGCATCCTGACATCTCCGCGCTGGCAGCCCGTTCGTTAACGATACTGGCGGCCATTGGTTAACCCAGCGTTACTCTGTCAGAACGCGAACGGAAAACAACTTAAAGTTGTCGAAATTTCTGGATCGCGGTCACTTTCAATGCCGCCTCGCCATGCGCCTCGACGGCGCGGCGCCAGAGCGCGAATTCCTCTTCCGACAGGGCATAGCGTTCGAGCGCCTCTGCCTCTGTCATCAGCCCGTGGACGACCGCACGAACCACGACGGCCTTGCGGCTGGCAACCCATCGCCGGGTGTCGGCTGGCGGCAGGTCGGCGCGGGACAGGCTACTGCCATCGGGCAGCGTGACCTGGCGCGGACCATCGACACGTTTGAGATACATGAGCGACCCCTCATCCATGGCAACAAAGTCTCAATTCAGGCTTAAGGGGCGATGAAATGGCGGGGTTGGAAATAGGTCGCATTTTCATATATGACGCAGGGCCACACCGGAGGCCCCGATGCTCGACCATCCGCTCAACTCCCTCGGCCTGCCCAAGCCGCCCGCCGCGACCCGCGTCGTCGTGGCGATGTCGGGCGGCGTGGATTCGTCGGTGGTCGCGGCGATGCTGGCAGACGAGGGTTACGATGTCGTCGGCGTGACGCTGCAGCTTTACGACCATGGCGCGGCGCTGGCAAAAAAGGGCGCCTGCTGCGCCGGGCGCGACATCCACGATGCCCGCCGCGTGGCCGAGACGATGGGCTTTCCGCATTATGTGCTCGACTACGAATCCGTGTTCCGCGACGCGGTGATGGAGGAATTCGCCGACAGCTATCTCGGCGGCGCGACGCCGGTTCCCTGCATCCGCTGCAACGAGCGGGTGAAGTTCACCGACCTTCTTGCCACGGCGCGGGATCTCGATGCCGACTGCATGGCGACCGGGCACTACATCCGCCGTATCGACGGGCCTGCGGGGCCGGAGTTGCATCGGGCTGCCGATCCGGCGCGGGACCAGAGCTATTTCCTCTTCTCGACGACGCGCGCGCAGCTTGCCTTCCTGCGGTTTCCGCTCGGCGGCCTGGCCTCCAAGGCCGAGACGCGGGCGCTGGCGGCGCGTTACGGCCTGCCGGTGGCGGACAAGCCCGACAGCCAGGACATCTGTTTCGTGCCGCAGGGCAATTATGCCGCGGTGATCGAGAAACTCCGGCCCGGCGCGGCCGATCCGGGCGAGATCGTGGACCTCGGCGGGACCGTCCTCGGCACCCATGCCGGCGTGATCCACTATACGATCGGCCAGCGGCGCGGCCTTGCGATCGGCGGGCTGTCCGAGCCGCTTTACGTCGTGCGGCTCGAACCGGCGACACGGCGGGTGGTCGTCGGGCCGAAGGCGGCGCTGGCGACGCGCAGCGTGCCGGTGCGCGAGGTCAACTGGCTCGGCGATGGCGACTTCGCGGACGGCCCGCGGGAGGTGGCAGTGCGCATCCGCTCGACCCGCCCGCCCGTGCCGGCGGTGATCCGCCCGCTCTCGACGAGCGAGGCGGACGTGGAACTGCTCGCCCCCGAGGAAGGCGTGAGCCCCGGCCAGGCCTGCGTGTTCTACGATCTGGCGAGCACGCGGGTGCTCGGCGGCGGCTGGATCTGGCGCGGGCGCTGATCAGGCGCCTGCCGGCACATCCACCATCGCCATATAGGTCGCCTCGGCCGCGACCTGTCCGTCCACGATGCCCTTGCCGTCGAACTTCCAGACCCGCCCGCCGCCGCGCACAACCGTCACATGCAGCTCGAGCACATCGCCCGGCACCACCATCCGGCGGAATTTCGCCGTCTCGATGCCCATGAAATAGGTCTTGGCGTCCTTGTCCACGAGAGCCATCGTGAGCCCGACGAGCGTGGCCGAAGTCTGCGCCATCGCCTCGACGATCATCACGCCGGGAAAGACGGGCTTGCCGGGGAAATGCCCCTGGAAGACCGGTTCGTTGAAGCTGATCGCCTTGATCCCGATGCAGGACACGCCGGCGACCACCGCGCGCACCCGGTCGATCAGCAGGAACGGAAAGCGGTGCGGGATCACCCGCTGGATCATCTGCACATCGACGTCAGCGAGCGGCGTGCCGGTTTCGGGCTTGGGGCTGGGCGGCATCAGTCGGTCCCTTCGGTCAGGCGTCGTCGCGGCCTAGCAAGTCGCACGCATGGTGACAAGCAAGCACGGCATCACTCGGGCGGCGGAGCCTCGCCGGTGCCCAGGACGGCGTCGAGCCGGGCGATGGCGGCATCGGTGATGTCGATCCGGTCGAACGACAGGACGATCGCCTGATCGGTCAGGATGGCCACCGCCCCCGCATCGCGGGCAAGCTGGCCGAGGACGGGCAGCGCGGCCTCGAAGAACCGCTGCCGCTCGGCCTCGCGGCGGCGGGCGAGATCGCGGGCCTTGGCCTCCTGCGTGCGGCGCACGGTCTGCACGCGGGTATCGAAGGCATCGGCAAGGGCGCGGAAGGCATCGCTGGCCGTCGTCGCCCGCCGTTCGGTCAGGGCCCGTTCCTCGGCGACGAGTTCCTCCTCGAGCGCACGGTTCTCGGCCGCAAGCGCGGCCTCGGCTGCTGCGATCTCGCCGAGGACGCGCTGGCCGAAGGCAGAGGCGGCGAAGAGCCGTTCCTCGTTGAGCGTCAGGATCGGGGATTGCGGCAGCGTTTCCTGCGCGGCGACGGGCGACGCGGCCGCCAGGGCGGCGGCCAGCACGATACTTGCCGCACGCATCAGAACCGGGTGGAGATCGTCAGGTCGAAGGTCTGTTCGCGATCGTAGGGTTCCTTGATGATCGCCTTCGAGAAGTTGAACCGAAGCGGGCCGATCGGCGTCGCCCAGAACAGCGACACACCGACAGCCGAGCGAAGGCGCAGACTGTCGTCCACCAGCCCGCCGTTGGTGTCGTTCAGGCTCCAGACCGAGCCGATATCGGCGAACACGCCTCCGGTCAGGCCGTATTCCACCGGCAGGCCGAGCGGAAAGCCGACTTCAACCCGCGCCACGGCAAAGGCGTTGCCGCCCAGCGGGTCCTGGTTTGTGGCCGTCAGGTCGCGCGGGCCGGCGCCAAAGGGCTCGAACCCGCGCATCTTGCCCGCGAGGGTAAAGCGTTCGGTCACGCGGGTGACGGTGTTGCCGAAGGTATTGATGAAGCCGCCCTCGAGTTCGGCCCGCAGCGATACCTCGTCGTTGAGCACGCGCGTCTGGCCGATGGCCTTGGCCGTCGTGCGCAGATACTGCAGGCCGCCGCCGATGCCCGAGATGTCCTGCGACAACTCGAACGCGAGGATATCGCGCTGCGCAAGGCCGCCGCGGCGGTTGTCCCAGGTGTAGGTATAGCCGACCGACGAATCCGCCGGCTGTCCCTGCGCCGCCTCGCGCAGCAGGATGGGCGAGCTGTCGGCGACATTGACGTTGAACACCGCCGCATTGGTCAGCGTGTAGCGCAGCCGCAGCCGGCCCCGTTCGCTGACCGGAAATTCGAGCGAGGGCGAGAGGGTGAAGTTCCGGGTATCGAACCGCGCGAAATTCGCCCGCGTCACATCGTAGGACACATCGAAGCCCAGCCGCAGATCCCGGCCCAGAAACGCGGGTTCCGCGAAGGAAAAGCTCGATCCCGTGTCGTCCTGCCCGAGCGCGAGGTTGAGCCGGAGCGACTGCCCGCGGCCGAGAAAGTTCTGCTCGCTCAGCGCGACGACGACGCCGAATCCCTCGGCGACCCCGTAGCTCGCGCCGAAGGACAGGCTCCCCGTCGGCTGTTCCTCGACCTCGGTCTTGACGATCACCCGGTCGGCGGCGCTGCCGGGGCGGGTGTCGACATCGGCGCGCGCGAAGAACCCGAGCGCCCGGATCCGCTCGGCGGCCGCCCGGATTTCGCGCGGATTGAACGGATCGCCCTCGACGCTGCGGAACTGGCGGCGGATCACCTGGTCAAGCGTCGTGGCATTGCCTTCGATGTCGATCCGCTCGACGAACACGCGCGGGCCGCGCACCAGCGCGAAGGTGATGTCGAGCGTTCCGGTCGCCGGGTTGCGCCGCACGCGCGGATCGACCCGCAGGAAGTTGATGCCGGACCGTTCGGCAAACGTCTCCATCCGGGCGATGGTGTTCTCGACATCCGTCGGGGTGTAGACCGTGCCGGAACGGATGCGCAGCAACGGCTGGAACAGCGCAACATCCGCCTCGGGCACCTCGCTGACGACTGTCAGGGCACCGAACCGGTAGCGCTGCCCCTCGCGCACCGTGAAGGTCACGAAGAACCCGTCACGCTCGGGCAGCAGTTCCACCGAGGCGTCGGCCACCTGAAAGTCGATGTAGCCGCGCGAGAGGTAGAAATCGCGCAGCAGCCGCTTGTCGGTCTCGATCCGGTCGGCCGCGAAGGTGTCGGTCGTCAGGATGGCGCGCAGAAGGCCCGCCTGCCGCGTCTCGAGCACCTGCCGCAGCCGCCGGTCCGAGAAGGCGCGGTTGCCGACGAAGGACAGCCGCTCGACCTCGGTCACCCGGCCTTCGGCGATCTCGAACACCAGATCGACGCGGTTGCCCTCGCGCGGGATGACCCGTGGCGTGACCCGCGCAGCGAGCCGCCCGCGCGCGCCATAGGCCTCGGCGAGGCGCGCGGCGTCGGCTTCGGCCAGCGCCGGGTTGAACACCCGCCGCGATTGCGACTGCAAGAGCGGGCGCAACTGGTCGGTCTGGATCAGGCGGTTGCCCTCGATGCTCACGACGTTGAGGGTCGGCCGCTCGCGCACGGCGATGACGAGCGTCCCGCCCCGGGGCGTCAGCGCCACGTCCTCGAACAGGCCGGACCCGACGATCCGCTGCGTCGCATCGTTCAGGTCGGCGGCCGAAACCGCGCTGGCGCGCGGGATCGCCGCGAGCGCGACGATCGTGCGCGCCTCGATCCGGTCATTGCCCTCGACCACCACCGAGCCGAAGCGGAACTGCTGCGCGACGGCGGCGCCCGCATCGGCGAGCCACCCGAACAGGGCCATGCCGAGGACTACGAGAATCACACCTGCCCTCGTGCGGCCCTTGCGCGGCATGTCTTGGCCCGTGTCGCGTGGCATGCGTCATTCCCCCGCCCGTCCGTCTTCGGACCTGACTAGCGGAGCGTGGGGGGGTTGTCAAAAGGCGAAGGCGCGGCCACCCGCCCGCGCCGCGCCGCGCTTTCCGTCCCGCAGGGTCACAGGCCGACGAGTGCGGACCCGAGAAAGGCGCCCGCCAGCAGGCCGAGGATCACCGTGCCGAGCGTGAACAGCCAGTCCCCGTTGAGGCGGACGATAAGGCTCAGGCTCTGATAGCCGCTCTGGATCGTCTGCATGACAGCCTCCGACAAACGCACAGGTTGCGAATGCCCGAGGAATATGGCGCAAGTTTGACTGAAGCGGGGCTGCGTTCAGGGGCAGAACAGATCGTTCGTCAGCGCAAAGACCATCAGCGTCAGCAGCAGCGCAAGCCCCGTCGTCATCAGCACCTTCAGCGCCCGGTCCCCCGGCGGTCGCCCCGTGACCGCTTCCCAGGCGTGGAACACCAGATGCCCGCCGTCGAGAACCGGGATCGGAAAGAGGTTGAGAAGGCCGACCGCGGTCGAGAGCATCGCGACGAACCACACGAAGCTTTCGATCCCCTGCGATGCGGCCGCGCCCGAGGTTTCGGCGATGCCGATCGGGCCGCGCAGGTTGCACGAGCTGATCGCGCCGGTGATCATGTGCCACAGGCCCGACAGCGACGTGCGGGCGATCACCCAGGTCTGTTCGGCGCCCAGCGCGATCGCCTCGAAGGGCCCGGGGGTGCGCGCCTCG
This sequence comes from Gemmobacter sp., assembly GCA_046292445.1. Classification (GTDB taxonomy): domain Bacteria; phylum Pseudomonadota; class Alphaproteobacteria; order Rhodobacterales; family Rhodobacteraceae; genus CALIZF01. Next base: position 112,183 of record JBKBQT010000003.1, read on the forward strand.
GGCACGAAGGCGAGGCCACCGGTCAGGCCGATGAGCCAGCGCGTCTCGAACCCGCCCGAGGCCAGCGGCAGGTCCACCCGCCGCGGCACCAGCGTCACCTCGAGCGTCTCGCCACCGCGCCAGACCGTCAGCAGAAGCGCACGCCCGTCGGATTCCCCCACCGTCTCGCGCAGTTCGGCAAAGGCGTGGATCGGTGTGCCGTCGATCGCCAGCACCACGTCCCCCGGCCGCATGCCGGCGTCGAACGCCGCCGATTGCGGCTGCACCGCATCCGCGATGGGCGGGAAGGGGAAGGGCCCGTCGAGGCGGATCACCGCGCCGTCGCGCTCGACCGTGTAGGGCACGCTCGGCGCCGGCGGGATCGCCTCGATCGCGGCCGAGAACGCGGCAAGGTCGTCCACCGCCACCCCGCCGACCGCAAGGATCCGGTCGCCCGGCATCAGCGTCTCGGCCACTGGCAGGGGCTTGGTATCCCCGACGACCGGCAGGTCCGTTGCGATCCCCCGGACAAGGAAAAACGCCGAAAAGACAAGGATCGACAGCGCGAAATTGAACAGCGGCCCCGCCGCCACCGTCGCCGACCGCGCCCAGAGCGGCGCGCCGGCCATCGTATGCCGCCGCTCGTCCGCCGAAAGGCCGGCGAGCACGCGCGCATCGGCGGTGCTCGACGATGCCTCGGCATCGCCGAGGAACTTTACATAGCCCCCGAACGGCAGCGCCGCCACCTGCCAGCGTGTGCCGCGCCGGTCGGTCCGCGCGAACAGCACCGGGCCGAAGCCGAGGCTGAACACCTCGGCATGGATGCCGGTCCAGCGGCCGACGATGTAGTGCCCATATTCATGCACCGCGACGATGATCGAGAGGGCGACCACGAAGGCCACAACAGTCCAGACGAGCCCGCCGAACGACGGGATCAATGCCACGATATCCAAACTTCTACCCCCGCAAGGCGCGTTCCGCGATGGCCTCTGCTGCCCTTGTTCGGGCGAGATGGTCCATCGCCAGCACGTTCTCAAGACTGTCGGCGGCGATTTGAAGGCCGCATTCCGCCGAAAGCCGGTCGAGCACCGTTTCTACCACCGATGCCATGTCGAGAAAACCGATCCGCCGGTCGAGAAAGGCATCGAGCGCAATCTCCTTGGCCGCGTTGAAGGCCGCCCCCGCGAGGCCGCTCGCCGCCATCACCGCCCGCGCCAGCCGAAGGGCGGGAAAGCGGACCGGATCGGGCGCCTCGAAGGTCAGGCTGCCGATCGCCGCCAGATCGAGCCGCGCCACCGGCAGGGGCCGCCGCATCGGCCAGTGCAGCGCATAGCCGATGGCATGGCGCATGTCGGGCGGGCCGAGATGCGCCATGATCCCGCCATCGGCGAAACCGACGAGCGCATGGACGATCGACTGCGGATGGACCACCGCCTCGATCCGGTCCGGGTCGATGCCGAAGAACTCCCGCGTCTCGATCAGCTCCAGTGCCTTGTTGAAGAGCGTGGCGGAATCGATGGAAATCCGCCGCCCCATTGCCCAGTTCGGATGCGCCACCGCCTGATCCGGCGTGGCCGCGGCAAGCCGGTCAAGCGGCCAGTCGCGGAACGGGCCGCCCGAGGCGGTGATGATGACACGCTCCACCGCCGCGACATCCTCGCCCGCCAGCGCCTGGAACACCGCCGAATGTTCGCTGTCCACCGGCAGGATGCGCGCGCCCGCCGCCCGCGCGGTCGCCATCAGGAGCGGGCCGGCGCAGACCAGCGATTCCTTGTTGGCCAGCGCCAGCGTGCCGCCCCGCGCCACCGTGCGCAGGCCGGGCACGAGGCCCGCGGCGCCGACGATGGCGCTCATCGTCCAGTCGGCGTCGCGGTCGGCCGCCTCGGCGATGGCCGCCGGCCCCGCCGCCGCCTCGACCCCGCTTCCGGCGAGCGCGTCGCGCAGATCGCCCAGCCGCGCCGGGTCGGCCGTCACCGCCACCTCGGCCCGCAGGCGGCGCGCGGCCTCGGCCAGCCGCGCGATGTTCGCCCCGCCGGTGAGCGCGACGACACGATAGTCACCCGGCGCCCGCGCGATCAGGTCGAGCGTGTTGCCCCCGATCGACCCGGTGGCGCCGAAGATGCTGATCCGCCGCATCGCCGCCCCTCAACCGCCCGGTGGAAAATCGATCACCCGCTCGACCAGCAGGAACAGCACCGCCGCCCCCAGCATCCCGTCGAACCGGTCCATCACACCGCCATGGCCGGGGATCAGCGCGCTGGCGTCCTTGGCACCGACCCGGCGCTTGACGGCCGATTCCGCAATATCCCCGATCTGCGCCGCCATCGCCAGCGCCACCGACACCGCCGCCAGCGCCAGCGCCGTGCCGGGCCGCGCAAAGGCGATGCCCACCCCCGCCGCACCGATCCAGCCCGCCACCGTGCCCGACCAGGTCTTCTTGGGGCTGACGGCCGGCCAGATCTTCGGCCCGCCGATCAGCCGCCCGGCAAAATACCCCGCCACATCCGTCACGATCACCACCAGCGCCAGCCAGAGCATCCAGCCAAAGCCCGCCTCGCCGTAGTCGGCGCGCAGATGCCACAGGCCGAAACCGGCCACGACCATGAACGTGGCATAGACCGCGAAGATGAGCCGCGGGCCCGGCAGGATCGCCAGGCCCACGATCGCCGGCACCAGCACCAGCGGCAGGGCGACCGCAGGCGGCATCAGCGCCATGGCGAGGACCGCCGCCGCCGCCAGCGCCGCCAGCACCGGCGCCCGCGCGCCGGCCCGCGGCGCGAGCAGCCGCGCCAGTTCCCAGACCATCGCCGCCACGATCAGCACCACCAGCGCGAGGAACCACCCGCCGCCCAGCCAGAGCGCCGCGAGCCCGACCGCCACCATCGCCGCGCCCGAGGCCATTCGCGGCGCAAGATCCGCGAACCTGCCCGCCGGCGCGGTCACAGCGCCGCGACCCCGCCGAACCGCCGCTCGCGCCCGCCATAGCGCGCCAGGATCGTCGCGAATTCCTCGGGCGAAAAATCGGGCCAGAGCGTCGGCGTGAACTCGTATTCCGCATAGGCGGCCTGCCAGAGCAGGAAGTTCGACACCCGCGTCTCGCCCGAGGTGCGGATCACAAGGTCGGGCTCGGGCAGGCCGGCAGTGTCGAGCGCGCCGGCAAGCGCGGCCTCGTCGATCGCCTCGGGGTCGATCTCGCCCGCCGCCGCCGCGCGCGCGAGCCTCCGCGCCGCCCGCGCGAGCTCGTTTCGCCCGCCATAGTTGATCGCCACCGTCAGGTTCAGCCGCGTGTTGCCGGCGGTGCGCGCCTCGATCCCGTCCATCAGGCGGCGCAGGCGGGCGTCGAGCGGGCTGCGCTCGCCGATGAAGCGCATGCGCACCCCCTCGACCGACAGCCGGTCCGCCTCGCGCTCGATATAGCGCGAGAAGAGCGCCATGAGGCCCAGGACCTCCTCGGTCGAGCGTTTCCAGTTCTCGGTGGAAAAGGCATAGATCGTGAGCCAGCGCAGGCCGAGATCGGGCGCGGCGCGCACGATCTCCTTCACGCGCTCGGCGCCGCGGCGATGACCGACCAGCCGCGGCCAGCCGCGCGCCGTCGCCCAGCGGCCGTTGCCGTCCATGATGATCGCCACATGCTCGGGCGGTGTCGTCTGCGCTGCCTTGCCTGCCGCCACCGTGTTCTCCCGGCACCCTGCCCCGTCCGCCGGGCCGAACAATTTCCGGACGAAAATTTTCTGCCCGCTGCCGGGTTCAGACCTGCATGATTTCGGCCTGCTTTGCCTCGAGCGCCTTGTCCACCGCCGCGATGGCCCGGTCGGTGAGCGCCTGAACCTCGTCCGACCAGAATTTCTGGTCGTCCTCGGCCATGCCGGCCGCCTTGGCCTTCTTGATCTGGTCCATCCCGTCGCGCCGCACGTTGCGGATCGCGACGCGCGCGCTCTCGGCATACTGGGCGGCGACGCGCGTGAGCTGGGTGCGGCGTTCCTCGTTCAGCTCGGGGATCGGCAGCATGATGATCGTGCCGTTGAGCTGCGGGTTGATCCCGAGGCCCGAGTCGCGGATCGCCCGTTCCACCTTGGACACCATCGCCTTGTCCCAGACGTTGATGGTCACCATCCGCGGCTCGGGCACGTTCACCGTGCCCAGCTGGTTGATCGGCGTCATCTGGCCATAGGCATCGACCTGGATCGGCTCGAGCATCGAGGCCGAGGCGCGGCCGGTGCGCAGCGAGGCGAACTCCTGCTTGAGGCTGGCCATGGCGCCGTCCATCCGCCGCTCGAGGTCGTCGAGGTCGATCTCAAGGTCGTCGGCCATGGGTCATCCGCTCCGTCAATCTGCCGCCCTGCGCGTCCATTGGCTGCGGGTGTGCCCGATCGGGGGCCGCGATTCAAGCCGTCAGCCGTGAACGCGGGTATAGGTGCCCTCGCCGCGCAGGATTCCGCGAAAGCCGCCCGGCTCGTCGAGGCTGAACACGATGATCGGCAGGTTGTTGTCGCGCGCCAGCGCGATCGCCGTCGCGTCCATCACCCCGAGGTGCCGCTCGAGCACCTCGTCATAGCTCACCCGGTCATACCGCCGGGCATCGGCGTGCTTCCTGGGATCCTTGTCATAGACCCCGTCCACCTTGGTGCCCTTGAAGATCGCCTCGCAGGCCATCTCGTTGGCGCGCAGCGTCGCGGCCGTATCGGTGGTGAAATAGGGGTTGCCCGTCCCGGCGGCAAAGATACACACGCGCCCCTTCTCGAGGTGGCGGACCGCACGGCGGCGGATGTAGGGCTCGCAGACCTGGTCCATCGGGATCGCCGAGATCACCCGGGTGAAGACCCCGAGCGATTCGAGCATCGCCTGCATGGCCAGCGCGTTCATCACCGTGGCGAGCATGCCCATGTAATCGGCCGTCGTCCGCTCCATCCCCTGGGCGCTGCCCTGCAGGCCGCGGAAGATGTTGCCGCCCCCGATCACCATGCAGATCTCGACCCCGAGGTCATGCACCGCCTTCACTTCTTCGGCGATGCGCCGCACCGTCGGCGGGTGCAGGCCATAGCCCTGGTCGCCCATCAGCGCCTCGCCCGAGATCTTGAGCATCACGCGGCGGTAGGTCACGCCGCCCCCTGCCTGCGGTGTCGCATCGCCGTCCATGCCTGCCCCCTGCCCTGCCGCGCCGACGCCTTGCCTGCATCCGGCCTTTGCACGGGGCGGTGAATGTCGGAAAACGGCCCGCGGTTCAACCGGGGACAGGCCGATGGGATGGAAACGCTGGCTGGCCGCCGTGCCGGACGACCGGCCGGTGCTGATCGCCGGGCCGACCGCCTCGGGCAAGTCGGCGCTGGCCCTTGCGCTGGCCGAGGCGCAGGGGCGGCGGATCGTCAATGCCGATGCGCTGCAGGTCTATGCCCGCTGGCGGGTGCTGACGGCGCGGCCGACGGCGGCCGACGAGGCGCGGGTGCCGCACCGGCTCTACGGTCATGTGGCGCGCGATGCGGCCTGGTCGGTCGGGCACTGGCTGCGCAGCGTCGCGGCCGAACTGGCCGGCGATCCGCGGCCGGTGATCGTCGGTGGCACCGGGCTCTATTTCACCGCGCTGACCGAGGGGCTGGCGCCGATCCCCGAGATCCCGCCCGCGATCCGGGCCGAGGCGGATGCGCGGCGCATGGCGGGGGATGTGGCGGGTCTGCTGGCCGAGATCGACGCGGGCACCCGCGCCCGCATCGACGCGGCCAACCCGGCCCGCATCCAGCGCGCCTGGGAGGTCTGGCGCACGACCGGGCGCGGCCTTGCGGCATGGCAGGCGGGCACCGCGGCGCCGCTGCTGCCGCGCGACCGCTGCACCGCCGTGGTGCTGCGCCCGCCGCGCGACTGGCTGGCGGCGCGGATCGACGCGCGGTTCGACGCAATGCTGGCGGCTGGCGCACTAGACGAGGTGGTTGCGGAACTGCCGCACTGGGACCCGGCGCTGCCTTCGGCGCGGGCGATCGGCGCGCCCGAACTCGTCGCCCATCTGCGCGGCGAGACCGACCTGCGGACGGCGCGGGCGGCGGCCCAGGCCGCCTCCCGCCAGTATGCCAAGCGTCAGCGCAGCTGGTTCCGCAACCGCATGGGCGACTGGCCGGCCATGGATCCTGCATCGGCGGAATTGCACTAACGCCACATCTTGGCCACAAAGATTGTGTGGATTCTGCACTTTGCCGGGGTATCCTCATCCGGTTCCGAACATGAGGCCCGATCGTGCGCCCGATTCCCTCTGCCCGCCCGCCCCTCGCGGCCCGCCTGCCGGCCGGTGCTGCTGTGGCCCGCACGGCCGCCGTCCGGCCGGCGTCCCTTGCGCCCGATGGCGTCGATGTCACCGCGCTCGACCCCGCGCGCCGGCCGTCCGATCCGAACCTCGCCGCGCTCCGGCTCGTCGCGATCCCGCGCCTTGCCGCGGGCGGGCGCTGGCGGACCGAGGCGATGCGCGCGCTGAGCGAGCCTGTCCTGCTGTGGTTCACCCGGGGTCAGGGGCGCATCACCGTTGCCGGCCTCACCCGCGGCTATGGCCCGAACACGGCGGCCTTCATCCCCGCCGGCCTCATGCACGGCTTCGAGGTCGGATCGCAAGTCTTCGGCACGGCCGTCTTTTTCGGCAGGACAACGACCCTGCCGCTGCCCGACCGGGCGCATCACCTGCGGGTGCGCGAGAATTCGGCACAGGTCGAATGCAACCTTGCGCTCGATGCCATCGCGCGGGAACTGGCCTCGGACCGTCCGGCGCGCGACCGGGCGGCGGCGGCGCATCTGCTGCTGCTGTCGGTCTGGCTCGAGCGGCAGGTCGCCGCCCAGACGGGCGACGAGGCGCCGCATCCCCCATCGGCCCGCCGCCTTGCCGCGCGCTTTGCCCATCTGGTCGAGGCCGAATTCCGCAGCGGGGCCGGCGTGGCCGATTTCGCCGCCGCCCTCGGCGTGACGCCCACCCACCTCACCCGCGTGTGCCGCCTGACCACCGGCCGCGCCGCCAAGGAGATCCTCGCGGACCGCGTGATCTTCGAGGCGCGGCGCATGCTCGAGGAAACCGCGCTGCCTGTGCAGGACATCGCCCGCACGCTCGGGTTCCGTTCGGCGGCCTATTTCACCCGGTCCTTCCACGCCCGAACCGGCACGACGCCGACCGCCTTCAGGACCGCACGCTGACCCGGCGCGCACCGGGCCATGTCGCAAATCGCACAAGACGTGACGAAAAGAGGCATTGACCCCACCGGCCATCCGTCGCGTAATGGAACGCGGGACAAGCGGTTGCCGGCCATCCTTGGCATGCAACGCTTACATTCAGATCACAGGTCCTGACAGGGAGACCGCTATGACCATCAGACCGACCTTCGGTATGCAAAGCCATCCCGCCGCACAGCGCTTCGCCGACGATTGCCGCGCCGGCAAGATGGGGCGGCGCGAATTCCTTACACGTGCAACCGCACTCGGCGTCGCCATTCCCAGCGCCTACGGCCTGCTCGGCCTCGCCGCGCCGGCCGCCGCGCAGGCGACCCCCCGGCCGGGGGGGACGCTGCGCATGAACATGGCGACCCGCGGCCTGAAGGATCCGCGGACCTGGGACTGGTCCGAGATGGCGAACTTCTGCCGCGGCTGGCTCGACTACCTCGTGGAATACAATGCCGACGGGTCGTTCCGCGGCATGCTGCTCGAAAGCTGGGAGGCGAATTCGGATGCGACCGAATACGTCCTGCGCGTGCGGGCGGGCGTGAAGTGGAACAACGGCGACGATTTCACCGCCGATGACGTCGCGCGCAACATCGCCGCCTGGTGCGACGGCACGGTGGAAGGCAACTCGATGGCCTCGCGCATGTCGACCCTCTCGGACCCGGAGACCAAGAAGGTCCGCGACGGCGCGGTGACCGTGGTCGATCCGCTGACGGTCCGGCTGGTCTGCTCGAGCCCCGACATCACCATCATCCCCGGCATGGCCGACTACCCGGCGGCGGTGATGCATGCGAGCTATGACGGCGGCGATCCGGCGCAGAACCCGATCGGCACCGGCCCCTACCTGCCGCAGACCAACGATGTCGGCGTGCGCCAGGTGCTCGTGCGCAACCCCAACCATACCTGGTGGGGAACGGCGGTCTATGGCGGCCCCTATCTCGACCGGATCGACTACATCGACCTCGGGACCGATCCCTCCGCGACGCTCGCCGCCGCCGGTTCGGGCGAGATCGATGCGACCTACCGCACCGACGGCGATTTCGTCGAGGTGTTCGACGCGCTCGGCTGGACCAAGTCCGAGGCGATCACGGCCGCCACGCTCGCGGTGCGCTTCAACCAGGACGCGCCGGAATACAAGGACGTGCGCGTGCGCCGGGCGCTGCAGCTTGCGGTGGACAATGCGGTTGTGCTGGAGCTTGGCTATGCCGGGCTCGGCTCGCCGGCCGAGAACCACCACGTCTGTCCGATCCACCCCGAATATGCCGAACTGCCCCCGATCAAGGCCGACCCTGCGGCAGCCAAGGCGCTCATGACCGAGGCGGGGATGGCTGACACGGAATTCGAGCTCATCAGCCTCGACGACGGCTGGCAGGCGCAAAGCTGCGATGCGGTCGCAGCGCAGATCCGCGACGCTGGCCTCAAGGTCAAGCGGACGTTGCTGCCCGGCTCGACCTTCTGGAACGACTGGACCAAGTATCCGTTCTCGGCCACCGAATGGAACATGCGCCCGCTCGGCGTGCAGATCCTCGCGCTCGCCTACCGCTCGGGCGTGCCGTGGAACGAAACGGCCTTCTCCAACGCCGAGTTCGACACGCTGCTGTCGCAGGCGATGTCTATCGCGGATGCGGACGAACGCCGCGTCGTGATGAAGCGCATCCAGGAGATCATGCAGGAACAGGGCGTCCTGATTCAACCCTACTGGCGGTCGATCTACCGCCACTTCGATCCCAAGGTGCACGGCGCCGACACGCACCCCACGTTCGAGCATCACCACTACAAGTGGTGGATCGAGGCCTGACCGGACCGGCCGGGGCGTGCAAACGTGCCCCCGGCCGATGACGGCTGCCCAGACGACGCACCCAACCCCGGACGCGCCGAGCCCGTCCAGAAAGGTCGCGCATGCTCATGTTCCTGCTCCGCCGTATGGTGGTCATGGCGATCACGGCGCTCTGCCTGACATTCATCGTATTCTTCCTGACCAACCTGCCGCCCAACCTCGAGAAGCTTGCCAAATCCGAAGCCTCGGCCCGCATGACCGATGCCGAGGTCGAAAGCTGGATCGAGCGCAACGGCTATGCGCGCCCGGTCGTGGTGCGCTACGGCGAATGGCTCGGGGTCGTGCCCGGCTGGACCCGGACCGAGGGTGCGGTGACCACGGGGCGCTGCATCCCGCGCGGCGGCGATCCGCCGCTCGCCCCGACGCATTGCGGCCTCCTGCAGGGCAACTGGGGCTTTTCGACCGTATTCAAGGTGCCGGTCGTCGATATCCTTTCCCGCAGCCTCGGCCACACCGGCTGGCTGATGCTGGCGGTGATGCTGGTGATGGTGCCCTCGGCGCTCCTGCTCGGCGTGCTGGCCGGAATGCGCGAGGGATCGCGCACCGACAGGGTGCTTTCCACCGCTGCCATCGCAACGACCGCAACGCCGGAATATGTCTCGGGGGTCATCCTGATCGTCGTCTTCGCCTCGGCCACCTCGGGCATCTCGCCGATGCTGGCCGAGGCGGGCTGGATCAGCGGGCGCACGCTGTTCACGGGAACCGCCACATCGGCGATGGACAGGATCACCTTCTGGAACTTCACCCTGCCGGTGATGACCATCGCGCTCTACGGCATCGGCTACATCGCCCGGATGACCCGCGCCTCGATGACCGAGGTGATGACGGCGCAATATATCCGCACCGCCCGCCTCAAGGGCGTGTCCTTCGGGCAGGTGGTGATGCGCCACGCCCTGCGCAATGCCCTCATCGCGCCATTCACGGTCATCATGCTGCAGTTTCCCTGGCTGCTGAACGGCGTGGTGATCGTCGAGACACTGTTCAACTACAAGGGCTTCGGCTGGACGCTCGTGCAGGCCGCGGGCAACAACGACATCGAGCTTCTGCTCGGCTGTTCGGTCGTGGCCGTGCTCGTGGTGCTCGTGACGCAGCTGATCTCCGATATCGGCTATGTCTTCCTCAACCCCCGCATCCGGCTGGCCTGAGGGAGGCGCGCGCATCATGGAAACCCTGAGCTGGACCGGCACCGCCGGCACGATCCTGAACCCCGCCCTCGCCGCCGCCCTTGCCGCCCTCGTGCTGATCTGGCTCGGGCGCGGCATCCTCGGCCTCGCACGCGCGCCCGCGGCGGCCACGGCCGGCGGGCCCCCTCTGCCGGGCAGCACCGACAGCGATCTCGGCGCCCGCCTGATGCGCATCGCCGGCCTTGCGGTGCTGGTGATCGCCCTCGCCTACCCTGCCGCCGGCTTCCTGCTCGCCCCGCCCGACGCCGGGATCATCGGCGCCCTCGGCGCCCGGTTCTGGCCGGTCTGGCTCGCCCTTGCCGCCACCTTCACCGTCTCGATCCTGTACAAACGGCGCCTCGGCCTCTACGGCAAGCTCTTCGACAGCCCGATCGGCATGGTCGGCTATGGCATCGTGATGTTCTGGGTGTTCACCGCGCTGTTCGCCGACCTCATCATCCAGCAGGATCCCCTCGTCCAGCTCTCGGGGATGAAGAACGTCGTGCCCGGCACCCCGGTGCGCGGTGCCGACGATGCCTGGTATCTCCTCGGCGGCGACAGCCTCGCGCGGGACGTGTTCAGCCGGATGGTGATGGGCGCGCGCCGCGTGCTGGCCATCGCCCCCGCCGCCACGGCCTTCGCCTTCATGGTCGGCATCACACTCGGGCTGCCTGCCGGCTATTTCGGCGGCCGGCTCGACACATTCCTGTCCTTCCTCGCCAACCTCGTGCTCGCCTTTCCGGTCATCCTGCTCTTCTACCTCCTCGTGACGCCGGAAATCCGCGCCACCGGCATCCCGGTCGTGCTTGCGGCTGTCCTCTTCATCTTCCCGATCCTGTTCCTCTCGATCCTCTTCAACAGCCGCTACTTCACCGACCCGCCAAAGCGGAACCTCTACATCGGCATCACGCTGGTGATCGGCCTGTGGGCCTATTCGGGCCTTGCCTTCAACGCCGATCCGCTCGGCGTGTGGTCGATGGAGCCGAACCTGCTCAACGTCTTCGTCTCGGTCGTCTTCGTCAACGCGCCAACCGTCTTCCGCATCGTCCGCGGCATCACGATGGACCTCAAGGCCCGCGACTATGTCGCCGCCGGCCAGACCCGCGGCGAGGGGCCATGGTACCTCATGCTGTGGGAAATCCTGCCCAATGCCCGCGGGCCGCTCATCGTCGATTTCTGCCTGCGCATCGGCTACACCACGATCCTGCTCGGCACGCTCGGCTTCTTCGGGCTCGGCGTATCGCCCGAAAGCCCCGACTGGGGCTCGACCATCAACGACGGCCGGCGCCTCCTGTCGCTGTTTCCTCACCCGGCCGTCGTGCCCGCCCTGTCCCTGATGAGCCTCGTTCTCGGCCTCAACCTGCTGGCAGACGGCCTGCGCGAGGAAAGCCTGAGGGACTGACTTCCCCGGCCCGCTTCAGGCTGGCCCAAATATCCCACGGGGGGTCCGGGGGGTGTGAAACCCCCCGGCGCCCGCCAAAAGCGAAAGGCCGGCCATGGCATCCTGGGATCCCAGCCAACCCATCCTCGAGATCGACCATCTCTCGATCTCCTTCTTCACCCGCCTGCGCGAGATCCCTGCGGTGATGGATTTTTCCTGCACGGTGATGCCGGGCGAGGCGATGGGGCTGGTCGGCGAATCCGGCTGCGGCAAGTCCACCGTCGCACTCGCGGTCATGCGCGACCTCGGCAAGACCGGACGCATCACCGAAGGTGCGATCCGCTTCAAGGGCCAGGATCTGGCGCAGATGTCGGACGAGGACCTGCGCCACATCCGCGGCAGCCAGATCGCGATGATCTACCAGGAACCGATGGCCTCGCTCAACCCGGCGATGAAGGTCGGCGCGCAGCTTGCCGAAGTGCCGATGATCCACGAGGGCATGGCCCGCGGCGCGGCCTGGGCGCTCGCCCGCCAGATCGTCGCCGACGTCCGCCTGCCCGACCCCGACCGCATCCTGCAGGCCTATCCGCATCAGCTTTCGGGCGGCCAGCAGCAGCGCATCGTCATCGCCATGGCGCTGATGTCCAAGCCCGCGCTCCTGATCCTCGACGAACCGACGACCGCGCTCGACGTCACGGTCGAGGCGGGGATCGTCGAACTGGTCAAGGAACTGGGCCGCAAATACGGCACCTCGATGCTGTTCATCAGCCACAACCTCGGCCTCGTGCTCGACGTGTGCGACCGCATCTGCGTGATGTATTCCGGCGAGGCGGTGGAAACCGGCAGCATCCGCGATGTGTTCGACAAGATGCGCCACCCCTATACTCAGGCCCTCTTCCGCTCGATCCCGCTGCCGGGGGCCGACAAGACGACACGCCCGCTCGTGGCGATCCCGGGCAACTTCCCGCTGCCGCACGAACGCCCCCCGGGCTGCAACTTCGGCCCGCGATGCGATTATTTCGTCAAGGGGCGCTGCGATGCCGCCGACATTCCCATGGCGGTGGTTCCCGGGCAGGACCGGCACGAAACCCGCTGCCTGCGGTCAACGGAAATCGACTGGTCTGCCCCCCTCGCCGCCCCCGTCCAGGGCAAGAGGACGCCCGTCGGCGACGTGGTGCTGCGGATGGAGGACCTGCGCAAATACTACGAGGTGACCAAGGGTCTTTTCGGCGGCGGTGCGGTCAAGGTCGTCAAGGCGAACGAGACTCTCAGCTTCGAGGCGCGCGAGGGCGAGACGCTCGCCATCGTCGGCGAATCGGGCTGCGGCAAGTCCACCTTCGCCAAGGTTCTCATGGGGCTGGAAACCGCCACGGACGGCAAGATCCTGCTCTACAACCAGGACATCCAGGACACCCCGATCGAGAAACGCTCGACCGATACCGTCTCCTCCGTCCAGATGGTGTTCCAGAACCCGTTTGACACCCTCAACCCCTCGATGAGCGTGGGCCGCCAGATCATCCGCGCACTCGAGATCTTCAACGAGGGCGCGAACGACGCCGAGCGCGAGGCGCGGATGCTCGAACTGCTCGATCTCGTGAAGCTTCCCCGCGAATTCGCCACGCGCATGCCGCGCCAGCTATCGGGCGGGCAGAAGCAGCGGGTCGGCATCGCCCGCGCCTTTGCCGGCGGGGCCAAGATCGTGGTGGCGGACGAACCCGTCTCTGCCCTCGACGTCAGCGTTCAGGCGGCAGTGACGGACCTGCTGATGGAGATCCAGCGGAAAAACCGCACGACCCTCCTCTTCATCTCCCACGACCTGTCCATCGTGCGCTACCTCAGCGACCGGGTGATGGTGATGTATCTGGGGCATGTTGTGGAACTCGGCAGCACCGACCAGGTGTTCTCGCCCCCCTACCACCCCTACACCGAGGCGCTGCTGTCGGCCGTGCCGATCGCCGACACCCGCGTGACCAAGAAACGGATCGTGCTCGAAGGCGACATTCCCTCGGCGATGAACCCGCCGCCCGGCTGCCCGTTCCAGACCCGCTGCCGCTGGAAATCGGAGGTTCCCGGGGGCCTGTGCGACACCGAGGTGCCGCCGATCCGGCGTCTGGCCGCGGGGCACCAGATCAAGTGCCACCTGCCCGACGCGGTCCTTGCCACCATGGAACCCGTGATCCAGATCGCCGCCGAATGACCCGTCTTGCCATCACCCGCACGGGCCGCGTCGCCGAGCTGCGTCTCGACCGCCCCGACAAGCGCAACGCGATGGACGAGGCGATGATGGATGCGCTGGCCGAGGCGGGCGCTGCACTGGCGGCCGAGGACGGCCTGTCGGCGGTCATCCTGCACGGCGCGGGCGCGGCCTTCTGCGCCGGCATCGACACCGCCCTCTTCGCCCGTTTCGCCGCCGACCTCGGCGCCGTGCGGGCCGAGATGCTGGCGCCGCCGCCCGGCACGCCCAACCGGTTCCAGCGCCCCTGCACCGTCTGGGCCGGCGTCCCCGTCCCCGTCATCGCCGCAATCCATGGCCAGTGTTTCGGCGCGGGAATGCAGCTTGCGCTTGGCGCCGACTTCCGCATCGCCGCGCCCGACGCCCAGCTCAGCATCATGGAGGCGAAATGGGGCCTCATCCCCGACATGGGGCTGAGCCAGTCCCTGCCGCGCCTGATGCGCGCCGACCAGGCGCTCGACCTCATGCTGACCGCCCGCGTCCTGACAGGGACCGAGGCGGCGGCCATCGGCCTTGTCACCCGCACCGCCGCCGATCCGCTGGCCGAGGCGCGGATGCTGGCCGCGCGCCTCGCGGGCGTCAGCCCCGATGTCCTGCGCGGCTGCAAGGCGCTCGTCGCCGCGGCCTGGCATGCCGACCCCGCCGCGCTGCGGACCGAGGCTGCGGTGCAGGCCGCCCTCCTCGGCGGTGCGCACCAGATGGAGGCGGTTGCGGCGACCCTCGGCCGCCGCCCTGCAAGCTACTGAACCGCCACCAGCGGCCGCCCCGCCAGCGCCTGCACCCAGACCGCCAGCGTCAGCACCAGCCAGGCCGCCGCCGCCGCCCGCACCGGCCAGGCCCCGGCGCCGATCCGGTCGGCCACCAGCCCCGCCAGCGGGATCGCCTGCATCGCATGCAGCGCGAGGCAATGCGCCGGCCGGAGGTCGCCCGTCACCAGCGACCAGCCGAAGAGCGGCAGCACCGCCCCGCCCTCGGGGTGGACACCCACATGGTGCCCGCCGTTGCCGCCGAGCGAAAACGCGACCACCAGCAGCGGCAGGGCAAAGACGGTGAACCCCCACAGCACCCCCTCGCGCAGCCCCGGCCCGAGGTCCGCCCCCGCGTCCCGCCAGGCCAGCCAGCCGACCGCCGCCACCCCCAGCACCAGCCCCGTCGCCCCGACCGCCATCGCGGTATAGAGCGCAGCGTAAACCGCATTAGGGACATGGAAATGCGACGGCAGCCCCCGCCCCGCCTGCACCGCGATATAGGCCATCTCGCCCAGCATGCAGACCGCCATCACCACCCCGGTGATGCGCAGGGCCATGCCCGCCTGCACACCGGGCGACAGCCGGTCCACCACCAGCGCCAGCGTGGCGAACAGCACCACCAGCGACACCGCGAACTTCATCGGCTTGGTCCAGGCCGGATCGGCCCCCACCATCCGCCCGTCCACCATGAGGCCGATCGCGAACAGCGCCACCATCGCCACCGACAGGCCCGTCAGCGCCCAGAACATCGCCGGCCGCACCCCGCCCATGTCATCCAGCACCATCATCCCTTCAACCCTTCCTGCATGCGCCGCCGCAGCGCGCGCGTGGCCCCTTCCGTCATCAATCCCAGCAGGAGCCCCAGCGGCCCCAACATGAACGTCGCCGCCAGCGGCCCCGCCTGCACCGCCCGCGGCACCCCGGCCCGGTCCATCCGCGCGGCGACCAGCGCGCCGACCAGCAGATCGAAGGCAAGGTAATGGACCCACCCCGCAACCAGCGCCGGATCGCTCGCAAACAGCGCCCGCACCGCGGCAATCGACCCGAAACCGCCCTGCGCATCCGCGAAATGGGCCATCACCAGCCCGGCATAGACCGCCGACAAGGCGACCGGAATTCCCCAGCGGGGCAGCGCGAGGAACCGCCGCGGCGCGAGGATCAACACCGCCCAGCCCGCCAGCGCGAGGGTGGAGCAGGCCGAGAACAGCGCATCCCAGGTCATTGGCCATGCCCCGGTGCGACCCGACACGGGCAAGGCCGCCGTCCGCCGTGCCCCGGCGATCGGTGGAAGGCCGCAGGTTCGCAAATTTCGGTGTGCATCGCGCCCTCCCCAAGTTGACAGCGGTAACATAACACGAGTGGGGGCGACGTCCAGCAAAATATTGACAGCGGAAATATGAAGGGATAGGTTGAATCATGGACGACGCTCGCCGCTATCATCATGGCGATCTCAAGAACGCCCTCATCGCCGCCGGGATGGAAATCCTCGAAGCCGACGGGCTCGCCGGGCTCAGCCTGCGGGCCATCGCCGCGCGGGTCGGCGTCAGCCATGCGGCGCCGCGCAACCATTTCGGCACGCTCAAGGGCCTTCTGACCGCCATCGCCGCCGAAGGGTTCCGCCGCCACGCCGCACAATTGCGCGCGGCGCTGTCCCAAGCCTCGACGCGCCCGGCGCGGCTCGAGGCGGCCTTTGCGGCCTATGCCCGCTTCGCGGCCACACATCCGGCACTCTTCGCGCTGATGTTCTCGCCGGTCCTGTGCGACCATGACGACCCTGCACTGACCGAGGCGGCAACGGCGAGCTATTCGATCCTGCGCGAGGTCGCGACCGGCCTCGACTGGGACAAGGCGGACACGCCCGAGGCAGCGATACGCAGCGAATGGATGCTCTGGAGCCTCGTGCACGGCTATTCAACGCTGGCCTGCGCGGGGATGTTCGGCAACGGACCCGGACAGCCACCAGCCTTTCCGATCGAGGCGATCATGCCCCGTTTCGGCTATCGGGACAGCTGACACAATTCCATGCGATCCTGACGTTGTGAATCGAGGTGAACCATGCCCCGCCGCTACCACCCCGCCCTCGTCGCGCTCCACTGGCTGCTGGCCCTGTTCCTGATCGGGGCGCTTGTCGCCGGCGGCGTGATCCTCGAGGCGACGCCGAACAGCGATCCGGCCAAGATCACCTCGCTCGCCATGCACATGAGCCTCGGGATCGTCATCCTCGTGCTGATGATCGTCCGGCTCGCGGTGCGCCTGCGCACCGCCCGCCCTGCCCCGGCCGACACCGGCGTTCCCGCGCTCAATGCCCTCGGGCCGCTCACCCATTGGGCGCTCTACGCCGCGGCCATCGCGATGGCCGCCTCGGGCGTGGCGCTGTCGGTTGCGGCGGGCCTGCCCCCGATCGTCTTTGGCGGGCAGGGCAGCCTGCCGCCGGACTTCGACGCCTATGCCGCCCGGGCCCTGCACGGCTTCATCGCGCCGGTGCTGATGGCGCTCATAGCGCTGCACATCGCGGCGGCGCTCTGGCACCAGATCATCCGCCGCGACGGGTTGATGACGCGGATGTGGTTTGGCCCGCGCTGACCGCTTCCCCCCGCTCCGCTTCGGCCCTATAGGGCGGCATGGCCAATCCGCCCGACCTTCGCCCCGACCTCGCCCGCGCCATCGTCCCCGACGACCGGCGCCGCGAGGCGCGTCCGGGGCAGCCCACGATCGGCATGGTCAGCCTCGGCTGCCCCAAGGCGCTGGTGGACAGCGAGCGCATCCTGACGCGCCTTCGGGCCGAGGGCTATGCCATCAGCCCCGACTACCAGGGTGCCGATGCGGTCATCGTGAACACCTGCGGCTTTCTCGACAGCGCGCGGGCGGAAAGCCTCGAGTCCATCGGCGAGGCTGTGCGCGAGAACGGGCGGGTGATCGTGACCGGCTGTCTCGGGGCCGAGCCGGACCTCATCACCGGCGCGCATCCGCGCGTGCTGGCCGTGACCGGCCCGCAGCAATACGAGGCCGTGCTCGATGCTGTCCACGCCGCCGTGCCGCCCGCGCCGGATCCGTTCATCGACCTCTTGCCCGCAAGCGGCGTGACCCTGACGCCGCGGCACTACAGTTACCTCAAGATTTCAGAGGGCTGCAACCATACCTGCAAGTTCTGCATCATTCCCGACATGCGCGGTCGGCTGCAATCGCGCCCCGCAAAGGCGGTGCTGCGTGAGGCGGAAAGGCTCGTCGCCGCGGGGGTGAGGGAGCTTCTCGTCATCAGCCAGGATACTTCGGCCTATGGCACCGACTGGAAGGACCGGGGCGAGAAGTTCCCGATTGTCCCGCTCGCGCGCGATCTCGGGTCGCTCGGCGCCTGGGTGCGGCTGCATTATGTCTATCCCTATCCCCATGTGCGCGAGCTGATCCCGCTCATGGCCGATGGCCTGATCCTCCCCTACCTCGACGTGCCGTTCCAGCACGCCCATCCCGACACGCTGCGGCGCATGGCCCGCCCCGCCGCCTCGGCCCGCACGCTGGACGAGATCGCGGCCTGGCGCGCCACCTGCCCCGACCTTGCGATCCGGTCCACCTTCATCGTCGGCTATCCCGGCGAGACCGAGGCGGAGTTCGCCTATCTGCTCGACTGGCTCGAGGCCGCGCAACTCGACCGGGTCGGCGCGTTCCGCTACGAGGACGTCAAGGGCGCACGCTCCAACGCCCTGCCGGACCATGTCCCCGAGGATGTGAAGGAAGACCGCTACAACCGCTTCATGGAACGCGCGCAGGCCATCAGCGCCGCGCGCCTCGCCGCCAAGGTCGGCCGGCGGATGACGGTGCTGGTCGATGCGGTCGATGCCGAGGGCGCGACCGCCCGCACCATCCACGATGCGCCCGAGATCGACGGGAACCTCTTCATCGACGCAGGGTTCGAGGGGCTGGCACCGGGCGACATGGTGACGGTCACGGTCGAAGAGGCGGGGGAGTATGACCTCTGGGGGCGGCCCGTTTCCTGACGCGGCGTTCCCTGCGGCGCGCTGCCGCTGCCGTTGCGGTCGGCTTTTCCTCCGCCCGGCGGGGCCTACTTTCGACGCATGACACAGACAACCCGCGTCCTCTACAACGACACCTGCCCGATCTGCGCGACCGAGATCGGGCATTACCGCCGCGTCGCAGCGCGCACGGGCCTGCCTGTTGCCTTCGACCCGCTCGACCGGGCCGAGGACTGGGGCCTGACGGCCGATCAGGCGGCACGGGCGCTTCATGTGCAGGTCGATGGCCGGGTCCTATCGGGTTTCGACGCCTTCCGCGCGCTGTGGGCCGCGATGCCCGGCTGGCGCTGGCTGGCCTGGCTCGCCGGCCTGCCGGTGCTGCGGGTGATCGTGCGGGCGGTCTATGACCGGATCGCCGCGCCCCTGCTCTACCGGGCGCATCGGCGGCGGATCGCACGGCGCGGTTGACGCAGCGGCACTTGGGCGTCTACCCTTCGACAGGGTCGGGGGTGGACGCCATGCGCAGGATCGTCGTCGACACGCTTCAGGACAGGGTGGCGGACGACGGCCTCACGTCGCTGCGCGAGGCGCTCGCCATGGCCGGCGGGCGCGCGGCCGAGATCAGCTTCGACCCCGGCCTGCGCATCGCGCCCGGCCTCAATCCCGTGCTTCGGCTCAGCGAAGCCCTGACGATCGGCCCGCGCGCCAACCTGACGATCGACGGCCGGATCGGCCTGACCGAGACCATCCGCATCGACGGCGGCTATTCCGGCAACGCCTTCGGCCCCGACCGCCAGTGGCTTGACGTCAAGGCGGGTGCGCGCGTGGTGCTGACGGGGCTCGAATTCGTCAATGCCTTTGCCCGCGGGGCGAACGGACAGGACGCGACCCCGGGCACCAACGGCCTCAAGGGCAACGACGGGATGGGCAGCGGCGCGCCCGGCAGCAACGGCAACAGCGGGACCGGGGCGCTGAACAACGCCACCGACGCGCCGCGCGCGGTTGCGGTGGCGGGCATCGTCAACGCCGGGACGCTGACGCTCGACGACGTGCGGCTGGCGACGATCAACGCCTTCGGCGGGCGCGGCGGCAACGGCGGGGCGGGCGGGACCGGCGGCGACGGCGGCAAAGGGCAGGATGCGAGCTTCGGCCCCGGCGGCTTCGGCGGCAACGGCGGGATCGGCGGGCCGGGATCGCCCGGGCGCAAGGGCGGCGATGTGGCGGGCGGGATCTACAACACCGGCACGCTCACGCTGCGCGATGTGACCTTCGACAGCGTCAACGTCTATGGCGGGCCGGGTGGCGGCGGCGGGGCGGGCGGCCGGGGCGGCGCCGGGTCCAAGGGCGGCAAGGGCGCTAGCGGCTGGGACGACGGCGCCGGAGGAAGCGGCGGCAACGGCGGCAACGGCGCTGCCGGCGGCGATGCCGGCCGGGCGGTCGCGCTGGTCTGGAACCTCGGGTCGCTCGAGATCGAGGGCACGCTCGCCCGTCCGACCGGTGTCAACCTCGTCGCCGGTGCCGGCGGGACGGGCGGCGCGGGCGGCAATGCGGGGGGCAGCGGCACGGGCAAGCCGCCGGGGCGCATCGGCACGGCGGGGCAGGACGGCGCGCCGGGTTCGGACGGGCCGGCCACGCTCTTTGCCGGGGCCGGGCGGGTCGAATTGGCGCCCAATACCTTCGTCATCCGCGCCGACAAGGCGATTGTCGCCGAACTCGGCACGGTGGCCGAGCGCAGCGTCACACTGGCGGTCGAGCGCCTCGGCGATGCCGCGGCGGGCAACCGCATCGCCTGGGACTTCACGCCGGGCGACGGCGTCACGCGGGCCGATTTCGACGGCCCCTTGCCAAGGGGTGGCGTCCTGCGGTTCGAGCCGGGCGAGACGGTGCGGACGCTGACCTTCACCATGCAGCACAACCGGGCGGTCGAGGGGGACGAGACCTTCGATGTCGCCCTGCGCGCCCTCACCCCCCGCGGCGCAAGCGGCGCGGCCGACGGCGTGACGGTGACGATCCGCGATGCCGAGATCCGCGGGACGAACGGCCGGGACACGCTGATCGGCAGCGACGGGGCCGACCGGATGTTCGGCCTCGGCGGGCGCGACATGCTGCGCGGCGGGGCGGGCAACGACACGCTCGACGGCGGCGCGGGGGCCGATACGCTGGACGGCGGCGCGGGGAACGACGTGTTCGTGTTCCGCAAGCTCGCCCATACGCGGGCCGATGCGCCGGACGTGATCGTGAACTACACGAAATTCCGGTTCGGCGCGGGCGGCGACCGGATCGACCTGTCGGGGATCGACGCCGATCCGGGGGCGCCGGGGCAACAGGGGTTCATCAATGCCAGTTTCGGCACCTTCACCGGCCCGCGGCAGCTTCGGCTCGAGGTGGTGGGGGGCGACACGCATATCCTGCTGAACACCGACGCCGACCCCGAACCCGAGGGGCGCATCATCGTCCGGGGCGTCACCGGGCTGACGACCTTCGACGACCTGATCCTGTGAATCCTCAGGCCCGCAGGCCGACGACCGCGACGCCCAGCAACCCGAGCACCTTCGCCTCGATCTGGCCTGCGTCCATGCCGGCGATGCGATACATCGCCTCGGGGCTGGCCTGGTCGATGAAGGTGTCGGGCAGCACCATGCTGCGATACTTGAGGCCGCGGTCGAATACGCCTTCCTCGGCCAGAAGCTGCGCGACATGGCTGCCGAAGCCGCCGATCGCGCCCTCCTCGATGGTGACCAGCGCCTCGTGATCGCGCGCCAGCGCCAGGATCAGGTCGCGGTCGAGCGGCTTGGCAAAGCGCGCATCGGCGATGGTCGGCGGCAGGCCGCGCGCGGCGAGCGCCTCGGCCGCCCGGGTCACCTCGGCCAGACGCGTGCCGAAGGACAAGAGCGCAACGCGCCCGCCCTCGCGGATCACACGCCCCTTGCCGATGGCGAGCGGCACGCCGCGCGCCGGCAGTTCGACCCCCACGCCGTCGCCGCGCGGAAAGCGGAAGGCGATGGGCCCCGCGTCATGCGCCGCCGCCGTGGCCACCATATGCACCAGCTCGGCCTCGTCAGCCGCCGCCATGACGGTAAACCCGGGCAGGTTGGCGAGATAGGCGATATCGAAGGCCCCCGCATGGGTCGCCCCGTCCGCCCCCACAAGGCCCGCCCGGTCGATGGCAAAGCGCACCGGCAGGCGCTGGATCGCCACGTCATGCACGACCTGATCGTAGCCGCGTTGCAGGAAGGTCGAATAGAGCGCGCAGAAGGGCCGCATGCCCCCCGCCGCTAGGCCGGCGGCGAAGGTCACCGCATGTTGCTCGGCGATGCCCACGTCGAAACACCGCGCCGGAAACCGTTCGGCAAAGAGGTTCAGCCCGGTGCCGTCCGGCATGGCCGCCGTGATGGCCACGATCCGCCCGTCCGCTTCCGCCGCACGCACGAGCGACTGGGCGAAGACCTTGGTATAGCTCGGCGCATTCGACGGCGCCTTGGCCTGCTCGCCGGTCAGAACATCGAACCGGGCCGTCGCATGGCCGCGGTCGCGCGCCCGCTCGGCAGGGCCGTAACCCTTGCCCTTCTTCGTGATCACATGGATCAGCAGCGGCCCCGCGGCGCGCGCCCGCGCCGTGCGCAGCACCGGCAGAAGCTGGTCGAGGTCGTGCCCGTCGATCGGCCCGAGATAGCTCAGCCCCAGCGATTCAAAGAGCGTCCCCCCGACCGCGAGGCCCTTGAGCATGTCCTTGGCCCGCTTGGCCCCTTCGCGCAGCGGCTGGGGGAGAAGGTTCACCGCACCCTTGGCCGCCGCCTTGAAGTCCTGGAACGGTGCGCCGGCGTAAAGCCGCGACAGATAGGCCGACAGCGCGCCCACGGGCGGCGCGATGCTCATCTCGTTGTCGTTGAGGATGATGAAGAGCCGCTTCTTGAGATGCCCGGCGTTGTTCATCGCCTCGAACGCCATGCCCGCGCTCATCGCGCCGTCGCCGATCACCGCCACCGCATCGCCCGGATCGCCCCCCAGATCCGCCGCGCAGGCAAAGCCGAGCGCGGCCGAGATCGAGGTCGAGGAATGCGCCGCGCCGAACGGGTCATAGGGGCTTTCGGACCGCTTGGTGAACCCCGACAGCCCCCCTTCCATCCGCAGCGTGCGGATGCGGTCGCGACGGCCGGTCAGGATCTTGTGCGGATAGGACTGATGCCCGACATCCCAGATGATCTTGTCGCGCGGCGCCTCGAACACGGCATGCAGTGCGACCGTCAGTTCCACAACGCCGAGGCCGGCCCCCAGATGCCCCCCGGTCACGCTGACCGCGCTGATCGTCTCGGCGCGCAACTCGTCGGCAAGCTGGCGCAATTCGCGATCCGACAGGCGTTTCATGTCGGCAGGACATGCCACGCGGTCGAGCAGCGGGGTATGCGGGCGAAGGGGGGTCGTGGGATCGGACACGGGGGCAACCTGATTTGTGCCACCCAGACCTAACCGCCGGCACCCTGCTCGGCAACCGCATGCGTCGGCATGCCGCCAGATGCAATTCAGGGTAGTGGATTCCACACTTACTCGACTTTGGGTTGTGTGGTATGTGGAATGCACAAACTTTCACCACAATGCATCAAGGGAGGACGACCATGACCCAGGACCACGAAGTGATTGCAACCGTCTCGCCCCGGTCCGTCGGACCGGCGTCGCTGTTCGACGCCGATGTCGCGATCACCGCGACCAACGCGGCGCAATACGCCTCGACGCCCGAGGACATCCGCGACACCAAGCGTGCCCTGACAGCCGCCGGGTTCCATGTGTTCGAGGAGGCATCCAACGACAAGACCATCTCGATCGGCGGATCGTCCAAGCTGTTCAAGGATTTCTTCGGCGCGCGCATCACCCGCCAGAAGGCCGAGATCGGGCCCGGGCTCGAGGCCAGCTTCATGGCCACGCCCGCCGACGAGGCCGAGGCGCTGCATGCGCCCGGCGAGCTGGACGCGCTGATCGAAGGGGCGGTGATCGCCCGTCCGCCGACCTATTTCGCCCCCTCGGCCTGGCCGCCGATCGCGCCGGTCCATGCCAGCGCCTATCCCTATTTCTCGGTCCCCGACGGCATCGCGGTGATGCTGCGTGCCGCGCGGGTCCACCGGCTGGGCGTGACGGGCAAGACGATCGTCGTCGCCATGCCCGATACCGGCATGTTTCCGCATGCCTTCTACGCCGAACACGGGTTCCGCGTGCTCAAGACGCTGCTGGCGCCGGGAGCGGTGGACGGCGGGCTCGACGCGGTCGGGCATGGCACGGGCGAGGCGGCGAACATCTTTGCCTGCGCACCCGACTGCCGCCTGATCCCGGTCAAGATGGCCAACGACGCCGTCGGCGCGTTCAACATGGCGGTCAATGCCAACCCCCGCCCGCATGTCATCACCAACAGCTGGGGCTATGACATGGACCGGCCCGGCACGACCCTGCCGGTCTGGCTCAAGCCGCTGGAACTTGCAGTGGCCAATGCCGTCGCCAACGGGATCGTCGTGTGCTTTGCCGCCGGCAACGGGCATTTCGGCTTTCCCGGCAGCCACCCCGACGTGATCTCGGTCGGCGGGGTGCATGTCAACCTGCCGGATCTGGCCGATTTCGAGGCTTCGTCCTATGCCTCGTCCTTCAACTCGACGTGGTATCCCGGCCGCGCCTCGCCCGATGTCTGCGGCCTGACCGGCAAGTCGGTGAACATCGGCGGCGCCAAGGCGCCCTCGATCCTGCTGCCGGTGCAGGAAGGCGCGCAGCTCGACACGATCGCGCCGGCGACCGGGCCGGCAAGCGACGGCTGGGGCCTCTTTTCGGGCACGTCCGCGGCCTGCCCGCAGATCGCCGGGATCGTCGCGCTGATGCTGGAAAGGAACCCGGGCCTGACGCCGGCGCAGGTCAAGGACCGGCTGAAGAAAAGCGCGCGGGACGTCAAGAAGGGCACGACGGCGCATGGCGTGACGGCGGTCGCGGGGCCTGACCTTGCGACGGGCGCCGGCCTTGCCGATGCCAAATGGGCCTATCTCAACACGATGGGGGATGTCGCGGCGGCCTTCTTTGCCGCCCCGAAAGAGGCGCAGCTGGCCATGGTCAGCGCCGGGACGATGCCGGCGATCTCGCCCGAATTCGTGTCGGACCTGATCGACACCCTGCGCTCGCGCTAGGACACAGGAAGGCGGCCCCCCCGGGTTCGGGGGCCGCCCCTTCATGGCTGGGGGGCTGCGATGACCGACGATCCTGCAATCACGGCGCTGGTGGTGATGCGGCGGGCCGATGGCCGGTCGATCCTCGACCTCGAGGGGCCGGTCACCGCCACATCCGCAAGCCGCACCGCGGGCGACCTGCCGCCCGAGCGGATCGAGGAGGTGCGCCGGCGCCTGACCGAGGCCGGATTCGCCGTTGCGGGCGGCAACGACAATACCCTGTCGGTCACCGGGCCGGCCGCGCTTTTCGCTGAAACATTCGGGCTCGATCCGGCCGCCGCGACCGATGCCGGGACGGCCGCCCATGCCACCCGCATCCGGCCCGACCTCGAACCCTTCGTGGCCGATGTCTTTGTCCCGCCGCGCCCGACCTTCTTCGACTGATCAGCCGGCGAGCTGGCGCACCCGGTCGCGCAGGTCGTCGACCAGCGCCGCCGTGCGCTCATCCGTCAGCGCGGCGAGATAGTCCGACACAGCCGGATCGAGGCCCGTCGCCTGCCCCGCCGGCGGCTGCGTCGGCATCGCGGTCAGCAATCGCCCGAGGAACTCGACACTCTGCTGCGGTGCCGGATCCTCGATCAGGCGCAGCGCGAGGGCCTGCACCAGCAGGTTGCGCATCGCGCCGATCTCGGCCATCGCGGCCAGAAGGGTTTCAGGTGTCGGCATCGGCTGGGCGTTCCTTTCCGGGAAGGGGATGGTCGCGCCGCGACCCTTTCAATGCAGTTACCGCCGCGCGCGCATCAGGCCCGGCGCGCCACCACGAAACGCGCCGCATCGCGCAGCGTTCCCGCCCGCGCGCCATAGGGCGCGAGCGCGGCCTCGGCCTCGGCCACGAGCGCCGCGGCGCGCGCCCGCGCCCCGTCGAGGCCGAGCAGCGACACGAAGGTCGCCTTGCCCGCCGCGGCATCCTTGTGCAGCCGCTTGCCCGCCGCCGCCTCGTCACCCGCCACATCGAGGATGTCGTCGGCGATCTGGAACGCAAGGCCGAGCGCCGCGGCATAACGCGCCAGCGGCGCCGGATCGGCCCCCGCCAGAACCGCGCCGGCCGTGGCCGACCAGCCGATCAGCGCCCCGGTCTTGCCGGCCTGAAGCCGCTCGACCGCCGCGAGCGTCAGCGGCGCGGCCGCCGTTTCCGCCGCAATGTCCAGCGCCTGCCCGAGCACCATGCCCTCGGCCCCCGCCGCCCGCGCCATCCCCGCCACCAGTGCGATCCGCCGGTCGGCCGGGCCGAGCGCGGGGGACGCCAGGAGTTCGAAGGCCAGCGCCTGCAAGGCATCGCCCGCCAGGATCGCCGTCGCCTCGTCCCATTTCACATGAACGGTCGGCTGGCCGCGGCGCAGATCGTCGTCGTCCATCGCCGGCAGGTCGTCGTGGACCAGCGAATAGGCATGCATCGCCTCGACCGCTGCCGCCGCATCCACCGCGCCGGCCGCGTCGATCCCGTGCAGCGCGGCCGATTCGAGCACAAGGAACCCGCGCAGCCGCTTGCCCCCGGCCAGGGCATAGCGCATCGCATGGACCAGCGGCTCGTCCGCCCGGTCCGCCAGCACCGCCGCCAGGCGCGCGCCGACAAGGCCGGCGGCCTCTGCCAGCCGCGCCTCGAACATCAGAGCCCCTCGGCTGGCGTCGTCCCGACCGCCGCCCCGTCGCGGGCGCGGATCAGTTCCACCTTCTCCTCGGCCGCCTTCAGCTTGGCGTCGCAATGTGCCTTGAGCAGCGCGCCCCGCTCGTAGAGTTCCAGCGACCGCTCCAGCGCGACGTTGCCCGATTCCAGGGCGCGCACCACCTCTTCCAGCTCGGCCATCGCCGCCTCGAAACTCATCCCTGCCACGTCGTTCATGCCGCCCGCTCCGCCAGAACCCCCACATGCGCCGCGACCGAGGCCGAGACCGCCCCGAGGTCATAGCCGCCTTCCAGCACCGAGACCACCCGCCCCCCGGCATGCGCCGCGGCAACATCGCACAGCCGCTGCGTGAGCCAGGCGTAATCCGCCTCGTGCCACATCAGCCCGGCGAGCGGATCGGCCGCATGCGCATCGAACCCGGCCGAGATCAGGACGAGGTCGGGCTCGAAGGCCGCAAGCGCCGGGAAGACGCGATCGTCATAGACCGCCCGCATCTCGGCCCCGCCGCTGCCGGGGCGCAGCGGGATGTTGACGATCTGCCCATGCGCGCCACGTTCGGCCGGATCGCCGCTGCCGGGCCAGAGCGGCATCTGGTGCGACGACACGAACAGAACCCGATCCTCGTCCCAGAGCAGATCCTGCGTGCCGTTGCCGTGGTGCACGTCGAAATCGACGATCGCCACCCGCCCCAGCCCGTGGTGGTCCAGCGCCCGCTTCGCCGCGATCGCCACGTTGCCGAAGAGGCAGAACCCCATGGTTGCGGCGCGCGTGGCGTGATGCCCCGGCGGGCGGCAGGCGACAAAGGCATTGCGCGCCTCGCCCGTCAGCACCGCATCGACCGCCGCCCCTGCCCCGCCCACCGCGCGCAGCGCCGCGCGAAACGAGCCCGGCGACATCCAGGTGTCGGCATCCATCGGGTTGAGGCCCGCGGCCGGCTCGCCGGCCGCGACCGCATCCCAGTGCGCCGCGGCATGCACCCGCAGCACCTCGGCCTCGCTGCCAAGCGGCGCCTCGCGCCGGGTTACGGCAAGGCCCAGCAGCCCCTGTTCCACCGCATCGAGTCGCGCGACCCGTTCGGGATGGCCCTCTGGCGTGACGTGATTGCGGCATTCGGGATGGGCAAGGACCAGCGTCATCCGGCAAGGCCCGCGCACCGGCACAATACCCTACCGCCCGCATCGCGTTGCGCCATCCCTGTCCCCTTTCGTGATCGGTCCGCCGACCTGCGGCGATGGACAAGGCTAGCATGTCCGCGAAGCCGGCTGCAATCGGCGGCCCTCGCCTAGTCCGGTGCGAGCATGTAGCCCGACCCCCGCACCGTCTGCAGATAGCGCGGCTGGCGGGGATCGGGCTCGATCTTGCGCCGCAGCCGCGTCATCTGCACGTCCACCGCCCGCTCGGTCGCCTGCCCGTCCTCGCCGCCCAGCACCTCGACCAGCCGGCCGCGCGGGACCGCCTCGCCCGGCCGCTGCGCCAGAAGGCGCATCAGCGCCGCCTCGGTCGCCGTCAGACGCACCGGATCGGACCCCCGCCACAGCTCGCCCCGGTCGATGTCATAGCGCACCGCCCCGAGGCTCAGCGCCTTGACCACCGGCGCGGCCTTCGCGCTCGGCGCCCGCCGCAGGATCGCGCTGACGCGCAGCAAAAGCTCCTTGGGCTCGAACGGCTTGACGAGATAATCGTCCGCCCCCGCCTCGAATCCCTCGATCCGGTTGTCGGTCTCGCCCCGCGCCGTCAGCATCAGGATCGGCACCGCCGAGCGCGCCCGCAGGTCGCGCGCAAGGCTCAGCCCGTCCTCCCCCGGCATCATCACATCGAGCACCAGCAGATCGAAGTCGAGGCCCGCGAGAATGCGCCGCGCATGCGCCGCATCGCGCGCCGCCGTTACGAGAAAGCCGTTGCGGATCAGGAATTTCTGCAACAGCCCGCGGATCCGGTCGTCATCGTCCACGATCAGCAGATGCGCCGGCGCCTCGGTCATCCGCCGCCCTCCCGCAAGCCGCGATAATGGCGAAGCTGGTCCTCGTCCATCATCGCCTCGAGCACCTGCCGGAACCCGGCCACCGCGACCGGCCCTGCGGCGCGATAAGCCGCCCGCATCCGCGCCCGCTGCGCATCCGACAGCGCGCGTTCCAGAACGCGCCCCGCCTCGGTGAGGTGCAGATGCCGCTCGCGCCGGTCCTGCGTGCCGACACGCGCCTCGACCAGCCCCTCCTCGACCAGCGTGCGCAACACACGGTTGAGCGACTGCTTGGTCACGCCAAGGATCGCCAGCAGGTTGTTGACCGTCGTGCCCGGGCTGCGATGGATGAAATGGATCGCGCGGTGATGTGCCCGGCCGAGGCCGCGCGCCTCGAGGATACGGTCCGGGTCGGCGGTAAAGCCGCGATAGGCAAAGAACATCGCCTCGATGCCCTTGCGCAGCTGCTCGTCGGTCAGGAACAGCAGGCTCTCGCCCCCGCCCGGACCCGATCCGCCCTCGCCCATCGCCACCTCCCTCGCTCGCCGCGACTTTATGTCAGGCTTGTTGACTTTCCAAGGGGCGATTGCTAAGCCCACCGCAGGGCGCGCAACATTATGTCTGCGTCGGGCAAAATACGCGCAACAAACGCAAAGGCGAAGGAGCGGGCCATGGCAGCCTACGACGACCGCGACGGCAAGATCTGGATGGACGGGGCGCTGGTGGACTGGCGCGCGGCCAATGTCCATATCCTCACCCACGCGCTGCACTATGCCTCCTCCGTGTTCGAGGGCGAGCGGTGCTATTCCGGCAAGATCTTCAAGAGCCGCGAACATTCCGCCCGCCTGCTGGAATCGGGCAACCTGCTCGACATGCCGATCCCCTACACGGTGGACGAGATCGAGGCTGCCAAGACGGCCGTGCTCGCGGCCAACGGGCTGACGGATGCCTATGTGCGCGCCGTGGCCTGGCGTGCCTCGGGCGAGGACATGGGGGTCTCGGCCCGCCGCAACCGCGTCCGCATGGCCGTCGCCTGCTGGGAATGGGGATCCTACTACGGCGATGCGAAATGGCAGGGCGCGAAACTGGACATCGCGAAATGGAAACGCCCCTCGCCCGAAACGATCCCGACGGCGGCCAAGGCGGCGGGCCTCTACATGATCTGCACCATGTCCAAACATGCCGCCGAGGCCAAGGGATGCTCGGATGCGCTCTTCATGGACTATCGCGGTTACGTGGCCGAGGCGACCGGGGCCAACGTGTTCTTCGTGCGGGACGGCGAGGTGCACACGCCCATCCCCGACGCGATCCTCAACGGGATCACGCGCCAGACGGTGATCGGCATGCTGCAGGGCATGGGCCTCACGGTGCATGAACGGCACATCATGCCGTCGGAACTGGAATCGTTCCAGCAATGCTGGCTGACCGGCACGGCGGCAGAGGTCACGCCGGTCGGACAGATCGGCGACTTCCATTTCCAGGTCGGCCAGCTCACCCGCGACGTGGCGACGGCCTACGAGAAACTCGTGCGCGCGTGACGCGGCAGGCGGCCCTGCTGGCAGGGCCGCCTGCGCCTCAGGCCTCGCGGCCGCGCGCAATCCGAAGGTAATGCGCCAATTTCGCGGGGCTTTGCTCCCCCTGCGGACGGCGCAGGATCGCCTGCGTGGACGGATGGCTACCTTCGTCGCCCTCGCGCCGCGCAATGGCGGCAAAGGCGGCGACACGGGTCCCGGCGCTCGGCGCGCGGCGGTCGGCGATGTGCTTGGTCATGGCCCGCTCCTCGTTACATGGAACCGAAGCATACCACAGGCGCCAGCGCCGCGCATCCCCGTGCGGACCGGCCTCGCCCCGGCTCTGCCGCGCCGATCAGGACAGCCGCGCCACCGCCCAGCGCGCGGCATCCGCCACCACCGGATCGTCATCGCAGCCCCGCGCCGCAGCCACGGGACGCAGCGCCGCCTGCCCCGAATTGCCGATCGCATAAAGCACGTTGCGCACGAACCGCCCGCGCCCGATCCGCTTGACCGGACTGCCCGCAAACCGTGCCCGGAACCCGGCATCGTCGAGCAGGGCGAGGTCGGCCAGCGCCGGCGCCTCCGCCTCTCGCGCCGCATAGCCCGTCTCGCGCGCGCTCACCGCGAACTTGTTCCACGGACAGACCGCGAGACAATCGTCGCAGCCATAAATCCGGTTTCCCATCAGCCCGCGCAGCGCCTCGTCCACAGGCCCCTTGTGCTCGATCGTCAGGTAACTGATGCACCGCCGTGCATCGAGCACATGGGGCGCCGGAAAGGCCCGCGTCGGACAGATGTCGAGACAGGCCGTGCAGCGCCCGCAATGCTCGCCCTCCGGCACATCGGGCATGAGGTCGAGCGTCGAGAACACCGCCCCGAGGAACACCCAATTGCCAAAGCCCCGCCCCAGCAGATTGGTGTGCTTGCCCTGCCAGCCCAGCCCCGCCGCCTGCGCCAGCGGCTTTTCCATCACCGGCGCGGTATCGACGAACACCTTCGCATCGCCGCCTGCCTCGGCGATCAGCCACCGCGCCAGCCGCTTCAGGCGCGGCTTGATGCGGTCGTGGTAATCCCGGCCCTGCGCATAGACGCTGACCGCCCCGCGCGTCCGGTCGGCAAGCACCGCAAGCGGATCTGCGGCGGGCGCGTAACTGTCGGCCAGCATCACCACCGACCGCACGGCAGGCCAGAGCACCCGCGGGTCGCCCCGTGCCTCGGCCCGCGCGGCCATCCAGCCCATCGTCCCGTGATGCTCCGCCGCCAGCCAGGCCGCCAGCCGCCCCGCCGCCCCCCCTTCCCCCGCCGCCCCCCCTCCCAGCGCATCGGCCGCGCAGATCCCGCAGGCCGCAAATCCCTCGACTTCCGCCTGCGACTTCAGCCGCGCCTCGATCGACCCCGCCTCCATTCAGGCTGGCCCAAATATCCGGGGGGGGGTCCGGGGGGTGGAACGCCCCCCGGCGGCGGGATCAGAAATCGAGGTCGGCATAATGCCTCGGCGGCGGAAATCCCGGCACGTGATCGGCCAGGATCGAGCGGAAGGCGGGCCGCGACTTGACCTTCGAATACCAGTCCTTGACCGTCGCGGACCGGTTCCAGTCCACGTCCGAGATGTAGTCGAGGCACGACAGATGCGCCGCGGCGGCGAAATCGGCGAGGGTCATCGCATCCCCGGCAAGCCAGCGGCGCTGGTCGAGCAGCCATCCCATGTAGTCGAGGTGATACTTGATCGCCCGCGCCCCGGCCTTGATCGCGCCGCTGTCGGGGTAGCCCTGCCCCATGATCTTCTTGGTCACCCGCTCGTGCAGCAGCCGCGCCGTCACCTCGCGGTGGAACTTGTCGTCGAACCAGGCGCAGAGCCGGCGCACCTCATGGCGCCCCTCGGCATCGCGCGGCATCAGCGGCGCCTCGCGCACCGTCTCGTCGAGATATTCGCAGATCGCCTGACTCTCGGCGAGGTTGCGCCCCTCGATCCGCAGCACCGGCACCTTGCCGGCGGGGTTGCGGGCAAGGAAATCCTTGCCCTGTTCCCAGAACCGCTCCTCGATCAGCTCGACCTCGATCCGCTTCTCGGCCAGCGTCAGCCGCACCTTGCGGCAGAACGGCGAGAGCGGGAAATGATAAAGGCGATGCATGCCGGGTCCGGTGCGGGGAAGCGTCCCCCTTCCTAGCGCCCGATGCGGGCCGGATGCAATCGCAACCCGCGCCACGGCGGTCCTTGCGGCCCGCAGCGCCGTTGCGGGCAGGTCACTCGAAACAGGCGGCCCGCCCGTCGCGGCGGATGGTCTCGGCCCCGTCGAGGATCGCCGCCGCGCGCTGCCGGACGAAGCGCGTCGGATTGGCCGCATCGCGCGACTTCGGCGCCGGCAGCACCGCGGCCAGCCGCGCCGCCTGCACCGGCGTCAGCCGGTCGGGCGTCACCTTGAAATAGCGCGCGGCGGCGGCATGAACCCCGAACACGCCCTCGTCGAATTCGGCGACGTTGAGATAGACCTCGAGGATCCGCCGCTTGGACCAGAACGCCTCGATCACCGGCGTGACGACCGCCTCGGCCGCCTTGCGCGTCCAGGTCCGGCCGTGCCAGAGGAACACGTTCTTGGCGACCTGCTGCGTGATGGTGGACGCGCCGCGCCCGCGCCCCTCGTCCAGCGCCTTGCGGATCGCGGCCATGTCGAACCCCCAGTGGAGGCAGAAATTGGCATCCTCCGCCGCCACCACCGACCGCGCCATGACCGGCGCGATCCCGTCCCAGCGCGTCCAGTCCCGCGCCACCGGCACGCCGAGCCGCGCGGCCTCGGCCCGCATGTAAAGGCCCGGCGGCGGGTTCACCGTGCCGAACAGCGCAACCAGCAGCATCACGAGAACCCAGAGCCCGGCCACGATCACGACCCCCCAGCGGAACGCCCGCCACAGCATCGACAGAACGCGGCGCCCGCCCGCCGGCACCGCCGCCTTGCCGCCCCCGCCCCTGGTCCGTGCCTGTGCCATTCCCGCTGCATAGCGCGCAACGCGTCCCGGGAAAACCGCCGTTCCGCCCTGATCCGCGTCAAGGCCGCATCATCGCGCGCATGCGATGATTGCGCATCTGCCACCCCGACCCGGACCCGGAGGCCCCGATGACCGATCCGAAATCCGACCCCAGACAGGACCCCGCGGGCAAGCCGCGCACGATCGTCGAGACGATCGAGGTCGCCGGCGCCGAACTAGTCGAGAAGATCAAGGCCCTCGTCGCCGACGGCAACGTGCGCCGCCTGCGCATCCGCGCAGGCGAGGGCTTTGCGATCGAGATGCCGCTGACCGTCGGCGCGATCATGGGCGGTGTCGTCACGCTGGCCGCGCCATGGCTTGCGGTGATCGGCGTGATCGCCGCCATGGTCGCCCGGGTCGAGGTCGAGATCGAGCGCGACGGCCCGCCCCCGCCCGGCAACCCCGGCGGTGGCGGCGCCTGAATGCCGCCAAGGCTCAAACCGTCGGAATTTGCAGATTGCAACGCGCCATGCGCTCGCAAGCCGAACGCTGCGCGGGATGTTTGGGGCGGCCCTGCGAGAAGGGCCGCCCGCCAGCCTACTCGGCCGGGATCGCCTCGCGCTCGTCCGACAGGGGATGCGGCAGGCGGCTGAGCATTTCCTTGGGGCAGACCTGAAGGAAATTGCGCCGCTCCTGCGCCCAGTCCCGCAGGATCGCGGCGGCCTTGCGGCTTCCGGTCTCGCGGTGGTGGCGCTCGATCAGCCCCTTCACCTGCGCCTCCCAGTGCCGATGGCCAAGGCCGCAGGTCACGATCGTCTCGAGGTTCATGTAATCCTCGGCCACGCCGTCGGGGTCGTGGACATAGGCCATTCCCCCCGTCATCCCGGC
The DNA here is from genome assembly GCA_046292445.1 of Gemmobacter sp. Classification (GTDB taxonomy): domain Bacteria; phylum Pseudomonadota; class Alphaproteobacteria; order Rhodobacterales; family Rhodobacteraceae; genus CALIZF01. The sequence continues at coordinate 145,819 of JBKBQT010000003.1, forward strand.
GCCGAAATTCGCCCCGATCGAGCCGAGGATGACCGCCACGCCCCCGGTCATGTATTCGCACCCGTTCGATCCGCAGCCCTCGATCACGACCGAGGCGCCCGAGTTGCGCACCGCGAACCGTTCGCCCGCCCGCCCGGCGGCAAAGAGATGCCCGGCGGTCGCGCCGTAAAGGACGGTGTTGCCGATGATCGTGTTCTGGCTTGCATCCAGCGGCGAATCCATCGGCGGGCGCACCACGATCAGTCCGCCCGACAGGCCCTTGCCGACGTAATCGTTGGCATCCCCCGACACCTCGAGCTTGATCCCCGGCGCGAGGAACGCCCCGAGCGACTGCCCGCAGCTTCCCGTCAGTTTGACCGTCAGGTGATCGGGCTGGAGGCTGTTGCGCATCCCGAACCGCCGCACGATGTGGCTCGAGGCCCGTGTGCCGATGGTGCGGTGCGTGTTGCGCACCGCATAGGACAACTGCATCTTCTCGCCGTCCTCGAAGAAGCGCACCCCGTCCCGGATGATCTCGGCATCGAGCGTGTCGGGCACCGCGTTGCGCGGGCGCGAGCGGTCGTAGGTGATCCGCGATGCGCCGTCCACGGTGATGAGCAGCGGGTTGAGGTCGAGATCGTCGAGTTCCGCCGCGCCGCGGCTCACCTGGGTGAGCAGGTCGGCCCGCCCGATGATCTCGTCGAGACTGCGCGCACCGATCCCGGCGAGCAGTTCCCGCACCTCCTGCGCATAGAAGGTAATGAGGTTCACCACCTTGTCCGCGTTGCCGGTGAACTTGGCCCGCAGCCGTTCGTCCTGGGTGCACACGCCGACCGGGCAGGTGTTCGACTGGCACTGCCGCACCATGATGCAGCCCATGGCGATCAGCGCCGCCGTGCCGATCCCGTATTCCTCGGCCCCCATCATCGCCGCGATGAGGATGTCGCGCCCGGTGCGCAGGCCGCCATCGGTGCGCAGCGTCACCCGCTCGCGCAGGTTGTTCATGGCAAGGACCTGATGCGCCTCGGTCAGGCCCATTTCCCACGGCAGGCCGGCATATTTGATGCTCGTCGCCGGGGACGCACCGGTGCCGCCGTTGTGGCCCGAGATGAGGATGATGTCGGCCTTGGCCTTGGCCACGCCCGCCGCGATGGTACCGACGCCGCTGGCCGAGACCAGTTTCACCGTCACCTTGGCGCGCGGGTTGATCTGCTTGAGGTCGTAGATGAGCTGCGCGAGATCCTCGATCGAATAGATGTCATGATGCGGCGGCGGCGAGATGAGCGTCACGCCCGGCGTCGAGTGGCGCAGGCGGGCGATCAGAGCGGTCACCTTCATCCCCGGCAACTGCCCGCCCTCGCCGGGCTTGGCGCCCTGCGCGACCTTGATCTCGAGTTCCTCGCAGGCATTGAGGTATTCGGCGGTGACACCGAACCGGCCCGACGCCACCTGCTTGATCTTGGCCGACGGGTTGTCGCCGTTCGGCTCGGGCGTGAAATGCGCCGGATCCTCGCCGCCCTCGCCGCTGTCGGATTTCGCGCCGATGCGGTTCATCGCGATGTTGAGCGTCTTGTGCGCCTCGGGCGAGAGGGCGCCGAGGCTCATCCCCGGCGTGACGAACCGCTTGCGGATCGAGGTGATGGATTCCACCTCTTCCAGCGGCACCGGCTTGCCCAGCGGCTTGATGTCCAGAAGGTCGCGCAGGTGGATCGGCGGGTTGGCCCGCATCGCGGCGCTGAACTGTTTCCACAGGTCATAAGACCCGCGGTCGCAGGCCGATTGCAGGATATGCATCGTGGTCGCTTCCCACGCATGCTTTTCCCCCGACCGGCGCGCCTTGTAGAACCCGCCGATGGGCAGGACCGTATCGCTGCCGCGCCAGCCCCGGGCGTGCACCTCCTCGGCCTTGTGCTGGATGCCGTGCAGGCCGATGCCGCTGATCCGGCTCGACATGCCGGGGAAATATTCGGCCACCATCGCACGGCTGAGCCCGATCGCCTCGAAATTGAGCCCGCCCCGGTAGGACGAGATCACCGAGATCCCCATCTTGGACATGATCTTGAGCAGGCCGGCGTCGATCGCGTCGCGGTAACGGCGCATCGCATCCTCGAGCGTGCCGTCAAGGAGGCCGCGGGCGAGACGATCGGCGATGCTGTCCTGCGCGAGATAGGGGTTCACCGTCGTCGCGCCGCAGCCGATCAGCACGGCGAAGTAATGCGCATCGATGCACTCGGCGGCGCGCACGTTCAGCGAACAGAACGTCCGCAGGCCCTTGCGCGTCAGCCAGGAATGCACGGCGCTGGTGGCGAGGATCATCGGCATCGCCACCCGCGTTGCGCCCTGATGCTGGTCGGTCAGCACCAGATGCGCCGCGCCCGAGCGCACGGCATCCTCGGCCTCGGCCCGGATCCGCTCCAGCCCGGCGCGCAGCGCGTCCTGCCCGGCCTCGATCGGGAAGGTGCAGTCGATGAAGCCGACGTTGCCGCCGAACTGGCGCACCATTTCCTCGAATTCGGCATTGGCGACGAACGGGCTTTCGAGCACCAGGATCTCGGTCTGGCTCGAGTTTTCGTCCAGCACGTTCTTGAGGTTGCCGAACCGGGTCTTGAGGCTCATGACCCGCGCCTCGCGCAAGCTGTCGATGGGCGGGTTGGTCACCTGGCTGAAGTTCTGGCGGAAATAGTGGCTGAGCGGGCGATAGACCTTGGACAGCACCGCCGGCGGCGTGTCGTCGCCCATCGAGGCGACCATTTCCTTGCCGTCCTCGGCCATGGGCGCCAGCACCTGCTCGAGCTCCTCGAGCGTGTAGCCGGCGGCCACCTGACGCCGGCGGAGCTCGGTGCCCGACACGGTGGCCCGTTCGGGCACGTCGCGCATCATGGCGTTGAGGTCCACGACCTTCTCGATCCAGTCGCCGAAGGGCTGGCTGGCCGCGAGCCGGTCCTTGAGCGCGCGGTCGTGGTAGAGCTTGCCCGACCGCATGTCGACCGCGATCATCTGCCCCGGCCCGAGCGCGCCCTTTTCACGCACCGTCGCCTCGTCCACCGGCACCATCCCGGCCTCGGACCCGGCGATCAGCATGCCGTCGCCGGTGACGACATAGCGCATCGGGCGCAGGCCGTTGCGGTCGAGCCCGCCGCAGACCCAGCGGCCGTCGGTCATGGCGAGGGCAGCGGGGCCGTCCCAAGGCTCCATCACCGCGTTGCAATAGGCATACATGTCCGCCCAGGCCTTGGGCATCTCGACGGTGGATTTGCTCCATGCCTCGGGGACCAGCATCGTCTTGGTCATCGGCGCGCTGCGGCCCGAGCGCACCATCACCTCGAACACCGCGTCGAGCGCGCCGCTATCGGACGTGCCGGCGGGGACGATGGGCTTGATGTCCTCGGCCATGTCGCCGAAGGCCGTCGAGGCCATGCGGATCTCGTGGCTGCGCATCCAGTTGACGTTGCCCTTGAGCGTGTTGATCTCGCCGTTATGGGCCAGCATGCGGAACGGCTGGGCCAGCCACCACTGCGGGAAGGTGTTGGTCGAATAGCGCTGGTGATAGATCGCAAAGGCGCTTTCGTACCGCTCGTCCTTGAGGTCGGGGTAGAATTCGGCGACCTGCTCGGCCAGCATCATGCCCTTGTAGATGATCGACCGGCAGGAGAGGCTGCACAGGTAGAGCCCCTGGATCTGCGCCGCCGCGGCAGCCTTTTCGATCCGCCGGCGGATGACGTAGAGCTCGCGCTCGAACGCCTCGTCCTCGATGTCCTTCTCGCAGCGGATGAGGATCTGTTCGATCTCGGGCCGGGTCGCATTCGCTTTCTCGCCCAGAACGCCGACATTCACCGGCACATGGCGCCAGCCATAGATGTAGTGCCCCATCCGCAGCACTTCGGATTCGACGATCGTGCGGCAGCGTTCCTGCGCCCCGAAATCGGTGCGCGGCAGGAACACCTGGCCGACCGCGATGAGCTTGCCCATGTCCGGCTCGTGCCCGGTGCGGCGCACCTGGTCGTAGAAGAACGGCACGGGGATCTGGATGTGGATGCCGGCCCCGTCGCCGGTCTTGCCATCGGCATCGACGGCGCCGCGGTGCCAGACGGCCTTGAGCGCGGCGATCCCGTTCTCGACCACCTTGCGCGACGGCTTGCCGTTGATCGCCACGACAAGGCCGACGCCGCAAGACGAATGTTCGTCCTCGGTCCGGTAGAGGCCGGTCTCGGCCACGCGGTTGCGCTTGGCTTCCTCCGCGGCGACCCAGGTTTCGTCAAAGGTCATGGCGCTACTCCTTCGCGGGGATGATGGCGGCCGGCGCGCGCGACATCTCGTCGGTGCAGCCGAATTGCGGTGTGTCGGTGAAGAAACCGGGCTGGCCGGGCTGGCGGAAGGTCACCGGCGAATGATCGATCGGGCGCCAGCCGTCGCCGGCATCGGCCTCGGACGGGCCGGCAAGGAAGATGCGCCATTCGGGATGGACATATTCGTTCCCCCGTGCCCGCTGCACGAGGCTGCCGTCGGGGCGCGTCTCGCTGTATTCGAACCGCGTGATCTTGAGCGTCACGCCGTCGATCACCGCCGTCTGCCCGGTGAGTTCGTCGAAGCCCCGCACCACTGTCTCGCCGCCGGGGCCGCTGAGACAGAAATCGAATGTATCGATGCCCTCGGACAACAGCGTGCCGAACGACTGCGCGTCGGCCGCCCCCTCCGCCAGCACCCGCGACGTGCCCTCCACAAGGTCGATCGACTGCACCCACTGCGCCTCGCTGTCGATGCGGCTGGCGAAGAACGGGCCGAAGGGGCCGAAATCGACGCGCCACTGCTCGCCCGGCGGATCGCCGTCGCAGCGGAAATGGTTCGAAAGGCGGCAACCCTTGGATTGCACCGTCAGGTATCCGGTGCAGCCCGGCGGCGGGGTGAAGGTTCCCGCCGCCGCGCCCGTCGCCGGGCCGAACGCGGCAAGCGCGGCCGCAGCGGCCGCAAGACGCGCCGCGCGCGTCATTCCGCGGCCACGCGCGCCGGCTGGGCCAGCCAGTCGAGGATCGAATCCGCCGCCTCGCGTCCGTCGCGGATCGCCCAGACCACGAGGCTTGCCCCGCGCACGATGTCGCCGGCGGCATAGACGCCCGGCAGGCTGGTGGCATGGGTGCGGAAATCGGCCTTGATCGTGCCCCAGCGGGTCACGGCCAGTTCCGGCACGCCCCAGAGCGTCGGCAGCTCTTCCGGCTCGAAGCCGAGCGCCATGATCACGAGGTCGGCCGGTTCGACATAATCGGCGCCCTCGATCACCTCGGGCACCTGCCGTCCCGTCACGTCGGGCTGGCCGAGCCGCATGCGCTGGACCATCACGCCCGTCACCGTCTCGCCGCCGGCAAAGCCCTTGGGCGCGGACAGCCAGACGAATTCCACCCCCTCTTCCTCGGCATTGGCAACCTCGCGCTGGCTGCCGGGCATGTTCGCGCGGTCGCGGCGGTAGAGGCATTTCACGCTCGCCGCGTCCTGACGCACGGCGGTGCGCACGCAGTCCATCGCCGTATCGCCGCCGCCGATCACCACGACGCGCTTGCCGGCCGCGTTCAGACGGCCGTCGTCAAAGGCGGGCACGTCGTCGCCGAAGCTCTTGCGGTTCGACGCGGTCAGGTAGTCGAGCGCGGGCACGATCCCCGCCGCGCCGCGCCCGGGCGCCGCAAGATCGCGCGGCTTGTAGACGCCGGTCGCGATCAGCACCGCATCGTGCTGGCCGCGGATCGCATCGAAGCTGATGTCGCGCCCGACCTCGCAGCCCAGCGCGAACTGCACCCCGCCCGCCTCGAGCTGCGCGATCCGCTGCATCACGACCGGCTTCTCGAGCTTGAAGCCGGGAATGCCGTAGGTCAGCAGCCCCCCGGCGCGGTCGTAGCGGTCATAGACGGTGACCTGCACCCCCGCGCGCCGCAGCCGGTCGGCGGCCGCGAGCCCGCCCGGGCCGGCCCCGATGATCCCGACGCTTTCGGGCCGCTCGAAGGCCGGGCGCAGCGGCTCGACCCAGCCCTGCTCCCACGCGGTATCGGTGATATAGCGCTCGACCGCGCCGATGGTCACGGTGCCGTGGCCCGACTGCTCGATCACGCAGTTGCCTTCGCAAAGCCGGTCCTGCGGGCAGATGCGACCGCAGATTTCGGGAAAGGTGTTCGTCTGCTGGCTCAGCTCATAGGCTTCGCGCAACCGCCCCTCGGCGGTCAGGCGCAGCCAGTCGGGGATGTTGTTGTGCAAGGGGCAGTGGGTCTGGCAGTAGGGCACGCCGCACTGGCTGCAACGGGCGGCCTGTTCGGCGGCCTTCTCGGCGGCATAGTCGCGATAGATTTCATGGAAATCATGCGCCCTGAGGGCCGCCGGACGCTTTTCCGGCGTCTCCTTGGCGACAGTGACGAACCGGAGCATCTTCTGCTGCGCCATGACGCGAACCTCCCTCGCTGCCCGGTCCTCTTAGCGCAGGCCCGCGTCGGGTAAAAGTCAGTCATGCTGACATTTATTCAAGATTTTCGACCGCCAAAGGCGCATATCAGCCTCAAGTCTCGCAAATAAGGTATGTCATGCTGTCCTATCATTCGCATCCCGCTCGCCGGCCGGCCGCGCTAGGGTCGCGGGAGCGAATCATCCGGGGGTCGCATGAGCCTGTTCCAGCTAGCAATTCTGGCCATCGTTCAGGGCATTACCGAGTTCCTGCCGATCTCGTCCTCGGCCCATCTGATCCTGCTGCACGAGATCAGCGGCCCCTCGCCCGATGCCATCGCGCTGGATATCGCGGTGCACCTCGGCTCGATCCTCGCCGTGTGCCTCTATTTCCGCACCGACGTGCTGCGCGCCTTGCGCGGAACGGGCCAGCTCGCGACCGGCCGCATGAGCACACCCGAGGCGTTCCTCGCCCTCTGCCTGCTGATCGCCACGATCCCTGCGCTCATCGTCGGGGCGGTGCTGTCGGCCACGGGCTGGATCGAGGCGCTGCGCGACATCCGGGTGATCGGCGTGACGAGCATCGTGTTCGGCATCGCCCTGTGGTGGGCGCACCGCACGTTTCCAGAAACCCGCACCGCCGAAGGCTGGACCCTGCGCCATGCGGTCGCGATGGGCCTGTGGCAAGCGGTTGCGTTGATCCCCGGCGTGTCGCGGTCGGGCATCACGATGACGGCAGCGCGGATACTGGGCTACGAGCGGCACGCGGCCGCACGGGTGTCGGTGCTGATGTCGGTGCCGGTGACGCTGGCGACCGGCGCCTATCTCGCGCGCAAGGCGACGGGGGCCGACCTTGACGCTGCATTCCTGACCGACCTTGGCATCGCGGCGGTGCTCGCGTTCCTGGCCGCCTGGGGGGCGCTGGCGCTCATGATGCGCTTCCTCGCTGCCGTCAGCTTCACACCCTATGTCGTCTATCGGGTCGCGCTCGGGGTGGTGCTGCTGGCGATCGCGGCGGCGTGATCAGTCGCGCAGGTTCTTCGCGCTGTCCTTGATCGCGGCGAACTGACCCGAGGGACGGTAACGCCACAGGTAATCGGGCAGGATCGCCGCCATCGGCGTCGGCTCGATTCCGAGATCCGCAAAGCCGCGCGCACCCGGCGCCACGACGTTGTCGCGCGCAAGGTTGCGCACCTGATCGCGCGTCAGCACGCCATTGGTGAAGAGGCCCAGTGTGATCGCCTGCAGCGCATCGAATCCCGCCGCCATGACCCGCGCCGCCGCGAACGGCACGTTCAGCACGATCCGCCGCCGCTGGATCACCGCCAGCATCCGTTCCATCAGTGCGCGGAAGGTGAGCACCTCGGGCCCGCCAAGCTCGTAGACACCCGGTGCGACATCGCCGAGGATCGCCTTTTCGGCAGCGGCGGCAACGTCATCGACATAGACCGGCTGGAACCGGGTCGAGCCGCCCACGACAGGCAGCACCGGCCCCATCCGCGCCATCGCGGCGAAGCGATTGAAGAACTGGTCCTCCGGCCCGAAGATGATCGAGGGGCGCAGGACGACCGCCTGCGGCATGGCCGCGATCACCGCCGCCTCGCCGGCCGCCTTGGTGCGGGCATAGACGCTGGCCGATCCAGCATCGGCGCCGATGGCCGAGATCTGCACCATCCGCGCCACCCCCGTTTCCGCCGCGATGCGGGCGATCCGCCCCGCGCCCTCGGCCTGGACGGCATCAAATCCGTTGCGACCCGATTCAACGAGGATCCCGACGCAGTTGACCACCGCCTCGGCCCCGACCATGGCGGCCCGCACGCTCGCATCGTCGCGGATGTTGCAGCCGACCGGCTCCACCTGCCCCGGCGTGCCGTAGGGGCGCACGAAGATCGCCTCGTTCGGGCGCCGCACGGCAACCCGCACGCGCCAGCCGGCCTGAGCCATCCGGCGCGCGATGTAGCGCCCGACAAAGCCCGAACCGCCATAGATCGTGACCAGCCGTGCCATCCGCGCATCCCTTCCCGCCGGGTTCTGCCGCCCCTTCCCTAGCCGCAGCGCAAAGCCCCGGCAAGCCGCCATGCCGCCGCATCGCCGTGCGTGCACGGGCCGTTGACACCATCCGGCGCGGCGATTACAGCACGCAGCACGCGATCGGCCCAGATGGCGGAATTGGTAGACGCGCTGGTTTCAGGTACCAGTGCCGCAAGGCGTGGAGGTTCGAGTCCTCTTCTGGGCACCAGCTTTTCAGCGTATCTATCTGATTTCATTTAATTATCAGGTGTCGAGCTTCGCGTGTGTCCCCCGCATTATCCACCTTTCATGCCTCGATAGCCGAGGGCCGCGTCGCACCCGGCGGCCTCGATGAACGCGCGAAGCTCGCCGTCGGCCGCCGCATCGCCCGCCGCCTTGCGCGCCGCCAGCCGGTCGAGAAACCGCACCGCTTCCGTGAAGGCTTGATCGGCATCGGGGTCCGGTCTCGCCCGCCTCGCCGCTTCCAGCCTCGCAATCCGACGGGTCAAGCTCATGCTACCCCCCGATCAGCTTCCAGCGCGGCAAGGCGAGCCTCGAGTTCCGACACCTCGAGCGTGCGCCGGAAGGCTTCGACCAGCGCCATGACATGCGCGCCTTCGGTCGGGGTCAGCTCGCCCGCCGCCACGGCATCCAGCACCGCGCCAGCCGCCCTCACAGTATCGGCGGCCGAGTGCATAGCCGGAAGCTTCACGGTCACAGGGGCGTCTTTGCGTGGCGGGGCAATGCGTTCGAGGCAAAGCCGCAAGGCCGTCACGTCGCCGCCCAGCGCGAGTTCAACCGCCCGCCGGGTCAGGGCTTCGGCCTCGCCGTCCAAAAGCGCCATCACGGCCAGCGTTGTCTTGTGGCGCGCCCCGTGCGGGCGGCCCGAGTTGCCGGTTGTGAAGCGGCCCCGCCCGTCGCGCCCCGCCGTTACTTTTCCGTAATTCCGGGCCGTCATGGATCCATCCTTTCCGTTGTCGGGCAGGCCCGCCCGAGTTAATCCATCCGCACCAGCCCGAGCGCGCGCAGCCGGGCCTCGGCCTGCCATGCCCGCATTGCGCCCCAGCCCAGCGTCGCCGCCCTAGCGCCATAGGTCGCAGGTCCGTGAAGGCGCAGCAGGTCGAGATACGCGCCCGCGTCCGGGTCCAGCCCATCGGCCCGCTACGGGCAACTGGTGCCGGTTCCGGACGCAGAGGGGTTACCACACGACGCGCCGGGTCAGCGGTTAGCTGCACAATCTTGAGACGATGGAGCAACTGTCTACGCCTGAGCCGCGTCGAAACAAGGCTGCTTTGTCTGAAACTACACGGCTAGCGGCTAAGTGCAGGGGATATCGATTCTCATTCCGCCGAGTTCAAGATCCGTGTGGTCGCCCTGAACGGGTTCACTGTGATCGGCTTCCCGGTCACAGAGGGCGTGGGGAAAGTCTCTCTGGGGACGGGGGACCTTACCCGTCAGGCCATTTTTGCAACAAAGGCACGAAGGGACTGCATGCGCTCTATGGCCCACAAACATCAGCCTGAGGCGCACCCGGTGCAGTTCAGAAAGACGCACCAGCGTGCATCCACTTAACAGGCTGCTGAAGAAGTCTACGAGGCGGAACAGTTTTCCCTCTGTCTGGGCGGCAGCGGTGAGCGTCGTGCTGGTCGAGGCGAGGTATGGGTGCCCGATGCCGCCCCTCGTCGTCACGCAGCCAGCATCCGGGGCAGTCGGGCGAGGTTGTTGGCGGCCATGGTCAGTATGAAGCGGGACCGCACCTTCTCGAGGCCGCGATAGACGGTCTGGGCCATGCCGCCGACGGTCTTGGCCCAGCCGAAAGTGAGGAGGATCAGACAACGATCCGGGGGATCGTTGGCCCGACCCAAGTCGATCCGTTTGCGGTGCCTGATCGACAGGGCGTAGCCTGCGTGCCGGGTCGTGCGGCCGTCGATCGCCGCGTGCCGCGATTTCTGTGCGACATGCGGGGTGACGCAGGCCTGCCGCAGGTCGGCGACGAACTCGGTCGAGTCGAAGCCCTTGTCGGCGCCCAACGTCAGCTGGCGGGTCGAGCCCGACGAGTGTCGGTGGATCATGTCAAGCGCTGCGCGCCGTTCGGCGTGGCCGTCTGCCTGGGTCAGGTCGCCCTGCACGATCAGGCCGGAGCGGTTTGCCATCAGCGCATGGCCGATGAAGCAGAGCATGGCCCCGGTGTCCGGCGACTTCTTGTAGAGCCGGGCATCCGGGTCGGTGGTCGAGGCATGGGTGGCGTTGGACCGATTCTCGCCCCGGAAGTCGATCTCGGCATTGCGGCTCTGGCGGGTTGGACGGGACATCGGGTCGGTCTCGGTCGTTTGGGGTTGATCCTCGGTGGTGGCGTTGGGTCCGGGGGGTCCGGGGGGTCCGGGCGGGCTGCCCGGATCGCTGTCGGGCGGCGTGTTCTCCGCCTTGGGCTGGAAACTCTTCATCGAGGCCCAGGCCTTGACCAGCGTGCCATCGACCGAGACGTGGTCGTCCGACAACAGCGGCGCGACCTCGCGGTGGGCCAGGATCGCCGCCATCACCTTGCGCGACATGTCGGTGGTCAGCAGCCGGTCGCGGTTCTTGGTGAAAACGGTCGGCACCCAGACCGGATCGTCGATCCCCAGCCCCACGAACCAGCGGAACAGGAGATTATACTGCATCTGCTCCATCAGCTGCCGTTCCGAGCGGACCGAAAACAGGATCCGGATCAGGCTCGCCCGGATCAACCGCTCCGGCGCAATCGAGGGCCGGCCAAAATCGGTGTAAAGCGCCTCGAACTCGGCATCGAGGCTGGTCAGCGCCGCGTTCACCACCTGCCGGATCTTGCGCAGCGGATGCCGGGCGGGGATGCGCTCTTCAAGGTCAACATAGCTGAACAGCGACCCGCTCGCCTCGTCCGTCCCGCGCATCTGCACCCCCGCCGTTGTCCAACGTAGGGTGAATCACGTTCCGCAAACCGGGTCGAGGGCCGACTTCTACAGCAGCCTGTTAACGCTACTTTAACCAAACTTCGGGATACAGGTGAAAGTCGGGGAAACTGGAGCGAGCCGTGACCAAGACTTCAACTTTTCCAGTAGATCTCGTTGAGTGTCTCTACCAAACTTACGACCACCTAATCGAATTGCCTATGACCGGCGATTGTGAGTTCGATCCCACCGAACCCATGTTCACTTCTAGCGACGTCAAACGGTTGTTAAGGATATCGAAATCGAACTACGTTTTTAAGCTTCGGATCGGTGCAATTCAAGGATACGCTCCTCCGGGGCGACCTCACCTCGTGTTGGGCCTGCATAGCTTTTACGATCTTCTTGCCATCAGGACGGCGAACGTTGTATCCACACAGCATTTTGCATTTGCCGAGGAAGCGCTCGATAAAGTCGCAGAAATTATTAATTGCGTTGGTTGCACTGAGTACTGCCGGGCAGTGGAAGCACTGTTTTACGGCCTAACAGAAAAAAGGTTATGCGCGGCAATGATGCACAAAGGAACGTATGATGCGACCAATGTGCGCGTTGCATATTGCACATATCGCCTTGGACTGATGGTCAACAAATTGCTCGCAAAAGAGCGCACTGTCATGGGTACCGCGCTTATGCGAAACGCGAGAAAGAGTGGTGAATTATGTCAAATTTATTGGGGTCTTTAATCAATTACTCCAGCAAGGCCGGACGGTCTTCGAGCGTCGGAAACGGCGCGTTAACTTCTTGCCGCTAACTGTGACCACCAACGGGAGTCGCCTTAGGAGCCGTACCAATGAACTTCAGGAAGTTGCAGAGACTGCTGGACGAGCATAAAGAGCTTACCGTTTCCGAGCTATTGGACCTGGTCCGTGGCCTGCGGCCCAGCGAAGGTCGATTCGACACATTGTCGCCTTCCGAAGAAACGAGGGTTCGGTTGGCGCATGCAGTGGAATCCAAACCGGTGGTTGCGAGCGCGCGCCGCATCGAACTGAGCGACAGCAATGATAGCGTCCGGATGGCGAGCGGTAACGACACTGTCTATGGTATGAAAGGCAATGATCTTATCGATGGCGGTGGTGGACATGATCTCCTTGTCGGCAACGCCGGTGACGACACGCTGATCGGTGGCGGCGGAAACGACACGCTGGTCGGAGAAGCGGGCAACGACAAACTATTCGGAGGTGTCGGCGCAGACCGTCTTTATGGCTGGAGCGGCGACGACACCTTAAAGGGTGGAGCGGGAAGAGACGCACTATTCGGGGGTGCAGGCAACGACAAACTTTTTGGAGGGGGCGGCAACGACTATCTATGCGGTGGCTCAGGAATTGATGAACTCGTCGGAGGAGCTGGAGCAGACACATTTGCATTCCGTGGTCAGGAGCCTGGCAGCGTGACCACTATCAAAGACTTCGATACCAGTGAAGACATCCAGCGGATCCAGCGAGATCTCGTTTCCGGTCCATTGAGGATTGACATGCTAAAGAGCTTCGACGGTGGCCTGATGATTGAATTTTCGGGTGACCGTGCGATCATCTATCAGAATGTGTTCGATGCGGAGGCACTATTCGCACGAATGTCTTTGTTCGACTGACGCAGTCCTTATGATCTCGGCCGGACGACTTCTTTATCGCGACCGACGTTCGGTAGAGCAACCAATCAGCGAGTGCGCTAAACGTTATTGTCCGCTTCCGTGCCTGATGGCTTCAAGTTTTGTTCCGTTTCGAGCCAGTCGCCGGCCGCTTTTGAGCTAAACGGTTTGAGGCAGACACCTCCAATAGAGCAAAGGATGAGGTAGACATTCACGTCATAGCGCAAAGTAAGCTGACTTGTCGAAAGACCGGGTGGACGGGTATCCGCTGTCGCTCTAGCCGCTACCGTCCTGTTCTTGCTTTGAAGATCAATGAATCTGGAGCCTAGGCGGAGCGGTCAGTCTGGACATTTACCGCGCCTGTTGTTCTCTCGAGTCGCCATGCGAGAACCTTCCAGCAGCATCGCGCCCGTTGTTTCGGCATGTCATGATTTGTCTCCTTCGGTTATCGGCACTGCCCGCCCGAGTTCATCCATCCGCACCAGCCCGCGCGCGCGCAGCCGGGCTTCCGCCTGCCATGTCCGGGTCGAGCCCCAGCCCAGCGTCGCCGCCATTGCGCCATAGGTCGCGGGTCCGTGAAGGCGCAGACGGGCGAGGTACGCGCGCGCGTCCGCGTCCAGCCGATCGCCCAGCGCCGGGGCGTCGGGTGTCGGCTGCGGGCGCGAGGGCCTTGCGACACCCGCGACTCTTGCGACATGAACGCTATGGCTCCGGGGTCCGGGGCCTTGCGACACTTGCGACTTCTGCGACGCGGGGTCCGCGTCCGGGTTTCGTGTCGCAAAAATCGCGGGTGCCGCAGCGGCATCCCCGGCGATCTCGGCCAGCGCGGCGCGCGCGTCAAACCACAGCATCGGTCGCCCTCACGATACACCAAGCTTCCGCCCGGACGGCCCCGCGCACCACAGTCCCCGGCTTCAAAAGTTTTAACCATCCATGCTTTTCGAGGATTGCCAGCGCGGCCCTTGCCCGGGGGCTTTCGCGCAGCGCACTCGGCCCAAGCCGCACCACGTCGCGCACCAGAACGTGCGGCTCCGGCCAGCTTTCCAGCAGCCAGCGCCGCAAGGCTTCGGCCCGGTCGATTTCAGCCGATACTGTCGCGCCGCTCGCCAACCGCGCAGCTTCGGACAGATAAAATTGAGCAAGCTCGATGCCGTCGGCCATGGCGTCCGGCTGCACGTCCGGGGCGTGCAGGTCGCGCCATACGGTCAGCACTCCGGCGATGCGCGCCGCCTGTTCCGCCGCCTTCGACGCCGTGCCCGTGATGCCGCATAGATCGCCGCCGGGGGCTTGCGCCCGCTCGATTGCATCGGCAAAAGCCGTCAACAAGGCGCGGGCCTTCGGCGCAAGCGGCAATGGGCGCGGCTGCAATTCGCGGGTGTCGGGGTCCATCGGCATCGGCGTTTCGAGGATGTCGCTCAGCCGGGCCGCAAACCCGGCCAGCGCGCCGTCATCCCGCCGGGCGCTCGCCTGCAGCCGCGCGCCAATAGTGCTCGGGGGCTCGCAGATCAGGAGGCGCGCGGCGAATCCCGTATCGGCCGTCAAGGGGTCGGCCATGAAAGCGCGCGCCACGCCCGGCTGCGCCATGAGATGCAGGGCCAGCCGCCGCCCGTAAAGCGTCATGTGGCCATCACCCGCGCGCGTGCGCCGGATCGGGTTTCCTTGCCAGAGGTCATTGAGGGCGGCCAGCGTTTTGAGCCGGTTATCCGAGTTCATGGCGTGCCCGCCCAGGAATTGCCCGCCTTCGTCCGAGAAAAGCCCGAGCGACGGCTGCCCAGTGGTGAAGAGTCGCGTCAGCCCTTCAAACGTCGGTTCGCTCACGGTCCGGTCAGCCGATGGCGGCGCAGCCGGTTCCGGCCCGAGCGCCTCCAGATCGGCACGCGCCGCTGCGCGCTTTTCGCCCTTGTTGGATTTCGCGATTCCAAGGATACGGTCGCGCTCGCCCTTCCAGATCGCATGCGCATTCATCCAGCTTTGCATCGCGTCACGCTGGGCGCGGTTTTGCTCGCGCTCATGCTCGCGCAGCGCGGCCATGAGAGGCGCGTCGCAGGCGGATTTTCGCTCGCCGCTGCGCGCGACAGTCAGAAGATACAGCGACAGGGGGCGCGACCCGCCGATCGTCTCCACGTTGCAGAAGCCCTGCGTCGCGAGCGATGCCACCGCCAGCGCCGATGCCGCAGGGATGGCCACCGGGGCTTGTGTCGCGCCCTGCACCGCCTCTACCGCCGCGCGCAGCGGCCCGAGCGCGTGCACCGGAAAGACGGCCCCCGGCGGGATTTCACGCACCAGCAGCTGCGGGCCTTCCGGCTGGAACGGGGCTTCCTTGAATCGAGGTTCCGCGCTCATGTCGACGCCGCCTTGTCGCGCAGCGCGCGCAGATGGGCGTCGATTTCATCTTCGGGCCAGTAGAGGCGCCCGCCGAGTTTGATCGGCCTCGGCAGCCGGTCCGCCGCAAGATCGGCATAAATTGCCGCCCGCGAGCGCTGCCCAAGCTTGGCGCGCACTTCGGTCAGGGTCAGATATTTTGACATGTTTCAAACCGTCCTTTCGGGTTTCGAACGGTGCAAAACTGCCTCAATATGCCACCGGGCGGTATTGCGGAATAAAATCAGAAATTAAATCGCAAGTCGTTCGCCGCGGTCCATATATCGCGCGCCGTTTGCTCGGATTTCGCCGTATTTGGGAATAGCGTCGCAATCTCCGCCCAGGAAGCGCCGGACTCGCGGGCGTCGAGCGCGCGCAAGTAGCCACGCCACTTCGTTTCGTGTCTCCGCGTTTGCAGAAGCCGCCCATGCCGTTCCATCTGCCCGCGCTTCGCGGCCCCTTCCACCGCCGTCAGCTGTTCCGCCAGCGGGCGGTCCAGATTTACCCTCACCGCCAATTCATGCGGGGCGGGCACCAGCCTATTGCGCTTTTCGGGCGCGCGCCCATCGGGTGAGCCCCGCATGAAGCGCACACCGCCATGCGGCCAGAGCAACAAATCGTCGGGCGGATATTCTGAAACCCGGGGGTCAAGGGGCGCGCGATAGCCCCATTTACGCCAGTGCAGCCCCAAAAGCTTCTCGGCCTGCGCCGACAGCGCCAGCCAGGCGCACCTTGCGTCCGGCGCCGCGTCTGTCTTCATGCGTTCTCCGGCAAATGCGACTTCATCGCTAAGCGCCAAAATCGCCAGCGTTTCGTTGCGGTAATCGTCCCGCCGCCGCCGGAATTCCCACCGCCAGCGGCCGAGCGTCCAGCGTTCCGCATCGCCATAAGCCGCCGGATCGCGCCAGTCGGGAATGCCCCACTCGGCCGCCCGTGTCGCTGAAGTCGCAGAGGTCGCAACGGGGGCGCGGCCGGTTTTGCCTTGCCCCATCAGCGCGCCCCCGCCAGCTTCACCACCTGCCCGGCCCCGCCTGTCACATAGTCGGCCCAGCGGCCTGCCAGTGCGCGCCGCTGTTCTATCCAGTCGGTGCGCCGATAGGCCCGCACCACGCCGCCATCCGTCGCGTGCCCCAGCATGGCTTCGGCCACTTCATGGGGGGCGTCGGTTGCTTCGGCCAGCCATGTGCGCAGGGACGTGCGAAAGCCATGGGGGCGCGCGTCCAGCCCGCGCCGTTCCATCATCCGTGAAAGCGTCATGTCGCTAATCACGCCTTGCCGGGTGTTGGGAAACAGGAAGCCGTGCCGGGCGTGCGGGCGCGCAAGGTCGATGATGCGCAGGGCTTCGCGCGACAGCGGCACGCGATAATCTTCGGTTGCGCCCTTGCGGCCTTTCATCGACTCGCCCGGCACTGTCCACACGTCGCCGTCTATCTGGTCAAGTCGCAGGGTGCGTAGCGGGGTCGAGCGCACGCCGGTCAGAATCAGCAGCCGCAAGGCAAGGTGCGTCAGCGTCTGTTCTTCAAGGCTGGCATAGAAACCCGGCACATCGGCCCATGCCATCGCGGGAATGTTCGTCGGCTTGTGCCGCGTCTTGCCCAGAAGCGCCTTTGCCTTGTCGGTCGCTTGCAAGTCCACATCCAAGCCCAGCGCAGCCGCATGGCGCAGCACGATGGAAAGCCGGTTCATCGCCTTGCGCGCGGTGTCGGCCTTCGCGTGCCAGATGGGTGCGAGCGCGTCGCGGATATCGCGCTGGTCCAGATCGGTCACCGGCACCTTTCCCAGCTTCGGCAAGACGTGAAGCGTCAGCGGTGACAGCCACCGGCCCGCCGTGCCGTCGCCTTTCAGTTCCGCCTTGCGGGATTCGAAAGCGTCAGCCGTCAGGATTGCCAGCGATATATCTTCGCGCCGCGCGGCCCGTTCTTCGGCTTCGCGTTCCTTCACCGGGTCACGGCCCGCCGCCGCCACATCGCGCCAGCGGTTCGCAACCTTGCGCGCGTCGGCCAGCCCGAGCGCCGGAAAGCCACCCAGGCCCATTTCCCGCCGCCGCCCGTGAACCGTGACGCGCAGCACCCATTGCGCCCCGCCATCATCGCGCGCCACCAGCCAAAGCCCGCCGCCGTCACAGTGTTTGCCCACAGGGGCGGTTTTAAGGAAAGCCGCCGTCAGCCTGTTCTTTGCCCGCATTTATTATCCCCCCAGATATCCACCTTACGATAGTGGATAGGGGCGGACGGGGCAAGACACGTGTGGACAGTCAAGGCCATGTTATCAAGGGGGATATGGTCAAGGTTGGATGGATAGAAACAAACAAAAACAACGTTTTGGTGCCTCTTCTGGGCACCAATCGCGGCGAAGGCGGCCCCGGGTGTCCGGGGCCGTTTCGTTTTCAGCGCGCCCCCTGCGAACGGGGCCAGCGCCACCCCCGCCCCCTCCAGCGACGCCCGAAGGGCCGTCGCGATGGCAACCGCCTCGGGCGTGTCGCCGTGCAGGCAGATCGTGTCGATCCGCGCGGGGATCTGCCGCCCCGAGACGGTGACGATCGCCCCCGCCCGCAGCATCGAAAGGACGCGGTCGGCGATCGCCGCGGGGTGGTGCAGGACGGCGCCGGGTTCGCGCCGGTCCACGAGCAGGCCGGTCTCGGCATAGGCGCGGTCGGCGAAGATCTCGCAGGCGCGCCGGGCGCCGAGCGCCTCGGCCGCCCGGTCCTGCGCGGTGCCGGCGATCACCATCAGGATGAGGTCGGGATAGACGGCGAGCACCCCCTCGAAACAGGCGCACGCCAGCCCCGCGTCCTCGGCAGCCATGTTGGCAAGCGCCCCGTGCAGCTTGAGGTGCTGCACCCGCCCCCCCTGCCGCCCGCGCCATCTCCTGCGCCGCCCCGAGCTGATAGGAGACGAAGTTGCGCGCATCGGCATGGCTCACCTGCATCTGCCGGCGGCCGAAGCCCACCAGGTCGGGCAGGCCCGGATGCGCGCCGATGCCCACGCCTGCGGCAACGGCGCGGGCCATGGTCGCCGCCATCGTGTCAGGGTCGCCCGCATGCATCCCGCAGGCGACGTTGGCCGAGGTGACGATGCGCAGGAGGGCATCGTCGGCCCCCATGCGCCAGCGGCCGAAGCCTTCGCCGAGATCGGCGTTGAGGTCAATGGTCAGGGTCATGGCCGGTCCAGGTCGTCGCCGCGGGTCACTCCGCCGATCAGTTGATAGGCCAGAAGATCGGGCGTCGCACGGGGGTCGCGCCGGAGGGGGCGCAGGTCGGCCCGCAGGGCGGCGCGGCGGCGCGCCTCGGCGCGTTCCAGCGCCACGGCCTTGTCGAGGGGCACGAAGCGGAAGCGCAAGGGGACCCCCGGCGGGGCCTGCCGAGCAAGCGGCGTCAGCGCAAGGCCCGCCGCCCCCCCTGGATCGGGGCCGAGGTGCAGGCGGTCGCCCGCCGCGAGGCCCCGCCCGATGCCGGCCGCGAGATGCGCCGACACCGCCCCCAGCACCACAGCCCCGCCGATCCCGCCCCCGACGTGCAGGTAGGAATACCCCCCCGGACTGCCCGACAGCGCCAGCCGCGCCCCCGCCGGCAGGGCATGGGCGGCGTTCCACGCGAGCGCCCCCGCCGCCTCGGCCCGCATCGGCGCGCCGGTCAGCGCGACGCGCACGGATGCGTCGAAGGCGACCTCGAGATAGCTGGCCGCGATCTCGACGGCCGCGAGCGGCCCCTGCCCGAGGAGGGCCGCCGCCTCAGCGAGCGCCAGCGGATCGGCCGCCCCGCCCTGCGACAGGCCCTGCGCCCGCCAGCCGGGGCGCCCCATGTCCTGCACCGTCACGCCCGGCCCCGCGCGCAGGATCGTCAGCGCGCGGGTCACGGCAGCGGCTCTGCCACGGCGCCGCCGCCCGCAGCGCGGAGGCGGTCGAGCGCCGCGCGGCCGACGGCCTCGAACAGCACCGCGTCGCCTGGGCGCAGCAGGAACGGGTCGGGGCGGTCGGGGCGGAAGAGGGCGAGCGCCGTCTGCCCGACATGGCGCCATCCTATCGGCGAGGGGATCGCGAACACGACCGCCTGCCTTATCGCCACGACGAGCGCGCCTTCCGGCACGCGCGGGGTCAGCGTGGGCTGGCGCGCCAGGTCCCAGGCCGGGGGAAGCTGGCCGAGGTAGGGCTGGCCGGGGGCGAAGCCCACGGTCTGCACCCAGAGCGGGGCCGCGCAGAGCGCAGCGACGGCGGCCGCGGGCGTCAGCCCCGCGCGTGCCGCCGCCTCGCCCAGCTGCGGGGCGACCGCATTGCCGAACATCGCCGGCACGCGCCACAGTCGCCGCCCCGCCGGCAGCGGGGCCGCGTGCCAGTCGCGCGCGGCGAGAAGCATCGCCAGCGCCGCGCGCGTCGCCGCGTGGTCGGTCGCACCAAGGTCGAACCGCACGAGAACCGAGGTCAGGGCCGCCGCCGTCTCGGTCAGCCCCGGCAGGTCCGCCGCCTCGACCGCCGCGCGAAAGGCGAGCGCGGCGCGGTTCGCCGGTTCGGTCAGCCGCGCGCCGAAGCCGACGAGCCAGCCATCGACCCCGATGGGGTCGAGCGTGGCGGCTTCGCGGTCGGTGATGGCGTCGGCGGCGCGCAGGATGTCCTCGCGCTGGTCGGTGGCGTAGGTGACGTGGTGGAGGCGCGCCAGTCTTTCAGTTGAGGGGCCGCCGCCGTGTTCCTCGGTGCAGGCGAGGTCGTAGGTCTTGTTGTTGATGGTGAACCAACAGCCGCCGATGCGGCCGTTGTCGAGCCGGATCATCTCGGTGACGCGGGAGCCGAGGCAGGTTTCCATGAACCGGCGGAACTCGGTCACGTCCGTGGCGAGGAGGTTGAGGTGGTCGAGCCGGCGCGGCGCCGCCCCGGTGAAGGCGGAGACGGTGTTCTTGAGCGCGGGCCGGTCGGCGCCCGTCGCGTCGTAGCGGCGGGTTTCCCAGTAGAGCGGCTCTGTTGCGCAAATCCGATGAAGGATTCATCTCGTGAATCCAGCGTGGTAGCTGGAGGGCATGAGCAGAGCCACACCCACCGCCTGCAAGACCAGGAACTGGCCCGCCTATAACGAAGCGCTGAAGCGCCGCGGCGCGCTGACGATCTGGTTCGATCCCGCCATAATCTGGGAGGCTGCGCCGACCGGTAAGCGTGGCCGACAGCCTGACTATAGCGATGCCGCGATCCAGACCACGCCTGACCATCAAGGTGCTGTTCGGCATGGCGCTGCGGCAAACGACAGGGTTCGTCGAGAGCCTCCTGCGGCTGATCGACCTTGACTGGGCTGTGCCGAACTTCAGCACGCTCAGCCGCCGCCAGAAGACCTTGAAGGTCAACATTCCGTATCGCGGATCAGCAGGCCCGTTGCACCTGTTGATTGACAGCACCGGGATCAAGGTTGAAGGCGAAGGTGAATGGAACGCACGCAAGCACGGCGGCACCAAACGTCGGGCTCGCCATTGTCCTCCGACCAATGGCGGACAAGGCTCGCGGCGCAAGATTCACATTGGGATAGAGAAGAAAACACTGGAAATCCGCGCAGCCGCGTTCACCACCAGCGATGTCGGCGATGCGCCGATGCTGCCCGAACTGCTCGACCAGATCCCGCCTGATCAGGAGATCGCCCGCGTCACCGCTGATAGCGCCTTCGACACACGCAAGTGTCACCGCTTCGAGGGCTTACGCGGCCCCATCAGGGGCCACGGTCCCCCTTCGCACCATCGCCGCCCGAGGTGCCGCCGCGATCATACCGCCCCGCAAGAACGCCAAGCCATGGAAGCCAGACACCCCCGGTGCAATCGCCCGCAACGAAGCCCTGCGCGCATCAAAACGCTTTGGCCGAACCATCTGGCGACGATGGTGAGGGGCCTGCCCGCCACCGGTCCGAGGGCTGCCCCGAACGATATCACCGCCGGAGCCGCATCGAAACCAAGATGCATTGTCTTAAACTTCTCGGCCAGCGGCTGAGAGCGCGGGACTTCGACCGTCAAGTCGCCGAGCTCCAGGTCCGGGTTGCCGTGCTGAACGGCTTCACGGCGCTCGGTATACCCGTCACTGAAGCCGTGGGATGAGTCTGTACACGGAAAGGGGAGATCCGTCTGTCACCCGGTTTGTGCAACAGAGCCCAGTAGAGCTCGAACACATGGCCGAAGGGATCGGCGAACCGGAACGCCGGCCCGTGGCCCGCATCGCCCTCGGTCCAGCCGAGGACGGGATATCCCGAGGCCTCGATCGCCTTCAGCCGGCGTTCGAGTGCCGCGGGCGAGGCTATGCGATAGCCGATGTGCCCGACCCCGGCCGTGTGATGGCGCGTGCGCTTGAGCGTGTGGAACTCGCAGTCGTCCCAGGCGCGCAGATAGGCCACCCCGTCGCCGAGATGCGACAGCTTCAGGCCATAGGGGCCGGTGTAGAAGGCAAGGCTTTCCTCGAACCGGTCGGAATAGACCTCGACATGGCCGGGATGCGCGACGTCGTGGCAGGGTTCGGTCATCGCGGCCCCATTACAGCGCATCCACCGTGCGGGGGAACACCGACTAGAACCCCTCGGCATACTTGCAGGCCCGCCCGCCCGCCTGCCCGCCCGAGTTGCGGGTGAAGTGGTTGGCGCGGTTCTGGGCGACGCGGGTGTGGAACTCCCACAGATGCTCCTGCCCCTCCATGCACTGGATGGCGGCCCATTTCCTGTCCCAGACGGGCGTGATGTCGAGGAAGGTGTCGGGTTTCCAGCCCATCTGCTCGGTCTGGTGCGGCTCGAAAAGGTAGAGTTGCGGCGCGCCGAGGATCGGCTGCCCGGGATTGTGCCCCCAGGCCTGCGCGGTCGAGCGGCATTCGAGCACGACCTGCGTCGTCAGCATGTGGTCGGTGTTGTATGGGTCGTACTGGCTGTGGCTAAGCATGAAGGCGGGCTGGACGGCGCGCATCACGTCCACGAGGCGATCCTTGTGGGCACGGGTGAATTCAAGCGGGTAGTCGCACATGTCGAACGCGATCAGGTCATGGACACCCAGCGCCTCGGCCGCCTTGCGCGCCTCGGCCTGCCGCGCGGCCTTGACGCGGTCGAGCGTCATGCCGGGCTGCTTCCAGAGCTTGGCGCTCTCCCCCCTGCTCGCCGTAGGAGAGGCAGACGACGGTGACCGTCACCCCCTGCGCGGCATGGAGCGCGATGGCCCCGCCGCAGCGCCAGACGAAATCGGCCGTATGAGCGGAGATGACGAGCGCGGTCCTGGTTTCGGCCATGATGGAACCCCCGGCTGGACAGGGCATGAGAAAGCGCGCCCGTGTGCGGCGAGTCCATTCAAAACGCGGGCAGGTGGCATAAGATGCGGCTATGGCCGCTGCGGTGCGGCGGGGACGGGACGAGCTGATCGGCGGCAACCTGCGACATCTGCGCGTGTACCTCGCCGTGACCGAGACGGGGTCGGTCACGCCGGCGGCCGAGCGCGCGCGCATGTCGCAACCGGCGGTGACGCAGGCGATGACGCGGCTGACGGCGCTGGCCGGCGCGCCGCTCCTGGTCCGCGCGCCCGAGGGCTTCGTGCCGACCGAGGCGGGGCGCATCCTCGAACGCCGGGCGCGGCGGGCGTTCGGCCTGCTCGATGCGGCGCTGGCCGAGGTGGCGGGGCGGCTGGTGCTGACGGCGAGGCGCTGACGGCCTTTCGCCGCGGTCGGCCGGGGGTGCCTGTCCTGGTGCTGGAAGGCACCTACGACGCAATGCTGGGCGACCTGCGGCGCGGTGAGATCGACTTTCTGATCGGCGCCCTGCGCGACCCCGCCCCAGTCGCCGACATCGTGCAGGAGCGGCTTTTCGACGACGACCTCGTGCTCCTGGCCGGGCCGGGGCACCCCGCGCTCGGCCGCGCCCTCGCGCCCGCCACGCTCCACCCCTGGCCCTGGCTCGTGCCGCGCAGCGGCACGCCGACCCGGCAGCAGTTCGATGCAATGTTCGCGGCGGCGGGCCTTGCCCCGCCCCGGTCGCTGATCGAGACGGGCTCGATCCTTCTCGTGCGCGAGGTGCTGCGCGACGGCCATCACCTCGCCTGCGTCTCGCGCGCCCAGGCCGAAGGCGAGATCGCGCGCGGCCTCGTGCATGTGCTCGACCATCAGGTGCCGGGCGGCACCCGGCCGATCGGCGTGACGACGCGGGCGGGCTGGCAGCCGACCCCGGCGCAGGCGGCGATGCTTGCGGCTATCCGCGCGGCGGTGTGAGCGGCATCAGCGGCCGTCGGTCCCCGCCAGCCAGCAGGCAACCGCGTGGTCGCCTCGGACCGGCAGCAGGCCCGGCTCCTCGTCCGCGCAGCGGGCGACCGCGACCGGGCAGCGCGGGCGGAACCGGCAGCCGGGGCCGACCGCGCCGGCACCCCCGCGGACGAGGCGCGGCGCCTCGGCAAGCCGCCCCGCGCCCGGAATCGCGGCAATCAGCGCGCGGGCATAGGGGTGCCCCGGCGCCGACCAGACGGCATCCGAGGCGCCTTCCTCGACGATCCGGCCCTGATACATCACCGCGATCCGGTCGGCGACGTAGCGGATCACGCCGAGATCGTGGCTGATGAAGAGATAGGCGAGGCCAAGGTCGCGCTGGAGGTCGGCGAGCAGGTTGAGCACCTGCGCCTGAATCGACACGTCGAGCGCCGACACGGGTTCGTCGCAGACGAGGATCCGCGGCTCGAGCGCCAGTGCCCGCGCGATCGCCACCCGCTGCCGCTGCCCGCCCGAGAGCTCGTGCGGGTAGCGCCGCCCCTGTTCCTCGGTCAGCCCGACCCGCTCCAGCAGCGCCGCCACTCGCCGGGCGCGCGCGGCGGCATCGCCGATCGCGTGGACCGCCAGCGGCTCGCCCACGATCCGGGCGACGGTCAGACGGGGGTTGAGCGAGCCGAACGGATCCTGGAACACCATCTGCACATGGCGCGCGCGCGCCCGCCGCTCGGCCACGGTGCGGGCCGGTATCACGCGGCCATCGATCCGCACGGCACCGCCGGAGGGCGCCATCAGCCCCGCGACGGCGCGCGCCAGCGTGGACTTGCCGCAGCCCGATTCGCCCACGAGGCCCAGCGTCCGCCCCGCCTCGAGCCGCAGCGACACGCCATCGACCGCGCGCAGCGCATCGGCCCCGCTGCCATGCGTGCAGACCAGCGCGTCGAGTTCCAGAAGCGGCGCCGTCATGTTCCGCCCCCGCCGCTGCGGTGCAGGATGCAGGCCGCGCCGTGCCCGCCACCCGCCGAAACCCCACCCGCAACGGCCCACGGCGGGACGGCGGCGCGGCAGGCCGCGCGCGCCTCGGGGCAGCGGGGCGCGAAGGCGCAGCCGGGCGGCATCGCGCGCGGCGAGGGGACGTTGCCCGCGATCTCCACCAGCCGGGCGGTGCGCCCGCGCGCGGGGTCGGGCCGGGCCGCCATCAGCAGCCGCGTGTAGGGATGCATCGGGTGCACGAGCACCGCGCCGACCGGCCCCTCCTCGACCTTGCGCCCGGCATACATCACCGCCACCCGGTCGGCCATCGTCGCAACCACGCCGAGGTCATGGGTGATCAGCATCAGCGCCAGCCCCTGGTCGCGCCGCAGGTCGTCGAGCAGGTGCAGGATCTCGGCCTGGATCGTCACGTCGAGCGCCGTCGTCGGCTCGTCCGCGATGATCAGGTCGGGGCCGCAGGCCAGCGCCGCGGCGATCATCACCCGCTGCCGCTGCCCCCCCGAGAGCTGGTGCGGATAGGCGTCGAGCCGCTTGGCCGCATCGGGCAGCCGCACCTTCTCGAGCATCTCGAGCGCCCGCGCCCGCGCCGCCCGGCGCATCGCGCGCTCGTGGCGCATGACGACCTCGGCCACCTGTTCGCCGATGGTCAGGACGGGATTGAGCGAGGTCATCGGCTCCTGAAAGATCATGGCGATGCGCCGCCCGCGCAGGTCGCGCAGCCGCGGGCCGGAGAGGCGCGCAAGGTCGGTCCCGTCGAACCGGATCGCCCCGCCCGCGACCGCGATGCCGGCGGGCAGGAGGCCCATCACGGCAAGCGCGGTCATCGACTTGCCGCAGCCCGATTCGCCCACGACCGCGAGCACCTCGCCCCGCGCGACCGCCAGCGTGAGGTCGCGCACGAGCGGCACGCCCTCGGCCAGCGCGACCGTCAGCCCCTCGATGGACAGGAGCGGCGCCGTCATCGCCGGTGCAGCCGCGTATTGAGCGCGTCGTTGAGCCCGTCGCCGAGCAGGTTCAGCGCCAGCACCGTCAGCACGACCGCGACCCCCGGCACCGCGACCAGATACCAGGCCGAGCGGAAATCCGACCGGCCCATCCCGATCATCGTCCCCCAGGAGATCACGTTGGGATCGCCGAGGCCGAGAAAGCTGAGGCCCGCCTCGGTCAGGATCGCCGTGGCGACGAGGATCGAGGCGGTGACGACGATGGGGGCGAGGCTGTTGGGCAGGATCTGGGTCAGGATGATGCGCGCATCCCCCATGCCGATCAGGCGGCAGGAGGCGACGAACTCGGCCTCGCGCAGGCGCAGGAACTCGGCCCGGGCGAGGCGGGCGATGGCGGGCCACGAGATCGCGGCGATGGCGAGGATGATCGTCGGCACCGAAGGGCTGACGACCACGACGACGACGATGGCCAGAAGGAAGGGCGGGATCGTCTGGAACGCGTCCGTGATCCGCATCAGCGCATCGTCGATCCAGCCGCCGAAATAACCCGCGACGGCGCCTGCGAACACGCCGATCCCGAGCGCCGCCGCCGTGGCGGCGAGCCCGATCATCAGCGAGATCCGCGCGCCGTGAAAGATGCCCGCGGCGATGTCGCGCCCGAGCGCATCGGTGCCGAGCGGCAGGCCCGGCGCTTCGCCCGGCCAGAGGAATGGGCGCCCGACCATCGCCCAGGGCCCCTGCGGATAGAGGACGGGCGCCGCCGCCGCCATGACGGCGACGCCGCCGAGGAGCACGAGGCCGATCACGGCCGAGGGGCTGGAGAGGAGGCGGCGGCCGAAACCCATGCCGTCACCGCAAGACGATGCGCGGGTCGAGCCGCGTGTAGATCAGGTCGATGGCAAGGTTCACGATCAGGACGAGGACCGAACTGAGGAACAGTATCCCGAGGACAAGCGGGATGTCGCGGCGGAACACCGCCTCGAACGCCAGCCGCCCGATGCCGGGCCAGCCGAAAACGGTCTCGACCAGCACCGCGCCGCCAAGGAGCGAGCCGACCTGAAGGCCCAGCATCGTCACCATCGGCAAGAGCGCGTTGCGCGCGGCATGGCGCCAGATCACCCGGGCGGGCGACAGGCCCTTGGCCCAGGCGGTGCGCACATAGTCGAGCGACAGGATTTCGAGCATCGCCGCGCGCATCAGGCGGGTGTAGATCGCCACATAAAAGAGCGCGAGCGACACCGCCGGCATGATCAGGTGCCGTGCCACGTCGAGCGCGAAGGACCACCAGGTATGCTGCACCCAGGAGACATACATCCCCGACATCGGCAGCCAGCGCAGCCAGACGGTGAAGATCAGGATCAGCGCGATCCCGACGAGAAAGACCGGCGTGGCGTAGAACAGGAGGGCTGCGACCGACACCGCCACATCCGCCCAGCGCCCGCGCCAGACCGCGGCGAGGGTGCCGAGGACCATGCCCGCCGCAAAGGCGAGCGTGATCGCCGTCACCATCAGCAGGAGCGTCGCCGGCAGCCGCTCGAGGATGAGGTCGAGCACCGGCACATTGAACCCGTGCGACATCCCGAAGTCGAGCATCAGGATCCGGCCGACGAAATGCGCGAACTGCACCGGCAGCGGCCGGTCGAGGCCGAGGTCGCGGCGCAGCTGCTCGACGAAGGCGGGATCGGCCGACTGCACCTCGCCCGCGATTACATCGGCGATGTCGCCGGGCGCGAGGTGCAGGAGCGTGAACTGGAGCACAAGGACGATGCCCAGCACCACGACCGCCTGTCCGAGGCGCCGCAGGAGATAGACCCGTCGCTGCCGGGCCGGGGTCGGGGCCGCTCCGCTCATCGCGCCTTGGTCTCCGGGTAGGGGTCGCGGCGGCCCCGCGGCGGGGCCGCCGGCAGGTCGGGTCAGGACGCGAGCCAGACGTGCGCAAAGCCGGAATAGACCCCGTCTGCCAGCGCGTCGTAGCCGCGCACGCGGCGGTTGGCGACGGTGAACTGGTCGATGGCGACCAGCGGGATCACCGGCAGCTCGGTGGCAAGGATGCGCTGGATCTCGTGGAACTGCGCGCGCCGGGCCGCAGGGTCGTTCTCCTTGGCGGCCGCCACGAACAGCTCGTCGAGCGCGGGGTTGGCGTAATGCGTGCTGTTGGTGAAGGGCGTTCCGGGGCGGATGTTCTGCGACCAGTAGGCGCGCTGCACCCCGATCGTGGGGTCCGAGGCATTGGTGATCGCCGACAGGTTCGCGTCCCAGTCGCGGTCGGTCCAGATCCGCCGCACCCAGCCTGCGAAGTCGTTCGACCGCACCTCGGCCTCGATTCCGAGCTGGGCGAGCTGCTGGCGGGCGTATTGCGCCATCCGCTGATAGTGGTCGCCGAAGGGCGTGTATTCGATCCGCATGGAAAAGCGGATGCCGTTGGCGCCGCGCGGATGGCCCGCCTCGTCGAGGAGGCGCCCCGCAAGATCGAGATCGAGCGGATAGCGCGGCACGTCGTCGGTATGGGCATGCACGAGGTTGCGGTGGAAGGGCGAGGTGGCGACGGCGCCGAAGCCCATCCAGACGTTCTCGAGGACGAAGTTGGGGTCGATCGCATGTGCGAGCGCCCGGCGTACCTCGGGCTTGCCGAGGATCGGATGCGCCATGTTGAACTCCATGAAGCAGACCGTCGACTCGAAGAAATAGCCGTCGGTCGAAAGCTCCAGATGCGGCAGCGCGCCGAGGCGGCGGGCATCCGAGGCCGCGGCGGTGGAGTGATAGACGATGTCCACCTGCCCTGCCTCGACGGCGGCCCCGCGCGACTGGGTGTCGGGGATCACCGCGAACACGATCCGGTCGAGATGGGGCCTTTCCGGCTCGAAGTAGTCGGGGTTGCGTTCGAGCACGATGGACGATCCGCGCCGCCACTCGACGAACCGGAAGGGGCCGGTGCCGATCGGCGCCTGGTTCGCCGGATTCTCGCGGATGTTGCCGCCGTTGTCGTAGATATGGGCGGGCAGGATCGTCGCCGTGGCGACCGGCAGCGCCATCATGATCGCCGGGGTCGGCACCTTGAGGCGCAGGATCGCGGTGTGGTCGTCGGGCGTCTCGACCGCCTCGACGTTGCTGAACACGGCGCGGACGAGGCCGTTGTTCTGCCCGAAGCCGCGCATCACCGAATATTCCACGTCCTTCGCGGTGAAGGGCGTGCCGTCGTGCCACCTGACCCCGCGGCGCAGGTTGAAGGTGATCGACAGGCCGTCGGGCGCGACCGTCCAGCTTTCGGCTAGGTCGGGCGTCATCGTCATGTCGCGCTCGTAGCGGGCGAGGCCGCTGAAGATCTTGGACGCCACCATCTTGACGTGCTGGGTCGTGTCCATCGCCGAATTGAGGTGCTGCGGCTCGGTCGGCAGCGCGATGGTCAGCGTCCCGCCACGCCGAAGGGTTTCCTGCGCGAGCGAGGGGCCGGGCACGAGATGCACGAGGCCGGCCGCACCGGCGATGGCAGCACCGCGCAGGACAGCGCGGCGCGAGAGGGGCTTGCCGAAAAGCTTCATGGTGACCTCCTGTCGGTTACTGTGCCGGGACGACCCGGATGATGGCGCCGAAGGCATCGTCGGGGCCGATCCAGCCGCCGCCCTCGTCGGTGTTGAGCGTCACGCCCGCCCGGGCGACATGCCCAGGGTCGGCGAGCGCGATTTCGATGGCCGCGACCGCCGGCGCCGGCGGCACGGCGGCGCCGGGAAACAGCCGGTCGAGCCCCGCCCGGTCGGCGAGCCGCAGGAAGGTGCCGTCGCCGAAGCGGAAGAGGCCCGGCCCCTGCGGCGCCGCCCCGAGGAGGCGGGCATAGCGCCCCTCGGCCTCGGCCACGTCAGCGACATGCATCGTCACCCCCTCCAGCGCCTCGGCGCCATTCGGATGGGCGAGCAGCGTCGGCGGGCGCAGCACCGCGGGCGTGAGGTGTTGGACCACGCACAGGACCGCCTCGGGCGCCGCGTCCGGGGCATACATGAAGAAGCGGAACCGGGCCTCGCCCCCGCCTTCGACGGCACGGCCCCAGGTCATGCAGGGGCCCGCCGGCACGCCATCGGCCGCCAGGCGGGCCTGCAGCGCGTCCACGTCGTCCGACCCGAGCACCACGATGTGCAGGCCACGATACATCGCCAGCCGCGGGATGAGCATGTGACCGCCCGCGGGGTCGGTGATCGCGATGAGCTCCTGATAGCCCTGACGCAACATGAACACATGGTTGTCCGCCCCGCTCGGCACATGGGTGCCGTCCGGGCCTGGGCGCGTCAGCGCCTCGCGCGGGGTGAGGGTGAATCCGATCCGGCGAAAGAAGGCCGCCGCCGCATCGAGATCGTCCACCGCAAGCCCGGTGTGATCGACCCCCGAAACCTCTGCCGCCATCGCTCAGCCCTCCTTCCGCGATCCCGGCCGGGGCACGACCGGCCCGCCCGCCGCCTTCCAGGCCGCCAGGCCGCCCCCGACATGCGCGACCCGCGCGAGCCCCATCGCCTGCGCCGTCTGCGCGGCCAGCGCCGACCGCCAGCCGCCGGCGCAGTAGAAGACGAACAGCCGGTCCTCGGCGAAGAGCGGCTTGTGGTAGGGACTTTCGGGGTCGATCCAGAACTCCAGCATCCCGCGCGGACAATGCGCCGCCCCCGGGATCATCCCCTCGCGGTCGAGCTCGCGCGGGTCGCGCAGATCGACGAACGCGACCCCCGGCTCGCCGAGCAGCGCCTGCGCCGCCGCGGGATCGAGCGTCGTCACCAAGGCCTCGGCCTCGGCCAGCATCGCGCGGTATCCCTTGGCCATGTCCCTAACCCGTCCTGACCGCGCGCGGCGCATCCGAGGCGACCACGGTCGCATCAAGGGCGCGCGCGGCGTGGATGTGCGTCTGCATGATCGCCCGTGCCCAGTCGCTGTCGCGGTCCCGCAGGGCGGCCAGGACCTCGAGGTGATGGGCAAGGCTGCGGTCGAACCGGCTGCGGTCGAAGAAGCCGAACTTGCGTCGGATCAGAGAAAAGCTCCACAACGGCTCGATCGAGGCGAGGAGGCGCGAATTGTCGGCGGCGACCGCGATCTCGCGGTGAAAGTCGAGGTTGATCCGCGACAGCCGGGCAAGGTCCACCGCCGGCTCGCGCGCGATCTCACCCGCCATGTCGTCGCAGAGCCGTTCGAGCCGGGCGAGCGCCTCGGGCCCCGCCTTGCGCGCCGCAAGCTCGGCCGCGTAACCCTCGAGCATGGCGCGCATCCGGCTGATCTCCTCGAGCGCGTCGGCGGTCCACTGCGCCACTCGCGCGCCCGAGTTCGGGGTGATCGTCACCAGCCCCTCGACCTGGAGCCGCCGCAGCGCATCCCGCACCGGCGTGCGCGACAGGCCGAGTTCCGAGGCGATCATGTCCTCGGGCAGGCGCGCGCCGGCGTCGTAGGTGCCTGCGAGCAGCTGCGCCTTGATCTGCGCATAGGCGCGTTCTGCCGAAGAACTCATGCCTGCCTCCGTGCGGGCGGTTCCACCGGATCGACGGCCGGCGCGCCCAGCGCCTCGGCCGCCGCCGCAGCGACCTCGATGAGGTCGGCATCGCCGAACCGCGGCCCGACGAGCTGCACGCCAAGCGGCATGCCCGCCGGCCCGACGAAGCCCGGCAGGCCGATGCAGGGCACATGCAGCGCGGTGAAGGCGCGCTGATACATCGGGTTGCCGGTCGTGCCATGCGACCGCGGCGCCTCGCCCAGCGCGCCGGGCACGAGGATCGCGTCCCAGCCCCGCATGGCGGCATCGAAGCGGGGGCGGCAGGCGGCGCAGAAATCCTGCGCGGCGCGCATACCCTCGAACCCGATCCCGTCGGCATCCTCCACCCGGTCCCTGAAATCCTGGTGCAGAAGGTGCGGCGCGCGCAGGTAGTCGGCCAGGAAGGCCGCCCGCCCCTCGCCGCGCATCAGCCGGTTCTGTTCGTCGTTCAGCCGCTCGAAGCCTTCGGGCAGGTCGAAATCCTCCACCCGCGCCCCCGCCGCGCGGAAGAGATCGGCGGCGCGTTCGGTCGCGGCCTGCATCGCCGGATCGGCGGCATCCCACCACGGCGTGCGGCAGAGGCCGATACGCGCCCCCGCGAGGCTCTCGCGCCGCCCCGACGGCCGGCGCACCGCCCGCGTCGCCTCGGCCATCAGCGCAAGGTCGGCGACCGACCGGCCGTACCAGCCGAGCGTGTCGAGCGAGACGGCATAGAGCTTGGCCCCCTCCTGGCTCACGACGCCCCAGGTCGGCTTCATCCCGAACACGCCGCAGAACGACGCCGGACGCAGCACCGAACCGCCCGTCTGCGTCCCGAGCGCGAGGTGCACCAGCCCCGCCGCGGTGGCGGCCCCCGACCCCGAGGACGATCCGCCCGGCGTATGGGCGGGGTCGTGCGGGTTGCGCGCGGCGGGCAGCCGGCCGCCCGAGGCGAATTCGTGCGTGTCGAGCTTGGCCGCGATCAGGGCACCCTCAGCGCGCGCGACAGCGACGACGGCGGCATCCTGCCCGGGGCGATGGCCCACATAGAGGGGGCTGTTGTGCTGGGTGGGCATGTCGGCGGTGTCGATCATGTCCTTGACGCCGAGCATGAGGCCGTGCAGCCGCCCCTGCAGCGCCGCCTTGTCCGCCTCGCGCGCATGGCGCAGGAGGCGGTCGGGATCGATCCAGGCGACCGCGCGCAGCACGGGATCGAGCCGGTCGATCCGAGCGAGGGCGGCGCGCGCCGCCTCTTCGGCCGACAACGCGCCGGCGGCGATGGCGGCCCGCGCCTCGGCCGCGGTCATCCGGGCGGGGTCGGTCGCGGTGCCGGCGGCGCGGGCGTTGGGCAGGGGGGCGATGCGCGCGCTGATGCCGCCCTCGCCCGGTCCTGCGGCCAGTCGCCCGCCCGCACCACCTGTCCGGTATGCGCGCCCGGCACCTGCGCCCGCAGTGCCGCCGAAAGCGCCATGAGCGCCGCCATATCCACCCCCGTCCCGATCCCCGATCGGTGCAGCATCCACACCAGATCCTCGGTGGCGATGTTCCCGGTCGCGCCGGTCGCGAAGGGGCAGCCGCCGATCCCGCCGGTTGCAGCATCGACGACGCGCGCGCCCGCCTCGATCGCCGCCAGTGCCGTCGCCAGCCCCGTGTTGCGCGTGTTGTGCAGATGCACGCCCCAGACTCGCCCGCCCAGCACCGGGCCGAGCCGCGCGCCGAGGTCGCGCGCCTGCGCCGGCACGCCGACCCCGATCGTGTCGGCCAGGATCACCTCGTCCGCCCCGGCCGCAACCGCCTCGGCCGCCAGCGCCGCGACCCGCGCGGGCGGCACCTCGCCCTCGAAGGGACAGCCGAAGGCGACCGCGACCACGGCCGTCAGCCGCCGCCCCGCTGCGCGCACGGACGGCGCGGCGGCGCGGAAGGCCGCAACCGTCTCGGCCACGCCCGCGCTCTGGTTGCGCTGCGAGAGCGTCTCGGTCGCCACGATGACGAAGCGCACCTCGTCGAGCGGCGCGGCAAGCGCCCGCTCCACCCCCCGCGCGTTCATCGCAAGGCCGGCGAAGGCGCATCCGGGCGGCCGGGCGATGCCCGCCAGCACCGCCTCGGGCTCGGCCATCTGCGGCACGCGCGCGGGGTTGGCAAAGCTCACCGCCTCGATCCGCGGCAGGCCTGCGGCCGACAGCCGGTCGATCAGGGCGACGCGGGCGGCAACGGTCCAGTGTTCGGGCAGCGTCTGCAACCCGTCGCGCGGGGTGACGTCGCAGAGGATCACGCCCGCCTCAGCCGCCATGACCCACCCGTTCCGCCGCAACCTCGCCCCAGATCTCGGCGTTGTGCGCATCCGGCCGCTCGGGCCCGAGCCAGGCGATGTCGCCCGGCGTCTCGCTCAGGACCGGGGCGATGCCCGGCACCTTCAGCGTGCCGAACCGCGGATCGGCCACCTCGCGGATCATCCCGCGGGCGATGAAATGGGGGTCGCGAGCGATGTCGGCGATGGTGTTGATCGGCCCGCAGACCACGCCGTGGGCATCGAGATGCGCCGCCAGCCTTTCCGCCGTCATGCCCCGCGTCCAGGCGCCGATCAGGGCGTCGAGCTCTGCCGCATTCTCGCCCCGCGCCTTGTGCGTGGCGTAGCGCGGATCCTCGGCCAGCTCGGGCCGGCCCATCGCGCCACAGAGGCGGCGGAACATCGGGTCGAGGTTGGCGGCGATGACGACATAGCCGCCCTCGGCGGTCGGGTAGATGTTCGACGGCGCCACATTGGGCAGGGCGGTGCCCGAGGGCCCGCGGACGTAGCCCGTCTTGTCGTACTCCGGCAGCGCGCTTTCGAGCATGGCGAAACAGCTTTCGGCGATCGTCGCATCGACGACCTGCCCCCTGCCGCCCCCCCGCGCATCGCGCCAGTAGAGCGCGAGCAGGAGCCCCTCGAACGCGAACAGCGCCGTCAGCGTGTCGCCGAGCGAGATGCCGAACCGCGGCGGCGGCTGGTCGGGAAAGCCGTTGATGTGGCGGATGCCGCCCATCGCCTCGCCCACGCTCGCAAAGCCCGGGCGCTCGCGGTAGGGCCCGGTCTGCCCGAAGCCGGACACGCGCACGATCACCAGCCGCGGGTTGATCGCGTGGAGTTCCTCTGGCGACATGCCCCAGCCTTCGAGCGTGCCGGGCTTGAAGTTCTCGATCAGCGCATCGGCCGTGGCGATCAGCGCCTTGACGCGTGCGCGCTCGGCCGGGTCGCGCAGGTTCGCGGTCACGCATTTCTTGTTCCGCGCGAGCACCGGCCACCACAGGGCGGCGCCGTTGTGGCGGTGATGGCCCCATTCCCGCATCGGGTCGCCGGCGCCGGGCGCCTCGATCTTGATCACCTCGGCGCCGAAATCGGCGCAGCGGCTGCCGACGAAGGGGCCGGCGAGGAGCTGGCCCATCTCGATCACGCGCAGGCCGGCGAGCGGGCCCTTGCGGGGCGGCTCCTCTGGGGGGCGGGCAGTCACGACGCGGACCTCCTGTCATCGGCGCCAGCACCGGCGGCCGCCGCAGCCTCGGCGGCCTCGACGCTGTCGAGAAATGCGTGGACGGCGGCGGCAAAGCGCGCGCGCATCGCGCTGCCCGCCACGACATGCGCCGCACCATCGAGCGTGATGCCCCGCGCACCGGGGATCGCCGCCTCGATCGGCCGCGTCAGGCGCGGGCCGTTCACGAGATCGAGCGGGCAATGGATGACGAGCGTCGGCGCCACGATGCGGTGCAGCCGGTCGGTGGTGTCGTGCGCAAGGCAGGCGCGGATCAGC
Source organism: Gemmobacter sp. (assembly GCA_046292445.1). Lineage (GTDB taxonomy): Bacteria > Pseudomonadota > Alphaproteobacteria > Rhodobacterales > Rhodobacteraceae > CALIZF01. The sequence goes on from JBKBQT010000003.1 coordinate 180,513, forward strand.
CGTTCGTGCGCGACGTAGCGGCCGTTGAGCTCGCGCCAAGGCCCGGCGGGGCCGAGCAGCCGGGCGTGGTTCTCAAGGTAGAAGCCCTCGTCGAAGGACCACAGGCACACGAGCTTCTGGAACGCCTCCCAGCCCATGACGCGGTGGACGTCGCGCAGCATCTCGAGCTGATGGGTCAGCCGGGCGTCGGGCTTCGCCCAGGTGTTCATGTTGACGAGGCTGCGCACGAGGTCGGGGCGGCTGATGGCCAGTTCCTGCCCGATGCAGGCCCCCATGCCGACCAGCCCCACGACGTGCGCCCGCCCCATCCCGAGATGGTCGAGAAGCCCCGCCACGTCCTGCGCATAGAGCGCCATCGACGGCTCCACCGACAGGTCGTCGTCGGACGCGCACAGGCCCCGGTGGTCGAAGATCACGACCGAACAGCGGTCGGTCAGCCTGCGGGGGATGTGGTGGTGGTTGCCGTGGCAATAGCTGCCCCAGCCGCCCATCACGACGGCCGGCGGACCCGCGCCATGCACCTCGTAGTGCATGCGGTGCCCGTTGATCCGCGCGACCGGCATGACGTCCTCCCAACTTGGTGCGACTCATTGATCGTATACATTCTCGCATGTGGGCACCTCGATTTTTCACCGTTTTCTGCTGTTCTGGGCCGGCTCGGCGGCCTGAAGACTGCATGAAACGGCTCGGCGGGGTGCTTCGGGTTGGGTTCGGGGGTTATTCAGCCCGGTTGCGGTGGGTTTTGGCCCCGGCGGCCTGATTTCCGCGCCCCGGGGTCATGCCGGGCACGGGTTCAGACGGCGAAGCTGGCCCAGGCGGCGCATATTGTAGGCGAGGTT
>JBKBQT010000004.1:0-98307 GCA_046292445.1 Gemmobacter sp.
GTGACGTTCCTCGTGCGGGTGAAGGAGGCGCTGGAGGATCCGCGGCGGCTGCTGATGGATCTGTGACGCCCGCGCCCCTCCCCGCAGGCGGGCGGGGCTGAGCTCACGAACCGCCGAGGGACTGGCCGGCAGACGATCAAGAGCCGGATCACGCCCGCCGCCCTGCCCCCGAGCGTCGACGCGCGCCACGCAACCGCAACCGCAGGACACCCCATGACCCCCGAACTCACCGCCCTCACCCTCGCCGGCCTCCTCCAGGCGGTCCAGTTCATCCTCGTCTCGCTCGGTGCCAACCGCGAGGTGGGGACCAAGATCACCCTCTCCGCCCGCGACGGGGTGGACCTGCGCGCGATGGTCTCCCCCCGCACCGGCCGCCTCATCCGCGCGCTCGACAACCATTTCGAGGGGCTGATCCTCTTCACCCTCGCCGTGGTCGTCGTCACGCTCGCCGGCAAGGGCACGCCTCTCACCGCCGCCTGCGCCTGGGTCTACCTTGCCGCCCGCATCCTCTACGTCCCCGCCTATGCCTATGGCCTCGTCCCCTGGCGCTCGGTCGTCTGGATGTTCGGCTTCGGCGCCACCGTCCTGATGCTGATCGCCGCCCTGCTCTGACCCCATACCGCTTCACTGTTCCCCAAATACTCATGCCCCGCCGCCACCTGCGCCGCGCCCGGCCGCTCTTCCCTCCGCAACCACCCCGAGGATCCCATGGCAACCTATGACCTCATCGTGATCGGCGCCGGTCCCGGCGGCTATGTCTGCGCCATCCGCGCCGCGCAGCTCGGGCTCAAGGTCGCCTGCGTCGAGGGGCGCGCGACGCTCGGCGGCACCTGCCTCAACGTCGGCTGCATCCCGTCCAAGGCGCTGCTGCATGCCAGCCACCAGCTCCACGAGGTGCACGAGAATTTCGCGAAGATGGGGCTGATCGGCGGCGCGCCCACGGTCGATTGGGGCCGGATGCGCGCCTACAAGGACGATGTGATCGCCCAGAACACCAAGGGGATCGAGTTTCTCTTCAAGAAGAACAAGATCACCTGGATCAAGGGCTGGGCCTCGATCCCCGCCGCCGGTCAGGTCAGGGTCGGCGATGCGGTGCACGAGGCCAGGGCGATCGTGATCGCCTCGGGCTCGGAACCCGCGCCGCTCGCCGGGGCGGCGATCGACGAGACGACCGTCGTCACCTCGACCGGCGCGCTGGAACTCGGCACGATCCCCGGCACGATGGTGGTGATCGGGGGCGGCGTGATCGGGCTCGAACTCGGGTCGGTCTATGCCCGGCTCGGCAGCGACGTGACGGTCATCGAATATCTCGACCATCTGATCCCCGGCAACGACGGCGAGGTGCAGAAGGCTTTCGAACGCATCCTGAAGAAGCAGGGGCTGAAATTCGAACTCGGCGCCGCGGTGCAGGGCGTCACCAGGCGCGAGGGCGGCGCGACCGTCGCCTGGCAGCGGCGCAAGGATCAGTCGCTGCATGAGGCCAGCGCCGACATCGTTCTCGTCGCGACCGGGCGGCGGCCCTTCGTGCAGGGCCTCGGGCTCGATGCGCTCGGGGTGCAGATGACGCCCCGCGGGCAGATCGCGGTGGACCGGCATTTCGCCACCTCGGTCCCCGGCATCTACGCCATCGGCGATGCGATCCCGGGCCCGATGCTCGCCCACAAGGCCGAGGACGAGGGCTTTGCCGCCGCCGAGATCATCGCCGGCAAGGCCGGCCATGTGAACTACGGCGTCATCCCCGGCGTGATCTACACCCACCCCGAGGTGGCGAGCGTCGGTGCGACCGAAGAGGCGCTCAAGGAACGCGGCACCGCCTACAAGGTCGGCAAGTTCAGCTTCATGGGCAACGGCCGCGCCAAGGCCAATTTCGCCGCCGACGGTTTCGTCAAGATCCTCGCCGATGCCGCGAGCGACCGCATCCTCGGCGCCCATATCATCGGCCCGATGGCGGGCGACCTGATCCACGAGATCTGCGTGGCCATGGAATTCGGCGCGGCGGCCGAGGATCTCGCCCGCACCTGCCACGCCCACCCGACCTATTCCGAGGCGGTGCGCGAGGCGGCGCTGGCCTGCGGCGACGGGCCGATCCACGCCTGACGTCGGCCGTCGCGGCCGACTGCACAACGCCCGGCGCGCACGGCGTCGCCGGCGCAACTGGCGTTGACCTGGCGGGCCGCGCCCCCTACCCTTCCGGCCGATTGAATTTAAGCCCGAGGCTTTATCATGGGAACGATCAGCGTTTTTGCCTTCTCCGTTCAGCGCAACACCGCATTCGCCGATGACGGCCTGCGCTTCGCCTACCTGCTGCGCAAGCGCGCGGTGGTCAGCCCGGATGACAGCTTTGACAATCCCTTCATGCGCACCGTGCCCAAGGACATCGGCGGCCGTCCCAGCGGCACCGTCGAGGCCGGCAGGATCGGCGGCATCCCGTTCGTCGATCTTGGCGGAGCGATTGCCGAGTGGCGCGAGCCGGACGCCTTCGGCTTCCCGCGCCGGGTCTTCGAACCGCTCCTCGAGCCCGGCCCCAATCCGCTCTCGCCGCTCTTCGGCTATGTCTGGACGGCGTGGGACCTTACGTTTCCGGCCGTGCCCGGCGGCGAACGGGTCACGCTGCTCAACGCCACCGAGACCATCATCGGCAACGAAGCCGTCGAGTGGTTCTATGTGCTCAAGGGCAAGATGCCGAAAATCTCGCTCGCCGAATTCGCCGAGGGGCTGCGCGACGGCAGCATCGTGGCCGAACCGGTCACCGAGGGGCCGCTGGCCCCGGGCGGCAGCTTCACGCTCTTCGGGCTGATCGGTGCGACCGACGGGAACGATGTGCTGCGCGCCACGCAATGCGGCGATACGGTCGAGGGGCTGGCCGGCGACGACACGATCACGGGGAGCGATTGCGGCGACCTGCTCGACGGCGGCGCGGGCAACGACCGGATCATCGGCCGGGGCGGCGACGACACGATCCTGGGCGGCGCCGGGGCGGACAAGCTGTTCGGCGGCGCCGGCAATGACCGGATCGACGGCGGCGGCGGGCGCGACCGGATCGACGGCGGGCGCGGGAACGACCTGATCTTCGGCGGCGCCAGCAACGACCGGCTGCTGGGCGGCCTCGGGGCGGACACGATCCGCGGCGGTGCGGGGCGCGACCGGATCGAGGGCGGGGCGGGCAACGATGTGCTCACCGGCGGGACCGGCGCCGATACCTTCGTGTTCAGCGCCGGCCACGGGCGGGACCGGATCACCGATTTCTCGGTCCGGGGCGGCGACCGCCTGCTGCTCGCGGCCGCGCTGGTGGACGGGGCGCTGACGGGGGCCGAGGTGATCGACCGCTTCGCTGCCGTCGAGGGCGGGCGGGCGGTGCTGCGCTTTGCGCCCGATGCGGTGATCCGGTTTGACGGCATCGCCGATCCTGCTGTCCTCGGCGGTGCGATCGACATCCTCTGACACGGCTCACGACGCGAGGTGCCGCAGCCCTTGCGTCACATCCGTGCGCACCGCCAGCCGCAACGCGGGTTCGTCGCCGGCCCGCAGCGCGGCGAGGATCATGCGGTGGTGCTGCGGCGGCTCGTTCCGGCGCAGCCGGGCGTAAAGCGCCCGCATCGTCGGGCCGAGCTGGAGCCAGACCGTTTCGGTGATCGCCAGCATCGCGGGCGCCTGTGCGCGCAGGTAAAGCGTGCGGTGAAACTCGAGATTGGTGCGGATATAGGCGATGGCGTCCTGCTTGGCCACCGCCTCGGCGATCGCGCCGTTGATCGCGGCGAGCCGCTCGATCAGCGCGAAATGTGCGCGCGGCAGGGCGCGGGCGGCGAGCTCGGGTTCGAGGAGGGCACGGACGGCGGCAAGCTCCTCGATCCGCTCGGCGCTCAGTTCCGGCGTCGCGACGCGGCCCGAGGCCGACAGCGACAGCGCCCCCTCGGCCACGAGCCGCCGAACCGCCTCGCGCGCCGGGGTCATCGACACGCCGAACTGCGCGGCGATCCCGCGCAGCGTGAGCGGCGCGCCGGGCCGCAACTCGCCATGCATGACCTGCGCGCGAAGCGTGCGGTAAAGCCGGTCGTGGGCGGCGAGGGTTTCGAGGGGGCGCAGCGCAGCGGGCATGGCGCGATCAAGCATCGGGGCGCGGGCGGCGTCAATCCTCGGCCGGGGTGTCGAACCGCCAGCCGTGCAGCGCCCCGCCGTGGCGCCGCAGCCAGGCCCGGTCCGCGGCATGGCCGGGCCGCAACCGCTCCACCTCGGCCCAGAAGGCCGGCGAATGATCCATCCGCACGAGATGGGCGACCTCATGCGCCGCGACATAGTCGAGCACGGCCGGCGGCGCCATCGCGAGGCGCCAGTTGAACATCAGGGCCCCCTCGGCCGTGCACGATCCCCAGCGCGAGCGCGTATCGCGCAGCACGAGGCGAACATAACGCCGCCCGGCCCGCGCCGCATGGGCATCGCAGGCCGCCGCGAGCCTGTCGCGTGCGAGCAGCCGCAGGAACGCCGCCACCCGCGCGCCCGCCCCCGCCGCCGCGCCCGGGACGATCAGTGCCTCGCCCTCGACCCTGACGGCGCCGCGGCCCGCCGCGGCCGTCACGCGCAGCATCGCCCCCTCGACCGGCAGCACCGTTCCCACGGCCACCGTCTGCAGCGGCGGCAGGCGGGCGAGGGCGGCGCGGATCCAGGGCTCGCGGTCGCGCACGAAGGCCATGGCCTCGGCCTCGCGCGCACGGGCCGGCATGGTCAGAGTTACCCGCCCGTCGAGCCCGGACACACGCAGCGACAGCCGCCTGGCCTGGGGCGAGCGGCGCAGCGTGATCTCGACGGGTGGCGGGCCGGGAAGGCGGGGCATGGGATCGGGTCCGTCCTGATGCGGCCGGGCACAGCCGGCGCCGGTTTGGCACGGCCATCCTATCGCCCGACCCGGCCGGGTTCCATGCCCGGCAAAGCCTTTGACACCGCCCGGCGCCTGTGACAGTGACAGCCGACTCACGCCCACCCGGAATCACGAGGACACCATGCCCAAGGAAGAATGGGGCACGAAACGCATCTGCCCGACGACCGGCAAACGGTTCTACGATCTCAATCGCAGCCCGGTCGTCAGCCCCTATACCGGCGAAGTGGTGGATATCGACACATTCCGCCGCAAGGCGTCGAGCGCGATCCTGGCGCAGGAAGCCAAGGCGACGCGCCTGCTGGACGACGACATCGACGCCGACGATCTGGTCGAGGCCGATGCGACCGAGGATGCGGAACTCGACGAGGAACTGCTCGAGGCCGACGAGGACGAGACGGTGTCGCTCGACGACCTGACGGATGTGGCGGGCGGCGAGGAAGAGGTCTGAGGGCACTGCGGGTGCGGCGGGGGTTCGATACCCCCTTGCGCACCCGCCCCACCTCTTCTAGAGACGCGCGCAGGCCGGCAACGGCCGACCTCCGGTGGGGCCATAGCTCAGTTGGGAGAGCGCTTGAATGGCATTCAAGAGGTCAGCGGTTCGATCCCGCTTGGCTCCACCAAACTGACACCAGACCACCCGCTTCCTCACGCCCCTGCAATCCCGGGCGTCATCTGTTGCGGGCGGGTCGCGACCGGGTGACGGCAGCGCCAGCAACCGTGCAGCCGAACGTCGGTCCCCGGTGCACGAGGGTGCCGAAGCCCGGTCGGGCGCGGCCAACCCGGACAGGCAAGCGCACGCATCCGCGCGGCACCATCATGCACCGCGACCGCAGCGCACGGCAGGGTCTCCCCCGGCATCCCGACGTGAGGTTATCCGGAGGGCATGGCGCCGCTCCACGAGACGCCGCTGCCGAAGCATGCCGACGGGGCGCGATCGCGCTCGGCGACGCGGGGCGAAGGCGATCGCCCCAGCGTTCTGAGATCGCCCCTGTGTCGAAGGGACGCGCAGGGATGGTCAGTCCATCACATGTCGGGTGCAGGCCCCCGAGGAAGAGAAGGGTCGGCTGGGCCTGTTCGCCGCGCGGACCGTGCCATCGCGCCCTTCCCGCGCGAGGCCCGGCTTGCGCCCGCGATGGGCGGCGCGCGCGGCCGCCCCTTCCCCTTCGCGGGCATCCGTCCTAGACCCGGCGCATGCTCAAGACCCGCATCATCCCCTGTCTCGATGTCGCCGACGGCCGCGTGGTCAAGGGCGTCAACTTCGTCAACCTGCGCGATGCCGGCGATCCGGTCGAGGCGGCGGCGGCCTATGACGCGGCGGGGGCGGACGAGCTGACGTTCCTCGACATCCATGCCACGCACGAGAACCGAGGGACCATGTTCGACCTCGTGACCCGCACGGCCGAGCGGTGCTTCATGCCGCTGACGGTGGGCGGCGGGGTCCGGACGGTGGCGGATGTGCGGGCGCTGCTGCGCGCGGGGGCGGACAAGGTGAGCTTCAACTCCGCCGCCGTGGCCGATCCCGATGTGGTGGCGCGGGCGGCGGATGTGTTCGGGTCGCAATGCATCGTGGTGGCGATCGATGCGCGCAGCGTCGCGCCGGACCGGTGGGAAATCTTCACCCATGGCGGGCGGCGGGCGACGGGGATCGACGCGGTGGCCTTCGCCCGGACCATGGCCGGGCGCGGCGCGGGGGAGATCCTGCTGACCTCGATGGACCGCGACGGGACCGGGGCGGGGTTCAACCTGCCGCTGACCCGCGCCGTGGCCGATGCCGTGCCGGTCCCGGTGATCGCGAGCGGCGGGGCGGGCAGGCTCGACCATCTGGTCGCGGCGGTGACCGAGGGGCATGCGGCGGCAGTGCTGGCGGCGTCGATCTTTCATTTCGGGACCTTCACGATCCCGCAGGCGAAGGCGCATCTGGCGGCGGCGGGGATCGCGGTGCGGCCGGCCTGACGGCGGGCGGACGGCGGCCCGCGCGGCGCTGTGCCCGGCCTGTCCGGTGGCTTGCACATGCCGCGGCCGGGCGCTGCGACGACGGATGGGGCGCTGCGGCCGGGAACGGGCCGCGGCGCAGATCGAGCCCCCGCCCCGCCATCTTGCCTGCGGCGGCGCGGGAGCCTAAGCCGGCCGCAAAGACCGGAGGCCCTGCCATGTCCGCCCTCGCCCGCCTTGCCCAGACCATCGACGCCCGCCGCGGCGCCGACCCCGACACCTCCTGGACCGCCCGCCTGCTGGCCCGGGGGCCGGAGGCCTGCGCCAAGAAGTTCGGCGAGGAAGCGGTCGAGGCGGTGATCGAGGCGGTGCGCGGCGACCGGGCGCGGCTGGTGTGCGAGGCGGCCGATGCGCTCTATCACCTGCTGGTGATGCTGGCGGCACGGGATGTGACGCTGGCCGAGGTGGAGGCGGAACTGGCGCGGCGCGAGGGCGTTTCGGGGATCGACGAGAAGGCCGGGCGGGGCTGAGGCGGCCGACGGCGAGGGGGGGCCAGCCCCCGTCCCCGGCGCTGCCGGGGACTCCCCCGGAGTATTTCCCGAACAGTGAAGCCGCGGGGCGGCCGGAGGGGGCGACGTGCGGGGATGTCAGGGCGATGGAGGCCGGGCCGACCCTGCGCGCGGTGTGGAGGATCGGGCGCGGTTGATCGCGGCCGACGCCCGAGGCGCCTGACGGCGGCTGCGAACCGTTGCGGGCAGGCGGGGTTTCGCGCCATGAAGGGGCATGATCGAGCGGCTCGAGATGTTCCTGGCCCTGGCGCGCGAGCGGCATTTCGGCCGCGCGGCCGCGGCCTGCGGCGTCACGCAGCCGACGCTGAGTGCGGCGATCCGGGGGCTTGAGGATCAGCTCGGCGTGCAGCTGGTCTGGCGCGGCTCGCGGTTCCAGGGGCTCACGCCCGAGGGGGAGCGGACGCTCGACTGGGCGCGGCGGATCACCGGCGATGCGCGGGCCCTTCGCGACGAGATGCGGGCGCGGCGCTCGGGCCTCGGCGGGGCGCTGGTGATCGGGGTGATCCCGACGGCGCTGCCCTGGATCGCGCGGCTGACCGCGCCCTTTGCCGCGCGGCACGGCGATGTGCAGGTGCGCATCCTGTCGGCGACCTCGGCCGAGATCCTGGCCGGGATCGACGATCATGCCTTCGATGCGGGGGTGACCTATCTCGACAACGAGCCGCTGGGGCGCGTCGATGTCGCACCGCTCTATGCCGAGCGCTATCGGCTGCTGGTCGCGGGCGAGGCGCCCGGTCGGGTTGACTGGGCGGACCTCGCACGATGGCCGCTGTGCCTTCTGACCGAGGACATGCAGAACCGGCGGATCGTCAACCAGCATCTGGCCGCGGCGGGCGTGGCGGTGCGGGCGGGGGTCGAGACCAATTCGGTTCTGGCGATCATCGCGCATGTGCGCACCGGGCGCTGGGCCTCGGTCGTGCCCGAAGCGCTGGCCGCCGCGGTGGCGGGGCCTGGCCTTGCCTCGGCGCCGATCGGGGCGCCGGATGTGACGCAGCGCGTGGGGCTCGTGGTGCCGCAGCGCGGCACGCATACGCCGATGGTGGCGGCGCTGCTCGATGTGGCGCGGCGGATCGCGGGCGACGGGGGCGCTGCGCCGCAGCTGTGACCGCGGCGCGACAGCGGCGCGTCGAAACTGCGGCGCGGCACGCATTTCGCTCGGCGCTTCGGGCTTCTGCGGTGCAGGGTCGTGGGCAATGACGAAACCCGGGACAGGGTTTCGCGCGAGGCCGCGAGCAGGCCGAGACGATTTCGACCGACCAGAGCGACCGGGCATCCGATGGCCCGGGTGCGCCGCGTGCGGCCGGCCTGTCCCGAAACGCCGGGGGCGGGCATGGCGACGGGCGCGGAGCTGGGCTACAATACCAATGCGAGCGCCGTGCAGATGGCCAATACCATCTTCGGCGACGGCGTGACGGTGGTGAGCGCGAGCTATACCGGCGCGGCGAATTCGAGCGCGATCTATTCCAAGGGCAACCTCGCCCCGGGGGTCGTGCCGTCCGAGACCGGGGTGATCCTTTCGACCGGCAACGTGCGGGACTTTACCCAGTCGAACGGCGATCCGAACCGCTCGCCCGCGACCTCGACGGACACCGGCGGCCCCGACGATATCGCGCAACTCAACGCCATCGCAGGGGCGAGGACCTTCGACGCCGCGTTTCTCGATGTGAATTTCATTCCGAGCGCGGATACGATGGCGATCCGCTTCGTCTTCGCATCCGAGGAATACCCGGAATATTCCAGTTCGATCTACAACGACCTGATCTTCGTGATCGTGAACGGGCAGTCGGTGCCGGTGTCGTTCGGCAACGGCCAGCCGGGCGTGACGAACATCAACCAGACGAACAATTCCAACCTTTTCGTCTCGAACACGGGCGACGATTTCAACACCGAGATGGACGGCTTCACGCTCACGCTGTCGCTGACGATGTTCGTCAATCCAGGGGTGGTGAATGCGATCCGCATCGGAATCGCGGATGTGTCCGATGCGGCCTACGATTCCAATCTTCTGATCGCATCGAAGAGCGTGCAGACCCGGCTGGTCGCGCAGGACGATGCGCTGACCCTGCGCGAGGGATCGAGCCGGACGGTCGATCTTCTGGCCAATGACGACAACCGCACGGGCGGCACGCTGACCATCACGCATATCAACGGCGTAGCGGTGAGTGCCGGATCGCTCGTCACCCTGCCGACCGGGCAGGTGGTCCGGCTGAATGCCGACGGGACGGTGACGATCACGACCGACCTCGACCACGACAGCGTCGCGTTCAACTACTCGGTGCGCTCGTCCAGCGGGGCGACGGATGTGGGGATCGTCGAGGTCACGACGATCCCCTGTTTCGCGGCTGGCATGCGCATCCTGACGCCGGGCGGCCCTGTGGCGGTCGAGGCGCTGCGGCCGGGCGATCTGGTCGTCACGCAGGATGACGGGGCTCAGCCCCTGCGCTGGATCGGGCGGCGGCGGGTTGCCGCGGTCGGCGCGCTGGCGCCGGTGCGCATCGCGGCGGGCACGTTCGGCCCGCACGGCCGACTGGTCGTGTCGCCGCAGCACCGCATCCTGGTGCGCGACCGGCTCGCAGAGTTGCTGTTCGGCGAGGCCGAGGTGCTCGTGGCGGCCAAGGATCTCGTGAACGGGGGCACTGTGGCGCGGCGGCCGGGGGGCGAGGTGGACTATCTGCACCTGCTGTTCGACCGTCACCAGATCGTCTGGTCCGAGGGGCTGGCGAGCGAGAGCCTGCTGCCCGGACGGGGCGCGCTGGCGGGATTCGACGCGGGCGCCGTGGATGCGATGCGGGCGGTCGTTCCGGCGCTCGATCCCGAGACCGGGGCAGGCTACGGCCCGCCGGCGCGGCTGATCCTGCGCGCGCATGAGGCGCGCGCGCTCTTCGGCTTGGCGGCGGCGGCCGGGACACGACCGGCCGACCGTGCCGCCTGACGCAAGGTCAGCGGATGCGGCCGGTCAGGAGGCCGGTCAGCTCGACCGGCCCGGCGCGGCCCGCCGCCTTGGCGCGGTAGATCACCAGAGCCTCGGCCACGCGCATGATGTAGCTGCGGGTCTCGGCGAAGGGGACCATCTCGATCCAGTCGATCGGATCGGCGCCGTCCCGGCGCGGGTCGCCGAACTGCGTGATCCATTGCCGCGGCCGGCCCGGCCCGGCGTTGTAGCCGGCGGCAACGAGGGTCAGCGCGGGGCCGAATTCGTCGCGCAGCCGCGCGAGATAGGCCGCGCCGAGCCGGGCGTTATAGGCCGGATCGGTCGTCAGCGCCGCCTCGCGGTAGGGCAGGCCGATCGCATCGGCCATGAGCTTGGCCGTGCCGGGCAATACCTGCATCAGGCCGCGGGCGTTCGCCGGGCTGACGGCGGCGGGGTCGAACTCGGATTCGCGCCGGGCGATGGCGAGGGCGAGCGGGCGGGACACGGCGAGCCCCTCGGGCAGCAGCGCCGTGTCGGGGTAATAGGCGCGGTGGAGGATGATGCCGCGCTCGGCCGCCTGTTTGGCGACGAGCACCGCGAGGTTCGGCCAGCCCGAGGCGAGCGCCATGTCGGCGAGCCGTTCGAGATCGCCCTGCCCCAGCCCCTCGGCGAGATGCAGCAGGAACTGCCGCGCCCGCCCGGTCTCGCCCGCGCGCCAGAGCATCAGCCCCGCCTCGGCGACCGATGATTTCAGGAAAGCCGCGCCGCGCCAGTCGGACGGCGCCCCGCCGCCGAGGAGCGCGGGATCGAGCGCGATGCCCGCGCGTTCGGCTGCCGCAAGGCCGTAGAACGCCGTCTGGTGCCGGGCGGCGCGGGCATAGGCGGCGCGGGCGGCATCGCGGCGCCCGGCGGCCTCGTCCGCCCGGCCCTCCCAGTAGGCGGCGCGCGCGATGCTGATGGGGGTGCGCACGTTCTCGCCGAGGTGGCGAAAATGGGTGCGGGCGCGGTCGGGCTCGTTCAGGCGGGTCAGCGCGACATAGCCGGCGAGGAATTCGAGATCGGCAAAGGCGCCGCCGCCGGTCAGGCGGTGCCCGGCGGCGATGCGATAGGCCTCGCGCGGGCGGTTCTCGCGCATCGCGGCGCGGGCCAGCAGAGCGCGGCCGCGCGCCCAGGCCTCGGGGCGGCCGAGCGCCTCGGCCGAGGCCGAGCGTTCGAGCAGCAGCGCCTGCGCATCGGCGGTGCGCCCCTTCTTCATGCGCCAGGCAAAGCGGGCATGGGCAAGGCCGGGGTGCGCCGCAAGATCGGCGGGCACCGCGTCGATGAGCCGGTTGACACCGGGCGTATCGGTCGCCAGCGCCAGCCGCGCTTCGGCCAGCCGGCGCCAGCCGTCGGAGACCAGCGGCAACATCCGCCGCGCCTCGGCCAGACGGTCGTCCCACAGAAGGCGATCGAGCCGTGCCGCGTGATGCGCGCGCAGCGCCGGGCCATGGGCGGCGAGCAGCGCCGCCTGCTGCGCCTCGGTCAGGTGCAGGTCCACCCAGGCCGCGGCGATCACCCGGTCGGCCTCGGCGCCCCGGCCGACGGCACGCAGCGCGGCGGCGAGCGCGGCGGCGCCTTCGGGTGTGCGGGGGGTGTGGCCCTCGAACCAGGCGATCACCCGCGCCGGCGTCGTGGACCGCGCCGCCGCTGCCTCGCCCTTCTCGCGCAGCAGGGCAAGGCCGGGCCAGTCGCCGCGGCGGCGCAGGAAATCCTCGTATTCCGGCAGTCGGCCGTCGCCGGCGCGCAGCCGCGTCCAGGTGACAAGGTCGCGCGCCACGGCCCCTGCGGGCCGCGCGGCGGCATCGGCCGCCGCCCAGTCGCGAACCTGCGCCGCCGCGAGGGCGGCGCGCAGCGCGGCGGGGTCGGCCACGGCAGGCCGGGAGAGGGGCGCGGCCATCAGAACGGCCGCAACAATGACGGGGGTAAGCAAACGGATCGGCATGACGCGGTGATGCGGCCATGCACGCGCCCGGGCAACCCAAAACCGCGTGTGCGCCGCCTCGCCCCGCCCCGCTGCACCGCCTTGGCAACGCCCGGCGCCGGGTCTATGACGGCGCGGTTTCAGCCAAGCGGGAGGGCGTCGTGTTCAGGGGATCGATTCCGGCACTGGTGACGCCGTTCAAGGACGGCGCAGTGGATTTCGACGCGCTGGCCGCGCTGGTCGAATGGCAGATCGCGGAAGGGTCCACCGGGATCGTCCCGGTCGGCACCACGGGCGAAAGCCCGACGCTCAGCCATGACGAGCACGAGCAGGTGATCGAGGCGGTCGTCGCTGCCGCTGCTGGGCGCGTGCCGGTGATCGCCGGCACGGGCAGCAACGCGACGGCCGAGGCGATCCGCCTCATCCGGCATGCCGAGCGGGTGGGCGCGGATGCGGCGCTCGTTGTCACGCCCTATTACAACAAGCCCACCCAGGCCGGCCTGATCGCGCATTACACCGCCGTCCACGATGCCGCGTCGCTGCCGATCATCATCTACAACATTCCCGGCCGGTCGGTGGTGGACATGACGCCCGAGACGATGGGCCGGCTGGCAGAGTTGCCGCGGATCGTCGGGGTCAAGGACGCGACCGGGCGGCTCGAACGGGTGAGCCAGCAGCGGATCACCTGCGGGCCGGATTTCATCCAGCTTTCGGGCGAGGATGCCACGGCGCTCGGCTTCAACGCGCATGGCGGCGTCGGGTGCATCAGCGTGACGGCGAATGTGGCGCCGCGCCAATGCGCCGAATTCCAGGCGGCGACGCTGCGGGGCGATTATGCCGCCGCGCTCGACTGGCAGGACCGGCTCATGCCGCTGCACGAGGCGATCTTTCTCGAACCGGGGGTGGCGGGGGCGAAATACGGCCTGTCGCTGCTCGGCCGCTGCGCCGAGGACGTCCGGCTGCCGCTCGTGGGGCTGACCGAGGGCACAAGGGCGCGCATCCGCGCGGCGATGGTGCATGCGGGCGTGCTCGAGGGTTAACGCAGGGTGAACCGGCGGGCGATGCGTGGCGGATCGCGGGGCGGGGCGTGCGATTGGCGCGACACCCGCAACTTTGCCCCGCACGCGACGCGGGAGTGACGAAAAAACGGCAAAATCCAGATGATTCTTGGGCGTATCGGCGGCACGGGCCGCCAGAGCGCAACCGACAGCCAGAGGATACGCCCATGTTCCTGCATCCCGCCCGCCACTTTGCCGACGCCCGCATCGCGACCGACGACGCAGCTTTCAGCGCGACCGCGCTGCCCGGCGCGCTGATCGCCGGCACGCGGGTAGAAACCGCGGCCGGCTGGCGCGATGTCGCCCATCTGCGCGCGGGCGACCGGCTCCATACCTTCGACGGCGGGCTGCGTCCGCTGGTCGCGGTCGAACCGGTGCGGCTTGCGCCCGAGGCCGGGCGGATGGCGATCCGCATCGAGGGCGGCGTCCTCGGCGCCTGCGATGACCTGACTCTGCTGCCCGGCGCGCAGGTCCTGATCGCCACCGGCAAGACGCAGCCCGAGGCGGCGCGGGCGCTGGTGCCGGCGCTGTCGCTGCGCGGGGTGCCGGGGGTCGTCACCGTGCCGCTCGACGGTGCGGTGTCGGCAGTGCGCCCGGTCTTTGCCGATGACGAGGTGATCTGGGCCAATACCGGGGTGCTGATCTTCTGTCCCGGCCCGCTGGACAGCGCGCAGTTCCGCGCGCTCGATCCCGCCTCGGCCCGGCGCGCACTGGCCCGGCGCAGCGCCCCGCTGTTCCGCCGCGCGGCCTGAGGGCGGTTGACGGGCGCGCCCGCGCGGGGTTTGCTGGTCGCATGAGCACCGCGACGCCCCAAGCCCGCGCGCTTGCCGCCCTCGGCCATGATGCGCGCCTTGCGATCTTTCGCCTGCTGGTGCGGGCGGGTCAGGACGGGCTGCGCGTGGGCGAGATCGCTTCCCACCTCGGCCTTGCCCCTTCGACGCTGGCCCATCACATGACCGTGCTGGTCGATGCCGGCCTCGTCAGCCAGGAACGCCGGGGGCGCGAGGTGGTGAACCGCGCTGTATTCGACGCGGCGCGCGATCTGGCAGCGTTTCTGCTCGATGCCTGCTGCGCCGGGGTGGAGCCGCGCGACGGCGAGGCGGCCTGACGCGGCGGCTTGACACGTGGCACGGAGCGGCGCAAGATAGAACCGGAAAACCGGAGATATCGAGATGTCTGTCCTGACCCCCGCTGCCCCGTCCCTGCCCGGCCGGCTTGCCGGCGCCTTGCGCAAACATTCGGTCTGGGTGGCAAGCGGGGCGATCCTGATCCTGCTGGCGGTGCTGGAGATGCAGCAGGCGCAGGACAGCGCGGCCTTTGCAGCGCGGGCGCTGGCCGGAACGGCGCCATACCTCGTGCTTTCGGTGCTCATCGCGGCCTGGGCCGCGGCGACGGGGGCCGACAACCTCATCGCCCGCGCCTTCACCGGCCGGCCGGCGGCGATGATCGCGATGGGCGCGCTGGCGGGGGCGCTCTCGCCCTTCTGTTCCTGCGGGGTGATCCCGCTCATCGCCGCGCTTCTGGCGATCGGCGTGCCGCTGGCACCGGTGATGGCGTTCTGGCTCGCCTCGCCGGTGATGGATCCGTCGATGTTCCTGCTGACGGCCGGGGTGCTGGGCGCCGAGTTCGCGGTGGCCAAGACGCTGGCGGCGATATTCCTCGGGCTGATGGGCGGCACGGCGGTGCATCTGATCGGGCGGGCGGGCGGGCTGACCGACCCGTTGCGCGACGGCATCGGCAATGGCGGCTGCGGCGGGGCGAAGATCCGCGCGCCCAAGCCGGTTGTCTGGGCGTTCTGGCGCGAACCGGCGCGGCTGGTCAAGTTCCGCACGGAATCGGTCAAGACCGGGCTGTTCCTTGCCAAATGGCTTGTCCTGGCCTTCCTGCTCGAAAGCCTGATGGTCGCCTGGGTGCCGGCCGAGACCGTGACGTCCGTGCTGGGCGGCACCGGGATCCTGCCGATCGCGACGGCGACCCTCGTCGGGGTGCCGGCCTATCTCAACGGCTATGCCGCGCTGCCGCTGGTCGGCGGGCTGATCGGTCAGGGCATGGCGCCGGGGGCGGGGCTTGCGTTTCTCGTCGCCGGCGGGGTCACGTCGCTGCCGGCCGCGATGGCGGTCTGGGCGCTGGTGCGGCCGCGGGTCTTTGCGCTCTACATCGCCCTGTCGCTGTCGGGGGCGTTCGTGGCGGGGCTCGCGTTCCAGGTCTGGGCGGGGTGACGGACGGGCGGGACGCGGCGACTTGAAAGCGGGGGGCTTGTCGCGTATCTGCGGCCCATCCCGTCCGGCGAGGAAATCATGGCCAGCAAGACCAACCCGCTCCAGTTCCTCCAGCAGGTCCGCGCCGAAGTGGCCAAGATCGTCTGGCCCAACCGCCGCGAGGTCGGGCTGACGACGGTGATGGTGTTCGTCATGGCGACGCTCACCGCGATCTTCTTTTTCCTTGTGGATCTGGCGATCCGCAGTGGCTTGACGTTCATCCTGAACGTCGCGGGCTGACGCGCGGCCCATGACGGGCTTGTGACGGCGCCCTTGAAACCGGGGCGGCGGGGCTGTATGCGGCAGGGTAATCCAGTCAGGTGGCGCGCAGCGATTCGGCGTGCGCGCCGCTTTTTGTTGGGCGACATGGAACGATAACCGGGCGAAGGTCCGGCAAGGCAGGCAGGCAGGCATGGCGAAGCGGTGGTATTCGGTGAGCGTCCTCTCGAACTTCGAGAAGCAGATCGCCGAGAAGATCCGCGCGGCGGTCGCCGATGCGGGCCTCGAGGACGAGATCGAGGAAGTGCTCGTGCCGACCGAGGAAGTGCTCGAGATCCGGCGCGGCAAGAAGGTGACGAGCGAGCGGCGCTTCATGCCCGGCTATGTGCTGGTGCGGATGGAGATGACGAACCGCGGCTATCACCTCATCAACTCGATCAACCGGGTGACCGGGTTCCTCGGGCCGCAAGGCAAGCCGATGCCGATGCGCGATGAAGAGGTGAACGGCATCCTGCACCGCGCCGAGGCGGCCGAGGCAGCGCCGCCGCGCAACCTCATCCGTTACGACATCGGCGAGAAGGTGCGCGTGACCGACGGGCCGTTCGAGGGCTTCGAGGGCATGGTGGAAGAGGTGGACGAAGGGTCGAGCCGGCTCAAGGTCACCGTGTCGATCTTTGGCCGGGCAACCCCGGTCGAGCTGGAATTCACGCAGGTGTCCAAGGGCGCCTGAGTGCCGTGCGGGAGGCTTGCCGGCGCGGTGCCGGCGGCCGTCGAACCGCTAAACCGCCCCGCGGGGCAGTGAGAAGGAGAAGGCCGGATGGCCAAGAAGGTAATGGGCAGCCTCAAGCTGCAGGTGAAGGCGGGTCAGGCGAACCCGTCGCCGCCCGTCGGTCCTGCGCTGGGTCAGCGCGGCCTCAACATCATGATGTTCGTCAAGGAATTCAACGCGCGCACCGCCGATCTCGAACCCGGCGCGCCGACCCCGGTGGTCATCACCTATTACCAGGACAAGTCGTTCACGCTCGAGCTCAAGACCTCGCCCGCGTCCTACATGCTCAAGAAGGCGGCGGGGCTCAAGCCGGTGGGCAAGCGCAACCGCATGAAGGGCAGCGTCAAGCCGGGTCGCGATGTGGTCGGCACCGTGACGGTCGCGCAGATCCGCCAGATCGCCGAGGCCAAGATGAAGGATCTGAACGCCAACTCGATCGAGGCGGCGATGCAGATCATCCTCGGTTCGGCGAAGTCCTGCGGCATCGAAGTGAAGGGCTGAGACCATGGCAAAGCTGAGCAAACGGGCCAAGGCAGCCGAAGCGCTGTTCGAGGGCAAGGCCAACCTGACGGTCGAGGATGCGGTAGCCCTCATCAAGAAGGCGGCATCGGCCAAGTTCGACGAGACGGTGGAGGTTGCGATGAACCTCGGCGTCGATCCGCGCCATGCGGACCAGATGGTGCGCGGTGTGGTGACGCTTCCGAACGGCACCGGCAAGACGGTGCGCGTGGCGGTCTTCGCGCGCGGGGCCAAGGCGGACGAGGCGAGGGCGGCGGGCGCCGACATCGTGGGCGCCGAGGACCTGATGGAGACGATCCAGTCGGGCAAGATCGAATTCGACCGCTGCATCGCGACGCCGGACATGATGCCGCTGGTGGGCCGGCTGGGGAAGATCCTCGGCCCGCGCAACCTGATGCCGAACCCCAAGGTCGGCACGGTGACGATGGACGTGGCGACGGCGGTCAGGAACGCCAAGGGCGGCGAAGTGCAGTTCAAGGTCGAGAAGGCCGGGGTGATCCATGCCGGCGTCGGCAAGGTGTCGTTCGAGCCGGAAAAACTGGCCGAGAACGTGCGCGCCTTTGTCGATGCGGTGACGCGGGCCAAGCCGCCGGGTGCCAAGGGCGCCTATCTGCGCAAGGTGTCGCTGTCCTCGACGATGGGGCCGGGCGTGTCGGTCGATCTGACCTCGGCCGCCGGCCGCTGACGAGATTTCCGCGCCCCCCATGGGCGCGGGATGGCGGGGCAGCGATGCCCCGTCCTGTCCGAGACGGAGGGTGCGGGGCGACCCGCTTAATGTCCTTCCCGAGATGGGGAACGGGACGGAGCTTTCCGGGGGCGACCTCGGGCGATCTGGCCTCGGGACCCGTAACAAGGACCCGATGCCCCGGAAACGGGGCGAATGAGAGCCGGGGGGAAACCCCCAACTTGGAGTGAACCGTGGATAGAGCCCAGAAAGAGAAAGTGGTCGAGGAACTCGGCCAGATCTTCGCAAGCTCTGGCGTCGTGGTGGTTGCCCATTACGAAGGCATGACGGTTGCGCAGATGCAGGCGCTGCGGGCGGAGATGCGTGCCGTCGGTGGTTCAGTGCGTGTGGCCAAGAACAAGCTCGCCAAGATCGCCCTCGAAGGGAACCCGGCCGCGAGGCTTGGGGACATTCTCAAGGGCATGACCGTGTTCGCCTATTCCGAAGACCCCGTGGCAGCCGCCAAGGTCTCGGATGCCTATGCCAAGAAGAACGACAAGTTCGTCGTTCTGGGCGGGATGATGGCGGGCACGATCCTGGACCCGGACGGGGTCAAGGCGGTTTCCCAGCTGCCGTCGCGCGAGGAGCTTATCGCTTCCGTCGTGGCATGCATCGGGGCGCCCGCTTCGGCCATCGCCGGTGCCATTGGCGCGCCTGCCGCGAACATCGCGGGCATCCTCAAGACGCTCGAGGAACGCGAAGCCGCCTGAGCAATCCCATCGCCTTCGTCGGGTTGATCCCCTGACGTCGGACCCCATCTAGACAGAACTGGAAACATGACATGGCTGACCTGAACAAACTCGCCGAAGACATCGTGAACCTCACGCTGCTGCAGGCGCAGGAACTCAAGCAGATCCTCAAGGACAAATACGGCATCGAGCCCGCCGCCGGCGGCGCGGTGATGATGGCCGCCGGTCCCGCCGCCGCGGCTGCCGCCCCGGTCGAGGAGCAGACCGAATTCGACGTCGTCCTCGTTGAGGCCGGCCCGAACAAGATCAACGTCATCAAGGAAGTGCGCGCGATCACGTCGCTCGGCCTGAAGGAGGCGAAAGATCTCGTCGAGGCGGGCGGCAAGGTGAAGGAACAGATCGCCAAGGCCGAGGCCGAAGAGGTGAAGAAGAAGCTCGAGGCGGCCGGCGCCAAGGTCGAGCTGAAGTGACCTGCGGGATGCGGCAACGCAACCTGCCCTGAAAACGGCCGGGCCGGGGGTCACCCCCGGCCCGGCCTCACGCGTCCAAGACGACCCTTCCTGAAGGGGGCACCCGCGCGGTGCCGCGTTCAGGGACCGGTCGGGGTTCGGGTGCCGGCCTGTGGCAGGGTCGGCGGGAATGGAACCCCTCGCCCATTTTCGGTACGCGGCCCGCCCCTGGCCCGGGGGATGCGCCCGCGACAGACGAAAGGTGACCACAAGCATGCAAGCTTACGTCGGCCAGAAGCGCATTCGCCGCTATTATGGCAAGATCCGCGAAGTCCTCGAGATGCCGAACCTCATCGAGGTTCAGAAATCGTCCTACGACCTCTTCCTGCGCTCGGGCGAGGGCGATCAGCCGCTCGACGACATGGGCATTCAGGGCGTGTTCAAATCGGTTTTTCCGATCAAGGATTTCAACGATACTGCCGTGCTCGAGTTCGTGAAATACGAGCTGGAGAAGCCGAAATACGACGTCGATGAATGCATGCAGCGCGACATGACCTATGCCGCGCCGCTCAAGGTCACGCTGCGGCTCATCGTGTTCGACGTGAACGAAGACACTGGCGCCCGGTCGGTCAAGGACATCAAGGAGCAGGACGTCTACATGGGCGACATGCCCCTGATGACGCCGAACGGCACCTTCGTGGTGAACGGGACCGAGCGGGTCATCGTCAGCCAGATGCACCGCAGCCCGGGCGTGTTCTTCGACCACGACAAGGGCAAGACGCATTCCTCGGGCAAGCTGCTGTTTGCCTGCCGGATCATTCCCTACCGCGGGTCATGGCTCGATTTCGAGTTCGACGCCAAGGATCTGGTGTTCGCGCGCATCGACCGCCGGCGCAAGCTGCCGGTGACGACGCTGCTCTATGCGCTCGGCATGGACCAGGACGCGATCATGTCGGCCTATTACGACACGGTTACCTTCCGTCATGTGAAGGGCAAGGGCTGGGTCACCCGGTTCTTCCCCGAGCGGGTGCGCGGCACCCGCCCGACCTATGATCTTGTCGATGCCGCGACGGGCGAGGTGATCCTCAAGGCCGGCGACAAGGCGACCCCGCGGATGGTCAACGGCTGGGTCCGCGACGGCAAGGTGACCGAGCTTCTGGTGCCGTTCGACCATATCCTGGGCCGGTTCGTCGCCCGCGACATCATCGACGAGGCCTCGGGCGCGATCTGGGTCGAGGCCGGCGACGAGCTCACCTGGGAGAAGGACCGCGACGGCAACCCCAAGGGCGGCACGCTCAAGACCCTGCTCGATCAGGGGATCGAGGAGATCCCGGTGCTCGACATCGACGGCGTGACGGTCGGCCCCTACATCCGAAACACGATGGCGGCCGACAAGAACTGGAACCGCGACGGCGCGCTGATGGACATCTACCGCGTCATGCGCCCGGGCGAGCCGCCGACGGTCGAAGCGGCGAGCCAGCTTTTCGATACGCTGTTCTTCGACAGCGAGCGGTATGACCTGTCGGCGGTCGGCCGGGTCAAGATGAACATGCGGCTCGACCTCGATGCGCCCGACACGCAGCGCACGCTGCGCCACGAGGACATCATCGCCTGCATCAAGGGCATCGTGGAGCTGCGCGACGGCAAGGGCGAGATCGACGACATCGACCATCTCGGCAACCGCCGGGTCCGATCGGTCGGCGAGCTGATGGAGAACCAGTATCGCGTCGGCCTGCTGCGCATGGAGCGGGCAATCAAGGAACGCATGTCCTCGGTCGAGATCGACACGATCATGCCGCAGGACCTCATCAACGCCAAACCCGCTGCGGCGGCGGTGCGCGAGTTCTTCGGCTCGTCGCAGCTCTCGCAGTTCATGGACCAGACCAACCCGCTGTCCGAGGTGACGCACAAGCGGCGCCTTTCGGCGCTCGGCCCGGGGGGCCTCACGCGGGAACGCGCGGGCTTCGAGGTGCGCGACGTGCACCCGACGCATTACGGCCGGATGTGCCCGATCGAGACGCCCGAAGGGCAGAACATCGGCCTCATCAACAGTCTCGCGACCTTCGCGCGGGTCAACAAATACGGCTTCATCGAAACGCCCTATCGCAAGGTCGTCGATGGCAAGGTGACCGATGAAGTCGTGTATCTCTCCGCCACCGAAGAGATGCGGCACACCGTGGCGCAGGCGAACGCGCGGCTCGACGCGGAGGGGCGGTTTGTCAACGATCTCGTCTCCACCCGCAAGGGCGGCGAGTTCATGCTCAACCCCTCGGATGCTGTCGATCTGATCGACGTGTCGCCCAAGCAACTCGTCTCGATCGCCGCCTCGCTGATCCCGTTCCTCGAGAACGACGACGCGAACCGGGCGCTGATGGGCTCGAACATGCAGCGGCAGGCCGTCCCGCTGCTCGAATCCGATGCGCCCTTCGTCGGCACCGGGATCGAGGGCGTCGTGGCCCGCGACAGCGGTGCGGCGATCATGGCGCGGCGCGGCGGGGTGATCGACCAGGTCGATGCCCAGCGGATCGTCGTGCGGGCGACCGAGTTCCTCGAACCGGGCGAGCCGGGGGTCGATATCTATCGCCTGCGCAAGTTCAAGCGGTCGAACCAGTCGTCCTGCATCAACCAGCGCCCGCTGGTGAAAGTGGGCGACCATGTGACCCGCGGCGAGGTGATCGCCGACGGCCCCTGCACCGACCATGGGGAACTGGCGCTCGGCCGGAACGTCGTCGTCGCCTTCATGCCGTGGAACGGCTACAACTACGAGGATTCGATCCTCATCTCGGAACGGATCCTGCGCGACGACGTGTTCACCTCGATCCATATCGAGGAATACGAGGTCGCGGCGCGCGACACCAAGCTCGGCCCGGAAGAGATCACGCGGGACATCCCGAACGTCGGGGAGGAGGCGCTGCGCAACCTCGACGAGGCCGGCATCGTCTATATCGGTGCGGAAGTGCAGCCGGGCGACATCCTGGTCGGCAAGATCACGCCCAAGGGCGAAAGCCCGATGACGCCGGAAGAGAAGCTCCTGCGTGCGATCTTCGGCGAAAAGGCGTCGGACGTGCGCGACACCTCCCTGCGCCTGCCCCCCGGCGCCTTCGGCACGGTGGTCGAGGTGCGGGTGTTCAACCGGCACGGCGTGGACAAGGACGAACGGGCGCTGCAGATCGAGCGCGAGGAGATCGAGCGCCTCGCCCGCGACCGGGACGACGAACTCGCCATCCTCGAGCGCAACATCTACTCGCGCCTGAAAACGCTCATCCTCGGCCGCGTCGCGGTGAAGGGTCCGAAGGGCGTCAAGGCGGGCTCGGAAGTCACCGAGGAACTGCTCGGCACGCTCTCGCGCGGCCAGTGGTGGCAGCTTGCCGTCGGCGAGGAGGACCTCGCCAAGGAAATCGAGGCGCTCAACGATCTGTTCAACGCGCAGAAGCGCGCGCTCGAACACCGTTTCGAGGACAAGGTCGAGAAGGTCCGCCGCGGCGACGACCTGCCGCCCGGCGTGATGAAGATGGTCAAGGTCTTCGTCGCGGTGAAGCGCAAGTTGCAGCCGGGCGACAAGATGGCCGGTCGGCACGGCAACAAGGGCGTCATCTCCAAGGTGGTGCCGATCGAGGATATGCCGTTCCTCGCCGACGGGACGACGGTCGATCTCGTGCTCAACCCGCTCGGCGTGCCGAGCCGGATGAACGTCGGGCAGATCCTCGAGACCCACATGGGTTGGGCCGCACGCGGCCTTGGCGTGCGCATCGACGAGGCGCTGCAGGAATACCGGCGCAAGGGCGACCTGACCCCGGTGCGCGACGCGATGCGCCACGCCTATGGCGATGACACCTACGAGGCAGCCTTCGCCGGGCTCGACGACGATGCGCTGATCGAAAGCGCCGCGACCGTCACGCGCGGGGTGCCGATCGCGACGCCGGTCTTCGACGGCGCGAAGGAGGCCGACGTCAACGACGCGCTGATCCGCGCCGGGTTCGACAAGTCCGGTCAGTCGGCGGTCTACGACGGCCGGTCGGGCGAGCGCTTCGCGCGCCCGGTCACGGTGGGCGTGAAATACATGCTCAAGCTGCACCACCTCGTCGATGACAAGCTGCACGCCCGCTCGACCGGGCCCTACAGCCTGGTGACGCAGCAGCCGCTCGGCGGCAAGGCGCAGTTCGGCGGCCAGCGGCTCGGCGAGATGGAGGTCTGGGCACTGGAGGCCTATGGCGCGGCCTACACGCTGCAGGAAATGCTCACGGTCAAGTCCGACGACGTCGCGGGCCGGACCAAGGTCTACGAGAGCATCGTCAAGGGCGAGGACAATTTCGAGGCCGGCGTGCCGGAATCGTTCAACGTTCTTGTCAAGGAGGTCCGGGGGCTGGGCCTCAACATGGAACTCCTGGATGCGGAGGAGGAGGAGTAGAGCCAAGAATTTT
Source organism: Gemmobacter sp. (assembly GCA_046292445.1). Lineage (GTDB taxonomy): Bacteria > Pseudomonadota > Alphaproteobacteria > Rhodobacterales > Rhodobacteraceae > CALIZF01. The sequence continues at coordinate 23,352 of JBKBQT010000004.1, forward strand.
CGCACGAAAATTCTTGGGCGACGAAGGTCGCGCGAAAAACCTTCGAACGAAGGTTTTTCGTCCCCCCGCCAAAACCGCCGCCACTTTTCGGACAGGATCAGGACATGAACCAGGAAATCACGACCAACCCCTTCGCCCCGGTCGCCCCGCCAAAGACCTTCGACGAGATCAAGATCTCGCTCGCCTCGCCCGAGCGGATACTGTCGTGGTCGTTCGGCGAGATCAAGAAGCCCGAAACGATCAACTACCGCACCTTCAAGCCCGAGCGCGACGGGCTGTTCTGCGCGCGGATTTTCGGGCCGATCAAGGACTACGAGTGCCTCTGCGGCAAGTACAAGCGCATGAAGTATCGTGGCGTCGTCTGCGAGAAATGCGGCGTCGAGGTCACCTTGCAGAAGGTCCGGCGCGAACGGATGGGGCATATCGAACTGGCCTCGCCGGTCGCGCATATCTGGTTCCTGAAATCGCTCCCGAGCCGGATCGGCCTCATGCTCGACATGACGCTGCGGGATCTCGAGCGGATCCTGTATTTCGAAAATTACGTGGTGATCGAACCGGGCCTGACCGACCTGACCTATGGCCAGCTGCTGACCGAGGAGGAATATCTCGACAAGCAGGACCAGTACGGCGGTGATGCCTTCACCGCCAATATCGGGGCCGAGGCGATCCGCGAGATGCTTGCGGCGATCGACCTGCAGGCGACGGCCGATCAGTTGCGCGAAGATCTCAAGGAGGCGACGGGCGAGCTCAAACCCAAGAAGATCATCAAACGGCTCAAGGTTGTCGAGCATTTCCTCGAATCCGGCAACCGGCCGGAATGGATGGTGCTGACCATCCTGCCGGTGATCCCGCCGGAATTGCGTCCGCTGGTCCCGCTCGACGGCGGCCGGTTCGCCACGTCCGACCTCAACGACCTCTACCGCCGCGTCATCAACCGCAACAACCGCCTCAAGCGGCTGATCGAGTTGCGTGCGCCCGACATCATCGTGCGCAACGAGAAGCGGATGCTGCAGGAGGCGGTCGATGCGCTGTTCGACAACGGTCGCCGCGGGCGCGTGATCACGGGCACCAACAAGCGCCCGCTCAAGTCTCTGTCGGACATGCTCAAGGGCAAGCAGGGCCGCTTCCGCCAGAACCTGCTGGGCAAGCGGGTGGACTTTTCGGGCCGCTCGGTCATCGTGACCGGGCCGGAGCTCAAGCTGCACCAGTGCGGCCTGCCCAAGAAGATGGCGCTGGAGCTGTTCAAGCCGTTCATCTATTCGCGGCTCGAGGCCAAGGGGCTGTCGTCCACCGTCAAGCAGGCCAAGAAGCTGGTCGAAAAGGAACGGCCCGAGGTCTGGGACATCCTCGACGAGGTGATCCGCGAACACCCTGTCCTTCTGAACCGCGCGCCCACCCTGCACCGTCTCGGCATCCAGGCGTTCGAACCCGTGCTGATCGAGGGCAAGGCGATCCAGCTTCATCCGCTGGTCTGCTCGGCCTTCAACGCCGATTTCGACGGCGACCAGATGGCCGTGCACGTGCCCCTCAGCCTCGAGGCGCAGCTCGAGGCGCGGGTGCTCATGATGAGCACGAACAACGTGCTGTCGCCCGCCAACGGCGCGCCGATCATCGTGCCGTCGCAGGACATGGTCCTCGGCCTCTACTATACGACCATGGAGCGAAAGGGCATGCCCGGCGAGGGGATGGCCTTCGCGTCGGTCGAGGAGGTGGAGCATGCGCTCGCCGCGGGGGTCGTGCATCTGCACGCCCGCATCACGGCGCGCGTCAAGCAGATCGACAACGAGGGTAACGAGGTCATCCGCCGGTTCGAGACGACGCCGGGCCGCCTGCGGCTCGGCGCGCTCCTCCCGCTCAACGCCAAGGCGCCGTTCGATCTCGTCAACCGGCTCTTGCGCAAGAAGGACGTGCAGAACGTCATCGATACCGTCTACCGCTACTGCGGGCAGAAGGAATCGGTCATCTTCTGCGACCAGATCATGGGCATGGGGTTCCGCGAGGCGTTCAAGGCCGGCATCTCGTTCGGCAAGGACGACATGCTGATCCCGGAAACCAAGTGGGACATCGTGAACGGCACCCGCGATCAGGTGAAGGAATTCGAGCAGCAGTACATGGACGGCCTCATCACCCAGGGCGAGAAGTACAACAAGGTGGTCGATGCCTGGTCCAAATGCTCGGATGCTGTCGCCAAGGCGATGATGGACGAGATTTCGGCGGTGCGCGTCGATGACGCCGGCGCCGAGAAGGAGCCCAACAGCGTCTACATGATGAGCCATTCGGGCGCCCGCGGCTCGCCGGCGCAGATGAAGCAGCTCGGGGGCATGCGCGGGCTGATGGCCAAGCCCTCGGGCGAGATCATCGAGACGCCGATCATCTCGAACTTCAAGGAAGGCCTGACGGTGCTGGAGTATTTCAACTCCACCCACGGTGCGCGCAAGGGTCTTGCCGACACTGCGCTCAAGACCGCGAACTCCGGCTATCTGACGCGGCGCCTCGTCGATGTGGCGCAGGACTGCATCGTGCGCAGCCATGATTGCGGGACCGAGAACTACATCACCGCGCGCGCCGCGGTGAAGGACGGCGAGACGACGGCAAGCCTCGCCGAACGTGTGCTGGGCCGTGTCGTGGCCGAGGATGTCCTCGTCCCCGGCACCGGCGAGGTGGTTGTGGCGCGCGGCGTGCTGATCGACGAACGCAAGGCCGACCTGATCGCGCAGTCGGGTGTCGTGACGGTGAAGATCCGCTCGCCGCTGACCTGCGAGGCCGAGGAAGGGGTCTGCGCGACCTGCTATGGGCGCGATCTCGCGCGCGGCACGCTGGTCAATGTCGGCGAGGCGGTCGGGATCATCGCCGCACAGTCGATCGGCGAGCCGGGCACGCAGCTCACGATGCGGACGTTCCACATCGGCGGCATCGCGCAGGGCGGGCAGCAATCGTTCCTCGAAGCCTCGCAAGAGGGGCGGATCGTGTTCCGCAACGCCAGCACGATCGAGAACGCAGCCGGCGAGGCCATCGTCATGGCACGCAACATGCAGCTCACGATCATGGACGACGCCGGGCAGGAACGGGCGGCGCACAAGATCAGCTATGGCTCCAAGCTGCTGGTGCGCGAAGGGCAGGTGGTCAAGCGTGGCACCAAGCTCTTCGAATGGGACCCCTATACCCTGCCGATCATTGCCGAAAAGGCCGGCGTGGCGAAATTCGTCGATCTCATCTCGGGCCTTTCGGTGCGCGAAGAGACAGACGAAGCCACCGGCATGACCCAGAAGATCGTCAGCGACTGGCGGTCGGCCCCGCGCGGCAGCGACCTCAAGCCGGAGATCATCCTGATGGATCCGGCGACGGGCGAGCCTGTGCGCAACGAGGCCGGCAACCCGATCAGCTATCCGATGTCGGTCGATGCGATCCTGTCGGTCGAGGACGGCAGCGAAGTGCGGGCGGGCGATGTCGTGGCGCGGATCCGGCGCGAAGGCGCGCGGAACAAGGACATCACGGGGGGTCTTCCCCGCGTGGCGGAACTGTTCGAGGCGCGCCGGCCCAAGGACCATGCGATCATCGCCGAGGTCGATGGCTATGTGCGGTTCGGCAAGGACTACAAGAACAAGCGCCGGATCATCATCGAGCCGACCGACGAGACGATGCAGGCGGTCGAATACATGCTGCCCAAGGGCAAGCATATCCCGGTGCAGGATGGCGATTTCGTCCAGAAGGGCGACTATGTTCTGGACGGCAACCCCGCCCCGCACGACATCCTGCGCATCCAGGGGATCGAGGCGCTGGCGAACTACCTGATCGACGAGGTGCAGGATGTCTACCGGCTGCAGGGCGTGAAGATCAACGACAAGCACATCGAGGTGATCGTCCGCCAGATGCTGCAGAAGTTCGAGATCCTCGAATCCGGCGACACGACGCTGCTCAAGGGCGAGCAGGTGGACAAGGCCGAGCTCGACGAGGAGAACGCCAAGGCGCTCGCGCGCGGCGGCCGCCCGGCCACGGGCGAGCCGGTGCTGCTCGGCATCACCAAGGCCAGCCTGCAGACCCGCAGCTTCATCTCGGCCGCGTCGTTCCAGGAAACCACCCGCGTGCTGACCGAGGCCTCGGTCCAGGGCAAGCGCGACAAGCTGGTGGGCCTGAAGGAAAACGTGATCGTCGGGCGGCTCATCCCGGCGGGCACGGGCGGTGCGACGACGCGCATCCGGCTCGAGGCGACCAAGCGCGACCAGGCGGTGATCGAGGCGCGGCGCGCCGAGGCCGAGGCGGCGGCGCGACTTGCCGCTCCGCTGGACGTGATCGATATCGAGGACGAGGACGGCGGCCTCGTCGATACGATCGAGAGCCGCGATCTCTGACCCGAGCCTTGCGCGACCGAACGGGGCCCCCGCATCGACGGGGGCCCTTTTCCTTTCCGGATCGGCCGTTTACCGGTGACGCCCGGAGGGCACGATGCCACTTGCCGACAATACCCGCGGGGCGGTCCTGATGATGGCGGCGATGGCCGGCTTCACGGTCAACGACGCCTTCATGAAATCGCTGTCGGGCGAGGTGCCGCTGTTCCAGGGGATTTTCCTGCGCGGGGCGCTGGCGACGCTGTGCCTCGGCCTTGCTGCAGCGGCCAGCGGTGCGCTGCGCGCGCGCATCGACCGCGGCGACATGCTGCGGGTCGGTGTCCGCGGCGTGGCCGAAATCCTCGCAGCCTGGTTCTTCATCCTTGCGCTTTTCAACCTGCCGCTGGCCAATGTCACGGCCGTGCTGCAGGCCCTGCCGCTGACCGTCACCCTCGCCGCCGCGCTGTTCATGGGCGAGCCGGTCGGCTGGCGGCGGTTCACGGCGATCGGGGTCGGGTTCTGCGGCGTGATCCTGATCGTGCGGCCGGGGCCGGAGGGGTTCAATCTCTACGCCTTCGCCGCCCTCGCCGCCGTCGCCTGCGTGACGGTGCGCGACCTTGTGACACGGCGCCTCACGCCGGCGATGCCATCGCTTCTGGTGGCGGCAGCGGTGTCGGGGATGGTGACGGTCTTTGCCGGGCTCGCCAGCCTGACCGAAACCTGGGCGCCGCTCGGGGCGGGCACGGTGCTGCGCATCGCCGGTGCGGGGGCTTTCGTCATCCTCGGCTACATCGCTTCGGTCGGCGCGATGCGGGTGGGCGAGATCGGGGCGGTTGCGCCGTTCCGCTACACCAGCCTGCTGTGGGCGCTGATCCTCGGGCTGGCGGTGTTCGGCGAATGGCCCGATCCGCTCACGCTGGCCGGGGCGGGGATCGTGGCGGCGACCGGCCTCTACACCCTCTACCGCGAACAGCGCCTGCGCCGACGCGCCCGGCCCTGAGCTGTCACGACGGTGTCATCGCAAGCTGGCAGAGGGCGCGCAGACACTTCCGCGTGAGGATACGCATGACCGTCCGCCTGCTCGGGTTCACATCCGCCCTCGCCATCGCCGCTGCCGCCCCCGCGATGGCGGAAAAGCATTTCAACCGCATTGCGACCTTTCCCGTCATCGCCAACATGGCGGCCGGCGAGGACACGGGCCGCGAATCCTCGGCCGAGATCGTCTCGGCGTCTGAGGACGGGATGACGCTCGTCTATTCCGACAGCCCGCTGGGGGTGATCGGGCTGATCGACATCACCGATCCGCGGGCGCCGCGACCGCTGGGCAATATCGACATGGGCGGCGAGCCGACGACGGCGGTGTTCATCGGGAACCGGATCTTCGCCGGCGTGAACACGTCGGAAAGCTTCGTCAATCCCTCGGGCAAGCTGGTGACGGTCGATGCCGCGACACGGTCGATCCTTGCCGAATGCGACCTCGGCGGCCAGCCCGACGCGGTCGCCAAGGCGCCCGACGGCAGCTTCATCGCGGTCGCCATCGAGAACGAGCGGGACGAGGGCCTCAACAAGGGCGACATGCCGCAGCTTCCCGCCGGGTTCGTGGTCAAGCTGCCGGTGAGCGACGGGACGGTCGATTGTGCGGCCAAGCAGGTGATCGACCTGACCGGCCTCGCCGAGGTCGTCCCCGAGGATCCCGAGCCGGAATATGTCGATGTGAATGCGGCCGGCGAGATCGTCGTGACGCTGCAGGAAAACAACCACATCGTCATCATCGGTGCCGATGGCGCGGTGACCGCGCATTTCTCGGCCGGTGCGGTCGAGATGGACGGGATCGACATCCGCCGGAACGGCGCGCTGGAATTCACCGGCAAGAAGGGCCCGACCCCGCGCGAGCCCGATGCGGTCAAGTGGCTGGACAACGACCACATCGTCATGGCCAACGAAGGCGACTGGAAGGGCGGCAGCCGCAGCTGGTCGATCTTCCGCAAGGACGGCACGCTGGTCTTCGACAGCGGCGCGTCCTTCGAACATGCGCTGATCGAGATCGGCCATTACCCCGAGCACCGCAGCCACACCAAGGGGATCGAGCCCGAGGGTGTCGAGGTTGCGGCCTTCGACGGCATCCCGATGGCCTTCATCGCGTCCGAACGGGGCTCGGCGATCGGCGTCTATGACCTGACCGATCCGGCCGCGCCGCGCCTGCACCAGATCCTCCCCTCGGGGATCAGCCCCGAAGGGATGGTCGCGATCCCGTCGCGCAACCTGCTCGCCTCGGCGAACGAATACGATGCGCGCAAGGGTGGCGGCGCCGGCAGCCATGTGATGATCTACGAATGGGCCGAAGGCCCGGCCGCCTATCCGACGATCACCTCGGCCGGCGCCGAGACGCTGATCGGCTGGGGCGCGCTGTCGGGCCTCGTGGCCGATGCCGAAAAGCCCGGTATCCTCTATGCGGTCTCGGACAGCGTCTTTGCGATGCAGCCCGCGATCTACACCATCGACGCAACGCAGACCCCCGCCCGCATCACCGCCAAGACGGTCGTCACGCGGTTCGGGGCGCCGGCGCAGAAGCTCGACCTCGAAGGGATCGCGCTCGCCGCCGATGGCGGGTTCTGGCTCGCGTCCGAAGGGCGGACCGACCGGCTGACGCCGCATGCCATCATCCGCACCGATGCCAAGGGCGAGATCCGCGAAGAGATCGGGCTGCCGCCGGAATTGCTGAATTACGAGACCCGCTTCGGCTTCGAAGGCATCTCGGTCCTCGGCGACGTGCTCTGGCTCGCGGTGCAGCGCGAATGGAAGGACGATCCCAAGGGCATGGTCAAGCTGGTGGCCTATGACACCAAGGCCAAGACCTGGGGCGCGGTGCATTACCCGCTCGACGCGCCCCCCGCAGACGGCTGGATGGGCCTGTCCGAAATCACGATCCGCGGCGACTGGGCCTATGTGATCGAGCGCGACAACCAGATCGGCGCGGAGGCGCAGACCAAGCGCCTCTACCGCGTGCCGGTGGCGCAGCTCGCGGCGGCACCGCTCGGCGGCACGTTGCCCGTGGTCACCAAGGAGCTCGTGCGCGACTTCATCCCCGACCTGCAGGCGCTGAACGGCTATGTGCAGGACAAGGTCGAAGGCTTTGCCATCGACGCGGCCGGCGCTGCCTTTGTCGTGACGGACAACGACGGGGTCCAGGATGCCTCGGGCGAGACGCTGTTCTGGTCGATCGGCACAGTCGAGTGACGCATCGGGTGGCCCTGTTTGCAGGGCCACCGCCGCAGCCCGGGTCGCCGGGCAAGGGTTTGTTCGAAGTCATTAGGCGGTAAGGGCCTCGGCAGCGATGCCGGGGCCCGTTTTTCACGTGCGGATGACGTAATCCTTGCGCGTCGTCTCCACCACTTCCCAGGTGCCGCGAAACCCCGGGCGGATCACGGCGCGGTCTCCGGCGCGCAGGTGCTGCACGCTGCCGTCCTCGCCCGTCAGGATCGAATGCCCTGCGAGAATGCGGACATATTCCCATTCCGTATAGTCCACCCGCCACTTGCCGGGGGTCGACTCCCAGGTGCCGGCGCAGATGCCCGCGAAATCCTCGTGGTTCCATGTGCGCCGCTGCGGATTGCCGGCGATCAGCCGGTCGGGGGCCGGGGTATCGTGATCCGGGGTCAGCGCCCGGTCGTCGAGGCGCAGGAAGAGGGGCATTGCATCGCTCCATGACAACGGCCCCCGCCGGGTCAGGCAGGGGCCGGATGGCGCAGCGCGCCGGGTCAGTTCGTCCAGCGCACGCCGGTCAGGTCGATGGCAGGTGCCGGCGAGTTCGGCCAGAGCCCTTCGATCCGCGCGTTCGACACGCCGGTCTTGGCAAGCTGGAACAGAAAGCCGTTGACGTGATCCTCCGCGATCATCGTCTGCGCTGCCTTGAGCAGGGCCGACCGTTTTCCTTCGTCGGCCGTCACCGCAAGCTCGTCCATGATGGCGATGAACTCGGGCTTGCCATACTGGAAATAGTAGTCGGGCCGGGCGTAGATCCCGATATCCATCGGCTCGACATGGCTGACGATGGTCAGGTCGAAATCCTTGCCGCGGAACACCTGTTCGAGCCACTGCGCCCATTCGACATTGGTGATCTCGGTCTCGATCCCCACGCCGCGCAGCTGCGCCGCGATGATCTCGCCCCCGCGGCGGGCATAGCTCGGCGGCGGCAGGTGCATGCGCAGCTTGAGGCCCGTCACCCCGGCCTCGGCGAGCAGCGCCCGGGCCCTTTCGGGGTCATGGGCCGAAAGCGCGGTCAGATCGACGTAATCCGGGTGGTGCGGCGCGAAATGGGTGCCGATGGGCGTGCCATAGCCGAACATCGCCCCATCGATGATCGCCTGCCGGTCGATCGCATGGGCGATAGCGGCGCGGACCTTGGGGTTGTCGAGCGGCGGCTGGCGGTTGTTCATCGCGAGGATCGTCTCGCCCTCGGTCGAGCCGACGATGACGCTGAACCGCGGATCGGCCTCGAACTGCACCAGCGTCTCGGGCGCGGGAAAGACCGGGAAGGCATCGACATCCTCGGCCATCATCGCGGCAAAGGCCGCCGTCGGGTCGGAGATGAACTTGAACGTCGCCCCCTTGAGCGCCGGCGCCTCGCCCCAGTAACTCTCGTTCGCCACAATCTCGATCCGGTCGCCCTGCACCCAGTTGGCAAAGCGGAACGGGCCGGTGCCGACCGGGTTCGTGGCGTTGGTGGCGACCGATTCCGGCGCCATGATGACGGCATCGCCCCAGGCCATGTTCCAGGGGAAGTTGCCGTTGGGCGCGCTCAGCGTGACCTTGACGGTGGTCGCGTCCACCGCCTCGACGGTCTCGATCCCGGCGAAAAGCTGTTTCTGCGCATTGGTCGAATCCGCCGCGCGGGCGCGGTCGAGCGTGAAGACCACGTCGTCGGCCGTCATGTCGGTGCCGTCGTGGAACTTGACCCCGGACCGCAGGGTGAATGTCCAGACCTTCCCGCCCTCCGCCGGCTCCCAGGCCGAGGCCAGCGCCGGCTGGACAGAGCCGTCCGGCCCGAACCGCGTCAGGCCTTCGTAGATGTTGGCATAGGTCACCTCGCGGATCGCCGCCGCCGCCCCGCTGGTGGGGTCGAGGTTCGGCGGCTCGAGCTGCATGCCGATGGTGATCGTGTCCTTCGCCGCGGCCGCTCCGGCCATCAGCGCGAGTGCCGCGGCACCCGCCAGCAGATGTCTGAACATGGGGCTCCCTTCCCTGTTGTGCTTTGGCGCCATTCCGCCACGGCGCCCTTACAAAAGCAACTGCTCCAGCGAGAGGGCCATCACGGCGGCGCTGTCGAGCATGTCCTGCACGCCCACCCATTCGTCGGGCTGGTGCGCAAGGTGCAGAAGGCCCGGGCCATAGGCGATGCAGTTCCTCAGCCGTCCGATCCGGTCGATATGCTTCTGGTCGTAGGTGCCGGGCGACACGACATAGTCGGCCTCGGTCCCCAGAACCGCGCGGATCGCCCCCGCCACCGTCCGCACCACCGGCGCCTCGCGGTCGGTCATCGTCGGCTGCACCTCGAAGAGATCGCGCACCGCGTAGTCGAAGGTCGGCCGCACAGCCTTGACCCGCTCCAGCAGCGCCGTCACCTCGCGCTTGACCTCGGCCAGATCCTCCTCGATCAGGAACCGCCGGTCGAGGATGATGCGGCAGCGGTCGGCGACGTTGGGCGCGGGAAGGCCGGTATAGCCCGGTTCGGGCTCCGGCTCGCCGCCGTGGATCGAGTTGATGTTGAGCGTCGATTGCCGCGCGCCTTCCGGCACCACCGGCATCGCGGTCGTCTTGCCGGCGAGGAGCGGGTAGAGCGCGGTTTCAATCTCGTGCAGCACCGCGCCCATGTGGCGGATCGCGCTGTCCCCGAGGAACGGCATCGACCCGTGGGCGATGCGGCCCTTCGTCTCGACCTCGGCCCACCAGACACCCCGGTGCCCGAGGCAGATGCGATCCTTGTGGAGGGGCTCGGGGATGATGACATGCTGCACGCGGCCCGGCGCGAAATACCCCCGCTCGGCCATCCAGGCGACGCCGCCGTAGCCGCCCGATTCCTCGTCGGCGGTTGCGCTGATCTCGATCGCGCCGCGATAGCCGGGGTGGCAGGCGATGAACGCCTCGGCGGCGATGATGCTCGCGGCAAGGCCGCCCTTCATGTCGCAGGCGCCGCGGCCGTAGATCCGATCACCCTCGAGCGCGCCGCCGAACGGATCGCGCGTCCAGCCGTGGCCGACCTCGACCACATCGTGGTGGCTGTTGAAATGCACGCAGTCGCCAGGCCCCGCGCCCTCGCGCCGCGCCAGAAGGTTCCAGCGCGGCCAGGCATCGCTGTCGCCCGGCGCGCCGACGGCGCGCAGGAATTCGACGGCGAACCCCTGCGGCGCCAGCCGGGCCGCCAGAAGTTCGCAGATGTCGCGGTAATGGCGCCCCGGCGGATTGAGCGTCGGAATGCGGATCAGGGCCTGGGTCAGCGCGATCAGGTCGTCGCGCCGGTCGGCGATGGCGGCGATAAGGCGGTCTGTCATGGGCGCCACACTGCCCTGCCCCGATGCTTGCGTCCATGCCGAATTCCGCTATGACGCTTGATGTAATCTGCCATAACATCCCCATCTGACGCGAAGATATTCCACCGGAGGGCAGCATGGCCAATTTCGAGGCGCAGATCCGCAAGAGCGAGGCCGAGGTGACGGCCGCGCAGGCCAAGATCACCGCGGTCACGGCGCAGGTCGAAGCCGCCCGCGCCCGGATCGACAGCGGCGAGCCCGAGATCGACATCGAAACCGCGACGCTTCAGGACGTGCATCAGCACACCGAACTGATGAACGCCAATATCGCGGAACTCATCATGGGCCTTGATGACGTGACGGCAGCGTTCTCGAAGGATTTCGACGCGATGCGGTCCAAGACGGGGTGGGAATCCTTTGTCGGGGTCTTCAGCCGCGGCAAGTCCGAATCGCTCCGCCAGGAACGGCTGCGCACGGCGAGCATCGACGACAAGCTGCAGGATCTCATTGCAAAGTCGGACGTGATCGTCCGCCTCTTGCAGGGGCAGCTCGAGCTTCTGAACCAGCAGAAGGCCAAGGTCGAGGCGAACCTCGGCGAAACGCTCGCCGAGCGCGAGGCGACCGTCGCCGCACTCGAGGCCGTGCGGGCCGAGGTCGCGGCGCTCGATCCGCAGATCATCGATCTGGAAAACCGCATCAGCGTCGAACAGGACGCTGCCGCGCGCACCCGGCTCGAGACCGAACTGGCCGCGATCAACGCCCGGCACAATGCGCTGGTGCAGGACGAACAGGTCAAGCTCGCCAAGTCCCAGACGCTCGAGCGCTACATCGAAAAGGGCAAGACCTGGGTGGACAGCCTGCAGAACCAGGCCGCGACCCAGATGGTGCTCATCAACAAGCTGCAGACGGACACCAAGCAGCGCGTGGTGCTCTACGATGCGCTGACCAAGTCGCTCAAGACCGCACAGCAGCAGGACGTGGCCCACCGGATCAACGAGATCGGCGTCAAGACGGACCAGGAGGCGCAGGCGGCCATGGCCGCCATCGGCACCGCGACGAACCAGCGGATGGCCGACATGCTCGAGGCGCACGAGGATCACATGGTGTTCGCCCGCAAGGTTCTCGAGGCCAAAGCCAAGGCCGACGAGCGCTTTGCCCGCCGATTCGCCAAGATCGTCGAGAAACACGACAAGAACATCTACGGGCAGGAATGACCGCCCGGACCGTGCCGCAGGACCACGCGCCCATCCCCGATGCGCTGGTGGCGCGGCGCTATTTCGCCAAGTTCGACCGTATCGTGGGATATCTGCCGCGCGTTGCGGCCGAACTGGAGGCCGACGGGCGGCTGACGCGGCCCGAGGTCCGCGCGACGGGGGGCTATGTCGAGGGCCTCGCGCGGACGTTCCGGGCGCTGTCGTTCAAGTACCTCATGACCGGCCGGCCCGGTGCGACCGGCAGCCTGACCTTCGACCGCCACGAAAGCGGCTTTCCGGTGGCGCAGGAACTGATGTTCATGGCCAACGATGCCGCGCAGGCCTACCGGCACCTGCACGGGATGCCGTCCGAGGACGAGATCAAGGATCGCATGATCCGCCAGATCGTGGGCGACCTGACCATACCGACGGCGCTGCAGTTCACGCTGTCGCAGCGGCTCTACTATACCGCGGTGACCGCAGGGGGCCTGTTCTGGGCCCGCAACGACCCCGAGGCGCAATGGCTGTCGGAAACCGGCGGGCGGCGGCGCTGGTTGATCCACTGGGCGGTCTATGACAGCCTCGTGAACCTGCCGGTGGTCTACCTGCTCGAATGCGACGACAGCGGCCGCGAGCCCCTGCCCAAGGACGACCGCCGCTGGCCGCAGGTGCAGGCGCATCTGATGGCGCAGGCGATCAACGGGCTCAAGCTCCTGACGATCGCCACCGGTTTCGACAAGGATTTCGACGACCTCCACCCCCGGCGCCTGCGCCGGCTGCACCTCGGGCCGATGTATTCCTCGACCTTCACGCTGCAATCGGGCCCGATCGGCGAGGTGCTGGCCGAGGCCGTGGCACCCGAGGGACAGGACTGGGCGCTGGTCTGGACGCTGGAGGAACTCGAGGCCTCGGGGGCAATGCGCGAACGCCAGGGCTGGTTCGGCACCGTGGAGCGGCAGCTTTTCGCGCTCGATCCCTTTTCGGGCCGGGGCGCGGAAACCGGCGCGAGCCGCACCGACCGCTATGTGATCCTGCCCGAGCGGCCGTATCAGGTCCTGGCCGAACGCGAGCCCCCGGGGTTCCGCAGCGTCGGGCGGTTCGTGGTCGGCGCGGGCGGGCGCGTGATGCGGGCGCGATGACGATGCGAGGGCGCCCGCGCCGAGCCGCCCCTGCCCCCGCCCCTCCCAGAAAGCGGGCGGGGCGTCATCCTACGCCGGCGCATCGCAGCACGGAAAGGTCGTCCCATGCAGCCGCGTGACACCATGGAACTGCGCGAAGAGGATATTCGCGCCCACTACCCCGCCGCGCTGGCGCTGCTCGACGGGTTCGACCATGCCCCGCGTCTGGCCAGGCCGCGCGAGGCGGCGGCGGCACCGGCCGGCGAACGCTCGCCCGGCATTCCGGCCGCCCGGCCCCGGTTCCGCCCGACCACCCCCGGCCTCGTCACGCGGCCGGTGGAGCGTGCCGGGTCGGTCCGCCTTCTCGACCGCATCGGGGCCGTGGCCGAGGACGGCCTGCCCACACCGCTCGCCGCCGCCACGGTCCAGACGCTGCGCCGGTCGCTGGCGATCGCGCTGGCGATGGGGGCGAGCTTTGCGGGCCAGATGGGGCTGGCCGAGCTCAAGAAGGCCAATCTCGAGAACCGCCTGCCCGATGCCCGGCGGGCCGAGTTCGCCGAATTGCTGGCGGCCGAGGCACTCGTCACGCTCCATGCCTTCGCCAATGCCGCCGCCTACCTCATCGCCCCGCATCTGACCGAGGCCACCGTGGACGTCGGCGGCGTGGAGGAGGTTCTGACCGACAACGCCCCCCTCGCCCTGCACGGCGCGCTGTGGGAGCTTGACCAGGACATCGCCGCCTTTGCCGCGGACGACGCCCGCCTTGCCGCCACGCTCGCGGCCTTTGCCGAGGGGCTGATGGCCAGGGCCGCCGCACGGGCCGAGGCCATGCCCCGCGCTGCCGCCTATGCGGCCGGCTCCTGGCGGATCGAAGCGGACGGGCTGACCCTCGCCGGCTTCACCCCCGCGCGCAAGGCGCGCGGCACGGCGCTGACGATGGCGTTCAAGAAGCCGACCGATGTGGTCGGCAACCACATCGCCAAGCATCAGGCGATGAAGCTTGCCAAGATGCTGATGGCCTATGACTTCACCCGCAGGCTCAACCCCTTTGCCGAACTGGGCGGGTTCATCTTCACCTTCATGGGCGACGGCGCGCCGGGCACCGGCAAGACGACGCTGATCCAGATGATGGCGGGGCTGATCCACGATTACTGCGCCGTGGCGGGCTATCCCTTCCGCTATGCCAATTTCTCGATCGACCAGATCGACAGCTATCAGGGCAAGTCGGGGCAGAACGCCAAGGCCTTCATCGACCAGATCCTCGACCCCGCCGTGATCGGCTTTGGCACCATCGACGACATCGACCAGGTCGCGGGCAAGCGCGGCGACCGGCAATCCTCGGCGGGCCAGCAGGAGGTGACGGCGGTGTTCATGCAGGCCTTTGCCGGGGCCAATACCGTCGTGCGCGGCAACTGCACCTTCGGCATGTTCTCGAACTACCCCGAGAATGTGGACGACGCGCTGCGCCAGCGGGCCGCGGCGCGGTTCCTCGTGGACGGGCCGCAGAGCCGCGCCGACTACATCGACATCCTCGCGCTGCTTCTGGGGCGCAACCATGCGATCCCGCTGGGCGACCACACGCTGATGGCGGCACAGGAAATCCGCCGCGCCGTCGCGCAGAGCTACGAGGGGCACAACCGCCCGCAGGAGGCCGGGCTGGTCGCGGTCTGGCAGGCAGTCGAGGCGGCGGTCGGCCCGCTCGACACGCTGGCCAAGCTCGGCACCTACCTCAAGGCGATCCACGAGGCCGATCCGCGCTTCACCGGCCGCGCGATCAAGAACATCACCGACGCGGTGAAGGTCCGCGCGATGGATGTGGAATTGCCCGACGCATGGATGGAAAACCCCGAGCTGTTCCTGTTCCAGCCCTACGACGCCAAGATGGCCATGCTGCGCGAGATGCTCGTGCCGATCACGCCGGCGATGGTCGTGCAGGAGATCAACCGCTATGCCGACTCCGAGTTCCGCTACGCCGACAATTCGGACGAGCGGGCGGTGGACGCGATGGTGCGCGAGATGGGCCGGGCAGAAGAGGCGCGGCGGCGGTATCAGGGGGGGCGGGCGGCAACGGGCGGTTTGCAGCGAGGTTCCCAATGACACCCCTCATCACCCGCGGCCTGATGTTCGGGAACCTGATCCCGGTCGAATCCCCCGCCCTTGTCGAGCGCTACAACCGCGCGCTCAAACACCTCACGGGGAAAACCACC
Organism: Gemmobacter sp.; assembly: GCA_046292445.1. Lineage (GTDB taxonomy): Bacteria > Pseudomonadota > Alphaproteobacteria > Rhodobacterales > Rhodobacteraceae > CALIZF01. The sequence continues at coordinate 38,722 of JBKBQT010000004.1, forward strand.
GCCCTGCCCGACTTCCACATCGACATCTCGGGCTATTCGCCCGAGATCGGCGACGAGCTGGACGATACCCGCTACCTCAACCCCGATGGCGCCAACCGCAGGTTCATCCTGCTGACCACGGAACAGAAGCGCGCGCCGCTGCTCGAGGCGGATTTTTCCACCTCGCGCGGGATCCTGCGGCAGTTCATCGACGCCAACGAGGCGCAGCTTTTCGCGCTGACCGCCCGCGATGCGGTGGCGGGGGAGCTGTCGAATACCGTCTATGACCTCGGCACCCCCGCCCGCCTTTTCGACATCCGCCGCGTGACGGTCGAGGCGGACACGATCGGCGGGCATGTGGCCGATGCGGCGAAACTCGCGGCCCTGATCGAGCGGTTCCGCAAGGAACCCGACGGCTGGCGCGACGACGTGCTGATCGCCGAGATGATCGGCCTGGCGAAACGGACCGGCGATGTCACCCGCGTGCCGATCGCGCTGCCGCAGATGACCTTCGAGCAGCCGAATTTCTGGACGAGCCATTTCGGCGGCCTCTACATCTTTCGCGGGGTGAAGTTTCCGGCGGCGATCACCGTGCGCCCGCGCGCCGAGATCGGCCGGCTGCCGGTGCCGCAGGTGATGGATCTGGACGACCGCAACGCCATTGCCGACTGGCTCGACCGCAACGCGCTGGTCGAGCCCATCGTCGTTGCCCGCGATCTCGACACCGCCGCCCTTCTGCGGCAGAAGCTCGACTTTGTCCTTGTCGCGGCGGCCGAGACACTCGGCGTGATGGACGCCAAGGCGACGCGCGCCGACCTGCGCGGCATCGCCCGCAAGCTCGGCGCCGCGCTGCCCGAGGCCTTCAAGGGCCTGGCCGACCTTCTGCGCTGGGTCGAGACGGGCGGGGAATGGCCGCGCATCACATCCGAGCATCCGGCCTATTTCTACACGCTGCGCGCCGCGCGCGGACCGGACCGCGACCTTGTAAACCAGCTTCTGTCCGAACTGTCGCCGCTGGACGTGCGGCAGATGTTCATCTGCCACAAGGCGCGGTTCTACCGCGACTATGCCGGATGGTCGGCGGCCAAGCGCGAATGGGTGGCCGAGTTCCTCGCCCGCGAATATGCGGTGGACAAGGCCGGGGCGCGTGCGGCACTCTTCGGACCAGAGCCGGGCATGGACGAGGCGCCGCGCCCGCCGCCCGCACCGCCGCCGCGGGTCGATATCGTCGGGCCCTGGGGTGCTGTCGCGCGCGCGGCCGCGGCCCGGGCGGGGTCTGGCTCGGGCGATGACCGCAAGGGGAGAACGCGCCGATGATCCCCCTGCTGCGCGGCCTTGTCTTCGCGCTTGCCGTGCTGACGGTGATTTATGTCGCGGTGTCGCTCTATTCCGCCTCGCTGCGCCGCGAGCGGCTCGAGAAACAGTGGGAGGCCGAGGGGCGCCCGGGCACACGCGACGATTATGTCGCGGCAGGCATGGCAATCTACCGCAAGTCCTTTCGCCGGCGCATGCTGATCCTCATCTATATCCTGCCGCTGAGCGGCATGGCGATTCTCGTCTATCTGCTGAACTACGCCTGAAGGGGGCCAAGCATGCTGCGCTGGATCAAGTGGACGGTGATCGCGGTGTTCGCCCTGCTCGTCGCTTCGGTGCTGCACTACACGCTGCCGCAGCGCGACATCGTGCGGATCGTGGGCGTGAACACGCAGCGCATGGATCTGGGCGAGAATGCGTTCTTCTTTTCCGGCCCTGCGGTCGGCGCGGGCACCGCGGCAGACGGGACGCGCGACATCCTGTTCATCAACACGATCCGGCCGAACGGCCGCCCCATGGTCTATCGCAACGAGGATACCGGCTGGATCTGGCCGCCCTATTTCAAGATCAACAGCTTCAGCCTGCAGGCGCGGGCATCCGACCTGGTATCGACCGAGGCGAACCCGCGCTGGGTCGCGGTGACGCATTACGGCTGGCGAAACGAGTTCTTTACCATCTTCCCCAATGCGATCCGGCTGACCGAGGTCGAGGGGCCGGATGTCACGCTCATCCCCTGGCTCAACATCGTGATCCTGACGCTGCTGGCAGTCGCTTCGCTGACGGTCTGGCGCATGCTGGCGCAGTTCCGCGAACGCACGATCGACCCGCTGCTCGACGCGGCGGGGGATGCCATCGACCGCGGGCAGGCGCGGGCGGAGGCGGCGCGTCGCGAGGCGCGCACGATGCGCGGGCGGTTGATGGCCTGGCTCGACAGCTGGCGGGGCAAGCCGCGGCGGTGATGCCGCGGCGCAGCATCAGGGCTTGACCAACCCGGCCCCCGCGGTAGGGTGCAGGCGATTCGAGCGGAGGCCCCCATGACCCAGCGCCTGCACCTCGTCTTCGGCGGCGAGCTTGTGGACCCGTCGTCCACGACCTTCCGCGACCCGGATGCGATCCATGTCGTGGGGATGTTCCCCGATTACGCCAGTGCCTACCGCGCCTGGAAGGCCGAGGCGCAGCGCACGGTGGACAATGCCCACACGCGGTATTTCATCGCCCATATCCACCGCTTGCGCGACGAGGAGCAGCCGGCATCGGCAACCGAGGAGCTTGGCCGCTGAGCCGACTGCCCCTGTCGCTCTATGCGATGCGCGCACGGTCGCGCGCACGCCGGGCCGGCGTTGCAGACCTTCCGCTACAGCCGCCGCGGGCCGACGGGCCGGTGATCTGGCTCGACGCCGCCGATGCTGCCGCCGTGCCGCGCATCGCCGCCCTTGCGCGGCAGCTGCGGCGCGACCGGCCCCGGCTCACGGTGGTGCTGACCGGGCCGGGCCAGCCTTCGGCACAGGCAGGCGTGGTCATGCTCCCGCCGCTGGTCGATACGCCCGAGGTCAACGCCGCCTTCCTCGCGCATTGGCAACCGCTTGTTGCCGTGCTCGCCGGCGGGCCGGTGCGCCCCGCGCTGGCCGAGGCTGCCGCATCGGCGGCCGTGCCGCTGATCTGGCTCGAGGCGCCGGAACCCGAGATCGCAGGGGGCGGCCGCTGGCCGCGCCTGATGCGGCGCACGCTGTTGCGGATGCAGGCGATCCACAGTCGCGACGAGGCCGCGCTGGCCGCACTGCGGCGGGCCGGGGCGCCGACCGACCGGCTGGAACTGACCGGCCTGCTCGAGCTTCCGGCAACACCGCCCGCCGCGAACGAACCCGAACGCGCGGCACTGTCGCGCGCGATCGGGACGCGTCCGGTCTGGCTCGCCGCAGCGGTCACGCTGGCCGAACTCGACGCCGTCGCCGCGGCGCAGCTCGAGGCGATGCGATCGGCGCACCGGCTTTTGCTCATTGCCGTGCCCGAGCCGGTGACCGCTGCGGCGGCGCTCGCCGACCGGCTCCAGTCCGTGCATGGCCTGACCGTCGGCCGCCGGTCGGCCGAGGCCGAGATCGACGACGACCTGCAGGTCTATATCGCCGATACCGAGGGCGAATATGGCCTGTGGTATCGTCTGGCACCCGTCGCCTACCTCGGCGGAACGCTGACCCCGACCGGCAGTCTCCGGCATCCGTTCGAGGCTGCGACGCTCGGGACGGCGATCATCCACGGCCCGGCCGGGGGCGAGGCGGCCGGGGTGTTGGACATGCTGATACAGGCGCGCGCCACCCGCCCCATCGCCAGCGGCGCGGAACTGGGCACCGCGGTCGGCGACCTGCTCGCCCCCGACCGCGCGGCGCTGCTTGCGCAGGCGGGCTGGATGCAGGCGACGGCCGGGGCGGCGGCGACGGCGCGTGCAGTGCATGCCATCCTGCCGATCATCGACGCTGCGGCGGGCACGCGGCCGTGACGGTCGTCATCGCCCTGCGTCCGGCCTATCGCGCGGCGGACGGGCTCGTGCCGGCCCTCGCCGCGCTGGCCGCGCATCTGGCCGCCCGCGGACGGCGGGTTCACCTGGCGCTGGCGGCGCCCGGCCCGGCGGGGCGGATCGCCCTCGATGCGGCCGCAGCCGACCCGATGCTGGCGCTGCTGGCGGCGCATGCACCGCTCTGGACGGCAGAGGCGCTGCCCGCGGCCGTGGCCGCGGCTTCGGGGGCGGATGGGGGAGCGGATGCGGTTCTGGCGGGCGGCGCCCTGCCGGGGGCCGCGCTGCGCCTGCTGCTGGCCAGCGCCCGCGTTGGCCTCGGTCGCGCATGGCCGCTGGGGCCGCTTGCCGCGCCGCGCGGGAAGCTCCTGCGCGCGGCCGATCTGTCGATCGTCATTGGCACGCGGGCCGAGATCGCCCATGCCCGCACGCGCGACCCTGCCTTGCAGGCAGGGATCGCCGCGGTGCCGGCCCTTCTTGCAACGGGGATGGACTGGGCGGGCGAGCGTCTGTTGCTCGCTGCGCCCGCGCCGGACCTTCCGGGGCTCGCCGCACTCCTGACCGCGGCGGGCGCGAGCGTCGCCGCGACGGCGCCGCTCGATCCGGCCGGCCTGCTGGCGCCGGCGCTGCGCAGCCGCCTGATGGCCGAGGCGCGGGCCCGTCGTGCGCGGATCGTTGCCCCCGAGGCCGAGGCAGCGCGGATGCCCGCCGCCTTCCGGCGCGAGGTTCTGGCACTGCCGGTCCGCCTGACCTTCCCCCAGCCTGCGCCGCTCGATGCCGCCCTTGCGCAGATCGGCCTCTAGGTCAGTTCCAGCACGATACCTGCACCGCCAGCGCCCGGCCGATCGCGGTCACATCCTCGGGCGCCATCGCACCACTGCGCACCGCCGTCGGCACAGCGATGCCCCCGGCCTCCAGCACGGGCGCCACGACCGCGACCGGTGCGAAATATGCAACATCTTCCGGGAGTATCCGGCGGCCGTTTCCCCCCTGCGGCAGCAGAATCCCGACAACAGCACCCGCCGCGTCGAGCACAGGGCCACCGATATCGCCGGGCAGTGCGGCCAGCCGCGCCCGCGCGACCCCGGCCTCGCCTGCAAGCCCGCCCTCGGCCGCGAATGTCCCGAAGGTGAGCACCGGCACCGCAAGCGCTGCGCCGAACGGGAACCCGGCCACCGCCACCTCTGCCCCCGGACGCGGCAGCGCCCCCGCCCCGGCGAGGCGCGCCGGGGCAAGCGGCACGCGCGGGCGGAGCACGGCGATCCCCGCGGCCTCGTCGCGCAGGACGACATCCGCCGCGACCCCACCCTCGACTGTCACCGACCCGCAACCCGCCACCGCCTCGGCCGCCGTCAGAACCGTGCCGCGCGCATCGACAAAGGCGCCCGACCGCTCGCGCGCCGGGCGGCGCGGCTCCAGCCCCGTCATCATGCCGGCCTTCACCGCCGGATCGAGCGGTTCCAGCGCGGGGTCCAGCGCCCGGTCCCCGATGGCGCGAAAGCTCCCCCGCATCGCCGCCAGAACCCGCCCCATGCGCACCGCATCGGGCGTGCGCCAGGACAACAGATACCCTTTGATAAGGCCGCCGGTCAGTTCCGCATAGGCATAGGTCTCGACCATCGCGTTGCTGCCGCGGATCTCGAACGACCGCGCCCGGCGCTCGCGGGGGCCGTCGGGGGGCACCATCTCGGCCGCCTGCAGAAGATCATAGAGGGCGAACAGCGCGCCCTGGTCACCCGGCTGGCTGATGAGAACCACCCGCACGCCGCTGTCGCCGCGGGGCGTATACTGCACGAAGGGCGGCTCGTAGCCGGCGAAGGCGACGAGACCGAGCGGCAGGTCGATCTCGATCCCCGCCTCGGCCTCGGTCACCCGTGTCAGGCCTAGCTCCGCCACACCCGCCCGCCAGGCCGCGATCAGCGCGGTCCGCTGACGGGCCGTCAGGACGCCGGTCGCCTCGGCACCCTCGGCTGCCTGCCATGCGCCGATCGCCGCGCGCGTCCCCGGCCCGAAGGCCCCGTCGATGGCCGCGGCATAATGCCCGAACCAGGCGAGTGCGGTCTGGATCTCTTCGCGCGCGGGCCGGTCCAGCGCGGCCTCGTCCCGGCGGGCATCGGCGAGAGTCTCGCCCTCGGTCACAACGGTCGGTGCGGGGGCCGGCGGCGCAGGCGTATCCGATTGCGGACCGATCCGGGCGCGGAAATTCCGCCCGTCGGCGAGGAAACTGTCGCCCGGGATCAGCCGGTCGTCGCGCAGCAGGCCAAGCCGCAAAGCCGCGTCGTCGGCCGCATAGGGCCCCAGCACGATCCCGAACCACCCGGTCGTGAGCGCATAGGCCGACACATCGGGGAAGGCGCCCGCCCAGGCTTGCAACCGCGCGAGCGCCTCGCGTTCGGAGGGCTGCGCCTCGATCTGGATCCAGCGCGTCTGCGCCGCCGCGCCCTGCGCGACCAGCATCAAGCCCACCGCAAACACCGCCGCGGCAAACCGCAATCCCAACCGCATCATGCCCCTGCCCGCTCCGCCCCGACAACAACCGGGCGCGACCCTAGCAGAGCGATCCGCGCGCGGCCACCCCGCCCCGCCGCCGATTGACCGCCGCCACGCGACCCACTAGGACGGGCGCGCATCCCGCGCCAAAGGACGTTTCCCGTGCCGCAAACGCATGCCCCGCGCAGCTTTCAGGAGGTGATCCTTCGGCTTCAGGCCTATTGGGCCGGCCAGGGCTGCGCGATCCTGCAACCCTACGACATGGAGGTGGGGGCGGGCACGTTTCACCCGGCGACGACGCTGCGCGCCCTCGGCCCGCGGCCCTGGGCGGCGGCCTATGTGCAACCCTCGCGACGGCCGACCGACGGACGGTATGGGGAAAACCCGAACCGTCTCCAGCATTATTACCAGTATCAGGTCATCATCAAACCCTCGCCGCCGGACCTTCAGGATCTTTACCTCGGCAGCCTTGCCGCCATTGGCCTTGACCCGCTGATGCACGACATCCGCTTTGTCGAGGACGACTGGGAAAGCCCGACGCTCGGCGCATGGGGCCTCGGCTGGGAGGTGTGGTGCGACGGGATGGAGGTGTCGCAATACACCTATTTCCAGCAGGTCGGCGGGCATGACTGTCGCCCGGTGTCGGGCGAACTGACCTATGGCCTCGAACGCCTCGCGATGTATGTCCTCGGTGCCGATCACGTCATGGACATGCCGTTCAACGACCCGTCCGCGCCGATCCCGCTGACCTATGGCGACATCTTCCGCCAGACCGAGCGCGAATACAGCCGCCACAACTTCGACGCTGCCGATACCGCGATGCTGCTGGCCCATTTTGCCGATGCCGAGACCGAATGCGCGCGCCTCCTGGGCTTCGACCCGGTCGATCCCAAGGCCGGGAACCGCCCGAATGTCATGGCCCATCCGGCCTATGACCAGTGCATCAAGGCCAGCCATCTCTTCAACCTGCTCGATGCGCGGGGCGTGATCTCGGTCACCGAGCGGCAAGCGTATATCGGCCGCGTGCGGGCGCTCGCCAAGGCCTGCGCCGATGCCTATGTCGCGACCGAGGCCGGGGGCGGGGCTGCGGCGTGACCGGGCGCATCGCGGTCGGATTCATCGTGGTGGCGGCGCTGATTGCCGGCGCGGCACTCTGGTGGTTGCAGGAATATGCGTTCTACGACCGCGTCGCCTTCGCGGCCGGCGCCGAGATCCTGCTGACCCCCGCCGCGGGCGGCCCGCCCGAGCCGATCCCGGTGGAGGGCGTCACGGGCATCGATGCCACCAGCTCGCCCATCCGCTTCCGCGCCTGCTTCCGCACATCCCTGCCGCTCGCGGTCCTGTCCGAAACCTATGCCCCCTATCCCGCGGCGGTCCCGCTTGTGGCGCCCCGCTGGTTTGCGTGCTTCGACGCGGCGATGATCGGCGCCGCGCTGGAGCGGGGCGAGGCGCGCGCCTTTCTGTCCGAGGCGCAGGCACGCCGCGACGTGGACCGCGTCGTTGCCGTTTTCCCCGACGGGCGCGGCTTTGCCTGGACCCAGCTTGCACCCGGGGCGGCGCGATGACCGCCGACGGCCTTGCGCTCGACAGTTTCGAGACGGCAACGCTAGCATTTCTCGCATATCTCGCCGGTGCTCATATCACCCGTCAGGTGGCTTTCCTGCGGAATTTCAACATTCCTGAACCAGTGACGGGTGGGCTGATCGCCGCCTTCGCAGTTCTGGGTTTCCAGCTTGCCGGGGGGCCGGCGGTGACGTTTGACCTTGCGCTGCGCGATTATCTCCTGGTGGTTTTCTTCGCCGGGATCGGCCTCAACGCGCGTCTCGGCGATCTGGCGCGCGGCGGACGCCCGCTGCTGATCCTCGTGATCCTCACGGTCGCGCTGATCCTGGCGCAGAACATCGGCGGCACGCTCACGGCCGTGGTCTTCGGCCTGCCGGCGGCATCCGGTGTCCTGCTCGGATCGGCCAGCCTGACCGGAGGCCACGGAACGACCATCGCATGGGCACCCGAGATCGCGGCGGCAACCGGGCGCGCGGGGCTGATGGAGCTTGGCATCGCCTCGGCAACGCTGGGCCTGATCGTCGCGGCGCTGATCGGCGGGCCGCTGGCCAAGGCGCTGATTACCCGGCACCGCATCGCCCCGCCCGATCCGGGCGAGGAACAATCCGTGGGCCTCGGCTGGGCCGACGAGGCGCGGGCCGGCATCACGCCCGTCACGCTGGTGCATGCGCTGTTCGTTCTGCACCTCGTGATCGTCGCGGGCATGGCCGTGCATGGGGCGATCCTCTGGGCCGGGCTCAAGCTGCCGCTGTTCGTGCCCTGCATGCTGGTCGCGATCCTCGCCGCGAACCTCTACCCGGTCCTTCTGCCTCGCGCCCCGCGCATCGCGCGCAGCCCGACGCTCGCGCTCGTCACCGATTTCGCGCTCGGCGTGTTCCTCGCGATGTCGCTGATGGCGATGAACCTCGCGGCGCTGGCCGATATCGGCGCGGTCGTCGCAGCGTCGCTGATGGTCCAGACGGCGCTCGCGCTGGTCTTCATCGCGGCGCTGGTGTTCCCGTTGATGGGGCGCGGGCATGAGGCCGCGGTGCTGTCGGCCGGCTTTGCCGGCTTTGCGCTCGGCGCGACGCCGACCGCCATCGCCAACATGACGGCGGTGACCAAGCGCCATGGCCCCGCGCCCGTCGCCTTCGTCATCCTGCCGCTCGTCTCCGCGTTCTTCGTCGATCTCGCCAATGCGACGATCATCCAAGGTTTCCTTGCAGTGCTAGGCCCCTGATGCCCGACCTTCTGATCGAACTCTTCTCCGAGGAAATCCCCGCCCGGATGCAGCCACGCGCGCGCGACGACCTGCGGCGCCTGATGACCGAGGGGCTGGTGCAAGCGGGGCTGACCTATGCCGCCGCCGGTGCGCTTTCGACGCCGAGGCGCCTTGCGCTCCATATCGAGGGGCTCGCCGCCGCCTCGCCCCGCACGATCGAAGAGCGCAAGGGGCCGCGCACCGATGCGCCGCAGGCGGCCATCGACGGGTTCCTGCGGGCCACGGGCCTGCCGCTCGAGGCGCTCGAGCGGCGCGCTGACAAGAAGGGCGAGGTCTATTTCGCCCGGATCGAGCGCCCCGGCCGCCCGGCTGCCGAGATCGTCGCCGAGGTGCTCGAGGCGACCATCCGCAACTTCCCCTGGCCGCGGTCGATGCGCTGGGGCCTTGCATCGGCCGGCGAGACCGCATTGCGCTGGGTGCGCCCGCTGCAATCCATCCTCTGCATCCTGACGACCGAGGCAGGGGCCGAGATCGTGCCGCTGGCGCTCGACGGGATGACCGCCGGCAACACCACCCGCGGCCATCGGTTCCATGCACCCGAACCCTTTGCCGTAGCGTCGTTCGACGACTATGCCGCAAAACTGCGCGCCGCGCGTGTCATCCTCGACCCGGCCGAGCGGGCTGCGGCGATCTGGCACGAGGCCACGACGCTCGCTTTCGCGCGGGGCCTCGAGGTCGTCCCGGATCCCGCGCTGCTCGAGGAGGTAGCGGGTCTGGTCGAATGGCCGGTCGTCCTGATGGGGCCGATCGGCGCGGCGTTCCTGCACCTGCCGCCCGAAGTGCTGCAAACGGCGATGCGCACGCATCAGAAGTTCTTTTCTGTCAGGAATCCGGCCTCGGGGCGGATCGAGGGCTTCATCACGGTTGCAAATGTGCAAGCGGCCGATGGCGGCGCGGCGATCCTGAACGGCAATTCCCGCGTCCTCGCCGCCCGCCTGTCGGATGCCCGGTTCTTCTGGGACAACGATCTGCGCGTGGTGGAGGCCGAGGGCCTCGAGGGGATGGCAGCCGGCCTGTCGGCCGTCACCTTCCACAACCGCCTCGGGTCGCAAGCCGACCGCGTGGCCCGCATCGTGGCGCTGGCGCGCGACATCGCGCCGCGCGTCGGCGCCGATCCAGCGCTGGCCGAACTGGCCGCCCGGATCGCGAAGGCCGATCTGCAATCGGCGATGGTCGGCGAGTTTCCCGAACTGCAGGGGACCATGGGCCGCTACTACGCCCTGCATGCCGGCCTGCCGGCGGCCGTGGCCGACGCGGCCCGCGACCACTATTCGCCGCTCGGCCCCTCCGACGCGGTGCCGACCGAACCCGTCTCGGTCGCCGTGGCGCTGGCAGACAAGATCGACACGCTGACGGGGTTCTGGGCCATCGACGAAAAGCCCACGGGGTCCAAGGACCCGTTCGCGCTGCGGCGGGCGGGGCTCGGGGTGATCCGGCTGGTGCTGGCGAATGGCCTGCGCCTCGGGCTGCTGGACACCGCGGCGGCCGCACCGCACGCGGCCGATGCCGCCGATCTCTTGGCCTTCCTGCACGACCGCCTCAAGGTCCACCTGCGCGAACAGGGCATCCGCCACGATGTGATCGACGCCTGCCTCGCGATGCCGGGCAGCGACGACATCGCCCTGCTGGTCAAGCGCGCCGAGGCGCTTGCCGCCTTCCTGCGGACCGAGGACGGCGAGAACCTCCTGCAGGGTTTCCGCCGGGCGAGCAACATCCTCGCCCAGGCCGAGGCGAAGGACGGCGTCGAATATTCCTTCGGCGCCGACCCGAAATTCGCCGACGGGCCGGAGGAGGCCGCGCTCTTCGCTGCGCTCGACGCCGCCGAGGCGGCGATAGATCCCGCGCTGGCCGCCGAGGATTTCGCCGCCGCCATGCGTGCGATGGCCGCGCTGCGGACCCCCATCGACGCATTCTTCACGGCAGTGCAGGTCAACGCCGACAATCCGATCATCCGGCGCAACCGGCTCAACCTGCTGCACCGTATCCGGGCGCTCTGCAGCCGCGCGGCGGCGCTGTCGCGGCTCGAAGGGTAGCACGGGGCACTTGCCCAAAAGCCCCACGCCCGCGAAGGCGCAAGGCGGCGCAGCCTCCACCCCTGCGGGGAAAGGGAAGTGCGGATGCGTTCCGCGGCCCGGGTCGCGGCATGGCCGGCCGGAACGCGACATCCATGCGACGATTGTCAGACTTGCGTGACAGTCCATCCCGCGTATGCTGCGCCGACGGTCGAAAGGATGCCGCAGTGCAGAGAACAGCCGATTCCCGCGACTTCGCGGTCCTTTCACCCTCGGCCGGCGTTGCCGCGGCGACCCATGGCTGGCGGGCCAAGTGCCTGCAAAGGCTGATCCGGCTCGATCTGCCGGTGCCGCGGTCGGTCGCGCTGTCCTTCGCGGCCGTGCGCGCCATTGCGGCCGGACACCCGCCCGAGGTCGCAGCGATTCTCGACGCATTCGGCGCGGCGCCGCTCGTCTCGGTGCGGCCGAGCCCCGAAAACCCCGAATGGGGCGGACCCGGCACGATCCTCAACATCGGGATGAACGACGCCCGCCATGCTGCGCTGAGCGAAACGCAGGGGCCCGAGGCGGCGACCGCGCTCTACCTGCGCTTCGTGCAGACCTATGCGGTGCATGTCGCGCGGCTCGACCCCGACCGGTTCGATGCCGCCCCCTCGGCCAAGGCGCTGCGCGATGCGCTGGCCGCCTATGAGGACGAGACGGACGAGCCCTTTCCCCAGGACCCCGCCCGGCAACTGGCCGAGGCGCTGCGCTCCATGGCGCGGGCGTGGGAGGGAACGACGGCGCGCCTGCTCCGGCAGGCCAAGGGCGCCCCGGCCGAGGCCGGGCTGGGCCTTATCGTGCAGGCGATGGCACTCGGCCTTGGCCATGGGGTGTCGGGATCGGGCGTCATCCAGTTCGTCGATCCGGTGACGGGCACGGCGCAGATCACCGGGCGCTATCTCGGCCAGAGCCTCGGGCGCGATGCGCTGGCGCGTCAGGCCGACGGGGCGATCTACCTCACGCGCGATCCGCGCGGACCGTCGCTTGAAGATCTCGCACCCGGCATCTTCGATGCGTTGCTGCGCCACGGTGCCGCCTGTCGCGCGCGCCTGCGCGAAGAGATGCAGATCGAATTCACGGTGGAGAACGGCACGCTCCACGTCCTCGACGCGGTGAAGGCGCCGCGGTCGGCGCGCGCCGGGCTGCGCATCGCCGTCGCGCTCGCCGATGACGGGATCATCGGCCAGGACGAGGCGGTGCTGCGGGTCGAGCCGAGCGCGCTCAACGCCCTGCTCCACCCGCAGGTCGATCCGCGCAGCCCGCGCGACGTGATCGCCCGCGGCATCGCGGCGAGCCCCGGCGCGGCGACCGGCCGGCTTGTGTTCAGTGCCAATGCGGCGCAGGCGATGGCGGCCAAGGGCGAGGCCTGCATCCTCGTGCGGCGGGAAACAGCGCCCGAGGACATCCGCGGCATGCACGCCGCGCGGGGCGTGCTGACCGAACGCGGCGGGATGACCAGCCATGCGGCGGTGATCGCCCGCGGCTTCGGCCTGCCCTGCGTCGTGGGGGCTGCGGGCATCCGGCTTGACGGGCGCGACAAGCGGATGGTGACCGCCGACGGGCGGGTCTTCCGCGAGGGCGACCTCATCACGCTCGACGGCACGGCGGGCGAGGCGCTGGCAGGGGAAACCGCGATGCTGGCGCCCGCGCTCGGCGGCGATTTCCGCAAGCTGCTGGCCTGGGCCGACGAGTTCCGCGACATCGGCGTGCGGGCCAATGCCGACACGCCGGCCGATGCGCAGACGGCGCGCGATTTCGAGGCTGAGGGGATCGGCCTTTGCCGGACCGAGCACATGTTCTTCGACGAGGACCGGCTGATCGTCATGCGCGAGATGATCTTTGCCGACACGGCCGCGGATCGCGCCTCGGCGCTCGAACGCCTGCTGCCGATGCAGCGCGAGGATTTCATCCATCTCTTCAGCATCATGAAGGACCGTCCGGTCTGCATACGGCTGTTCGACCCGCCGCTCCACGAATTCCTGCCGCAGACGCGCGAGGGGCTGCGCGCGCTGGCCGAGGCGCTCGACAAGCCGCTGAGCGACATCACCCGCCGCGCCGAGGCGCTCAGCGAGGTCAACCCGATGCTCGGCATGCGCGGGGTGCGGCTGGGCGTGGTGCTGCCGGAAATCTACGAAATGCAGGTGCGCGCGATCTTCGAGGCGACGATCGCCGTCGGGCGGCGCGGCGTGTCGATGGTGCCCGAGATCATGATCCCCCTTGTGTCCGCGATGCGCGAGGTCGAGCTCGTCAAGACTCGGATCGAGGCGGTCGCGGCCCAGGTGCGCACACGGCGCGGCGTGCCCTTCGACTACAAGCTGGGCGTGATGGTCGAAACCCCGCGCGCCGCGCTACGCGCCGGCGACATCGCCAGCCATGTGTCGTTCCTGTCCTTCGGCACGAACGATCTGACGCAGATGACCTATGGCCTGTCGCGCGACGATGCGGGGCGGTTCATGTCGGCATATGTCCAGCAGGGCGTGTTCCCCGAGGATCCCTTCCACATGCTCGACGTCGAGGGGGTGGGCGAGCTCCTGCTGATCGGGGCGCAGCGGGGGCGGAAGGCGCGGCCGGGGCTCACCCTGTCGGTCTGCGGCGAACACGGCGGCAACCCGGAATCGATCGCCTTCTGCCGCAAGGCAGGGTTCGATTATGTCTCCTGCTCGCCGTTCCGGGTGCCGCTCGCGCGGCTGGCGGCGGCGCATCTGGCACTGGCCGACCGGCGCATCGGCGCTCGCACCTCCGAGGCGGCGGAATAGACGGACGGCCGCGCTTGCGCGGTTGGCCGGCCTCGCCTATTGCCCGGCCATGACAGCCCTGCATCCTGCCTCCTGCGCGCCCGCCCTGCCCGGCCTGCCGCCCGACAGGCCCGCGATCATGGGCATCCTCAACGTCACCCCCGACAGCTTTTCCGACGGCGGCGCCTACCTTTCGCCTGCCGCCGCCGTGGCCCATGGCCGGGCGATGCTCGAGGCGGGCGCCGATATCATCGATGTCGGCGGCGAATCGACCCGACCCTTCGCCGCCCCCGTCGAGGCGGGCGAGGAAATCGCCCGCACGGCCTTTGTCATCGCCGCGCTGCGGGCCAGCGGCGTGACTGCGCCGATCTCGATCGATACGCGCAAGGCCGCCGTCGCCGAAGCTGCGTTCGAGGCCGGGGCGAGCATCCTCAACGACGTTACCGCCCTGACCCACGATCCGGCGATGGCCTCGCTGGCCGCCCGGCGCGGCGTGCCGGTCATCCTGATGCACGCGCAGGGCACGCCCGAAACGATGCAGATCGCGCCCCACTACAGCGACGTCGTGGCCGAGGTCGCCGCCTATCTGGCCGCGCGCATCGCCGCCGCCACCGCCGCAGGGATCGACCCCGCGCGCATCGCCATCGACCCCGGCATCGGTTTCGGCAAGACCGCTGCGCACAACCTCGCCCTCCTGCGGGCGATCCCTACGTTCGCCGCGCTCGGCCATCCGGTGCTGATCGGCGCATCGCGCAAGGGTTTTGTCGGCGCGATCGGCGGGTTCCCGGGCCAGCCGGTCCCCGGCGGCAAGGCGCGGATGCCCGGATCGGTCGCGGTCGCACTGCACGCGGCGCGGGCGGGCGCGCGGATCCTGCGCGTCCACGACGTCGCCGAAACCGTCCAGGCCCTGCGCCTGCAATCCGCGATCGAGAGGGGAGCCCCATGACCCGCAAGCTTTTCGGCACCGACGGTGTGCGTGGCACCGCCAACACCCACCCGATGACCGCCGGCATGGCGCTGCGCCTCGGCGCCGCGGCAGGCCAGTTCTTCCGCCGCGAGGGCAACCGCGAACATCGCGCGGTCATCGGCAAGGATACGCGGCTTTCGGGCTACATGCTCGAAAACGCCCTGACGGCGGGCCTGACATCCTCGGGCATGTCGGTGCTGCTGCTCGGCCCGGTGCCCACCCCGGCGGTCGGCTATCTGACGCGCAGCCTGCGGGCCGATCTTGGCGTGATGATCTCGGCGAGCCACAACCCCGCGCCCGACAACGGCATCAAGTTCTTCGGCCCCGACGGGTTCAAGCTGTCGGACGAGGCCGAGATCGAGATCGAGTCCCTTGTGGGCGAGCCGGTCGAGCCCTGCCCGGCCGACGAGATCGGCCGCGCCAAGCGGATCGAGGACGGTCGCGGGCGCTATGTCGAATATGCCAAGACGACCTTCCCCGGACGCGGCCGGCTGAACGGGCTCAAGGTGGTGATCGACTGCGCCAATGGTGCGGCCTACCGCGCCGCACCCGAGGTTCTGTGGGAACTGGGCGCCGAGGTGATCCCCATCGGCACCGCGCCGAACGGGCGCAACATCAACCACCTGTGCGGGTCCACGCACACCCGGACGGCGGCCGAGGCGGTGGTGGCCCATGGCGCCGACGTGGGGATCGCGCTCGACGGCGATGCCGACCGGGTGATGATCATCGACGAGACGGGGCATGTGGCCGACGGCGACCAGATCATGGCCCTGCTCGCCGCCCGCTGGGCGGACGAGGGGCGGCTCCTGGGCGGCACGCTGGTGGCCACCGTCATGTCGAACCTCGGGCTGGAGCGGTTTCTGGCGGCGCGCGGCCTGCACCTGCACCGTACCCCCGTCGGCGACCGCTACGTGGTCGAGGCGATGCGCCGCGGCGGCTGGAACCTCGGGGGCGAACAGTCGGGGCACATCGTGATGACCGACTATGCCACCACCGGCGACGGGTTGATCGCGGGGTTGCAGTTCCTCGCCGAGATGCTGCGGACCGGTCGCCCGGCCTCGGCGCTGATCCACAGCTTTGTCACCGTGCCGCAGGTGTTGCGAAACGTGCGCTATGCCGCCGGGCAGGAGCCGCTGCACGCCCCCGCCGTGCGCGCCGCCATCGCCGAGGCCGAGGCGCGGCTGAACGGCACCGGGCGCCTTCTGATCCGCAAGTCGGGAACCGAACCCCTGATCCGCGTGATGGCGGAGTGCGAGGACGAGGCGCTCATGGCCGAGATCCTGGCCGGGATCGTCGGGGCGGTCGAGGTGGCGACGGCCTGACATTTCCCCGCAGCATCAACCCCATGCCCGCGGCGTCCTGCGCGTGGGGGGGCCAAGCGGCCACCGCCAGGGCCGGCGCGGCAGGGCGGTGCGGCACGCGGCGGTAAACCCGTGGTCCGTGACCAGCCGTGTGCAATGAAAGCCCCGCCGCGGCACCGGCCTGACCGCCAGCCTTACCCTCGGCGCGGTCGTGGTGGCGGCAGCGCGGAGATCGGGGGAATGTGCCTCGGCGGGTTTCCTGCCGCCCTGTTCGGGCGGCCGGGGCCACCGCTATTTCGCCGTCGTCAAGGCGCTGGACCGCGCCGACAAGGTTCTGGGGACCGCGCGCGTGGAGATGTGGCGCCAGTGATGCGTCACGGACGGTTTCCGAGGGATTGCCGCCGGTTGCAACCCCTCGGAATCGGCTGACGGGGAACGTGTCCACGTGTGGGCACGCCCCGGACAGCCCTAGTTCCGCGCCTTGTCCACCATGCGGCCCTTGGTGATCCATGGCATCATCCCGCGCAGCTTCTCGCCGACCTGCTCGATCTGGTGGGCGTCGTTGTTGCGGCGCGTGGCCTTGAAGAACGGCTGACCCACGGCGCATTCCTGCATCCAGTTGCGCGTGAAGGCACCCGACTGGATGTCGCGCAGCACCGCCTTCATCCGCGCCTTGGTCTCGTCATAGGGCAGGATGCGCGGACCGCTGACATATTCGCCATATTCGGCCGTGTTCGAGATCGAATAGTTCATGTTCGCGATGCCGCCCTCGTAGATCAGATCCACGATCAGCTTCACCTCGTGCAGGCATTCGAAATAGGCCATCTCGGGCGCGTAGCCTGCCTCGACCAGCGTCTCGAACCCCATGCGGATCAGTTCGACCAGACCGCCGCACAGCACCGCCTGCTCGCCGAAGAGATCGGTCTCGCATTCTTCCTTGAAATTGGTCTCGATGATCCCCGACCGCCCGCCGCCGATGGCCGAGCAGTAGGACAGGCCCAGTTCCAGCGCGCGGCCCGTGGCATCGTTGTGCACCGCCACAAGGCAGGGCACGCCGCCGCCCTTGACGAATTCGCCCCGTACCGTGTGGCCCGGTCCCTTGGGCGCCATCATGATGACATCGACGCCCATCTTCGGCTCGATCAGGCCGAAATGGATGTTCAGGCCATGCGCAAAGGCGATCGCGGCGCCCTCGCGCAGGTTGTCGTGGACGTAGCGGCGATAGGTATCGGCCTGCAACTCGTCCGGCATGGTGAACATGATGAGGTCGGCCCATGTCGCGGCCTCGGCGATCTCCATGACCTTCAGCCCCTCGCCCTCGGCCTTGGCCGCTGACGGACTGCCGGGCCGGAGCGCGACGACGACGTTTTTTGCGCCCGAATCGCGCAGGTTGAGCGCATGGGCATGGCCCTGGCTGCCATAGCCGAGGATGGCGACCTTGCGGTCCTTGATCAGGTTGATGTCGCAATCGCGGTCGTAATAGACGCGCATGGTTTGTCCCTCCGGGTTGTGGATGCATGGTGATAGACGCGCGGCGGGCGCCGATATGTGCACGATGCGCATGTTGCCCGTTGCTTTCGAAGAATCTATGCGTGATCCGGCCGTGTTTCGGAACAATCATGATCGACGACATCGACCGGCGCCTGATGCGCCACTACCTCGCCGAGCCCGAGGCGCCGACGACGGCGCTGGCGGCCCGCGCCGGCCTGTCCCCGGCAACCGCGTGGCGCCGCCTCGAACGGCTGCGCGAAGCCGGCGTGATCCGCGGCGTTCATGCCGGGGTCAATTGGCGTGCCCTCGGCTGGGAGGTGGAGGTGAGCCTGCGCGTGACGCTCGACAAGACCAACCCGCGGGCCTTCGACGAATTCATTGCCGCGGCGCGGACGGTTCCCGAAGTGATCGCGATCGAGACGTTCCTCGGCCGCGTGGATGTGCGGCTCAACGTGATCGCCCGTGACATGGGGCATTATACCGAGGTGTACCGGGCGCGCGTTCTGACCCTGCCGCATATCGCCGACCTCGAGTCGCTGATGCTGGTCGCCACGATCAAGGACACAGCGGGGCTGCCGTTATGAAGGCGCTCGACGACACGGACCGGGCGATCCTGCGCGCGCTTTCGGCCGACGGCACGCAAGGCGCCGGGGCCGTCGCGCGGCGGCTGGACCTTACGCAGCCGGCTGTCTGGCGGCGGATGGACCGGCTCAGGCGGGCGGGCATCCTCGGCGGGCTGCGTGTCGATGTCGATCGGGCCGCCCTCGGATTTGGCGTGACCGTGTTCCTCGGGATCAAGCTGGCGGCGAAGGGGCGGGTGGGCCTCGAGGATTTCGAAAGGGCGGCGACGGCTATCCCCGAGGTTCAGGTCGTGCAGCATGTGCTGGGCCTCTTCGACTACCGGCTGCGGGTGGTCGCCCGCGACATCGCCGACTTCGAGCGCATCCTGCGGCGCCGGATCATGACCCTGCCGGGTGTCGGTCAGGTCGAGGCGAATGTGCTCCTGACCGAGGAGAGGCGGCCCGGACCGATCGGGTGAGGAACGAAGACCTTTCGTACGAAAGGTCTTTTTCCGGCCACGGCCTCCCGGGGACGAAAAGTCTTCGTACGAAGACTTTTCGGGTCAGCCCCGCCCCTCGAGTGCCTCGCGCAGCCGCTCGATCTCGCCGCGCGCGGTGCGCAGCCCGTCCATCGCCGCGCGCAGTTCGGCCTCGGTCTGCGCGATCTGGTTGGTCAGTTCGGCCTCGCGATGCTCCATCCAAGCCAACGCCTGGTCGCGCATGTCCTCGGCCTCGTGCAATTCCTGCGCCATCCGGTCGATTTCGGCGATATCGGCGCCCGCAACACGCGTGAAGCGATGAACCAGCCAGTAGGCGAACCAGCCAAGCGCGAAGGCCACGAAAAGGATGATCGCCGTGGCGATCACGAATTCGGTCCGGTTCATGGCGCGGTCCTGTCGGCGGGTCGGCGCTGGGGGCGCAGGGTGGCGGCCTGCGGGGCAAAGGAGGCTGCGGCGGGATCTGCGCCGACCGCGGCAGCATCCTGCGCCGCGCCCGCTTCCCCTGCGGGCGTGGCGAGAACACCGGCGATGATCGGCGCTGCCGCCGGCGCTCCAGCGCCTGCGGCGGGATCCGCGTCCGTGTCCTCTGCCGCAACTGGGTCGCTGTCTGCGTCATCCGCGCCTGCGGGTCTGAAGGCACCCGCGCCCGCCGGATCGTCAGCGGCAGAGAGGCTTGCTGGCCCGTCCGCGACCGCGTCCGCGTCCGGGACCAGCAGGCGGAAGGCGATGCGGCGGTTGGTCTCGCGCCCGTCTTCGGTTGCGTTGTCGGCGATCGGTTCCTCTGCGCCGTAGCCCCGCGCGGTGATTGACGCCACCGGCACGCGCAGCGCCCGGAGCGCATTGCGCACCGCCTCGGCCCTGCGTTCGCTGAGGGCGAGGTTGGTTTCGGCGCGGCCCTGCGAATCGGTATGGCCGCCGATCTCGATCGGCGCATCGGGGCAGGATTGCAGGACGCGGGCGAGATCCTCGAGGGTGCGCCGGGCCGATCCGTCGATCTCGGCCGACCCCGGCGCGAAGGTGATCTTCCCCGCCGCAAGCACCGCATTCGCCGCCGCGACGCAGGCCTCGGGCGCCGGGCGGCCGGCGGCGGGATCGAGCGTTGCGTCATAGGTGACATCGACGCTGTATTGCGCGCCCTGGCCAAGCTGGTCGGCGAGCACCCGCGCAATCTCGGCCGTCGCGCCCCGCATGCCGGTCCGGCCCTGCACCTGCACGCTGTCGGCCTCGACCAGCACCGAGCCCTCGTGGAGGACAGCGAGCGCGGCCAGCCCCGCGAGCACCCGGAGCGACCAGCCCGGCGGCAGGCCGTCGGGATCGACTCGCAGCGCTGTCGTCACCGCATCCGCCCCGAACCGGGCGCGAGCATAGGCGTCGGTGACGGCCTGCAGCCGTTCGTCCGCGATCCGGCCGCGCAAGGCGACCGTGCCGTCGGGCCCGCGCACCGCCGTGAACTGCGCCGCGGGGGCTTCGCGCGCCGCCTGCGGCGGCTCCAGCCGCGTCGCCTTGAGCGAGAAGACATCGGGGAGCGCCGCGCCAAGATCCCCCACCGCCCGGTCGAAGGCCGCAGCCGTGACCGTATGGGCCGCGATCAGCGTCACATCCGTGTCCGACAGCGTGACCGATCCAGCGCCGAGCCTTGCCAGCGCGGAAATCGCCGCCTCCGCCCCTTCGGCCCAGCGCGGCGAGGGGGCACCGAGGCCGAGGGCGCAGTCGATCTTGCCCGACACGCCTGCCGCAACCGCCGCCGCGACGATGCGCGCCCGGCCGCGCTCGCTGACTGCAGCGCAGGCGTCGAAGCGTGCGCCGGCCTCGTCCATCACGAAGCGCAAGGTAAAGGGCGTGATGACTGGCCGGGGCGCGGCGATGTCGATCCGCAGCGCAAGCGCCGCATCGCCGCGCGGTGCGGCCCGGGCAAGCGCCGTCTCGAACTGCCGCTGTTCTGCGACGGACTCGGCGATCGCCGTCACGGTGACCGCACCGGGGCGAATCGAGATCTTGGACCGCGGCAACAGCGCCAGCGCGTCGAGGCCGAAGCGCACCGCCTCGTCCCAGTGCCGCGGCACCGGATGGGTGGTGGTCTGGAGCATGTCGGCCACCGGCGCGTCGGCAGCGGCCCTTCCAGCCGCCGCGCGCAGCGCCGCGGCATCCCAGTCGCCCGGGACGAGGCCGATCAGGGAAACGCCGTCGTCGTTGCGCAGAAGCTCGAGCAGGAATGCCGGCGGCGCGTTCGATGCCGCCGGCGTCACCTCGAGCGCGTCGATCACCCGGTCGCCCCCGACCACCGTTCCGGCCAGGCTGACCGCGCGGAAGCGCAGCGCCTCGGTCGGGGCCGTTCCCGTCAGCGTCAGGGTCAGGCCATCGGCGCGCGCCTGCGCCCAGGGGAGGCCCTGCGCCGCCAGCAGCCGCTCGGTCAGGCGGACGGCGCGCGTCTCGATGGCGCCGGCGGCAAGGCTTGCGGTCATCACCGCAAGGACAGCAGCCGCGCCAAAGGCGGCAAGCGCGATGAAGGTGGCGGTCAGGCGCATGGGCTCTGCCTCGTCCTCGGGCCTTCGGTGGTAGCGCCGGCGGCCACTGTCATCAACCTAGGCCAGCGCCGCGGCGGCGAGAAACAGCGCAAGGATCAGCCCCGCATCCCGGTTCGAGCGGAACAGCGTCAGGCACAGCGCCCCATCGTCGATGTCGAGCCGCGCCAGTTGCCAGCCCAGATGCGCCCCGAACCCCCAGATCCCGGCAAGCGCGAGCACCACCGCACCCCAGCCGGCGTCGGCGGCAAGCAACGCCGGCAGGACGGCGGCCGTGGCCAGCAGCACCGCCGCCGCCAGAAACCCCCGCAGCCAGAGCCGCGTCTGCGCGCCGAACAGGCGCGCGGTGGACCGCACGCCGATCAGCGCGTCATCCTCGCGGTCCTGATGGGCATAGATCGTGTCGTAGAACAGCGTCCAGGCGATGCCGGCCAGCCACAGCAGCACCGCCGGCAGCCCGATCGCACCGGCATGCGCGGCGTAGGCCAGCAGCGCGCCCCAGTTGAACGCGAGCCCGAGGAACAGTTGCGGCCACCAGGTGAAGCGCTTGGCAAAGGGATAGACGGCGACCAGCGCCAGCGACCCGACCCCGAGCGCGACGGCCACCGGATGGAAGGTGAACAGGATCGCCGCCGCCGCCAGCGCCTGCGCCACCATCCACACCGCCGCCTGCCGCACCGTGACCTGCCCCGAGGGAATCGGACGCGACCGGGTGCGCGCCACGCGCCCGTCGAAATCGCGGTCGGTGATGTCGTTCCAGGTGCAGCCCGCACCGCGCATCAGGAACGCGCCGATGCCGCATCCGGCCACGATCCACAGATCGCCGGGCCGAAAACCGCCGCCCGCCGCGGCGGCGAGCGCGAGCCCCCAGAGGCAGGGAATGAACAGCAGCCAGGTCCCGATCGGCCGGTCGGCGCGGCTCAGCCGCAGATAGGGCCGGGCCCGGGGCGGGGCATGCCGGTCAACCCAGTTGCCCGGCACGGCATCGGCGACGCGGCCGGGTTCGGCTGCGGCCTCTGGCGCGCGGGACGGGTCGGGCATAGCATCGCCTCATGCAGGATGCGCGGGTCAGGCTTCATGTAGATCAGCCGCTGGCGGCGGGGCAACCCGTGCCGCTGTCGCGCGATCAGGCGCATTATCTTTTCACCGTGATGCGCCTCGGGCCCGGCGATGCCGTGGCGGTGTTCAACGGGCGCGACGGCGAATGGCGCGCGGCCGTCACCGATGCGGGCCGTCGCGGCGGCACGCTCGTGGCCGAGGCGGCGCTGCGACCGGCAGAGCCGCCGCCCGACCTGTGGCTCCTGTTCGCCCCGCTCAAGAAGGCACGGACCGATTTCGTCGTCGAAAAGGCGGTAGAGCTTGGCGCGGCGCGCATCCTGCCGGTGCAGACCGCTTTTACCAATGCCGAACGGCTGCGCGAGGATCGGCTGCGCGCCCACGCCGTCGAGGCGGCCGAGCAATGCGGCGCGGTCTTCGTGCCCGAGGTCGCACCGCTCGCGCCCTTGACGCAGGTTCTGGCGGGTTGGGATGCCGCGCGCCGCCTGTGGTGGTGCGACGAGGCGCTCGCGCGCGAAAGCGGCCCGCCCGCCTTCGGCCCCGGCCCCGCCGCCATCCTGATCGGGCCGGAAGGCGGCCTCGCCCCGCCCGAGCGCGCGCGGCTCGCCGCGCTGCCCTTTGCCCGCGCGGTCCGTCTCGGCCCGCGCATCCTGCGGGCCGAGACGGCGGCGCTTGCCGCAATGACGCTCTGGCAGGCGGCGGCGGGGGACTGGCGATGAGCTTCTTTCGCCCCGAGGCGATGGCCGCGCTGCACCGATGGCGCGAGGTGATTGCGGCGGGCGGGATGGCGACCTTCGGGCTGTGGCTGATCGCGCTCGGCGGGCTCATCCTGACTGCGCTCGGCGCGGCGGCGGTGGCGGCGTCGCTAAGCCTCGGGCTGACTGCGCTGCGGCGGATGCGCTTTGCCCGCCGGCCGGAGGGGCCCGGCGTGGTCGAGATCGTCGAGGGGCAGATCGCCTGGTATGGGCCGGGCATCGGCGGCTTCGTGGCGCTCGACGATTTGCGCGCGCTCTCGCTGGTGACGGCGGCGGGGATGCGGTGCTGGCGGCTCGACCAGGCGGACGGGGCGCATCTGCTGATCCCCGTCGGGGCCGCGGGGGCCGAGCGGCTGTTCGACGCCTTCGCCGCCCTGCCCGGGCTCGACGCCGCCGACCTGCCCCGCGCGCTCGAAGCGGGGGGGACCGGCGCGCGGATGGTATGGCAGCGGCGGGCGGCGCCCGTGCTGGCGGGGCCGAGCCCGCGCTGACGGGTTTTCCCGCATCGTCAATCAGATGCGCAGATGCATGGCGGCCCGTGCGGGCGCGCGCATCAGGCTCCCTTGACTTGTCCGGCGCGGCGGGACAGGTCTTGCCACCGGAAAAACCGAGATAACAGGCGCGCCCCATGTCCATCCCCCAGTCCGGCGGCGGGCCGATCGAGCGGTTCGAGCAACTGGCCGAATACATCGCCAGCGGCTGCAAACCGGCGCAGGACTGGCGCATCGGCACCGAGCACGAGAAGTTCGGTTATCTGACCGACACGCTGGCGCCCCTGCCCTACGACGGCCCGCGCTCGGTGCGCGCCGTGCTCGAGGGTCTGCGCGACCGGTTCGGCTGGACGCCGGTGCATGAAGGCGAGGCGATCATCGGGCTGACACGCGACGGGGCGAACGTCAGCCTCGAGCCGGGCGGACAGCTCGAACTCTCCGGCGCGCTCCTTGTGTCGGTGCACGATACGGCGGCAGAAACCGCCCGACACCTCGCCGAGGTGCGCGCGGTGGCCGAGCCGCTGGGGGTGCGGTTCCTCGGCCTCGGCGCCGCCCCGGTCTGGCGGCACGAGGACATGCCGCGCATGCCCAAGGGGCGATACCGGCTGATGACCGACTACATGAAGACGGTCGGCACCCATGGGCTCGAGATGATGTATCGCACCTGCACGGTGCAGGTGAACCTCGACTTCGCCTCCGAGGCCGACATGGTCAGGAAGCTGCGCGTCGCGCTGGCGCTCCAGCCGGTGGCGACGGCGCTGTTCGCCTCTTCGCCGTTCTTCGAGGGGGCGCCGAACGGGCATCGCAGCTGGCGCTCGCGCATCTGGCGGGGCCTCGACGACAGCCGCACGGGGATGCTGCCTTTCGCCTTCGAGGAGGGGTTCGGGTTCCAGCGCTATGTGGATTGGGTCCTCGATGTGCCGATGTATTTCGTCTATCGCGAGGGGCGATACATCAACGCGCTCGGCCAGTCGTTCCGCGATTTCATGGCCGGCCGCCTGCCCGCCCTGCCCGGGGCGGTGCCCACCCTGTCGGACTGGGCCGACCACCTGACGACCGTGTTCCCCGAGGCGCGGATCAAGCGATACATCGAAATGCGGGGAGCCGATGCCGGGGACGAGGCGCATCTGGCCGCGCTGCCCGCGTTCTGGACCGGGCTGATGTATGATGTCGGCGCGCTCGACGCCGCGTGGGACCTTGTCCGGGGCTGGGATGCAGCAACCCGCGAAGGGCTGCGCGTGGCGGCATCGGAACGCGCGCTGGCCGGCGAGGCGGGGGGCGTTCGGCTGCTCGATGTGGCGCGCGCGGCGGTGGCGCTGGCCGAGGCCGGCCTGCGGGCGCGTGGACTGGGGGAGGAGCGGTTCCTCGCCCCGCTCGCTGCGCATGTCGCGACCGGGCGGGTGCAGGCCGACGATCTGCTCGACCGCTACGCCGGCGATCTTCGCGGCCTCTACACCGCGTGCAACCTTTGACCCGGACGGGCGGCCCCGCGTGAAGGGCCACCCGATGCTGCGCGGTCGGTTGCCGGGCCGGGATCAGACGAAGAACTGCCCGCCGTTCGCGGAAATCGTCGAGCCGGTGATGAAGCCCGCATCCTCGGACGCAAGGAACGCCACGCAGCGCGCGATCTCTTCCGGTGTGCCGAGCCGGCCGACCGGGATCTGCGCGATGATCGATTCCCGCACCTTTTCCGGCACGGCCATCACCATGTCCGTCCCGATGTAGCCCGGGCAGACGGCATTGGCGGTGATGCCGACCTTGGCGCCTTCCTGGGCAAGGCTCTTGATGATGCCCAGATCGCCCGCCTTGGTCGCGGCATAGTTGACCTGGCCGAACTGCCCCTTCTGCCCGTTGATCGAGGAAATCACGATCACCCGCCCGAACTTGCGTTCGCGCATGCCGTTCCAGATCGGATGGATCGTGTTGAACACGCCCGTGAGGTTGGTGTCGATCACCTGGTGCCACTGCTCGCGCGTCATGCGGTGGAACGGGGCGTCGCGGGTGATGCCGGCATTGGCGACGACGACGCCGATCGGCCCGTGCTCGGCCTCGATCCGCGCCGCGCCGGCGGCGCAGGCGTCATAGTCGGTGACCGACCATTTGTAGGCGGGAATGCCGGTCTCGGCGGTGAAGGCGGCCGCAGCCTCGTCATTACCGGCGTAGTTCGCAGCGACGGTATATCCTGCGGCCTTGAGCGCCACCGAGATCGCGGCCCCGATGCCGCGCGATCCCCCGGTGACAAGTGCGACTTTCGACATGATTCCCCCCTCTGGGCAAGACTGCTGGCAAGCCTGTTACCCGGCAGGCGCGCCGCGCGCAAGATTATTGCGCAAGGCGCCGTGCCGTCAGGCGCGTTCGAGGCACATGGCCACGCCCATGCCGCCGCCGATGCAGAGCGTGGCAAGGCCCTTCTTCGCGCCGCGCCGGCCCATCTCGAAGAGCAGCGTATTGAGGATGCGGGCACCCGAGGCGCCGATCGGATGGCCGATGGCGATCGCGCCGCCGTTCACGTTCACCACCGCCGGATCCCAGCCCATGTCCTTGTTCACGGCGCAGGCCTGCGCCGCAAAAGCCTCGTTCGCCTCGACAAGATCGAGGTCCTCGACCTTCCAGCCCGCCTTGGCGAGCGCCTTGCGGCTGGCGAAGATCGGCCCGACGCCCATGATCGAGGGATCGAGGCCCGCCGTCGCATAGGAGGCGATCCGGGCGAGCGGGGTCAGGCCCCGCCGCTCGGCCTCGTCGGCCGACATCAGAAGGACCGCCGCCGCGCCGTCGTTCAGGCCCGAGGCATTGGCGGCCGTGACCGAGCCGTCCTTGGTGAACGCCGGGCGCAGCTTCTGCATCGCCTCGAGCGTCGCGCCGTGGCGGATGTATTCGTCCTGGTCCACCGTCACATCGCCCTTGCGGGTCTTGACGGTGACGGGGACGATCTCGTCGGCGAATTTCCCGGCTTTCTGCGCCGCCTCGGCCTTGTTCTGGCTGGCGACGGCGAACCGGTCCTGCTCGTCGCGGCTGATCTGCCACTGCTGGGCGACGTTCTCGGCCGTCTGGCCCATGTGATAGCCGTTGAACGCATCCCACAGACCGTCGCGGATCATCGAATCGACGAAGTTCAGATCGCCCATCTTCTGGCCGGCGCGCAGATGCGCGACATGGGTGGACAGGCTCATGGATTCCTGTCCGCCCGCCGCCACGATGGCCGCATCGCCAAGCTGGATGTGCTGCGCGCCGAGCGCCACCGCCCGCAGGCCCGATCCGCAGACCTGGTTGATGCCCCAGGCCGCCGCCTCGATCGGATAGCCGGCCTTGACATGGGCCTGGCGGGCGGGGTTCTGGCCCTGGCCGGCGGTGAGGACCTGGCCGAGGATGGTCTCGGAGATTTCGCCCTTGTCCACGCCCGCGCGCTCGGCCACGGCCGCGAGGACGGCGGCGCCCAGATCATGTGCGGGGGTGTTGGCGAAGGCGCCGTTGAAGCTTCCGACAGCCGTGCGGGCCGCCGAGACGATCACGACATTGGTCATGGGCTGTCTCCCTGATGCGCAGGCGGGGGGCAGCCCCGCCCGGTTCCGCCTTTTGGGTAAGCGGCGGCGGCGAAAAGCGCAAGGATTGCCGCGCCTGCCGATTGACGCAGGCGCCCGGCGCGCTAGGCGCGCCGCCGCGCACCCGGCGCCCAGGCCGGGTTCACGGTGGGCGCGCCGAAGAGATAGCCCTGCATCGCGTCGATCCCCGCAGCCCTCAGCCATTCCGCCTCGGCCTGCGTTTCGACCGATTCGGCGATCGTGACCATGTCGAAATGCTTGCCGATCGAGATCAGCGCCGCGGCGAGCACCTGATTGTCGGGATCGCCGGGGATGCCGCGGATGAACTGGCCGTCGATCTTGACGATGTCGAAAAAGAAGTCGCGCAGATAGCGAAAGGCGGTGAAACCCGCCCCGAAATCGTCGAGCGCAAAGGCGATGCCCTGGCGTTGCAGGTCGTCCATGAAGGCGGTGACGATTTCCGGCATCAGCATGGCCGAGGATTCGGTGATCTCGAGGATAAGCCGCTCGCCGATGGTCGGCCCGGCGGCAAGCCCGTCACGCAGCACCTTGACCCAGCGCGGATAGCCGATCGAGCGGGCCGACATGTTCACCGACAGCCGCAGATCCGGCACCTCGGCCAGCGCGCGCAGGCCCATGTCGAGCGCCGCGCAGTCGATCAGCCGCCCGATGTCGCGGGTTTCGACCGCCCCCATGAAGTCGCGCGCGGGGATGGGACGCCCCGAGGGGTCCATCACCCGGATCAGCCCTTCATGAAACGCGATGCGGGCCGGGTCGGCGGCAAGCACGACGGGCTGGTAGGCAAGCGCGAGCCGCCCGGTTTTCAGCGCCTCGCGCACCATCGCGAGTGTGGCGCGGTCGCGTTCGGTCACGGCCGCCGAAAGGGGATCGCCCGCCCCCTCGACGATCCCGATCATCGCCCCGAGTTCATCCATCCGTGCCCCTCCGCGACCCGCCACAAGATGTCGCCACAGGCGTGAAGATCGGGTAAACATTCCCGGTTCGTTCGAATTTTCGGCAACTGCCCCGGTATCGTGGAGGATCGCGCGTGGATGGCCGCTGCCCCTGGTGCGGGACCGACCCGCTCTATGTCGCCTATCACGACACCGAATGGGGCGTGCCTGAACGCCGGCCCCGTGCGCTCTGGGAAGCACTCGTGCTGGAGGGCTTTCAGTCGGGCCTGTCTTGGATCACCATCCTGCGCAAGCGCGCGGCGTTCCGCCGGGCCTTCGCGGGTTTCGACCCCGAACGCGTCGCCCGCTGGGGCGAGGCCGACATTGCCCGTGCGCTGGCCGATTCCGGCATCGTGCGGCATCAGGGCAAGATCGCGGCGACCATCGGCAGCGCACAGGCCTATCTGCGCATCGCCGGGCGGCAGGGCTTCGATGCCTTCCTGTGGGACTTCGTGGACGGCAGGCCGATCGTCAACCGCCCGGCCACGCTGGCAGAGGTGCCGGCGCAAACCGCGCTGTCGCAGCGGATGGCGAAGGCGCTTGCGGCCGAGGGGTTCCGCTTTGTCGGGCCGACGACGGCCTATGCGTTCATGCAGGCGGCAGGACTGGTGAACGATCACCTCGTGACCTGCCCGCGCCACGCCGCGCTGGCCTGAAGCCGGCGCATGCCGGCGGCGGTCCCCTGCCCCCCGAGCGGGGCGGCACAGCAGGCCCGGGCCGCGGGTTACACGGCGGGCTAGAGCCGGATCACCGTCACCGCCTGTCCCATCGCGGACAAAGCGATCTCGCCCGAACACAGGCGCAACGCATCCTCGCCAAAGACCTCGCGGCGCCAGCCGTGCAGCGCCGGCACGTCGCGCTCGCCCGCCGCGATGGCATCGAGATCGGCGGCCGACGCGATCAGCCGCGCGGCCACGCCCGATTCCTCGGCCTTGGCCTTGAGCAGAACCCGCAGAAGGTCGGCCAGCGCGGGATTGACCGCGACCTGATCGCGGCTGGTATCGACGCGCGGCATCTCTTCGGGCTTGAGGGCCAGCGCGGCCTTGACGGCGGCAAGGATGCCGTCGGCCACCTCGCCCTTGCGCGCCTCGCGCATCAGCAGCCGCGCCCGGCCAAGGTCGTCATGGGTCAGCGGCTTGAGCGAGGCGAGTTCGAGAAGCGCATCGTCCTTGATGACGCGGGTGCGGGGGATGTTGCGCGTCTGCGCATAGGCCTCGCGGAACCGCGCAAGCTCGCGCACGACGGCAAGAAACTGGCGCGAGGTGGTGCGGGTCTTGATCCGCTCCCACGCTTCTTCGGGCCGGGTGATGTAGGTTTCCGGGCTGGTGAGCGTTGCGAGTTCCTCTTCCACCCAGTGCTGCCGCCTTGCGCGGGCGATCTGCGCCGCGAGGGTCTCGTAGATCACCCGCAGGTGGGTCACGTCGGCCAGCGCATAATCCATCTGCGCCTCGGAGAGCGGGCGGCGCGACCAGTCCGTGAAGCGGCTGGTCTTGTCGAGATCGGCCCGCGCGATCTTGCGCACCAGCGTCTCGTAGCCGACCTGCTCGCCGAAACCGCAGACCATCGCCGCCACCTGGGTGTCGAACAGCGGCTTGGGGAACACGCCGCCCTCGACGAAGAAGATCTCCAGATCCTGCCGGGCGGCATGAAACACCTTCACTGTCGCCTCGTGACGCATCAGGTCGTAGAGCGGCTCGAGCGACATGCCCGATCCGGCGATCGGATCGACGAGGGCGGCCGGGCCGTCCCGGCCCGGCAGGGCCATCTGCACGAGGCAGAGCTTGGACCAGTAGGTGCGCTCGCGCAGGAACTCGGTATCGAGGGTCACATAGGGGGCTTCCCGCGCCTCGGCGCAAAAGCGGGCGAGGTCGTCGGTCGTGGTGATGGTCAGCATGCGGTGGCCTTGAAGGGGGACGGGGGCCTTGCGCGGGGGCATCCCGCAGCTTCGGTTTAGGGGTGCGGCGCGATGAAGGAAAGCGCGTTGTCATGCCCGTGCAACGACGGCTGGCGCGGCGCGACGGCCGGAATGGCCGGGTGTCGCGCCGCCGCTTTCCTTCGCCGGCCCCTTGCGTTAAGTCCGCCCGCGACGCGCGCGGCGCGCGGACGGGAGGCAGGCATGAAGTTCACCCTCGGCTGGCTGAAGGATCACCTCGAGACCGAGGCCGACCTCGCCACCATCGCCGCCGCGCTGACCGATCTCGGGCTCGAGGTCGAGGGGATCGCCGATCCGGCCGAGACGCTCGGCGCATTCCGCATCGCCCGCGTGATCGAGGCGGCACAGCATCCGAATGCCGACCGGCTGCGGGTCTGCCGGGTCGAGACCCGGCCGGGCGGGCCGGGAACGACACCGGTCGAGGTGCAGGTCGTCTGCGGCGCGCCGAACGCGCGCACCGGCCTTGTCGGCGTCTTTGCGCCGCCCGGCACCCATGTGCCGGGGACGGGCGTCGATCTCAAGCCGGGGGTGATCCGGGGGGTCCAGTCCAACGGCATGCTCTGCTCGGAACGCGAACTAATGCTGTCCGAGGATCACGACGGCATCATCGAGCTGCCGCAGGACGCCCCGCTGGGTGCACGGTTCATCGACTGGAAGGGCCTCGCCGATCCGGTGATCCACATCAAGATCACACCCAACCGGCCGGATGCGCTCGGGGTGCGCGGCGTGGCGCGCGATCTGGCGGCGCGGGGCCTCGGCCGGCTGAAGCCGCTCGACATTGCCCCGATACCAGGGGCGGCCCCCTGCCCCGTCACCGTGCGGATCGACGCCGACCTGAAGACCCGGGGCTGTCCGCACTTCGCGGGGCGGCTGATCCGCGGCGTGACCAACGGGCCCTCGCCCGACTGGCTGCAACAGCGGCTGCGGGCGGTCGGGCTGCGGCCGATCTCGGCGCTGGTCGATGTCACGAACTATTTCACCATCGGGCTCAACCGGCCGCTGCATGTGTTCGACGCGGGCAAGCTGCGGGGCGGGCTGCGGATCCATCCGGCGGCGGGCGGTGAAGCGGTCCCGGCACTCGACGGTCGGACCTACCACCTCGCGCCGGGGATGATGGCGATCTCGGACGACGACGGGGTCCAGAGCATCGCCGGCATCATGGGCGGCGCGCCCTCCGGCGTGACCGAAGCGACGACGGACGTGTTCCTCGAAAGCGCCTGGTGGGATCCGATCACCATCGCCGCGACGGGGCGCGCGCTCAAGATCAACTCGGATGCGCGCTACCGGTTCGAGAGGGGGATCGATCCGGCCTTCACCCTGCCGGGGCTGGAGCTTGCGACACGGATGATCCTCGATCTTTGTGGCGGAACGGCGTCGGATATCGCCGAAGACGGCGCGCCGCGCCTGAGCCCGCGCGCCTACCGGCTCGATCCGGCGCGGGTTGAGCGGCTGGTGGGCATGGCGATCCCCGCCGAGGCGCAGCGCGAGACGCTCGCCGCGCTCGGTTTCGCGCTCGACGGCGACATGGCCGCGCCGCCGAGCTGGCGGCCCGACGTGCAGGGCGAGGCCGACCTTGTCGAGGAAGTCGCGCGCATCGCCTCGCTCTCCGGGCTCGAGGGGCGACCGCTCGCGCGTCCCGCCCCTGGCGTGCCCGCGCCGGTGCTGACCCTCGGCCAGATGCGCGAGCGCAGCGCCCGCCGCACGCTCGCCGCGCTCGGCTACAACGAATGCGTCACCTACAGCTTCATCGACGCAGGCGCCGCAGCCCTGTTCGGCGGCGGGACCGAGGCGGTGCGGCTCGAAAACCCGATCTCGTCGGAAATGACGCATCTGCGCCCCGACCTGCTGCCCGGCCTCTTGCGCGCCGCAGCGCGCAACCAGGCTCGCGGGACAATGGATCTGGCGCTGTTCGAGGTCGGCCCGGCCTTCTCGGGCGGCGAGCCGGGGGAAGAGGCGGTGCACGTGACCGGCCTGCTCGTCGGTCACACCGGGCCTCGTGATCCGCATGCCGCGCGCCGGCGGGTCGATGTGTTCGACGCCCGGGCGGATGTCGAGGCGGTGCTGGGTGCACTGGGCGCACCCGCCCGGCTCCAGACGCAGCGCCGCGCGCCGGCCTGGTGGCATCCGGGCCGCGCCGCCGTGCTCTCGCTCGGCCCGGCGGCGCTCGCGACCTTTGGCGAGATCCATCCGCGTATCCTGCGGGCCCTCGACGTGAAGGGGCCGGCAGTCGCGTTCACCGTCCTGCCCGGCGCGCTGCCGGCGCCGAAGGCGCGCGGCGCGGCGCGGCCCGCGCTGACGCTGTCCGACCTGCAGGCGGTCGAGCGCGATTTCGCCTTCGTGGTCGAGGCCCGGGTCGAGGCGGCAAGACTCGTCGCGGCCGTGCAGGGCGCCGACAAGGCGCTGATCGAGAGCGTGCAGGTGTTCGACGAATTCGCCGGCCCGCGCGCTGCAGCCCAGATAGGCGACGGCCGCAAATCGGTCGCCCTGACCGTCCGCCTGCAGCCGCGCGAGCGCACGCTGACCGAGGCCGAGATCGAGGCGGTATCGGCCCGCGTCGTGGCGGCCGTTGAAAAGGCGACGGGCGGCGTTCTGCGCGCCTGAGCCCCAGCGGGAACGCGGGGCGGGACCGTGCGCCTCCGGCGGGGATATTTGGGCCAGCCTGAAGGAGGCGCGCGAATGCGGCTTCAGGCTGGCAGAAATATCCTCGGGGGGTGAGCCGCGCAGCGGCGAGGGGGGCGGAAGGCCCCCCTTTCCGGGCACCCGCGACTCGACCGGGGTCCGGTGGATCAGCCCACGGCCAGCACGATCTTGCCGATATGGGCAGAGCTTTCCATGCGGGCATGGGCGGCGGCGGCCTCCGCCAGCGGGAAGGTCTGGTCGAGCACGGGGGCGATGCGGCCGGCGGCGAGGAGCGGCCAGACCTCGGCCTCGAGCGCGGCGGCGATGCGGGCCTTGGCGGCATCGGACTGCGGGCGCAGGGTCGAGCCGGTGATCGTCAGGCGGCGCATCATCACCTCGGCGATGTTGAACTCCACCCTGGCGCCGCCGAGGACGGCGATCTGCACCAGCCGCCCGTCGTCGGCGAGGGCGCGCAGGTTCCGCGGGGTATAGGGGCCGCCAACCATGTCGAGGATCAGGTCGGCGCCGCCGGACGCGCGCAGTACCGCCGCGAAATCCTCGGTCTTGTAGTCGATGGCGCGTTCGGCGCCGAGGCGGGTGCAGGCCGCGCATTTTTCCGCCGACCCGGCGGTAGCAAAGACGCGGGCGCCGCGGGCGGCGGCGAGCTGGATCGCCGTGGTGCCGATGCCCGAGGTGCCGCCATGGACAAGGAACCGCTCGCCGGCCTTCAGGCCGCCGCGCTCGACCACGTTGTGCCAGACGGTGAAGAAGGTCTCGGGCAGGCAGGCGGCTGAGCGCAGGTCCATCCCCTCGGGCACCGGCAAGGCATGGTCGGCGCGGGTCACGGCGTATTCGGCATAGCCGCCGCCGGGCAGGAGGGCGCAGACCGGCTCACCCGGGCGCCATCGGTCCACGCCCGGGCCGACCGCCGCTACCGTTCCGGCCGCCTCGAGCCCGGGCAGGGGCGAGGCGCCGGGCGGGGGCGCGTAGGTTCCCTGACGCTGGGCCACGTCGGGGCGGTTCACGCCGGCATAGGCGATGCGGATTAGGATCTGCCCGTGACCGGGCACCGGCACCGGCGCATCGGCGAGTTCCAGCACCGCGGGGCCGCCGGGGGCGGTGATGACGACGGCGCGCATGGCTTCGGGCGGGGTCGCGGGCGGCATCATTCGGGGCGCGCCGTCCCGCCGGGTGCTGCGCCCGACGCTGCGAAGGCGCCGAGGTTGCCCGGCAGGTCGTCGAGGCGCGGCGGCCGACGCACCTGCCGGAACAGCCAGTCCTGCATCTGCATCGCCGGCCGGGTCAGCGGGTTGTCGCGCAGTCTGGCCTTGGTCGCCTCGATCTGCATCACGCCGGCGATGCGGCGATCGAGGAATTCCCAGGTCGCCTGGGCTTCGGGGCTCTCGTCGCCCAGCCAGTAAAGCACTGTCGCCGCGTAGACCCCCGCGAGGGTCGCCCGTTTGGTATACCAGTTGAGATCGTCGGCGGTATCGCCGAGCTCGGTCCAGATGCGGTCCGCGGTGCCCCAGAGCAGGCGCGCGCCGTCGCCGGCGTGCATCGGCAGCGCAAACAGAGTGGTGCCGCGGCGCACGGCCTCCTTCTCGGCGGCTTCGAGGCGGAAGCGCACGGCGGCCGCGATCCGGTCGCGAAAGCGCATAGCACCCGTCTCGGTGGCCCGCAGGCGCGCGACCATCGCATCATCGCCCGCGCGGTGATAGGCGATGGCGAGGTCCACCGCGCCCTTCGGGCAATGCGCCCGCGCCAGGGCCGGGTCGATGCCGGCATCGCGCGCGGCGGCGCGGAAGGTGGCGTCGGACCAGCCGTCGAAAGGCACATGCGGCAGGGCGGCCTGCATCAGGCGGGTCTTGATGTCGGTGTCGTCCATGGCGTTCTCCTCGGCGTGCCGTGATCCTAGACAATAGGGCGGGGCTTTGCTATGTCCCGCGCGCCTGCACGGTTCCCGTGCAACTCTAGCTTAGGAAGGTGGTGAAAACCGTATGCAGGTCAGCGTTCGCGACAACAACGTCGATCAGGCGCTCCGCGCCCTGAAGAAGAAGCTCCAGCGCGAGGGCGTGTTTCGGGAAATGAAGCTCAAGCAGCATTTCGAGAAACCGTCTGTCAAGAAGGCGCGCGAGCGGGCAGAGGCGATCCGCCGTGCCCGGAAACTCGCCCGCAAGAAGGCCCAGCGCGAAGGCGCGCTCTAGGGTTTTTCGCGTCGGCGCTAACGCGGGTCAGTGCAAGCGGCCCGTTCGGCGTTCATGGCGACACTGGGCGGAGAGATCCGCCATCCGATGAACCCCCGCGGCGGTTGCCCGGGGGTTTTTCACTTGAGCGGCGGCCGGGCCGCAAAGGGGGCTGTATGCTGATCCGTTTCGGATACGACATCGCGATCGAGGTGGCGCAGGTCACGCCGGTGGTCTGCCTGCTGTCGATCCGGCCCGAGCGGCTGGACGACATCGAACGGCAGACCGCGGTGACGACGAACCCGGTCGTGCCGACGCATCTTTATCGCGACATGTTCGGCAACGCCTGCCGCCGGTTCATGGCGCCGCCGGGGCTCTTCTCGATCCGGTCGGACAGCACGATCCGCGATGACGGGCGCCCGGACCCGGTGGTGCGCGAGGCGCGCGAGGTGCCGGTGGGCGATCTGCCGGACGACTGCCTCGCCTACCTGCTCGGCAGCCGCTACTGCGAGACCGACCGGCTGAGCCAGACGGCCTGGGACATGTTCGGCGGCATCCAGCCCGGCTGGACGCGCGTCCAGGCGATCTGCGACACCGTGAACCGGCATATCCGGTTCGACTACCAGCAGGCCCGCGCCACCCGCACGGCGCACGAGGCCTGGCAGGAACGGGTCGGCGTGTGCCGGGATTTCGCGCATCTGGCCATCGCCTTTTGCCGCTGCATGAACATCCCGGCGCGCTATGTGAACGGCTATCTGGGCGACATCGGTGTGCCGATCGCCGGGCCGATGGATTTCGCGGCCTGGATGGAGGTTTTCCTCGACGGGCGCTGGTATACGTTCGACCCGCGCAACAACGCCGCCCGGATCGGGCGGATCGTGGTGGCCTACGGGCGCGATGCGGCCGACGTGCCCTTGTTGCACACGTTCGGGCCGCATGTGCTGCGCAGGTTCGAGGTCTGGACCGACGCGGTCGCGGCCGACTGACGCGCGGTCAGAGAAACGCGATCTGGTCGGCAAGCTGGTCGAGGTCGGTCATGCCGGCAAACGTGAGCCTTTCGCCGCCGTCGAACTCGAGGACGACGGCCCGGCGCTCGACCGTGCCGAAGGTCGCCACCACCTCCGCCGCCGTCAGCCCGCCGTCCCACAGCGCCTCGTCCAGCAGCACGGTATCGCGGTCGTCGAAACCCTCGACCCGGTCGCGCCCGCCGCCCTCGCGGAAGATGATCGTGTCGGCGCCGGGACCGGGGCGCAAAGTGTCGTTGCCCGGCCCGCCGTCGAGCGTGTCGTCGCCCGCGCCGCCGATCAGCAGATCGCGCCCCCGGCCGCCGAACAACCGGTCGTTCCCGCCGCCGCCCTCGAGCGTGTCGTCGCCGCCGCCGCCGAACAGACGGTCGCGCCCGCCCTCGCCCAGCAGGTGATCGGCGCCGGTTCCGCCAAACAGACGGTCATTCCCGTCGCCGCCGCGCAGGGTGTCGTTCCCGGCCGCGCCCTCGATCGTGTCGTTCCCGCCGAGGCCGTGGATCTCATCGGCGAACCGCGTGCCGGCGATCGCCTCGCCGGTATCGGTGCCACGGATCTCGGGCGGGCCGGACGGGTCGGCGGCGGCCCCGAACCAGACGTGGTAGATCCGCCCGCCGAACGGCCCGACGCCCGGCGTCCCGATCTCGACCCCGATCCCGATCGACGACCAGGCGAGCGATGCCCAGGGGCCCTGGTTCAGGATGACGCTGTTGTGCCCGGGCGAGGCTTTCCACCCCTCGAGCGCGGCCGCGACATTCGTCTGGCCGGCGGCCGAGATCTCGAACCCGTTCGCGGTATAGCCGGTGCCAAGCCGGTCGGGCGCCTTCCACATCACGGACGGGGCGCGGTGGTCGCTGTAGTAGAACGCATCCGACCAGCTGTGCAGGTTCGCGCCGGCGGGCAGCGTGAGGCCCGCCGCCCAGATGTTCTCATAGGTGTCGATCGCGTGCCGCCCGGCAGTCGTCGTCAGCGCGCGCGACAGCGGGATCGCGGCAAGGCCGCTCGCCGCCCGGTAGTCCATGATGAGATTGTAGAGTTTGAGCTCGTTCAGCGACAGCGAATCCGCCGCCGTCGGCGTGTAGATGTCGATGGCCATGCGCGCCCCTCCTGATAAGTTGGCTCTGGTTCACCCGGCTCTGTGGCAATTTGGCGGCGCGCATCGGCCGGTCCGATGAAACCGGCGCCGCGCCCCAGCGTCACGGGGGCGGCGTGGCAGAGGGGGGACAGGCGTGGAATACGACTATGTCATTTGCGGCGGCGGGTCCGCGGGCGCGACACTCGCCGCACGGCTCAGCGAGGACGGGCGGCACCGGGTCTGCCTGATCGAGGCCGGGGGGCGCGGCGACAGCCTCATGATCCGGGCGCCCGCGCTGGTCGCCGGGATGGTCTCGGGCCGCCCGCCGATCCACAACTGGGCCTTTCGAACATTGCCACAGGCGGGGCTGAACGGGCGGCGGGGGTTCCAGCCGCGGGGCAAGGCGCTCGGCGGATCGTCGGCGATCAATGCGATGCTCTATGTGCGCGGGCACGCCTCCGACTATGACGGCTGGGCGGCGGCCGGGGCGACCGGCTGGGGCTGGGACGATGTGCTGCCCTACTTCCGGCGGGCCGAGCACAACGCCCGCGGCGCAGATGCGCTGCACGGCGATGCCGGCCCGCTCCAGGTCGGGGACCAGAGCGCACCGGCGCCGATCACCCATGCCTTTCTCGACGCCTGCGCGGCGCTTCAGATCCCGCGCAACGACGATTTCAACGGGCCGCAGCAGGACGGCGCCGGTCTATACCAGGTGACGCAGTTCCACGACGGTGCGCGCAAGGGCGAGCGGTGCTCGGCCGCCGCCGGGTATCTCTTTCCGGCGATGGGGCGGGCGAACCTTCGTGTGATCACGCACGCGCATGCGACGCGCGTGATTCTCGACGGCGCGCGGGCGGTCGGGGTGGAATATCGCGGGCGCGGGGGCGTGCAGGTCGCGCGGGCGCGGGGCGAGGTGATCCTCGCCGCCGGCGCCTTCGGCTCGCCCCAGCTTCTGATGCTGTCGGGGATCGGGCCGGGCGCGCATCTTCAGGCGATGGGCATCGCGGTGCGGGCCGACCGCGCCGGGGTGGGCGCGAACCTGCAGGATCACCTCGACTACATCATCGGCTATACCTCGCCGCGGCCCGATGTGGTCGGTCTGAACCCGGCGGGGCTGGTGCGGCTGATCCGGGCGGGGCTGGCCTGGCGGCGGACGGGGACGGGCCTCTTCGCCTCGCCGATGGCCGAGGGGGGCGCGTTCCTGACCGTGGGTGCAGGCGATCGGCCGGATGTGCAGCTGCATTTCGTGATCGGCATCGTGGACGAGCACATGCGGAAAATCCACCTTGCCGACGGCTGGTCCTGCCATGTCTGCCTCTTGCGCCCCGCCTCGCGCGGGACGGTGCGCCTTGCCGCGCCCGATCCGCGCCGGGCCCCGGCCATCGACCCCGCCTACCTGTCCGATCCCGCCGATCTGCCCGCGCTGATGGCCGGCGCGCGCATGATGGAGCGCATCCTTGCCGCCCCGCCGCTCGCACCGTGGCGGGGCCGCAGGCTCTACCCGCATGACGGGTCGGACGCGGCGCTGGAAGCCGACATCCGGGCGCGGGCCGACACGATCTATCACCCCGTGGGCACCTGCCGGATGGGGTCGGACCCGGATGCCGTCGTGGACCCCGCGCTGCGGGTGCGCGGGGTCGAGGGGCTGCGCGTCGTGGACGCAAGCGTGATGCCGACGCTGGTCGGCGGCAACACGAATGCGCCGACGATCATGATCGCGGAACGGGCGGCCGACCTGATCGGCGCGGGCTAGCGGCGGACAGTAGCCGCCCTGCCCCCCGGGCGGCTCGACCCTAGCACAGTCGAGTGCAACGGTAACCGCCGCTGTCGTTCGGGCTGCAGCGCTCATAGACGTTCAGGCGCGTCCAGCCTTCGCCGTCGCGCGCGACATGTCCCCAGACCGGGGAGACAAGCGCGTCCACGTCGAGCTGAAGTGCGATGATCGGGTTCGACCGGTCGCCAGCGGGCAGCGTGCCCTTGTAACGGGCCAAGAAGCGCGGATCGTCAAACCGGGTGACCACGTCGCCGGCACGCGCCGGGGCTGGGTCGCATGCGCATGCACAAGCTGGATCGACAGGTCCGGGGCCTCTCCCGCTTCCGCGCGCAGCCGATCCCACGTATGGCCGCCGTCGAACAGCACGGCCGTGACCTCGATCATCCCGTCGCCGGCGCAGCGCGCGGTGAAGGCCTGTTGCCATCCATGGTTCCCGAGGTTGCGCCGGTCGTGCGCGAATGCCGGCAGGCCCTCGACCGAAACGAGGGTCAGTGCATTCGCGTAGAAGTCGCGGCTGCCGTCGCCGGGGACGGCGGGTCTCGATGCGGCATGGGCCGCGATGCGCGGAACGTTACCGACCTGCGCGAGATCGGCGAGACGCTCCGGTTCGGCAAAATCTTTCAGCGCCGCGCCGGGCTACGGCAGGTCGGCCGCGACGGGGACGGCGAACTGCAGCCCGCAAGCGACCACAATGGGTGCCAGCAGTCGTTTCATGACAAATGCCTCAAAACATCAACTATCCGCCCCAGAGTTTCGCGCGCTTACGCAGAGCAATCAACTTTTCAGGAGACATCTCGCAAATTCGCACACAAGCAAACGGGATCACACCGGCAGGGCCGTCGTCTTGAACACGGTCCGCAGCGCGAAGGACGAATGCATCTGCGCCACCCCCGGCAGACGCGCGAGATGCTGGCGGTGGATGCGGGCGAAATCCTCGGTGTCCTGCGCGACGACCTTGAGCAGATAGTCGGCCGTTCCCGCCATCAGGTGGCATTCGAGAATGTCCGGCACCCGCTGAACCGCCCGCTCGAAGGCCTCGAGCACCTCGTCGGCCTGCCCCTGCAGCGTGATCTCGACGAAGACCGTCGTCGGCCGTCCCAGCTTTCGCGCATCGACCAGGGCGACATAGCCCGCGATCCAGCCCTCGGCCTCGAGCCGCTGCACCCGCCGGTGGCAGGCGGAAGCGGACAGGTTCACCCGATCCGACAGATCGGCATTGGTGATGCGGCCTTCCTTCTGCAACACGGTCAGTATGCGGCGGTCAGTCGCGTCGAGGTCCATGGATGCACAATCTCCTGCGGTATTTCGGCCTGATCGTCGAAGAACCTACGGCGCAGGCCTGTCCTTGTCCTGCCCGAATTCAAAGCATTGCCAGCCGATATGCCGCAAGATGCGGCAACAAGGGGAGGATGCCATGCAGATCGGATGCCCGAAGGAAATCAAGCCGCAGGAGTTTCGTGTCGGCATGACGCCCGGCGCGGTGCGCGAGGCGGTGGCCCATGGCCACAGCGTGATCGTCGAGGCCGGGGCCGGGGCCGGCGCGGGCTTTCCCGACGCCGACTATGTCGCGGCCGGGGCACGGATGGCGGACACGGCCGAAGAGGTCTTCGCGGCGGCCGAGCTGATCGTCAAGGTCAAGGAGCCCCAGCCGACCGAGCGCGCCCGCCTGCGCGCGGGCCAGGTGCTGTTCACCTACCTGCACCTTGCGCCCGACCCGGACCAGACGCGCGACCTGCTCGCATCGGGCGTCACCGCAATCGCCTACGAAACCGTCACCGACGACCGCGGCGGGCTGCCCCTGCTTGCGCCGATGTCCGAGGTGGCCGGCAAACTCGCACCCCAGGTCGGCGCCTGGACCTTGCAGAAGGCGAACGGCGGGCGCGGCGTCCTGATGGGCGGGGTGCCGGGCGTGCTGCCGGCAAGGGTCGCGGTGATCGGCGGCGGCGTCGTGGGCACGCATGCCGCGCGGGTCGCGGCCGGGATGGGGGCCGAGGTCGTGGTGCTCGACCGGTCGCTGCCACGCCTGCGCCAGCTCGACGAGGCATTCGGCGCCACATTCCGCACGGCCTTTGCCAGCCGCGAGGCGACGGCGGCGGCGGTGGCCGAGGCCGACATGGTCATCGGCGCCGTCCTGATCCCCGGCGCGGCGGCGCCCAAGCTGGTCAGCCGCGCACAGCTTGCGACGATGAAGCCGGGTGCGGCCATCGTCGATGTCGCCATCGACCAGGGCGGCTGTTTCGAGACATCGCGCGCCACGACCCACCAGGACCCGATCTATGCCGTGGACGGGATCATGCACTACTGCGTCGCCAACATGCCAGGGGCGGTCGCGCGCACGGCGACCCAGGCGCTCGGCAATGCGACGCTGCCGTTCCTGCTCGCACTCGCCGACAAGGGCTGGCGGCACGCCTGCGAGGAGGATCCGCATCTTCTCGCGGGGCTGAACACCCACGCCGGGCACCTGACCTATTTCGCGGTCGGCAAGGCGCTGGGGATCGACGTGCTCTCGCCCGCGCTCGCGCTCAAGCGCTAGACGATCTTTCGGCGAAAGATCGTCGTCGCCGGGACCGTATCCGAAAATCCTTCGTACGAAGGATTTTCGGGCGCGCGTTCAGGTCTGGCGCGTCTTGAGCAGATCGCGGATCTCGGCGAGCAGATCCGCCTCGCTCGGCCCGGCCGGCGGGGCCTCGGCCGCTTCCTTCCGGACGACGGCGTCCCGCGCCCGGTTCACCGCCTTGACCAGCAGGAACACCACCCAGGCGACAATGAGAAAATTGATCACCGCCATCAGGAACGCCCCGATCGCAAAGACCGCCGCGCCGGAATCGCGCGCCGCCTGCAGGCTCGCCCCGTCCGGGACATTGCCCGACAGAACGATGTAGATGTTGGAAAAATCGATCCCGCCGATGATCAGACCGATGATCGGGTTGATCAGGTCGGTGACGATCGAATTGACGATGGCCGTGAAAGCGGCCCCGATGATGATCCCGACCGCCAGGTCGAGCACATTGCCGCGCGCGATGAATGTCCGAAATTCCTGCAACATGACCGTTTCCCTCGTTGTCCCAGCAAACGCGCACGACAAACGCGGCGAGGCCGCGCAGGACGGCGCGTTGTGGCCGCAGCGGATTTGTGCCCTTCTTGATGCCTGACCGCAACAGGAGGCTTGCATGACGACCCTCGCCGATTTCGCGATCACCGGCCGTTGGCCTGCCCGCAACCCGAATGCGATCCAGCTCTATTCCCTCGCGACGCCGAACGGGCAGAAGGTGGCCATCGCGCTCGAGGAACTCGGGCTCGCCTATGATGCGCATCGCGTGAACATCCTCGAAGGCGACCAGTTCGACCCCGGGTTCCTCGCCATCAGCCCGAACAACAAGATCCCCGCCATCATCGACCCGGACGGGCCGGGCGGCGCGCCGCTGGCGTTGTTCGAATCCGGCGCGATCTTGATCTATCTTGCGGACAAGTCCGGGCGGCTGCTGCCGCAGGGCGCGGGCCGCTACCGGGTGCTGCAATGGCTGATGTTCCAGATGGGCGGCATCGGCCCGATGTTCGGGCAGCTGGGGTATTTCAACAATTTCGCGGGCCGGGAGATCGAGGATCCCCGCCCGAGGGAGCGGTATCGCGCCGAGGCGGCGCGTCTGCTCAAGGTGCTCGACACCGCGCTGGCCGGGCAGGACTGGATCGCCGGCGACTATTCCATCGCCGATATCGCCATCGCGCCATGGCTCTATTGCCTGCGGGATTTCTACCAGGCGGGGGAGATCACGGGATGGAATGATCTTGCGAACGTCCCGGCCTATCTTAATCGCTTCCTTGCCCGCCCTGCGGTGCAGCGGGGGCTCGACGTGCCGCCGCGGGGGTGAAGGGTCACGCGCTAGCCTGACGGGCGCGCACTGATCGGCGCGTTCCGGCAGGCCCATGGCGCGCGCAGGCTATCGGCCGACCGTCGCCCGGCGCCTGCCGCCTCGCGGCACGGCGGAAGGGCTTTGCCGTATCGTCGCCGGGGTTGCGGCGCAGCTCACACCAGCCGCGCCCCCTCCACCGCCGCCCGCACGAAATCGGCGAAGAGCGGGTGCGGGGCGAAGGGTTTAGATTTCAGTTCCGGATGGAACTGGACGCCGATGAACCACGGGTGGCCCTTGACCTCGACAATTTCGGGGAGGCGGCCGTCCGGCGACATGCCGGAAAACCACAGCCCGCAGGCCTCGAGCCGCGCGCGGTAGTCGATATCCACCTCGTAGCGGTGCCGGTGGCGTTCCTCGATCTCGAGCGTGCCATAGACCTCGGCCGCCTTCGAGCCCGGTGCAAGGCGCGCGGTATAGGCGCCGAGCCGCATCGTGCCGCCCTTGTCGTCCCCCGGGCGGCGGGCGACGACGTGATTGCCCTGCACCCATTCCTTGAGGTGATAGACGACCGGCGTGAACCGGCGCGCGCCGGCCTCGTGATCGAACTCCTCCGACCCGGCATCGGCGACCCCGGCGAGGTTGCGCGCCGCCTCGATCACCGCCATCTGCATGCCAAGACAGATGCCGAGATAGGGCACCCCCTTCTCGCGCGCGAATTGTGCGGCCTTGATCTTGCCCTCCGTCCCCCGTTCGCCAAAGCCGCCGGGCACGAGGATCGCGTGAAACCCCTCGAGCCATGGCCCCGGATCCTCGCGCTCGAAGATCTCGGCGTCGATCCATTCCGCCTTGACGCGCACCCGGTTGGCGATGCCGCCATGGGTCAGCGCCTCGGCGATGGATTTGTAGGCATCCTCGAGCTGGGTATACTTGCCGACCACTGCGACGCGCACGGTGCCCTCGGCATTCTCGAGCCGGTCCATCACGTCTTCCCAGCGCGCGAGGTTGGGCCGCGGCGCGGGCGCGATCCCGAAGGCATCGAGCACCGCCTGATCGAGGCCCGCGCG
Source organism: Gemmobacter sp. (assembly GCA_046292445.1). GTDB lineage: Bacteria > Pseudomonadota > Alphaproteobacteria > Rhodobacterales > Rhodobacteraceae > CALIZF01. Next base: position 82,283 of record JBKBQT010000004.1, read on the forward strand.
ATGATAGGCCATCGGCGCCTCGTAGATTGAGCGGAGGTCATAGGCCGGGATCACCGCCGCCTCGCGCACGTTGCAAAAGAGCGCGATCTTGGCCCGCTCGCGGTCGGGGATGGGATGCTCGCTGCGGCACACGAGGATGTCGGGGGCGATGCCGATCGCGCGCAGTTCCTTGACCGAATGCTGCGTCGGCTTGGTCTTGAGCTCGCCCGAGGCCGCCAGATAGGGCAGCAGCGTCAGATGCATGAAGATGCACTGTCCGCGCGGGCGTTCTTGCGCGAACTGGCGGATTGCCTCGAAGAACGGCAGGCCCTCGATATCGCCGACCGTGCCGCCGATCTCGCAGAGCATGAAATCCACCCCGTCCTCGCCGATGGCGAGGAAGTCCTTGATCTCGTTGGTGACATGCGGGATCACCTGGATCGTCTTGCCGAGGTAGTCGCCCCGCCGCTCCTTCTCGAGGACGGTGGAATAGATCCGCCCCGACGAGACCGAATCCGTCTTGCGCGCCGCAACCCCCGTGAAGCGTTCGTAATGCCCGAGGTCGAGGTCGGTTTCCGCGCCGTCGTCGGTGACGAAAACCTCGCCATGCTCGAACGGGCTCATCGTGCCGGGATCGACATTGAGATAGGGGTCGAGCTTGCGCAGCCGCACCGTGTAGCCGCGCGCCTGCAGCAGCGCCCCGAGCGCGGCAGAGGCGAGCCCCTTGCCGAGCGAGGACACGACGCCGCCAGTGATGAAGATGTAGCGCGCCATGAGGCCCCCCGCGATCTGGACGACCCACGCGGGAATCGCGGGATCACGGGGTTTGAGATATAGACCCATCACCCGCTACGCGCAACGCAACATCCAGCCCCGTGGCCCGACGCAGCGTCAAGCGCTTGTGGCGTCAGTCTGCGCGCGGCGGCGTCAGCGGCGCGGCCGGCGAGACCGGCGGCAGCAGGTCCGCCGGTGCCGGAAGCGGCGCGGTCGCGGCCGGCGGCGTGCCGCCGATCTGGTCGATGACCGACACGGAAGTCGCCTTCCGCGCCGCCAGCACGGTCAGCGTCAGCGAGGTGATGATGAAGGCGATCGCAAAGACCCAGGTCAGCTTGCCCAGCGCCGTCGCGGCCGCGCGCCCCGAGACCACGCCCCCGCCGCCGCCCATGCCAAGCCCGCCACCCTCCGACCGCTGCAGCAGGACGACGCCGATCAGGCAGAGCGCAAGGATGAGGTGGACGGTGAGGACGACGTTTTCCATGACAGGCCCCGTGATTTCGGGTTACGTAGGCGCTTGGCGCCCCCCCTGCAACCCCGAACGAGCGCGAGCGCTTCCCATGATCCTTGTCACCGCCGCGGGTAGCAAGACCGGGCGGCTCGTGATCGCCGCGCTGGCCGGGCGCGGGCTGGCCTGCCGGGCCGGCGTGCGGCGCCCGGACGGGCCGGGTGCGGTGCGCCTCGACCTCGCCGATCCGGCGACATGGCCCGGTGCGCTTGACGGCGCGGCGGGCGTGTTCCTGCTGCGTCCGCCGGCGCTGGCCGCGATGGGGCGCACGCTGGTGCCGTTCGTCGATGCGGTGCGGGCGCGTGGCGCGGGGCCGATCGTGTTCCTGTCGGTCGCGGGCGCCGAAAACAACCGCCTTCTGCCGCATGCCGCGGTCGAGCGGCATCTGATCGCGGGGCCGCGCGACTGGACGTTACTTCGGCCGGGATATTTCGCGCAGAACCTCGAGGATGCCTTTCTTGCGGACATCCGCGATGCCGGGCGGATCGCACTGCCGGCCGGGGCGGGGCGGGTCGCCTTCGTCGATCTGCGCGATGTGGCCGAGGTTGCGGCGGATGCCTTCGCCGACCCCGGCCGCCATGCCGGCGCCGCCTGGACGCTGACCGGCCCGCGCGCGGTCGGGTTTGCCGAGGTCGCGCAACTGCTGTCCGAGGCGGCGGGCCGCCCGATCGCCTACCGCCGGATGACGCCCCTCGCCTATGCCGCCCATCTGGCGCGCAGCGGCATGCCTGCGATGCAGGTGCTGGTGCAGACGGTCCTGAATACCGGGCTGCGCTTCGGTCAGGCCGAGCGGGTCGATCCGGCGCTGCCGCGGCTGCTCGGCCGCCCCGCGACCGATATCGCCGACTACATCCGCGATCACGCCGATCTGTGGCGCCGGCGATCCTAGAAAGGGCCAAGCGCGGCCGGGTCAGGCGGCGGCGGCACGAAACGCCGGCGCCGATTGGCCGTTTCGCCGCGCCGCCGCTGCGGCTATACGGCATCGGGTTTGCGCGCAAAGGAGGCTCGCCATGGCCAATGTCGTCGTCGTCGGCGCCCAGTGGGGCGACGAGGGAAAGGGCAAGATCGTCGACTGGCTCTCGGCCCGCGCCGATGTGATCGCCCGCTTTCAGGGCGGGCACAACGCGGGCCATACGCTCGTCATCGACGGGGTGACCTACAAGCTGTCGCTGCTGCCTTCGGGGATCGTGCGGGGCAAGCTCAGCGTGATCGGCAACGGCGTGGTGCTCGACCCCTGGGCGCTTCTGGCCGAGATCGAGCGGCTGGCGGCGCAGGGCGTGGCCGTGACGCCGGAAAACCTGATGATCGCGGAAAACACCCCGCTGATCCTGCCGGTCCACGGCGAGCTCGACCGCGCGCGCGAGGTCGGGGCGGGGTCGGGCCGGATCGGCACGACCGGCCGCGGGATCGGCCCGGCCTATGAGGACAAGGTGGGCCGGCGCACGGTGCGCGTTGCCGATTTGGCCGATGCGGCGACGCTCGAGGCGCGGCTCGACCGGCTGCTTGCGCATCACGACCCGCTGCGCCGCGGCCTCGGGATGGACCCGGTGGACCGCGGCGCGCTGCGCGCCGCGCTCATGGACATCGCGCCGGCGGTGCTGCGCTTTGCCGCGCCGGTCTGGCAGGTGCTGCGCGATGCGCGGCGCGCCGGGCGGCGGATCCTGTTCGAAGGCGCGCAGGGCGCGCTGCTCGACGTCGATTTCGGCACCTATCCCTTTGTCACCTCGTCCAACACGCTCGCCGGGATGGCGGCGACGGGGACCGGCCTCGGGCCGACGGCGGTCGATTTCGTGCTCGGCATCGTCAAGGCCTATACCACCCGCGTCGGCGAAGGCCCCTTCCCGACCGAGCTGTTCGACGAGAACGGCGCGCGGCTGGGCGAGCGGGGGCACGAATTCGGCACCGTCACCGGGCGCAAGCGGCGCTGCGGCTGGTTCGATGCGGTGCTGGTGCGCCAGACCTGCGCGACCTCGGGCGTCTCGGGCATCGCGCTGACCAAGCTCGACGTGCTCGACGGGTTCGAGACACTGCGGATCTGCACCGGCTATGATCTCGACGGCCGGCATCTCGACCACCTGCCGACGGCGGCGAACCTTCAGGCCCGCGTCCGGCCGATCTATGAGGAGATGGAAGGATGGCCTGACAGCACCGCCGGGGCGCGGTCCTGGGCGGACCTGCCGGGGGCGGCGGTCAAATACGTGCGCCGGATCGAGGAGTTGATCCAGTGCCCGGTGGCGCTACTGTCAACTTCGCCCGAGCGTGACGACACGATCCTCGTCACCGACCCTTTTGCGGATTGACCCATGACGCTCAGCTACAAGGCCCGGCGGCGCTGGTCGCTCGTGATCCTGCTCGTCGGCATGCCGCTTTACATCGTGGCGGCGGTCACGCTGATGACATGGCTCGACCGGCCGCCGGTATGGCTCGAATTCCTGATCTATCTCGCGCTCGGCATCCTCTGGGCGCTGCCGTTCCGGTTCGTGTTCCGCGGCATCGGCCAGACCGATCCCGAGGCGGCCGATCGCGAAGCGAAAGACCCGGCGCGCTAGGCGCCGGGCCGGTTACTCGCAACCGCACAGTCAGGACCATGCGCCGGGATCGCGGGCCGCCCGGCACGGGGGGTGGGGCGCGCGCTCAGGTCGCCGTGGCGCGTGTCTCGGCAAGGATCCGGCTCGTCTCGGGCAGGGCGAAAAGGCCGCGCCGGGCCTTCACGATGCGCCCGTCGCGCAGCAACTGGCCAAAGGCGCGCAGGCCATCCTCGCGCTCCGGTTCTTCATCGGCACAGGTTGCCGCAAGGCGCACGACCTGCGGCCGGGTAAAGGTCTCGCGTCCCTCGAACACCACGATGTAGGCGGCGGCGGTCTCGATCAGATCCGGCAGCTGCGACACGCCGAGCCGTTCGGCGACCGCGACGAACCGGTCCGGGGCGGCGAAGATGTTCTCGTCCCCCTTGCCCGCGGCGTCGCCCTCGTCGTCGATATCGGCGGCAAGATCGCGGGTCAGCGCGAGGCTACCCGAAGTGACGCGGCGCGGCCGGATCGGCCCGGTTTCGACCTTGGCGGGGGCCGGCGCGGGCTTGTCGATGCGCTGTTCCGACACAAGCACGAGGGGCGGGATGCGCGCGCCGCTGTCGGGGCGGCGGCGGCCGGTGCCCGGCAGCGCCTCGGGCCGGCGTGGCCGCACCGCCTCGGCCAGATCGTCACGGTAGGGTTCGGTCCGGTCGCGCTCCCCCGCCCGCCCAACGCCCGCGGCCTCGTCCGCGACGGTGACGGCGACGGCCGCCTTGAGATGCGCGATCGTCGCGGCGCGGCGGCGGGTTTCGGCGCCGTCCATCTCGGTGTTGGTCTGGCGGATCAGACGCGATACCGCCGCATCGGCGGGCGCCGCCCGCGGGCCGGCAGCCGGCTCGGCGGCAGCACCCGTCATCTCGCGCTCGACCTCGGCCAGTTCGCGGGCGAGCTCGGCCTCGGCCTCGGGCGACAGCAGCGCCTCGGGGGGCACCACGGCGGCCGGCCGCTCGATGCGGCGGACCTTGACGACACGGGCGCGCACCGGGGTGACAGGGGCCGCGCCTGCGGCCGGCACATCGGACGCCGGCACGGGGTCCGACGCCGGTGCGGCCTCGGGCGCGTCGGTCGCGTCGGTCGCCGCGACCGTGGCCGCCGGGCGGGCGTCGGCAGGTGCCTCGTCTGCCCCATGCGCATCGGCCAAGGCGGCGGGGTCGGGATCGGCTTCAAACCTCGCGGCCGGTTGCGGCGCCCCGGCAAGGCGCCCGATCATCGCCTCGAGGTCGGGATCGCCCGCCTCTGGCGCCGGGCCCGCATCCGCATTGCTCACCGCAGCCGCCGCAGGCACCGGGCCGGCCGACCCTGCGCCGGCCGCTTCATGGTCTGCTGCACGAAGATCTGCCGCGCGAAGATCCGCCATGAGCGACAGCGTGTCGATGTCGGCATCGTCCGCATCTGCCCAGTCGGAGGCGGCGGCGGGCGGGGCGAGCATGTCGGCACTGCGCCCGGGCGCGGGAGCAGCGGAGGCGCCGCCGGGTGTTGCGGCTTCGGTCCGATCCGCAACACGCGCCGCAGGCGGCGCGTCCGGCTGCGCCGCCGCCGCTTCGACGGTTTCGCGGCTGGCCAGCAGGTCGACGGCCGGCCCATCATCCGCCGGAACGTCGGCGGCTGCATCCACGGCATGGCCGGGCGTTGCCGTCGCCGGTTCGTCGTCGTCGGGCTGCGTCGCGCCATCGCGCGGATCGTGCGGCGCGGCACCGGCTGGGACGGTGGCTTCGTCGGCGCCCTCTGGCGCCGGTGCAAGCGGCGCCGGGGGCGCCGATTCGTCCGCGGGCTGCCGTGCCTCGGCCGGCCCGACCGCCGGCTCGGCCGGAGCCGCGATATCGTCCGGCACCGCAACCTCGGCCGCCGCGCGCATTGCCGCGCCGCCCTCCGCTTCCGGCACGGCGGCGGGGTGCGGCGCGATTTCCTCGGCCTCCTCGATTTCGGCGACCGGTGTGGGCGCAACACGCGCGCGGTCCACGGCGGCGCGGATCCGGGCGAGCTTGGCCGCCACGCTGTCCTCGATCGACGGGCCGGCGGCGTTCAGGCGCGGCGCCCGGGGCGCCTCGGGCTTGGCCGGGGCGGCACGCGGCGCCGGGGCGGCGGCCGCGGGCGCTGCCGCCTGCGCCTCGGACGGGTCCGAGGCGCGCAGCAGCACCCCGCCGTCCTGCACCCGCGCCTCGACGCGGCGCTGCATCTCGCGTTCGGCGATCCGGTGGAGCATGGCGGCATCGGGCACCGGCGGCTCGGCGCCGAAATACCGATCGTCCGCCGCAAGATCCCGGAAATACTCGGCGATCGCCTTCATCGTGTTGAACGGATCGTCGAACCCTTCGAGGGTGCACGAGAAGGTGCCGTAGGACACCGTGAGGATCTTGCTCGGACCGACCATCGGACACACGCCTTTCGACTTCGCTGCGGGTTCCACTTTACCCCGAACGCGAACAATTCAATGCCCGGATCGCGGTCATTTGTGGGAGTGATTATGGCCCTGGAAGCGAATTATCGCCGCAATCCGCGACAAACACGAGGAGACAGGCGTGATCGTCCATGCCGATGAAGGGATAACGCTGGTCGGCGGGGGGCCGGTGTCGGCCGTTTTGCTCCAATCGGCACGGCGCGAGGCGCCGCGGATCGTCGCGGCCGATGCCGGCGCCGACCGGCTGTTGCGGCTCGGCGCGATGCCCGAGGCGGTGATCGGCGACCTCGACTCGGTCTCGCCGCGCGCCCGCGCGGCGCTGGCGGGTCGGCTGCATCTGATCGCCGAGCAGGAGACGACCGACTTCGACAAGGCGTTGCGGTCTGTCGCGGCGCCCTTCGTGATCGGCCTCGGCTTTGCCGGGGCGCGGCAGGACCACGGCCTTGCGGTGCTCAACACGCTCGCGCGCCACCCCGACCGGCGCTGCCTGATCCTCGGGGCGCGGGACGTCACGTTCCTCGCGCCGCCCGACTTGACGCTGCGCCTTTCGCGCGGCATGCGCCTGTCGCTCTTCCCGCTCGGGCCGGTGCGGGGCGAAAGCCGCGGCCTCGTCTGGCCGATCGGCGGCATCGACTTCGCCCCGGACGGGCGCATCGGCACCTCGAATGCCGTGGCCGAGGGGCCGGTGCGGCTCGCCTTCGATGCGCCGCGGATGCTCGTCATCCTGCCGCGCCGGGCGCTCGGGCCGGCGCTCGATGCGCTGGTTCCCGGGCGGCCAGCCGCTCGCGGTGGATGATGTAGAGGCCCGATCCGCTGATGACCGCGATCCCGGCCCAGGTCAGCGGATTGGGGAAATCCGAAAAGACCAGCCAGCCGGCGGCGACCGCCACGGGGATCTCGAGATATTGCAGCGGCGCGAGCGTGGCCGAGGGGGCAAAGCGCAGCGCGTAGGTCATCATCATGTGGCTGACGGCCGCCCAGAACCCCACCCCGGCGAGCCAGAGCCATTCGACCCCCGCCGGCATCACCGGATCGACCAGCGCGATCCCCGATCCGTCGGCCAGCACCAGCAGCGGCAGGCAGATCGCACTGCCGACCAGCGAGGTCTGCACCTGCATCGCCACCGGCGCCATGTCCCGGGCCAGCCGCCGCGTCACCAGCATGTAGCCGGCAAAGGCAAGGGCCGTGCCGAGGGGATAGAGCGCGACAGTCCCGAACACGGCCAGCGACGGCTGGATCACCAGCATCGCGCCGCCAAAGCCCACCGCGCTCGCCGCGATACGCCGCGGCCCCACCCGGTCGCCGAACAGCGCCCAGCCGAGCAGCATCAGGATCATCGGCTCGACGAACACGATCGCCAGCGCATCGGCGAGCGGCATCACACGGACCGCCGCCACGAAGCAGAAGGTGGACGCGATCAGCAGGACCGACCGCAGCAGCACCAGTGCCGCCACGCGGGGCGGCATCCGCCAGTCCATGCCCATCGCCAGCGCCAGCGGCACCGTGAACGCGGCCTGCCCGACGAACCGCGCCGTGGTGATCTGGCCGACGGGGATCGTCGCGGCGGCAAGCTTGGCCGCGACGTCGAGAAGCGGCGCCGTGACGCAGAACGCCAGCATGAGCGCGACGCCGGGCAGGATGCGGTCAGGCTGATGCATGGCCGCCCGCCTCGCGGGACGCGGCGCGGCCGGCATGCCCCGGCGCCTCAGCAATTGGGGACATTCACCGCCAGCCCGCCAAGCGCAGTCTCCTTGTATTTCTCGTGCATGTCGCGGCCGGTCTGGCGCATCGTCTCGATGCAGACATCGAGGCTGACGAGGTGCTGCCCGTCGCCGCGCAGCGCGAGGCTTGCGGCCGATACCGCCTTGATCGCGCCGAGGCCGTTGCGCTCGATGCAGGGCACCTGCACCAGGCCCCTGACCGGGTCGCAGGTCATCCCGAGGTGATGCTCGAGCGCGATCTCGGCCGCGTTCTCGACCTGCTCGGGCGTGCCGCCCAGCACGGCCGCCAGCCCTGCCGCCGCCATCGCCGCCGCCGATCCCACCTCGGCCTGGCAGCCGCATTCTGCGCCCGAGATCGAGGCATTGTGCTTGCACAGCCCCCCGATCGCCGCCGCCGTCAGCAGGAAATCGCCCACATCGCGTTCCCGCGCGCCCGGCACATGGTCGAGCCAATAGCGGATCACCGCCGGCACCACCCCCGCCGCGCCGTTGGTCGGCGCCGTCACGACCTGCCCGCCGGCGGCGTTTTCCTCGTTCACCGCCATGGCATAGACAGACATCCAGTCGTTGACGACATGTGGCGGCGTCTGGTTCAGGCCGCGCTCGGCCCGGAGCTGGTCGTGGATCGCCGCCGCCCGCCGGCGCACGTTCAGCCCGCCCGGCAGGACGCCCGTCCCCGCCAGCCCCCGGTCGATGCAGTCGCGCATCACCGACCAGAGCCGCGCAAGGCCGCGGTCGATCTCGGCGTCGCTGCGCAGCACGCGTTCGTTCGCGCGTTTCATCGCGGCGATGCCGAGCCCGCTCGCGCGCGCCATGCGCAGCATCGCATCGGCCGTCTCGAACGGAAAGGGCACCGGCGGATGCGCGCGAGCTGCGGTTCCCCCGGCCAGTTCGACCGCCGTCAGCACGAAGCCGCCGCCGATGGAATAATAGGTCTCGGCCAGGATCACGTCGCCCTGCGCATCGAGCGCCGACAGGATCAGCCCGTTGGCATGGCCCGGCAGGGGCGGGCCATAGTCGAACCGCAGGTCCGCCGCCGGATCGAAGGCGAGCGGGCCGAGCCCCGCCGGCGTCACCTGCCGCGCCGCCTTCATCGCCGCCAGCGCCGCCTCGGCACGGCCTGCATCGTAGGTTTCGGGCAGGAACCCCGCGAGGCCGAGCATCACCGCGCGGTCGGTCGCGTGGCCGACACCGGTGAAGGCGAGACTGCCGTGCAGCGACGCCCGCAGACCCGCCGCCCGGAACGGCGAGGCGCGCAGCGTGTCGAGAAACCGCCCTGCCGCCACCATCGGCCCCATCGTATGCGACGACGACGGGCCGATGCCGACCTTGAAGATCTCGAACACCGACAGGAACATGGGCGAACCTCGGGCAGTGGCGGCATGCCGGGCCTCGCCAACCTATAGGGTTTCGCGCGGCCGAGCGCCACCGCCCCGTGACAGGCGCAGCGTCAGGCGGGTCGTGCTTAACCCCGCGTTTACCAAACCGGCCCTATTCCTGTTTCGTTCACTTGATGCAGAGCCGTGGATGCTGCCCTTGCCGATCCTCATCCTGCTCGCCCTTCCGCCGCGGCCCGTGGCGGCGCAGGGCCTTGGCGACGCGATCGTAACGGGCCGGGTTGCGCGCGGGCGGATCAAGGCGGCGGGCCAATTCCCCCGCATGCAGACCGGCCGCGCGATGGCTGACCGCGACGGCCGGCCCGTGCCGGGCGCTGCGGCAGGCGGCGCCCCCCCGGGCCGCCGGACGCGGGCCGCCGGACGCGGGCCGCCGCGGCGGGCAAGCCCTTGACGGGCCGAGCCAGGGCGGGCCCTTTCGCAATTCACCCTCGCACGCCGCGCGCGGGTTGCCTATACACGCGCGTAGGAGCGGCATAACGGCACGGGAGACGCGGATGAGTGCGGAACTGTCCCCTATCGACAAGGCCAAGTTTGTCGCGGCCCGGCGCGCGGTGGACTTCATCGAGAACGGGATGCGGGTCGGGCTCGGCACCGGATCCACTGCGGCCTGGATGGTGCGCTGCCTTGCCGAACGGGTCCGCGAAGAGGGGCTGCGCGTGCAAGGTGTGCCGACGTCGAGCCGGACGGCCGACCTCGCCCGATCGCTCGGCATCACGGTGGTCAGCCTCGACGAGGCGAAATGGCTCGATCTGACGATCGACGGCGCCGACGAATTCGATGCCGACCTTGCCCTGCTCAAGGGCGGCGGCGGGGCGCTGCTGCAGGAAAAGATCGTTGCCACCGCCTCGGACCGGATGATCGTGATCGCCGACGCGGCCAAGGAAGTGGCGAGCCTCGGCGCCTTTCCCCTGCCGATCGAGGTGATCCCCTTCGGCTGGCAGACGACCAAGGCGCTGGTCGAGGAAACGCTCGTCTCGCTCGACGTGCTCGGGCGCGAGGTGACGCTGCGGATGAACGGATCGCGGCCCTACCTGACCGACGAGGGCAACTACATCTGCGACCTGCACCTCGGCCGGATCGGCAACCCGCGGCAACTGGGCCTCGTGATCAACCAGATCCCGGGCGTTGTCGAGAACGGGCTGTTCATCGACATCTGCGACGTCGTGGTGATCGGGCATGGCGACGGAAGGGTGGAGGTGCGGGACATCAACGAAGGCACGGTGCACGAGGAACGCATCGATTTTGCCGATGTCACCAATATCTTTGCTGACAGCGCGGAATGACCGAGGCCGCCATCAGCCCGCGCCCCGTGCCTGCGCGCCGGGGTGGCTTTGACGTCGATCTCTTCGTGATCGGCGGCGGGTCGGGCGGCGTGCGGGCGGCGCGGATCGCGGCCGCCGAACACGGCGCCCGGGTCGCGCTTGCCGAGGAAAGCCGGATGGGCGGCACCTGCGTGATCCGCGGCTGCGTGCCGAAAAAGCTGATGGTCTTTGCCTCGGGCTATCCGCGCCAGATCGCCGATGCGGGTGCCTATGGCTGGGATGCGCAGGTCGGCGCATTCGACTGGTCGCGCTTTCGGGGATTGCTCCGCGCGGAACTCGCGCGGCTCGAGGGCGCCTATCGGGACACGCTCGGCCGCGCGGGCGTGACCATCCACGACTGCCGCGCCACGCTGGAGGATCCGCATACCGTGCGGCTGGCGAGCGGCGCGGCAGTGACGGCGCGGCACATCCTTGTCGCCACCGGCGGGCGGCCCTTCGTGCCCGAATTCCCCGGCGCCGAACATGTCATCACCTCGGATGCGGTCTTCGACCTGCCGGCCCTGCCCCGGCGCCTGCTGATCGTTGGCGGGGGCTATATCGCCTCGGAATTCGCGTGCATCTTCAACGGCCTTGGATCGCAGGTCACGCAGGCCTACCGCGGCGCGCAGATCCTGCGCGGCTTTGACGACGAGGCGCGCGGCCTCGTCGCCACCGCCATGCGCGCCAGCGGCGTCGATATCTGCACGGGCCTGTCGGTCTTGGCGATCGACCGCGTGGCGGGCGGCCTGCGCGCCACCCTCACCGACGGCAGCGAGCGCGAATTCGACGTCGTGCTCTATGCAACGGGCCGCGTGCCGAACAGCGGCGGCCTCGGGCTCGAGGCGCTCGGCGTCGGGATCGGCCGCGGCGGCGCGATTGCGGTCGACGGGTTCAGCCAGACTGCCGTGCCCTCGATCTTCGCGGTCGGCGACGTGACGGACCGGCTCAACCTCACCCCGGTCGCCATCCGCGAGGGGCATGCCTTTGCCGATACCGTCTTCGGCAGCCGGCCGACCCGGGCCGACCATGCGCTTGTTCCGACCGCGATCTTCACCCAGCCCGAGATCGGCACCGTCGGGCTGAGCGAGGAGGCGGCGCGCGACGCAGGCCCGATCGAGGTCTATGCCACCGCGTTCCGCCCGATGCAGACCGCCTTTGCCGGGCGCCCGGACCGGGTGCTGATGAAGCTGATCGTCTGCGCAACCACGCGCCGCGTGCTCGGCTGTCATATCGTCGCACCGGGCGCGGGCGAACTCATCCAGCTTGCGGGCATCGCGATCCGCATGGGCGCAACGAAAGAGGATTTCGACCGGACCGTGGCGGTGCACCCGACCATGGCAGAAGAACTGGTCACGCTGCGCGTCCCGGTCAGACGCGCGTGAGCGCGCTTGAAACCGCGGGCGAAGTGACCACGTTACACCCAACAAAAGGCGAGGAAACCTCAATGGCTGGAAATGGCGGGCCCTGGGGCGGCGGTGGCGACAACCGCGGCAACGGCGGTGGCGACAACCGCGGCGGGCGTAAACCCGGCGGCGAGGGGCCACAAATCCCCGAGATCGACGACCTGGTGAAAAAGGGGCAGGAGCAGCTCCGCGTGCTCATGGGCGGCCGCGGCCCGGGCGGGCGTGGGCCCTCCGGTGGCGGTGGCGGCAACCCGCTCGGGCCGATCTTCACCCGGCAGGGCCTCGTGCTCGGCGGGCTGGCGGCGGTGGCGCTCTGGCTCTTCGCGTCGTTCTACACCGTGCGTCCGGAAGAGCGGTCGGTGGAGCTGTTCCTTGGCGAATTCTCGGGGATCGGCCAGCCGGGGTTGAACTTCGCGCCCTGGCCGATCGTGACGGCCGAGATCGTTCAGGTGACCGGCGAGCGGAACACCGACATCGGCACCGGCCGGCTCGGCGCGCTCGACACCGGGCTGATGCTCACCCGCGACCAGAACATCGTGGATATCGAGTTTCAGGTGGTGTGGAACATTTCGGATCCGGCCCGGTTCCTCTTCAACCTGGCCGATCCGACCGACACGATCCGTGCAGTGTCCGAATCGGCGATGCGCGACATCATCGCGCGGTCGGAGCTTTCGCCGATCCTCAACCGCGACCGGGGCGCCATCGCGGCCGACCTGCGCGCGGCGGTGCAGGCGACGCTCGACAGCTACAACGCTGGCATCAACATCGTGCGGATCAACTTCGACCGCGCCGACCCGCCGCGCGAGGTGATCGACGCATTCCGCGAGGTGCAGGCAGCCCAGCAGGAACGCGACCGGCTCGAGAAGGAGGCCGACGCCTACGCCAACCGCGTCACGGCCGGCGCCCGCGGTGAAGCCGCCCGCCTGATGGAAGAAGCCGAAGCTTACCGCGCGCAGGTCGTCAACAACGCGCAGGGTGAGGCCAGCAGGTTCCTCGCGGTGTACGAGGAATACGTGAAGGCGCCCGAGGTCACGCGGCGGCGGATGTATCTGGAAACGATGGAACAGGTGCTCGGCGGCATGAACAAGGTCATCCTCGACGGCGTCGGCGATGGCCAGGGCGGCCAGGGCGTCGTGCCCTATCTGCCGCTGAACGAGTTGAACCGACCGGCGACCGGCGCGGCCGTGTCGCAGCTGGGGAGGAACTGATGACCCGCACCGCCCTCATCCTGCCGATCCTCGCGGCGCTGGTCGCTGTCGGCCTGTCCGCGCTCTTCATCGTGGACGAACGCGAAAAGGTGCTCGTCCTGCAGTTCGGTCAGGTGCGCCAGGTGAAGGAATCGCCGGGGCTTGGTTTCAAGATCCCGCTGATCCAGGACGTGGTGCGCTACGACGGCCGGATCCTCGGCCTGCAGTCGCAGCCGGCCGAGGTCACGCCGCTCGACGACCGGCGGCTCGTCGTGGACGCCTTCGCCCGCTGGCGGATCGTCGATCTCGTCGAGTTCCGCGAATCGGTCGGCACCGAGGGCGTTCGCGCCGCGCAGGTCCGGCTGGAGCGGATCATGAACGCGGCCATCCGCGAGGTGCTCGGCTCGGTCCCGTCCAACGCGGTCCTGTCGGAAGACCGCACCGCGCTGATGAACCGGATCCGCGATCTTGCACGGTCGCAGGCGGCCTCGCTCGGCGTCGATGTGATCGACATCCGGCTGACGCGAACCGACCTGCCCGACCAGAACCTTGCCGCGACCTTCGCCCGGATGCGGGCCGAGCGGGAACGCGAGGCGGCGGACGAGATCGCGCGCGGCGGCGAGGCGGCGCAGCGGGTGCGCGCCAGCGCCGACCGGACGGTGGTCGAATTGACCTCTGACGCCCGGCGCCAGGCCGAGGTGATCCGCGGCGAAGCTGACGCCGAACGCAACCGCATCTATGCCGAGGCTTTCGGGCGCGACCCCGAATTCTTTGCCTTCACCCGTTCGCTCACGGCGTATGAGCGGGCCTTGCAGGGTTCCAACTCGTCTATGGTGATGCAGCCGGACAGCGCCTTTTTCGAGTTCCTGCGCTCCGACGCGGTGCGCGCCGCACCATGACAGTGATCCTGCTGGCCCTCGGGCTGGTGCTGGTGGTGGAGGGGCTGGCGCTTGCGCTGGCCCCTTCGCGTCTGGAGGACATCGTCGCGCTCATCGCCCGGACGCCGCGCGAGACGCGGCGCATGATCGGGCTGGCGATGATCGCGGGCGGGACGGTTCTGGTCTGGCTCACCCGCGGCGGCTTCGGCTGAGGGTATCGTTACGCCAGCATCACAAGGCATTGAAACACCGGAACGGGATTTGCAAACACGGCGACCCGGCGCCATCTATGGATCATGCGAGCGGCGCTGCCAGCGGCAGGCGCCCCGAACAGGAGGTATTAGCATGCAGTCGAAGGCCTTGCCCCTTCGTGCGGCCGACCCGGCCGGTCGCGCGCTCCGGGCATTGTGGGTTCTGGTGGTCGGCCTTGCGCTGACCCTTGCCCAGGTGATCGCCGTCGAGGCGCGCAGCGCGCCCGACAGCTTTGCCGATCTGGCCGAAAAGGTCAGTCCCGCCGTGGTGAACATCACCACATCGACGACCGTGGCCGCGCGCACGGACAACCGCCCGCGCGTGCCCGAAGGCTCGCCCTTCGAGGAATTCTTCCGCGACTTCATGGACCGGCAGAACCGCGGCGACCGCGCCCCGCGGCGCGGCGCGGCGCTCGGTTCGGGTTTCGTGATTTCCGAGGATGGCTTCATCGTCACCAACAACCATGTCATCGAGGGCGCCGACGACATCGAGATCGAGTTCTTCTCGGGCAAGCGTCTCAAGGCGAGTGTTGTCGGCACCGACCCCAAGACCGATATCGCGCTGCTGAAAGTGGCCAGCGACGCCCCGCTTCCCTTCGTCGTGTTCGGCGACAGCAACGTGATCCGGGTCGGCGACTGGGTGATGGCGATGGGCAACCCGCTCGGCCAGGGCTTTTCCGTCTCGGCCGGGATCGTCTCGGCCCGTGGCCGGACGCTCCAGGGCACCTATGACGACTACCTGCAGACCGACGCCGCGATCAACCGCGGCAACTCCGGCGGTCCGCTGTTCAACATGGACGGCGAAGTGGTCGGCGTGAACACCGCGATCCTGTCGCCAAATGGCGGCTCGATCGGGATCGGCTTTGCCATGGCGTCCAACGTGGTGACCAAGGTCGTTGCCCAGTTGCGCGATTTCGGCGAGACGCGGCGCGGCTGGCTCGGCGTGCGGATCCAGGACGTGACGCCGGAAATCGCCGAGGCGCTCGGCCTCGCAGCGGCCAAGGGCGCGCTGGTGACCGACGTGCCCGACGGCCCGGCGAAGGAGGCCGGTGTGCTTTCGGGCGATCTGATCGTCAGCTTCGACGGCAACGACATCGCCGACACGCGCGACCTCGTGCGCCGGGTAGGGGATGCGGACGTCGGTCGCGCGGTGCGCGTCGTGGTGATGCGCGACGGCAAGACGCGCACGCTGTCGATCACGCTCGGCCGGCGCGAGACGGCGGAAAACGAGGCGGTGCCCGCTGCCGCCGGTCCGAACGCGCCGCCGGCCGAACAGACGATGCTGGGCCTTACGGTCAAGGCGCTCACGACGGAAGAGCGCGAGGCGCTCGGCCTGCCGGCCGGCACCGAAGGTCTGGTGGTGACGGCCGTGGACGAAAGCTCGGAAGCCTTCGCCAAGGGCCTGCGCAGCGGCGACGTGATTACCGAGGCCGGCCAGCAGCGGATCGCATCGCCCGCCGATCTCGAGGCGCGGATCAGCGAGGCGCGCGACGCCGGGCGCAAGTCGCTCCTGCTGCTGATCCGGCGCGGCGCCGATCCGCGCTTCGTGGCGCTGTCGATCGAATAGCCCGGGCTGGCGGGTCTTGCGGGGGGGGGGCGGGGCCCCCCCCCCCCCCCACCCAAAAAAAACCCCCCCCCCCCACCCCCCCCCCCCCCCC
>JBKBQT010000004.1:98317-179478 GCA_046292445.1 Gemmobacter sp.
TGCGGCGCGGGGGCGGCCCCCCCCCGGGGGGGGGGGCGCCCCCCGCGGGCCCCCCGGGGGGGGGGGGGGGGGGGGGGGGGGCGCCGTCCCCCCCCCGCCCCCCTTCGCTATTCCAGCGCCACCGCGACAAGGCCGAGCGCCTGCGCCGCAGCCAGCGACAGCACCGCACTGTCGATCCCGCGCGCCGACTGGAAACGCCTTACGGCCTCGGCCGTGGCGGCATCGGCCCTGCCCGTGACCGGCAGATCATAGAGGCCCCGCGCCTTCAGCGCACGTTGCAGCGAGGCCACGAAGGCCGTGGTCGGCGCATCGCAGGGCACGGCAAACCACATGTCGCTGCGCTCGCGCACCAGCACCTGCCGCTGCACCCGCGTGACCTGCCCGGTGCCGCTCACGCTCTGGTCCGTCACCGTCTCGAACAACGCGGGACGGGTCGCGCCATGCCAGCAGCCGGGCGCATCGGCCG
The DNA here is from genome assembly GCA_046292445.1 of Gemmobacter sp. Lineage (GTDB taxonomy): Bacteria > Pseudomonadota > Alphaproteobacteria > Rhodobacterales > Rhodobacteraceae > CALIZF01. The sequence continues at coordinate 98,784 of JBKBQT010000004.1, forward strand.
CGGGCGGGCGGGCAAGGACCGCGGACGACAGATCGGCGCGGACGTCCACGCCGCCCCCTGCCGGCGCACAGGCGGGCCCCGCCGCCAGAACGCACAGCATCGCCCAGACCCTCGCCGCCATCCTGCCCCTTCCCTGCTCGACCGCCGTGCCGACCCTAGCGCGGCCGGCCCGCCGGGTGTAGGGGCGATGCGGCGCCGCGGCACTGGCCAATCCAACCGCAGTCGATTATCCCCGTGCAAACCCACGGATCGGGGACGGGAAGGGACAACCATGGCAAGGATCACCTATATCGAACATGGCGGCACAGTGCATGTCGTCGACGTGCCCGACGGGCTCACCGTCATGGAAGGCGCGCGCGACAACGGCATCCCGGGGATCGAGGCCGATTGCGGTGGGGCTTGCGCCTGTTCGACCTGCCATGTCTATGTCGCGCCCGAATGGGTCGACAAGCTTCCCAAGAAGGACGCGATGGAGGCCGACATGCTCGACTTCGCCTACAAGCCCGATCCCGTCCGCTCGCGCCTGACCTGCCAGCTCAAGGTCTCGGCGGCGCTCGACGGCCTCGTGGTCCAGATGCCAGAAAAGCAGATCTGACGCCGCGCCGCCGCCGTCTGCGACCGCAGCCGGGTGGGCATGCCGCGCCGCATGGGCGCGGCGGTCCGGTTGCCTGCGGGCGACCGCTACAACGCCCGCCAGCCGATGTCGCGGCGATAGAACCCGCCCGGCCAGTCCACCGCCGCAGCGAGCGCATAGGCCCGTGCCCGCGCCTCCGTCAGGCTCGCCCCCCGCCCGGTGGCGTTCAGCACCCGGCCCCCCGCCGCCAGGATCTGGCCGTTCCGTTCGGCCGTCCCGGCGTGGAACAGCATCTCGAACGAGGTGGCGGGGATCCCGGCCAGCCCCCCGATCACGGTCCCCGTGACCGGCGCCGCCGGATAACCCGTCGCCGCCAGCACCACCGTCAGCGCATGATCGTCGGCCCAGTTGACCGAGGCCCCGGCCAGCCGCCCCTCGGCGCAGGCCAGCATCAGGTCGAGCGCCTGCGCCCCCATCCGCATCATCAGAACCTGCGCCTCCGGGTCGCCGAAGCGCACGTTGTATTCCACCAGCCGCGCCCGCCCCGCGTCGATCATCAGCCCGACGTAGAGCACCCCGCGATAGGGCGTGCCCCGCCGCGCCATCGCCTCCAGCGTCGGCAGGACGATCTCGGCCATCACCTGCGCCTCGATCGCCGGCGTCAGGACGGGCGCGGGCGAATAGGCCCCCATCCCGCCCGTGTTCGGCCCGGTATCGCCCTCGCCCACCCGCTTGTGATCCTGCGCGCTGCCGATCGGCACCGCCGACTGCCCGTCGCAAAGCACAAAGAACGACGCCTCCTCCCCCGGCATGAACTCCTCGATCACCACCCGTGCGCCCGCCGCCCCATGCACGCCGCCAAAGGCCGCCCGCACCGCCGCCGCAGCTTCGACATGACTCGCCGCCACCGTCACGCCCTTGCCCGCGGCAAGACCGTCCGCCTTGACCACGATCGGCAGGTCCTGCGCCGCCAGCCAGTCGAGCGCCGGCGCCTCCGCCTCGAACACCGCCCATGCGGCCGTCGGCACCCCGGCCTCGGCGCAGATCGCCTTGGTGAACGCCTTGGACGCCTCGAGCCGCGCCGCCGCCGCCGAAGGGCCGAAGACCGCCACCCCCGCCGCGACCAGCGCATCGGCCACCCCGGCCACCAGCGGCGCCTCGGGGCCGACGATGACGAAATCCACCGCCTCGACGGCACAGAATTCCACCACCGCCGCCGGATCGAGGATGTCGAGCGCCGCACAGCGCGCGATCCCCGCGATCCCGGCGTTGCCCGGCGCCACGATCAGCCGGTCGCATTTGGGGTTCTGCCGCGCCGCCCAGGCCAGCGCATGCTCGCGCCCGCCGCCGCCGAGGATGAGGATGTTCACCGCCACCGTCTCCCGTCCCACCACGCCGCGCCCGGCAGCCCGCGGCCTTGCAGCTTCAGGCTGGCTCAAATATCCCACGGGGGTCCGGGGGTGTGAAACCCCCGGTCCCGCCGCCGGGGCCGGACCGGCGCAGCCCCCCTGCCGCGCGGCCGCCCTAGGCGCGCGGCCGGCGAGACGCAAGGATGCAGCATGGCGCTCTTCGAGGATGACGGCCCGGCCGCCGGCGGCAACGCCCCCGAATATGCGGTCTCCGAACTCGCCGGCGCGGTCAGACGCACGCTCGAGGGCAGCTTCGGGCGCGTGCGGGTGCGCGGCGAGGTCGGGCGGGTGACGCGCGCGGCCTCGGGCCATGTCTATTTCGCGCTCAAGGACGACCGGGCGGTGCTCGATTCGGTGGTTTGGAAAGGCCAGGTCGCCGGCCTCGCCACGCGGCCCGAGGAGGGGATCGAGGTGATCGCCACCGGCCGCGTCTCGACCTTTCCGATGAGCTCGAAATACCAGCTCATCGTCGATTCGCTCGAACCGGCCGGCCTCGGCGCATTGATGCTGATCCTCGAGCGGCGCCGCGCCGCGCTCGCGGCCGAAGGGCTGTTCGACGCCGCCCGCAAGAAACCCCTGCCCTACCTGCCCGATGTGATCGGCGTCGTCACCTCGCCCTCGGGCGCGGTGATCCGCGACATCCTGCACCGCCTGCGCGACCGCTTCCCCCGCCATGTCCTGATCTGGCCGGTCGCGGTCCAGGGCACGGCCTGCGCCGCCGAGGTCGCGGCGGCGATCCGCGGCTTCAACGCCCTTGCCCCCGGCGGCCCGGTGCCGCGCCCTGATCTGATCATCGTCGCCCGCGGCGGCGGATCGCTCGAGGATCTGATGGGCTTCAACGACGAGGCCGTGGTGCGCGCCGCCGCTGCCAGCGCGATCCCGCTGATCTCGGCCGTCGGACACGAAACCGACACGACCCTGATCGACCATGCCGCCGACCGCCGCGCGCCCACGCCCACGGCAGCGGCGGAAATGGCGGTGCCGGTTCGGCTCGATCTCGTCGCATCGCTGGAGGGCACCGGCGCGCGGCTCACCCGTGCGCTGGCCGAGGGCCTCTCGCGCCGCCGGCAAACCGCGCGCGACCTCGCCCGCGCCTTGCCCCGCCCCGAGGCGCTGACCGAGGCGGCGCGCCAGCGGCTCGACCTTGCGGGCGAGCGGCTGCGCGGCGCGCTTGCGGTGCCGGTGGCGGCCAAGCGCCGCCGGCTCGCCGAGGCGGCGGCCGCCATCCGCCCCCGCACCCTGGCCGAGGCGGTCGCCCGCGCGCGGCTGCGCGCCGCGCAGGCCGCCGCCCGGCTGCCGCTGGCGCTCGAGACGCGGGTTGCGCGGCTGCGCGACCGGCTCGATCCGCTCGCCGCGCGCCTCGCCCCCGCCCGCGACCGCGCGCTAGCCGATGCCGCCGCCCGCCTCGCGCGCGAGCGTGCCGCGCTCGGCGCTCTTGGCCAGCGGCTCGACGCCGCCCTGCCGCTCCGCCTTGCCGCCCTGCGCGCGCAGGCCGAGGCCGCGGCACGCCTTTGCCAGTCGCTCGGCCCGGACGAGACGCTGCGGCGCGGCTATGCGATCGTGCGCGCCGACGGTGCGGTGGTCACCACGCGCGCTGCGGCCGAAGCGGCCACGGCGATCGAGATCCAGTTCCACGACGGCCGCCTCGCCCTGCCCGCGCGCCGCCGCCGGGGCGGCGCCGCGGCGACGCCCGAACAGGGCTCGCTGCTCTGACCGCGCAGGGCCGGCCCCGCGGGCCGGGCAACGGCCTGCCCGTCACGCCGTCCCACCAAGCCGGCCCATCAGGCCGGCCGGTCGCGCCCGCTCACCTGCCGCGCCGCGCGCGCCAGCCAGTCCGGGTTGACCGTCACCCCCCAGCCCGGCTCGTCCGTCACCGTCACATGGCCGTCCTCGACCCTGTAGGGCTCGCCGAGGAACAGCCCCTCCTGCCAGGGATAGTAATCCGGCCCCTCGATGCTGAGTTCGAGATACTTGCCCGGATTGGGGATCGCCCGCAAAAGATGCATCGTGCACATCGTCACGAGCCCGAGGTTCGCGGCATGCGGCGTGACCGCCATCCCCGCCGCCTCGGCCAGCCGGCAGACCGCCAGCGCGCGTGCGATACCGCCCATGTACATCACGTCCGGCTGCACGATATCCACGGCGCCCATCTCGATCATCCGGGCGAAGAGGCCGATCTCGCAATCCTGTTCGCCCCCCGCAACGTCGATCGCCAGCGCCGCGCGCACCGCGCGCGTCTGCTCCATCTCCCAATAGGGGCAGGGTTCCTCGAAATGCCCGATCCCGTGATCCTCGAGCATCCGGCCGACCGCGATCGCCCGTGCCGGCGAAAAGCCCGAATTGCCGTCCACCAGCTTGTCGATCCCGTCCCCGAGCGCACGCGCCACCACCGGGATCACCGCCTCGGTCCGGCCCGGCCATTCGTCCACGTCACGCCCGCATTCCGCCCCGACGCGCCACTTGAACGCGTCGAACCCGTGCCGGTCGCGCAGCGCGACAAGGCGCGCCGCCTCGTCCTCGGGCGTGATGTCGCGCCGCATCGAACTGGCATAGGCCCGCAGCCGCCCCGGCGTGCCGCCCAGAAGCGCGACCACGGGCCTGCCCGCCGCCTTGCCCTGCAGATCCCACAGCGCCGTGTCGAGCCCCGCGATCGCACGGCAGCGGTGGCTGCCGGGAAACTTGTGCTCCTTCTCCTCGACATGCAGCACGGTGGCGGCGATATCGCCAAAGGCATCGCGCCCGATCACATGCGGGGCCACCTGCCGGTGAAAGATCATCGCCGTGATATCGGCATGATAGGTCGAACACTGCCCCCAGCCCTCCTGCCCGTCATCCGTCGTCACCCGCACGAAACAGACGAACGGGTCCGAGAATGTCTCCAGCGTGGCGATGCGGCTCATGGCTGCTCCCGGGCTTGCCCGCTGCCAGCCTCGCCGGCCTGCGCCCGCCGCGCAAGACCCGGCCGCAGGGACTGCCCCCGGCTTCACTGTTCCACAAATACTCCGGGGGCGGCCTCGCCGGCGGCGAGGCCGGGGGCAGCGCCCCCTTGTCCGGCATCCGGCGCAACCAGTCGCCATGATCGCCCCGATGCGCTATCACGCAAGGGCCCGGCAGAAAGGAACGCGGCGGATGCGGCGGATGACGGCCTGTCTTGCAGTCCTGCTCGCGGCGCTGCCCGGCCCGGCCGCGGCCTGCCGCCTTGCGCTCTTGCTCGCGCTCGATGTCTCGGCCTCGGTGGACCGGACGGAATACCGGCTGCAGGCGGCGGGCACCGCTGCGGCGCTCCTTTCGGCGCCGGTGCGGGCGGCGATCCTCGCCGAGCCGGGGTCGATCGCCATCGCGGCCTTCGTCTGGTCGGGCGAGGCGGACCACGACCGCATCGCCGACTGGACGCTGATCGACGCCCCTGCGACGCTCGAGCGCCTCGCGGCGCGGATCGCGGCCCATCCCCGCCCCGCCGCCTTCGACGGGCGCACCGGCATCGGCGCCGCGATGCTGGCGGCCGCGCGCGAATTTGCCCGCGCGCCCGATTGCCGCGCCCGGACGCTCGACATCGCCACCGACGGCGAGAACAACGCCGGCCCCGCACCCGAAACCGTTCGCCGCAGGCCGGCGCTGGCGGGCATCACGATCAACGCCCTCTCGATCGGCGGCGATCTGCCGTTCGACCACGAGACGCTCGACCTCGCGGCCGGCCCGCTGACCGCCTATCTGACGCGCAACGTCATCCACGGCCCCGGCGCTTTCGTCGAACAGGCCGAGGACTACCCGGATGTGGAACGCGCGATGACCCGCAAGCTCTTGCGCGAGCTGCAGGGGATGATGATCGGCGCGCTGCGCTGACGGCGCGCCGCACTGGCCCCCTTGCGCGGCGGCGGCCACCGGGGCAACAGGCGGCCATGACCCGCGCGCCCCGGATCGCCGTGCTGCCCTATGCCACGCGCTGGCCGGCCGGCCTTGCGCGGGTGCCGCTTGACCGGCTCGACTGGCCGCTGGGCCGGCCGGCGAACCTCGCCGGGCAGGTGGGGGACCTCGGGCCCGACGACCACGTGATCCTGTTCCCGACCGCCGCAATCCTCCTTGCGCCGCATCGCGGCGTGCGGGCCCGGCTGACGGCGATGTTCGTCGAGCCGCGGGCGATCCAGGGCGGGCTGGCGCGGCTCGCCGGTGCGCTGCACGGGCGGTTCTTCGCCCTGCTGACCTGCGACGACCGGCTGATCGCCGCCGCACCGAATGCGATCCGCTTCACCTATGGCGGCACCTGGGTGCCCGAATGGGCCGGGCTGGATACCGCCAAGGATCGCCCGCTATCGCTGATCGCCTCGGCCAAGCGCTCGCTCCCCGGCCATCGCCTGCGCCATGCCGTCGCCGCGCGCCTCGCCGCCGAGGGGATCGCGGCGGATGTGATGGGCGGCGGCTACCGGCCCTTCGCCGCCAAGGCCGAGGGGCTGGCGCGGTACCGATTCACGATCGCGATCGAGAATTCGCGCCAGCGGGGCTATTTCACCGAGAAGCTGATCGATGCGATCCTCTGCCGGTCGGTCCCGATCTACTGGGGCGCACCCGACATCGCGGATCACTTCGACCCCGCCGGGATGATCGTCTGCGAGACCGAAGATGACCTGATCGCCGCTGCCCGGCACGCCACGCCCGAGGCCTATGCCGCCCGCCTGCCCGCAGCGCTCGCGAACATCCCGCGCGCCGCCGGCTTTGCCGATCCGCTGGGCAACGCCGCGCGGGCGGTGCTGCGGGCTGCGACGGAGGCGGCGACCGGTTGAAACGAAACCGTCACATCGCCGTGGTCTAAGCGCTGGCATCACAGGAAGGAGCGCCGCCATGAGCCCCGACGACAGGCCGACGGACTGGCTCGAGGCCGAACTGGCCGATGCCTTCGACGAGGATATCGAGCTCGAGCTCGAGGACGATTTCGTCCCGGCCGCGATCAAGGCGCGCTACAAGGCGCGGCATGCCGACACCATCGGGCGGGCCGACTATTTCCGCGCGCTGATCCGGCTCCAGTCCGAGCTGATCCGGCTGCAGGACTGGGTGCAGCACCGGCGCGAGAAGATCGTCGTCATCTTCGAGGGTCGCGACAGCGCCGGAAAGGGCGGCGCGATCAAGCGGATCACGCAGCGCCTCAACCCGCGCGTCGCGCGCGTCGTCGCCCTGCCCGCCCCGTCGGACCGCGAAAAGACGCAGTGGTATTTCCAGCGCTACGTGCCGCATCTGCCGGCGGGGGGCGAGATCGTGCTGTTCGACCGGTCCTGGTACAACCGCGCCGGGGTGGAGCGGGTGATGGGCTTTGCCACCCCGGACGAGGTCGAGCAGTTCTTTCACGACGTGCCGGAATTCGAGCGGATGCTGGTGCGCTCGGGGATCAGGGTCATCAAGTACTGGTTCTCGATCACCGACGAGGAACAGCAGCTGCGCTTCCTGATGCGCATCCACGATCCGATGAAACAGTGGAAGCTCTCGCCCATGGACCTTCAGAGCCGCATCCGCTGGGAGGCCTATACCAAGGCCAAGGAAGAGATGTTCGCGCGCACCAATATTCCCGAGGCGCCGTGGTACATCGTCGAGGGGAACGACAAGAAGCGCGCGCGGCTCAACATGATCGATCACCTGCTGAGCCTGATCCCCTACGAGCCGGTGCCGCATGAGGAGATCACGCTGCCCGAACGGGTGTTCAACCCGGACTACGAGCGCGCGACCCTCCCGCCCGAACTTTACGTGCCGTCGAAATACTGAGGGCGAAGCGGGGGGCCAGCCCCCCGCACCCCCCGCCCGAGGGGGCCGCCTGCCCCCTCGGGACGCCCCCGGGGATATTTGGGCCAGCCTGAAGGGGCCTGATCGGCGCGGCGGCTCATGCTTCGGGGATTGACGCGGGGCGCGGTTCGCGGCCCTGTGGTGCCATGTTGTCCTACCAGCACGCCTATCATGCCGGCAATGCCGCCGACCTGCACAAGCATGTCGCGCTGGCCGCGCTGCTCGACTATCTCGGGCAGAAGCCCAAGGCGCTGAGCTATGTCGAGACGCATGCGGGCCGGGGGCTCTACCGGCTCGACGGGGTGGAGGCGGCGCGGACGGGGGAGGCGGCGGCGGGGATCGGGCGGCTGGCGGGGCGGCTGGCGGCGGACGAGCCCTTTGCGCAGGTTCTGGCCGGGGTGCGGGCGCGGCACGGGGCGGCGGCCTATCCCGGATCGCCGCTCATCGCCGCTGCGCTCTGCCGCGAGGGGGACACGATCCACCTCGCCGAGCTGCATCCGCAGGAACATGCTGCACTGTTGCGGGCGATGGCCGGGCTTGGCGCGCATGTCTATCGCGAGGACGGCTGGGCGCTGGTGCGGCGGCTGGTGCCGCCCATGCCGCGGCGGGGGTTGGTGCTGATCGATCCGTCCTGGGAGCTGCGCGAGGATTACGCGGAGATGCCGGGCCGGATCGCTGCGATCCACCGGCGCTGGCCGGTCGGCGTGGTCATGCTGTGGTATCCGTTGCTGACCGACGGGCGGCACCGGTCGATGATCGCGGCGCTGGCGGCCGCCGTGCCCGGGCTCGTGCGGCACGAGGTCGCCTTTGCTCCGGCGCGCGCGGGGCACGGGATGGTCGGGTCGGGGCTGGCGCTGGTCAATCCCCCCCATGTCTGGGAGGGCGTGGCGGCGCGGCTGACGGCGCTGTTCGCGAAAGGGTGAGGATGCGGGATGTCCGCACGCTCGATGTGTTCACCGCGCGCCGCTTTTTCGGCGATCCCGGGCCGCGGTTCCGCAGGTCGGGGCACCGCCTTGGGGGCAGAGTGGAGGGGGCAGAGCGCCCGACGCGCGCGCAACAGGGCGACAGGGCAGGGCGACAGGGCAGGGCGACATGGCAGGGCGACATGGGGCGACCGCCGCCGGGGACGGCGCTGACCGTCGCGGGCGGCAACGACGCCGTCGGGCGGCCGGGCAGCGCCGTGCGCATTGCCGCGGGCCGGATCGCGATACTGCAAAAGGGGGACTGACCATGCCGAAGGGATACTGGGTGGCGCACGTCGATGTGCGCGACGCGTAGGTCTACGAGGCGTATCGCCGCGCCAATGCAGCGGTCTTTGCGCGGTTCGGCGCGCGGTTCATCGTGCGCGGCGCGCCGCAGCAGCAGATGGAGGGGCAGTGCCGGGCGCGCACGGTGGTGATCGAGTTCCCGACGCTCGAGGCGGCACAGGCCTGTTACGCCAGCCCGGAATACCAGGCCGCCAAGGCGCTGCGCGATCCGGTCTCGACCGGGGATCTGGTGATCCTTGCCGGGTGGGAAGGGTGAGCGGCGCCAGCGCGCGCAAGGCCGCTGTTCCCATGCCGCATGATCCGCGCTAGGAGGCGGTGATGTTCGAGACATTGCTCCGCCGCCTGCTGGCCCCCGCGCCGGCGCCCCTGGCCGATACCGATGCGCGGCTCGCCCTCGCCGCGCTGATGGTGCGCATCGCGCGCGCCGACGGGCATTACGACCCGGCCGAGGTGGCGCGGATCGACCGGCTGCTGGCCGGGCGCTATGGCCTCGATGCCGCGGCCGCCGCGGCGCTGCGGGCCGAGGCCGAGGTGCTCGAGACCGAGGCGCCCGATACGGTGCGCTTCACCCGCGCGATCAAGGACGCCGTGCCCTACGAGGACCGGCGCAGGCTGATGGAGGCGCTGTGGTCGGTCGCGCTCGCGGACGGGGCGCGCGACGACGGCGAGGATCGGCTGCTGCGGCTGGTGGCGAACCTTCTGGGCGTGACCGACCGCGATTCGGCACTGGCGCGGCAGCGGGCGGGCGGGGCGCCGTGATCGCCTCGCTGCCGATGTATGACCGGGCCGAGACGGCGGCGGCGAACGACCGGCTCTGGTCGCTGATGCGCGATGCATTGCGCGGTGCCGGGTTGGCCGCGCCGGATGCGCTCACCCGGACGGGGGATCTGTGGGACCACTGGCAAAGCCCGTCCCTCGTGCTGTCGCAGACCTGTGGCCTGCCCTACCGCGCGCGCCTGCACGGGACGGTGACGCTGATCGCCACGCCCGATTACGGGGTCGAGGGCTGCGCCCCGGGGCACTACCGGTCGGTGCTGCTGGCCCGGGCGGATGATCCGCGCGAAGGGTTCGCGGCCTTTGCCGGGGCGCGGCTCGCGGTGAACGACGCGCTGTCGCAATCGGGCTGGGGCGCGGTCTGGGAGGCGGCGCGCGATGCCGGCATCGCGCTCGCGCCGGTCGGGCCGACGGGCGGGCACCGGCTGTCGGCGCTGGCTGTGGCCGAGGGGCGGGCCGATCTGGCCGCCTGCGATGCGGTGACCTGGCGGCTTCTGGAACGGTATGAGCCCTGGGCGGCCGGGCTGCGGGTGATCGGCCGGACGCGGCCGACGCCGGGCCTTCCCTGGATCGGCGCGCGCGGGGCCGATGCGGCGCGCATGCGGCCGGCGCTGGCCGCCGCCGTCGCCGCGCTGACCGAGAGCGACCGGGCGGTGATCGGCCTGACCGGCCTTGCGGTGATCGACGCGGCGGCCTATCGCGCGATCCCGGTGCCGCCGCCGCCCGATTTCGCGGTGCTTGCCTGATCCTTGCGCGGCCGGCAGCGTTTTCGGCGTTGCATTGCGCGCCCGCATCCGCCCTACTTTGCCGAATGTCCGCGACTGACGAGACCATCGCCCCATGACCCCGCCGGTCATCGAGATCCGCGACCTGCACAAGGCCTATGGGCCGCTCGAGGTGCTGCGCGGCGTCAGCCTGACGGCGCCGCGCGGGCATGTGATCGCGCTCATCGGTTCGTCCGGGTCGGGGAAATCGACGTTGCTGCGCTGCTGCAACCTGCTCGAGGACAGCCAGTCGGGCGATGTGATCTTCGAGGGCGAGCCGGTGCGCTGGCGCGGGCGCGGCGCCGCGCGCCAGCCGGCCGACCGGGCGCAGGTCACGCGCATCCGCACCAACCTGTCGATGGTGTTTCAGCAGTTCAACCTCTGGTCGCATCTGACGATCCTGCAGAACGTGATGGAGGCGCCGGTGACGGTGCTGCGCCGCGATCGGGCCGAGGTCGAGGCGAAGGCGCGCGAATACCTCGCCAAGGTCGGCATCGGCGACAAATGCGATGCCTGGCCGGCGCAGCTTTCGGGCGGGCAGCAACAACGCGCGGCCATCGCGCGCGCCCTCTGCATGGAGCCGCGCGCGATCCTCTTCGACGAACCAACCTCGGCGCTCGACCCCGAGCTCGAGCAGGAGGTGGTGCGCGTCATCAAGGCGCTGGCGGACGAAGGGCGCACGATGCTCATCGTCACCCACGACATGCGCCTTGCCGCGGACGTGAGCGATCACGTCATCTTCCTCCACCAGGGGCTGATCGAGGAGGAGGGCCCGCCAGAGGCCCTGTTCGCCAGCCCCCGCAGCGACCGGCTGCGCCAGTTCCTCAGCGCCGGACAGACCGTGTGATCCGGCCCAAAATCACGGAGACCGCCATGAAAACGATCCTTCTTGCCGCCACCCTCGCGCTTGCCGCGGGCATGGCAACGGCGCAGACCATCCGCCTCGGCACCGAGGGCGCCTATCCGCCCTTCAACTTCATCAACGAGGCCGGCCAGATCGACGGCTTCGAGCGCGAGGTGGGCGACGAGCTGTGCCGCCGCGCGGAACTGACCTGCGAATGGGTGACGACCGACTGGGATTCGATCATCCCCAACCTGACGGGCGGCAACTTCGACGCCATCATCGCGGGGATGTCGATCACCGAGGAACGCGGCAAGGTCATCAGCTTTACCCAGAACTACTTTCCGCCGGTGCCCTCGGCCTATGTCGCCCTGACCGCCGACGCGAACGTGGCCGGGGTCGTGGCGGCGCAGACCAACACGATCCAGGCCGGTTACGTGGCCGAAACCGGCGCCACGCTGATCGAATTCGCAACCCCCGACGAAACCATCGCCGCGGTGCGCAACGGGCAGGCCGACGCGGTGTTCGCCGACAAGGATTTCCTGCGGCCGATCGTGGCGGAATCGGGCGGCGCGCTGATGTTCGTGGGCGACGAGGTGCAACTCGGCGCGGGCGTCGGGATGGGCCTGCGCCAGTCCGACGCGGCCCTTCGCGACAAGTTCGACGCCGCCATCGCGGCGATGAAGGCAGACGGCAGCCTGAACGCGCTCATCGTCAAGTGGTTCGGCGCCGACGCCGCAACGTTCTGACAGAGCGGGCGGACGGCCCTGCCGGCAGCGCCGCCCGCCCGTCCAACCGGTGAGCCATGTTTGCCTTTTGCACCGATCCGAAGTCGCTGGAAGGGGTAGCGTGGTTCGCCTGCTACCTGACCTCGGGCACGCATCTGGCGATGTATGCCTCGGTCGGCACGGTCATGCTGCTTCTGGCGCTTGCGGCGCCGGCGGCGATGGCGTTCGGCTTTGCCGGCGCGCTGGCGGCGCGCTCGGGCGTTTTGCCGCTCGCGCTGGTCGGACGGGGCTACATCGCGATGATCCGCGGCGTGCCCGACATCGTGTTCTTCCTTTTCGTGCCGATCGCGGTCGATCAGGGCCTTGAATACCTGCGCCACGTCACGCTCTGCCCAGGCTGGAGCGAACCGGTGCGCCGCGGCGCCGATTTCGTCGTCTGCGCCGAGGCCAAGCTGCCCCGCGCCACGGCCCCGGCCTGGGTGCACGAGACCTATGCGTTCCTCCTCGCCCTGCTCGCCTTCGCGCTGGTGTTCGGCGCCTTCGCCGCGAACACGCTGCGCGGCGCGATGGAGGCGGTGCCGCGGGCGCAGGTGGAGACGGCCGAGGCCTATGGCATGACCCGCGCGCAGGCATTCCGCCGCGTGATCCTGCCGCAGATGTGGGTCTACGCGCTGCCGGGGCTGACGAACCTGTGGATGATCCTCGTCAAGGCGACGCCGCTGCTGTTCCTGCTCGGGATCAAGGATGTGGTCTACTGGGCGCGCGAGCTCGGCGGGTCCAAGACGCAGGTCTTCGCCTATCCGCATCCCGACTGGCGGGTCTACTACTTCGGCGCGCTGCTGGTGTTCTACCTGCTGCTGACCTGGGCATCCGAGCGGGTCTTTGGCCGCCTGTCCGACCGCCTCGCGCGCGGTCAGGCGACGGCGGCGGGCGAGGCGATGCGGCGGGGGCGCGCATGACCCCTGGGACTTGCCCGGCCCCGCCCGCCGCAGGCCGCCTGCCCCCGGACCTTCGGGGATATTCGAAGGCGGAAGAACGGGATGCGCGCGCCCGGCCCGCCGGCACAGTGTCCGTCCCCGTGCCGGATGCCAGCGCGGTCGACGCCGGAACCTGCCGCGTTTCTTCTGCCCTGGAGCATCCCCGGCGGGGTGCATGGCCGCAGGCCAGAGGGGGGGCAGGCGGCCCCCCCTTGCCCGAGCGGGATCGCTTGGGCATGCCGGCATGAGAACCTGCGCCGAAAGCCTGGCCGCCTACGGCCTGAGGGCGCTGGGGCGCGACTGGGGAGCGCCGCTGTTGCCGCGGGGGACGGATATCTCGGTCTGCGACCAGGTCGTGCTGATCGGGTCGGGGATGATCTGGAACGTGTATTTCGGCGTGCTCGCGATGCTGGCGGGGTTCGGTCTCGCCACGATCGTTGCGCTCGGCAAGGGCAGCGCGCACCGGGTGCTGCGGGCGCCGGCGAGCGCGTTCGTGTTCGTTTTCCGCGGCTCGCCGCTCTTCATCCAGTTCTTCTTTGCCTACGAGGCGCTGAACCTCATCCCGAAGGTCGCGGGCAGTCTTGACCTCGGGTTCGTGACCATCGCCGCCGATACCCGCTGGTTGACGCGGGCCTGGGCCGGGGCGCTGATCGTGCTGTTTCTCAACACCGCGGCCTATTCGGCCGAGATCTTTCACGGCGCCCTGCGGTCGATTCCACGCGGCGATCTGGAGGCGGCCGATGCCTATGGCCTGACCGGCTGGCGCCGGTTCCGGCGCATCGTCTGGCCGACGATGCTGCGCCTCGCCTGGCCAAGCTATACCAACGAGGCGATTTTCCTGTTCCATGCCACGACACTGGTGTATTTCTCGGGTTTTCCGGCGTGGCAGCAGTCGGGCGATGCGCTCTACTATGCCAACTACTTCGCGCAAGCGACGTTCAACCCGTTCCTGCCCTATCCGATCGCGGCGGGGTTCTTCATCCTTGCAACGCTCGTCATCATCGCGGTCATGGGTGCCATCAACCGCCGGCTCTGCCGGCATCTGCCAAGGGAGGCGCGGCCGCGCATCCGCCTGCGGCCCCAACTGATCCGATGAAAACCCTGCAAGACTGGCTGCGAAAGCACCCCGAGGTGCGCACCATCCGCGTCGCCGCTGCCGACCTCAACGGTCAGGCGCGCGGCAAGCGCATCCCCGCCCGGTTCGCCGACAACGTCCTCAAGGGCGGCACGCGCTTTCCGATGTCGGTCCTCAACCTCGACATCTGGGGCGAGGATATCGAGGACAGCCCGCTTGTCTTCGAGATGGGCGATGCCGACGGCATCCTGCGCCCGACTGACCGCGGGTTCATGCCGATGCCCTGGCTGGAGGCGCCGACGGCGCTTTTGCCGATCTGGATGTTCCGCGAGGACGGGCGGCCCTATGAGGGCGATCCGCGTCATGCCTTGCGCGCCGTGGTCGAGCGCTACAAGGCGCGCGGGCTTACCCCGGTCGTGGCGACCGAGCTCGAATTCTTCCTGATCGACGACAGCGGCAAGACGCTGCAGGTGCCGCCCAGTCCGCGGTCGGGCAAGCGCCGCAAGGCGGCCGAGACGCTGTCGATCCGGGCGCTCGATGCGTTCGACACGTTCTTTACCGATCTCTACGACGCCTGCGAGGCGATGGACATTCCCGCCGATACCGCGATCAGCGAGACCGGGCTGGGACAGTTCGAGATCAACCTGATGCATGCCGACGACGCCTTGCGCGCCGCAGATGACGCCTGGCTCTTCAAGCTTCTGGTCAAGGGGCTTGCCCGCCGGCACGGTTTCGCGGCGAGCTTCATGGCCAAGCCCTACCCCGAATATTCGGGCAACGGCCTGCACACCCATTTCAGCCTGCTCGACGAGGCCGGGCGGAACGTGTTCGACAACGGCGGGCCCGAGGGGACGGCGGTCCTGCACCATGCCATCGCCGGTTGCCTCGATGCGATCCACGATTCGACCCTGATCTTTGCCCCCCATGCCAACAGCTACGACCGTCTCGTGCCCGGCCAGCACGCGCCGACCGCGATCTGCTGGGGCTACGAGAACCGCACCGTGGCCATCCGCGTGCCCTCGGGCAATGCGGCGGCGCGGCGGATCGAGCATCGCGTCGCGGGGGGCGACGTGAACCCCTATCTGATGATCGCCGCGATCCTCGGCGCCGCGCTGAGCGGGATCGAGGACGGGCGGATGCCGCCGGCGCCGGTCACCGGCAATGCCTATTCGATGGCGCATCTGCCGCAGGTCCCGGTGACCTGGGGCGAGGCGATCGAGGATTTCGAGGCCTCCGCTGTGATGGCGCGGATCTTTCCGCATGAACTCATCCGCAACCTCGTGCTGACCAAGCGGCAGGAACTGACCTACCTTGCGGAACTGACGCCCGAGGAGCGGGTCGAGCTGTATCTCGATACTGTGTGAAGGCGCTCGGGGCTGCGCGGCAGCGGGCAAGCGCAATCCTTGCTGCGCGCGCAGCCTGTAAACCTCGGTTGACAGGCTGACGCGCCACGCCCACCTTCGGCACGGGAGGCGATCCATGCGCGACACACCCGACACCGGCCTGACCGCCCCCACGATCGGCGGCGCGGCGCGCCCCGGCCTGTGCACCGACTGCGGCGTGAGCCGGATTGGCGACGGCAGGGCCTGCGGGCGCGCCTGCCAGTTCATCCGGCCCGACTATCCGGCCGCCGAAATCCGGGCGCATGGCCGGACCGCCGACCCCGGAAAGGCGGACGAGGTTTTCTTTGGCCCCTTTGCCGCCATGCTCCGGGCCCGCCTTGCACCGCCCGCACCGGGGGCGCAGTGGACGGGCATCACCACCGCGCTCGCCGCCCGCCTGCTCGAAACCGGCGCGGTGGATGCGGTGCTGACCGTCGCGCCCGATCCCGCCGACCGCTGGAGGCCGCTCCCGGTGATCGTCACCGACCCCGCCCGGATGGCCGACGTGCGCGGCATGCGGATGGGCTATGCGCCGACGGTCGCCCTGCTGGACCCTGCCCGCGCGGCGGGGCACCGCCGGATCGCCTTCATCGGCATCCCGTGCCAGGTCTACGCGCTGCGCGCTCTCGAGGCCGAGATGGGGTTCGAGCGCATCCATGTCATCGGCACGCCCTGTTCCGACAATACGACGACCGAAAACTTCCACACCTTCCTGCGCCTCGTGGATCCCCGCCCTGAAGGCATCAGCTATTTCGAGTTCCGCGCCGACTATGCCTGCGAGATCCGCTACGACGACGGGCGGCCCAGCCGGACCGTGCCGTTCCTGAAACTGCCCATATCCGACCTGCCGCCCGATTTCTTTCCGATGACCTGCCGCACCTGCGTCGATTACACCAACCGGCTTGCCGACATCACGGTGGGCTACATGGGCGGCGACGGGGATCAGTGGCTGATCGTGCGCAACGACCGGGGGGCGGCGCTGCTGGCGCTGCTCGACGGGCGGCTGGCGACGGCGCCGCTGGCCGACCGGGGCAAGCGGCAGGGGGCGGTCAAGGGCTTTCTCGTCAATACCGCCCGCGCGGCGGGCGGGCTGCCGCTGCGCCGGATGCCGGACTGGGCCCGGCCCATCGTCGCCTGGATGCAACCGAGGTTCGGCCCGCGCGGCCTCGAATTCGCCCGCGCGCGGGTCGAGATGAAGGCGGTCGAGACCGTGCTGCATCTGCGCCGGGCCTTTCCGCGGCGGATGAAATCCATGATCCCCGCCCATGTCTGGCGCCTCGTTGCGCCCTATGGCCTGACGCCAGGCCCCGGCGAGACGCGGGACTGAGCGCGCCCCCCGCCCCCACTGGCGCCCGCCCGCGCGCCGCGCTAGGCGGCACGGGGTGACCGCGGAAGGTAGACGATGCAGAACGGCGATACCGCGCGGGGCTTTGCCTTCGCCGTCACGGTCTATGTGCTCTGGGGGTTCCTGCCCTACTACATGAAGCTGCTGGCGCATCTGCCGCCGGTCGAGGTGGTGGCGCATCGCGTGCTCTGGTCGATCCCGATCGCCGGGGGCGTCCTTCTGGTGCTCGGCCGGTGGTCCGACCTTGTCCGCGCGCTGCGCACGCCGCGGATGCTCGGGATGGCGGTCGTCACTGCCGGGCTGATCGCAGTGAACTGGGGCCTTTACGTCTGGTCGATCGTCTCGGACCAGGCGCTGGAGGCGGCGCTTGGCTATTACATCAACCCGCTGTTCTCGATCCTTCTCGCGCGGGTCGTGCTGGGGGAAAGGCTCGACCGGCTCCAGACACTCGCGGTGGCGCTGGCGGCGATGGCGGTGGGATTTCTCGCCTGGCAGACGGGCCGGGTGCCGCTCTTGGCCATCGGGCTGATGGGCACCTGGGGGTTCTATGCGCTGGCCAAGCGGGCACTGCCGATCGGGCCGAACCAGGGGTTCATGCTCGAGGTGCTGATCCTCGCGCCGCCCGCACTCGCCTATGCGGCCTGGCTGGGCTGGACGGGTGCGGGGCATTTCCTGACCACGCCGATGACCGACACGCTGCTGCTGCTCGGCTGCGGCGTGGTCACCGCGGTGCCGCTGCTGATCTACGCCAATGGCGCCAAGGGCCTTCGGCTGTCCACGATCGGGATCCTGCAATACATCGCGCCGACGATGATCTTCGTGTCGGCCGTCTTCGTCTTTGGCGAGCCCTTCGGGCAGGCGCAGGCCATCGCCTTTGCGCTGATCTGGGCGGCGCTGATCCTCTATTCGCTCGCGCTCATCCGGCAGGCCCGCGCCTGACGCCCCCGCAGCCCTGCGCGCCCCTTGTCCGCCCCCGGCCGCGCGGTTACGTTGCACGCCAGCATCACAGGTTCCCCATGCAGATCGGCATCCTTCAGACCGGCCGTGCCCCCGATGCCCTCGTGGGCACGACGGGCGACTATCCTGCCATGTTCGCGCGGCTACTGGACGGGTATGGGTTCACGTTCCGCACCTGGGCGGTGGTGGACATGGATTTCCCCGAGGGGGTGCATGACGCCGACGGCTGGCTCATCACCGGGTCGCGCCACGGCGCCTATGAGGATCATCCCTTCATCAAGCCGCTCGAGGCGTTCATCCGCGATGCCCATGCGGCCCGTGTGCCGATGGTCGGCATCTGCTTCGGCCACCAGATCATCGCGCAGGCACTCGGCGGGCGGGTCGAGAAATTCGCCGGCGGCTGGTCCGTCGGCCCGACCGATTATGACTTCGAGGGCGAGACGGTGACGCTCAACGCCTGGCACCAGGATCAGGTCACGGCCCTGCCCCCCGGCGCGCGGGTCATCGCGCGGGGCCCGATGTGCGACTATGCCGCGCTGGCCTATGGCGACCGGGCGCTGACGATCCAGGCCCATCCCGAATTCAGCCCCGATTTCATCGAGGGCCTGATGCAGACCCGCGGCCGCGGCGTGGTGCCCGAGGCGCGGCTCGACGCAGCGGCCGCGCGGCGCGGCACGCCGCTGTCGGACAGGGCGGTGGCGGACCGGATCGCCGCGTTCTTCAAACAGCCGCGCGCCCGCGCGGGCGCAGGGGTGTGACATGGCCGACTGGACCGACCGCATCCCGCAGGCGGCGCGCGACTACATCGCCGGGCGGCGGCTCGACGAGGTGGAATGCGTCGTCTCCGACATCGCCGGGGTCGCCCGCGGCAAGGCGATGCCGGCGTCCAAATTCGCCAAGCAGGCGACGTTCTTCCTGCCCAACTCGATCTTCTTGCAGACGATCACGGGCGACTGGGCCGACAATCCGTCGGGCGCCTTCACCGAACCCGACATGATCATGGTGCCCGATTTCTCGACCGCCAGCGCCGCGCCCTGGACGGCCGACGTCACGCTGCAGGTCATCCACGACGCGGTGGACCAGCAGGGCCGCCCGGTGCCCGTCAGCCCGCGCAACGTGCTGCGCCGGGTGGTCGAGCTTTACGAGGCCGAGGGCTGGCGCCCGATCATCGCGCCCGAGATGGAATTCTATTTCGTCGCCCGCAATACCGACCCCAACATGCCGGTGCAGCCGCCCATGGGCCGCACCGGGCGGCGCGCGGCGGCCAAGCAGGCCTATTCGATGTCGGCAGTGGACGAATACGGCAAGGTGATCGACGACATTTACGACTTCGCCGAGGCGCAGGGGTTCGAGATCGACGGCATCCTGCAGGAAGGCGGCGCGGGGCAGGTCGAAATCAACCTCGCCCATGGCGATCCCGTGCGGCTCGCCGACGAGATCTTCTATTTCAAGCGCCTGATCCGCGAGGCGGCGCTGCGCCACGACTGTTTCGCCACCTTCATGGCCAAGCCGATCGAGGGCGAACCGGGCAGCGCGATGCATATCCACCACTCGGTGGTCGATGCGGCGACGGGCCAGAACATCTTTTCGGAAGCCGACGGCAGCGAATCGCCGGCGTTCCTGCATTTCATCGCCGGCATGCAGGCGCATCTGCCGGCGGCGGTCGCGATGCTGGCGCCCTATGTCAACAGCTATCGCCGCTACGTCCCCGACTTTGCCGCGCCCATCAACCTCGAATGGGGCCGCGACAACCGCACCACCGGGCTGCGCGTGCCGATCAGCGATCCGGCGGCGCGGCGGGTGGAAAACCGGCTGGCCGGGATGGATTGCAACCCCTACCTCGGCCTTGCGGCCTCGCTCGCCTGCGGGTTTCTCGGGCTGAAGGAGGGGCGCATGCCCCGCGCCGAATGCACCGGCGACGCCTATATGGGCGACGACGAATTGCCCTACAACCTCGGCGATGCGCTCGACATCCTGGCCGAGGACCACGCCCTGCGCGAGGTTCTGGGGACCGAGTTCTGCAACGTCTATGAATCGGTCAAGCGGAACGAATACAAGGAATTCCTGCAGGTCATCAGCCCGTGGGAGCGGGAGCATCTCCTGCTCAACGTCTGATGGACCTGCTCACCGCGAACGATCGGCCGGGGGAGTATCCGCCGTCGTGGTATGCCGCCACGGCGGTGCCGGCACCGCGGCATCCGCCGCTCGGCGGCGATGCGCGGGCGGACCTCTGCGTGATCGGGGCGGGCTTCACCGGCCTTTCGGCCGCGCTGCACGCCGCGCGGGCGGGGCTGTCGGTCATCGTGCTCGAGGCGCAGCGGGTGGGCTTCGGCGCGTCGGGGCGCAATGGCGGGCAGGTCGGATCGGGCCTGAGGCTCGACCAAGATGACCTCGAGGCCCGCGCGGGCCGCGATGCCGCCCGGATGCTCTGGACCATCGCCGAGGAGGCCAAGGCGCTCGTGCGATCGCTCGCGGCCGCGATGCCGGGCACCGACTGGCGCAGCGGGATCGTCCATGCCCTGCGCAAACCGGCCGAGGTAAAGGCCGCCCGCGACGCGGCGGGCCGTCTGGCGCGCGACTATGGCTATGACGCGATCGCACCGCTGGACCGCGCCGCCCTTGCCGCGCTGATCGGCACCGAGGCCTATGCGGGCGGCGAGATCGACCGGGGCGCGGGGCATATCCACCCGCTCAACTTCGCGCTGGGCCTCGCCGCGGCGGCGCAGGCGGCGGGCGCGGCGATCCACGAGGGCACGCGCGCCACCGGGATCGCGCGGGGCGCGCCGCTGCGGGTGCGGACCGACCGCGGCACCGTCACCGCCGATCATGTCGTCGTCGCCGGCAACGGCTACCTCGGCGCCCTCGTCCCCGAGGTGGCGGCGCGCGCGATGCCGATCAACAGCTTTGTCGTGGCGACCGCGCCGCTCGGGGCGCGCATGCCGCTTGCCGAACCGGTCGCCGTCGCGGACAGCCGTTTCGTCGTGAACTACTGGCGCCCGACGCCGGACGGGCGGCTGCTGTTCGGCGGCGCCGAGACCTATGGCTATCGTTTCCCCGCCGATATCGCGGCCCTCGTGCGCCGCCCGCTTGCCCGCATCTACCCGGGCCTTGCCGATGTGCGGATCGACCACGCCTGGGGCGGCACGCTCGCCATCACGACGACACGCGCGCCGCTGGTGACCCGCGTCGCGCCCGGGCTGCTTGCCGCCTCGACCTGCTCGGGACACGGGGTCGCGCTGTCCACGATGACCGGGCGCATCCTCGCCGAAACGGTCGCCGGGCAGACCGGCCGCTTCGACGTGATGGCGGCGCTCGCGCCGCCCCCTTTTCCCGGGGGCGCTGCGCTGCGAACACCGATCCTGGTGCTGGCGATGACATGGTTCGCCCTGCGCGACCGTCTCGGCATCTAGGCGCCGCGCGCGCTGCGAGGCGGCAACGCGCCGCTGGAAAAGCCGCCATATTGTCTATATGGCATGGGATAGCTGACCCGGTACGAAAGAGACCCCATGTCGCCCGACGGAGAGCGCCGCGCGCCGAACCTGTACGACGCCGAGCCCATCCCCCCCGCCGCCCTTGCCGAGATCGAACGCCTGCTCGCGACGGGCGATCTGTTCCGCTATACCGCGCCCGAAGGCGCCCCCGTGGCGATGCTGGAACGCGAGTTCGCGGCCTGGATCGGATCGCGCTACGCCCTTGCCGTGTCCTCCTGCTCGGCGGCGCTGTTCCTGTCGCTCAAGGCGCTGGACCTGCCGCGCGGGGCGCGCGTCCTGGTGCCGGCCTTCACCTTCGCGGCCGTGCCCTCGGCGGTGCTGCACGCCGACTGCACGCCCGTATTGGTCGAGGTCGGGCACGATCTGCGCGTGGACATGGCCGATTTCGCGGCCAAGCTGCCCGGCGCCGGCGCGGTGATGATCAGCCACATGCGCGGCCACACCTCCGACATGGACGCGATCATGGCGCTGTGCGACGCGGCCGGGGTTCCGGTCGTCGAGGATGCGGCCCATTCGCTCGGCACGACATGGGGCGGGCGCAACATCGGCACGATCGGCCGGATCGGCTGCTTCAGCTTCCAGTCCTACAAGCTGATAAACGCCGGCGAGGGCGGCATGTTCGTCACGGACGACCCCGAACTCGCCGCCCGCGCCGTCATCATGTCGGGCGCCTACGAATACAACTGGAAGAAACACCCGGGCCTCCAGAACAGCTTTCCGCACTGGCAGAACCGCCTGCCGCTCTACAATCTGCGGATGCAGAACCTCTCAGCGGCCGTCATCCGGCCGCAGATCCCGGAAATCGGCCGCCGCGTGCGCGCGGGGCGCGACAACCACGATTACGTCGCCCGCCACCTCAACGCCTCGCAACATCTTTCTGTTCCGCCCGCCCTCGGCCCCGAGGACCGTGCCCCGGACTCCATCCAGTTCACGCTGGCCGGCGACTGGACCGACGCCGAGGCGCGCCAGTTCGAGGCGCTGTCAAAGCGCCGTGGCGCGCCGGTGCAGATCTTCGGCCTCTCGCCGGACAATGCCCGCGCATTCTGGAACTGGCAGTTCCTGCCCGAACAGCCCGATCTGCCGAAAACCCGCGCGATGCTGATGCGCACGGGCGATCTGCGCCTGCCGGCACGCCTCGGCCGCACCGATCTCGACTTCCTCGTCGATGCCCTGCTCGGCTCGGCCGAGGAAGTCAAGCTGCGCGGGGCGGCTTGAAGCGGCGCGCAACGACGCGTCCGGCCGGGCCGTGTTGAACCGCCCCGGCGCGGGCGGTATGGTCGCGGCTCAACAGCAAAGGGACACAGCCATGCGCGACGACGCACCGAATTCCTGGGAAGCCCGCGCGGATGCCTTTTCGCTCTACGGCTTCACCGACCTGCCCTCGGTCCATGCCCGCGGCGCCGTCGTGCTCACCCATGGCGAGGGGCCCTATGTGGTGGACGTCAATGGCCGCCGCTACCTCGATGCCAACTCGGGCCTGTGGAACATGGTGGCCGGCTTCGACCACCCCGGCCTGATCGCTGCGGCCCAGGCGCAATACGCCCGCTTTCCCGGCTATCACGCCTTCTTCGGCCGGATGTCGGACCAGACGGTGATGCTGTCCGAAAAACTGGTCGAGGTCTCGCCCTACGACCGCGGCCGCGTGTTCTACACCAACTCGGGATCCGAGGCGAACGACACGATGGTCAAGATCCTCTGGATGCTCGCGGGCGCCGAGGGCAAGCCGCAGCGGCGCAAGATCCTGACCCGCGTGAACGCCTATCATGGGGTGACGGCCGTCTCTGCCTCGATGACCGGCAAGCCCTACAACAGCGTCTTCGGCCTGCCGCTGCCGGGCTTCATCCACCTGACCTGCCCGCATTACTGGCGCTTCGGCAAACCCGGCGAGACCGAGGCAGAGTTCACCGCCCGCCTTGCCGCCGAACTCGAGGCGACGATCATCAAGGAAGGCCCCGACACGATCGCCGGCTTCTTCGCCGAACCGGTGATGGGCGCCGGCGGCGTCATCCCGCCTTCGGCGGGCTATTTCCAGGCCGTCCAGACCGTCCTGCGCCGCTACGCCATCCCGCTGATCGCCGACGAGGTGATTTGCGGCTTCGGCCGTACCGGCAACGTCTGGGGCTCGCAAACCTATGATTTCATCCCCGACGCGATCATCTCGTCCAAGAACATCACCGCCGGCTTTTTCCCGATGGGCGCGATCATCCTCGGCCCCGACCTTGCCGACCGCGTGCAGGCCGCCGCCGAGGCGCTCGAGGAATTCCCGCACGGCTTCACCGCCTCGGGCCATCCGGTCGGCTGCGCCATCGCGCTCAAGGCCATCGACATCGTGCTGAACGAAGGCCTCATGGACAATGTCCGCGCCATGACGCCGCGCTTCGAGGCCGGCCTCGAGAGCCTCGCCCGCCACCCCAACGTCGGCGAATGGCGCGGCAAGGGTCTGATGGGCGCGCTCGAGGCGGTGCGCGACAAGGCGACGAAAACCCCCTTCGAGGGGCATCTGTCGGTCAGCGAGCGCATCGCCAATACCTGCACCGACCACGGCCTGATCTGCCGCCCGCTCGGCCAGGCGATCGTGCTCTGCCCGCCCTTCATCATCACCGAAAGCCAGCTCGACGAGATGTTCGACAAGCTCGACGCCGCCCTGCACAAGGTCTTTGCGGAACTGGCCTGACCCACCCCGCACGCCCCTGCGGACTTCAGGCTGGCCCAAATATCCCCGCCGGAGGCTCCCGCAGTCTCCGGCCCGCGCCGCGGTCAGAGTTTGGCGAGCTTGGCCTGCAGATCGGCGAGCTGGCGCTTGATCTGCGCCAGATCCTCCTTCGCCGTCGCGCCGTCATCCTCCTGCGCGGGCCCGCTCGTGCCCGGCCAGCCGCCGGTCATGGCCTTCATGAAGGCTTCCTGCTGGCGCTTCATCGCCTCGAAGCCGGGCATGGCCGCCATCGGGTTGGGAAAGGCCGAGAGGTTCTCGAGCATCTTCGACTGGCCCTCGCGCAGCATCTCGAAAGACGCGGCAAGGAACTGCGGGACGACCGAATTGACCTCGGTGGTATAGCTGCGCACGAGATCGGTGAGCACCGTGATCGGCAGCACGCTCTCGCCCTTGGATTCATGCTCGGCGATGATCTGGAGAAGGTATTGCCGCGTCAGGTCGTCGCCCGACTTCAGATCGACGATCTGCACCTCGCGCCCCGCCCGGATGAACCCGGCGATATCCTCGAGCGTCACATAATCGCTCGTCTCGGTGTTGTAGAGACGCCGGCTCGCATAGCGCTTGATCAGCAACGGCTTGCCCGTCTCGGCCATCGGCGCGTCTCCCCATTCCATCCGGTGGGAAGCCTAGCGGGCGGATGCGGAAAAGAAAAGGGCGGGCCGTTTCCGGCCCGCCCACGCCAGCGTTCCCCGGGAGGATGGGGGCGCCAGCGGTTCGATCGTTACGGAAATGTCAGGTCACTTCGCGGCGGCAGCGGCGGTCGCGGTGGCCTTCTTGGCCACGGCGGTCGCTTCGGTGGCGGCTTTCTTGACGGCGGCGGTCGCGTCTTCCGACAGGTCCTTGCCGGCGGCGAGCATGATCTCGACCGTTTCCATCTGCATCTTCTTGGCCACTTCGGCGAAGGCGGCCATGTGCTCGGCGGCCATCTCGGCGGCGGCCGAGGCGAAATCGGTCATCGACTTGCTGTAATCGGCCGGCTCGGCCTTGGCCTTGGCCACGTCGCCCATCTTGTGGAGCGCGTCCTTGGTCCATTTGGCGCCGATCTCGGTCGACTTCTCGGCAGCCTCGAGGGCAACCTTCATCATCTTCTCGCCCAGGGCGGCCTGGGTCTTGTACATGTCCTGCATCGCCGACATGTCCATCGGCATCGCTGCCATCATGTCCTGCATCATCTTCGTCATGTCGTTGGTTTTCGTGGCCATGGCTGATCTCCTTGCCGTCGTGGTCTGATCCATGCCGAGGATATACACGCTGCGGCGCAGCATTTCAAGGGCTGAAATGCTGCGCCGCAGAAACAGCTTCCGATTGCAGACGCCTCAAACGGCCGTCTGGCCGCGCACATAGGTGCCGGGCGCCGGCGCAAGGACCGGATGCGCCGCATCGCCAAGCGGCCGTGCCGCGACCATCGCCCCCGACCGCCGCGCGAGCCAGTCGCGCCAGCGCGGCCACCACGATTCGCGCGTGTATTCCGCGCCGGCCAGCCAGTCCTCGGGTGTCGTCAGCGGACCGTCATTGACGTAATGGCCGTATTTGCCCTTGCCGGGCGGGTTGACGATCCCGGCGATATGACCCGATTCCGACAGGATGAAGGTCTTGTCCTTCGAACCCATCTGCCGCACGCCGGCAAAGCTCGATTTCCAGGCTGCGATATGGTCGGTCTCGCAGGCGACCGCGCAGAGCGGCAGCTTGACATCGCCGATCTTCACCCGCCGGCCGAGAACCTCGAACGTCCCCTTCGCGAATTCGTCGCGCTGGCACAGGCCGCGCAGGTATTCGATCACCATCGCCGCGGGCAGGTTCGTGCCGTCGCCGTTCCAGTAGAGCAGATCGAAGGCGGGCGGCGCCTCGCCGAGCATGTAGCTGCGGATCGCAGGCTGATAGATCAGATCGTTCGAGCGCAGGAAGCTGAAGGTGCGCGACATGATCTTGTTCGACAGGACCCCGCGTTCCCTGACCTCGCGCTCGATCCCGTCCACGAAGTCGTCGGACAGGAAGGGCGTGAATTCGCCCTGGTCGGAAAAGTCGGTCAGCGCGGTGAAAAGCGTTGCCGACTTCACCGACGCATCGCCCGTCTGCGCCATATGCGCCAGCGTCAGCGACAGCGTCGTGCCGGCGATGCAATAGCCGACCGCATTCACCTTGTCCTCGCCGGTGATCGCCTGAACGGTGCGGATCGCGGCGTGATAGCCGTCGCGGATGTAATCGTCGAGCCGCGTGTCGGCCATCTCGGGCCCGGGATTGACCCAGGACACGACGAACAGCGTGAACCCCTGGTCAACGATCCATCGGATAAGCGAATTGG
The DNA here is from genome assembly GCA_046292445.1 of Gemmobacter sp. Lineage (GTDB taxonomy): Bacteria > Pseudomonadota > Alphaproteobacteria > Rhodobacterales > Rhodobacteraceae > CALIZF01. The sequence goes on from JBKBQT010000004.1 coordinate 125,150, forward strand.
CGGGCTTGAGGTCGAGGATATAGAACTTGTTGATCCACGGCGGAAAGATGATGAGCGGCGTGCGATGCACCTTGTCGGTGGTCGGTGCGTACTGGATCACCTCCATCAGGTGGTTGCGGAATACCACCCCGCCCGCCGTCGCCCCGATGTTCTCGCCCAGCCGGAAGGCCGTCGGATCCGACAGCGTCACGAGGAGCTCGCCCTCGTTCGCCTCGATGTCGCGCACGAGGTTTTCGAGGCCCTTCACCAGGCTTTCGCCCTCGGTCTGCACCGCCCGTTCGAGCGCGTCGGGGTTGGTGCCGAAGAAGTTCGTCGGCGCGAGCATGTCCACGATCTGCCGCGTGAAATACGCGATCCGCTTGCGATCCTTGGGGTCGATGTCGTCGAGCGCGTCGACCGCCTGCCGCACCGCCTCGGCGTTCAACAGATACTGCTGCTTGATGAAGTTGAAATAGGGATGCGTGTCCCACAGCGGGTTGGAAAATCGCCGGTCCTTCGGCCCCGGATCGGGCGGGGCGGCAAGCCGGCCCTTGGCGAGCTGCGCCTGCGCCTCGACGTAATGCGCCAGCGACTTGCCCCACCAGCCGACCTGCTGCTCAATGATCTTGGCGGGGTTCTGCGCCATCTCGGCCAGATAGGCCGACCCGATGCGCAGGAACAGCTCGGGCGCCGGCCCGGCAAGGCCGGGGTCGTGCGGCTGGCGCCGCGCCATTGCAGCGACGAGGCGCTGCGTCAGTTCCTCGACCTTGGCGAGGTTGGCCTTCAACCGATCGGCCGGGCTGCCGCCCTCGGCGGACGGTTCCATGTGATCAGTTGTCATGTGAAGCTTTCCCCCTTAAGCTTTCCGCAGCAGCATACCGTCGCCGCACTGGGGGGGAAAGCGACGAATTGCGAGGATCCCCTCCGGGGCAAGGAGACGATATGAAGTTCATGGCGACCTATGACCTGATGGATTCCATCAGGAACACGAACGAATGGCTGGGCGCCTCGGCCCGCGCCTTCGCGTCCTACCCCGTCTGGGGCCTCGTGCCGCATCCGGCCTTCAAGGTGCTGTCCGCCTGGGGCCGCGTGACGGAACGCAGCTTTGCCCGCATGGTCATCAAGCCCGACTGGGGCATCCGCACCATCGTCGGCGAGGATGGCCGCGACCACCTTGTGAACGTGGAAACCGTGCTGAGCCGGCCGTTCGGCGATCTGATCCACTTCAAGGTGTCGAGCCGCGCGCCCATGCAGCGGCGCGTCCTTCTCGTCGCGCCGATGTCCGGTCACTACGCCACGCTTCTGCGGTCAACGGTGCAGAGCCTGCTGCCAGACTGCGACGTCTATGTGACCGACTGGACGAATGCGCGCGACATCCCCGTGTCGGCCGGCAAGTTCGACATCGAGGATTACACGCTCTACCTCGTGGACTTCATGCGCCATCTTGGCCCGGACACGCATGTGATCGCGATCTGCCAGCCGGCACCTCTTGCGCTCGCCGCGACGGCCTATCTCGCCGGCGAGGATCCGGCGGCGCAGCCGCGCACCCTCACGCTGATCGGCGGGCCGATCGACCCCGACGCGGCACCGACCGAGGTGACGGACTTCGGCCGCCGCGTCACGATGGGCCAGCTCGAACATCTCGCCATCCAGCGCGTCGGGTTCAAATACGCCGGGGCGGGGCGGCTGGTCTATCCGGGCCTGCTGCAACTCGCGTCCTTCATGTCGATGAACGCCGAGCGGCATTCCAAGGCCTTCACCGACAAGATCATCGCCGCCGCCAAGGGCGAGGACAGCGAACGCGATGCGCACAACCGGTTCTATGACGAATATCTGGCGGTGATGGACATGCCCGCTGAATTTTACCTGTCCACGGTGGAGCGCATCTTCAAGGACCGCGAGATCGCCCGGAACGAATTCGTCGTGGCCGGCAAGAAGGTGGATATCGGCGCGATCACCAGCGTTGCGGTCAAGACGGTCGAGGGCGCGAACGACGACATCTCGGCCCCCGGCCAGTGTGTCGCTGCACTCGACCTGCTGACCGGCCTGCCGGAGTCCAAGAAGGCCAAGCATCTTGAGCCGGGGGCGGGCCATTACGGGATCTTCGCCGGCAAGAGCTGGCGCAACAACATCCGCCCGCTTGTGCTCGGCTTCATCGACGCCAATTCCGGCCTGCCGCAACCCTCGGCGCGGCTGCAGGTCGTCTGACACGGCCTCAGCGCAGGCCGCGCGCCCAGTCGATCATCGCGGCGGCGACCGCGTCGGTCGCGGCGGGCGACACGATGTCGCCGGCGATGACATGGCCGCTCGGGTCGATCCCGGGGCCCGGTGCCACGGTCATCCGCGCGACCGGCCCGCCCCAGCGATCCGCGACCGCGCGGACCGACCCCGCATCCACGACCTGATCGGCGTCGGACCACACGAACATCGCGGGCATGCGCAGCGCCGCCGGATCGACGGCACGCGCCGCCCGCATCATGCGCGCCATGGGATAGAGGGCCGCGGTCGGATAGGCTTCGGTCCAATACTGCGCTTGCGCCGCGTTCAGCGGCTCGAATGCGCGCTCGCGCCCGGCGATCAGATGCCCCCAGCGCTCGACCAGCGGCAGATCGAGCACCATACCCGCGGCCGAAGCGAGCCGGAAGTTGGGCGACACGAAAACGGCCCCCGCCACCCGGTCCGTCCCGGGCAGGTCGGCCCCGAGCCCGGCAAGGATCAGCGCCCCGCCCGTCGATGTGCCCATCAGGATCACCCGGTCGCCGATCCGCGCCCCGATCGCCAGCGCCTCGGCCAGATCGAGCATCCAGTCCTCGGCCGTTGCCTCCGCCATGGCCGGCCCGTCGCGCCCGTGCCCGGCCAGCCGCGCGAAATAGAGGTTGGCACCCAGCGCCGCCGCAACGCGGTCGGGCACCGGGCGGATTTCCTCGGAGGTGGCGGAAAAGCCATGCAGATAGAGGATCGCCAGCGGCGTGCGCGCGCCCGGCTCGCCCGCCCAGACGATCCGCTTCTCGACCCCCGGCACGATCCCGGGGACGACACCCTCGCGCGCGGCGAGCCAGGCGTCGAGGTCCTCGCCGAGGGCGGCCCCGTCATAGGGGCCAACCCGCAACGGCGCCTCGGCGGGCCAGAGCCAGAGGGCGGCCGCCAGACCCGCCGCCAGCAGCGCCGTTGCCCCGATGATCCAGCCCAGCAGCTTTCCGAACGTCCTCATGCAACTTCCTCCACCGCCTGCGCGATCATCGCGAGGCATTCGGGCGACGAAAAGCGGTGATCCGCCCCCTTGACCAGCGTCAGCCGGATATCCGGCCCCGCGGCATGGTTCAGAAGGCGCAGCGCGACCGCGGGCGGCACATCGGCATCCTCCGTGCCCTGGAGCAGCCGCACCGGAAACGGCAGCGACAGCGGCGCGCGCAGCACGAGGTTCGCGCGCCCCTGATCGATCAGTGCCTGCGAATAGAGATAGGGCGCGTCCGAATAGGCCGACGGGCGGGCTACATGCCCGTCGCGCGCCATCGCGGCGTGATCGGCCGCGGTCATGCCCGCCACCACCGCATCCTCGGTGAAATCGGGCGCGGCGGCGATGCCGACCAGCCCCGCGATCCGCCCCGGCCGCGCCTGTGCGAGCAGCAGCGCGATCCACCCGCCCATGGACGAGCCGACGATGACCTGAGGCCCCTCGGTCAGCGCATCGAGCACCGCCAGCGCATCGTCCCGCCAGTCGCCGATGCCCAGCGACAGGAAATCGCCCGAGGACTGCCCATGTCCGCCGTAGTCGAAGCGCAGGAAGGCGCGGCCCCGCGCCCGTGCCCAATCCTCGAGATGAAGCGCCTTGGTGCCGGTCATGTCCGACCGGAACCCGCCGCAGAACACAACGCCCGGCCCGGCCCCGGACTGGCGCGCATAGGCGATGCGGCGCCCGCCGGCGGTGTCGAGAAACTGCGCCATCCCGCTCTCCTTGACTTCGCCCGGTGCCACCGGGATACAGGCGCGCATCATAACCCGCAACCGGGCGTGCCGTAGGCGCCGAACCGACGAGGAGACGACCCAATGGGCGACATTGCCCTGACCTTCCCCGACAATGCCGTGCGGCGCTATCCCGCCGGGATCACCCCGGCCGCGGTTGCCGCCTCGATCGCGCCCTCGCTCGCCAAGGCCGCAATCTCGGCGCAGGTCAACGGCGCGCATTGGGATCTGGCATGGCCGATCCATGCGGATGCGACCTTCGCGCTCAACACGATGAAGGACGAGGGGCCGGCGCTGGAGCTCATCCGCCACGACCTTGCGCATATCATGGCCCGCGCGGTGCAGGAGATCTGGCCGGATGTGAAGGTGACCATCGGCCCGGTGCGCGATCACGGCTGGTTCTACGACTTCGACCGGGCCGAGCCCTTCACGCCCGAGGATCTCGGCCTGATCGAGGCGCGGATGAAGGCAATCATCAACGCCCGCGATCCGGTGCGCACCGAGGTCTGGGACCGCGACCGGGCGATCGCGCATTACGAGGCGGCGGGCGAGCCCTACAAGATCGAGCTGATCGCCCGCATCCCCGAGGGCGAGGATCTGCGCATGTACTGGCACGGGCCGTGGCAGGATCTGTGCCGGGGTCCGCATCTGCAGCATACCGGGCAGGTGCCGGCGGATGCGTTCAAGCTGATGTCGGTCGCGGGGGCCTACTGGCTGGGCGACTCGAGCCGCCCCATGCTGCAACGCATCTACGGGGTCGCCTTCCGCAACCGCGACGACCTCAAGGCCCATCTGACGATGCTCGAGGAGGCCGCCAAGCGCGACCACCGCAAGCTCGGGCGCGAGATGGACCTTTTCCACATGCAGGAAGAGGCGCCGGGGCAGGTGTTCTGGCATCCGAACGGCTGGACGATCTACACCACGCTGCAGGATTACATGCGCCGCCGCCAGCGCGCGGGCGGCTATGTCGAGGTGAACACGCCGCAGGTCGTCAACCGCGTTTTGTGGGAAAAGTCGGGCCACTGGGCCAATTACAAGGACAACATGTTCATCGTCGAGGTGGACGAGGATCACGCGCGGGAAAAGACGATCAACGCGCTCAAGCCGATGAACTGTCCCTGCCATGTGCAGATCTTCAACGTCGGGCTCAAGTCCTACCGCGACCTGCCGCTGCGCATGGCCGAATTCGGGTCGTGCAACCGCTACGAGCCTTCGGGGGCGCTGCACGGCATCATGCGGGTGCGCGGCTTCACGCAGGACGATGCGCATATCTTCTGCCGCGAGGACCAGATCGAGGCCGAGACGAAGCGCTTCATCGAATTCCTGCGCGCGGTCTATCGCGATCTCGGGTTCGAGACGTTCCGCATCAAGTTCTCCACCCGCCCCGACCAGCGCGCAGGGTCGGACGATGTCTGGGACCGCGCCGAGGCGGCGCTGGCCAATGCGACCAGGGCGGCGGGCTGTGATTACACGCTCAACCCCGGCGAAGGCGCGTTCTACGGGCCCAAGCTCGAATTCGTCCTGACCGACGCGATCGGGCGCGACTGGCAATGCGGCACGCATCAGGTGGATTTCGTGTTGCCCGAACGGCTCGATGCGACCTACATCGGCGAGGACGGCGCGAAACACCGCCCCGTGATGCTGCACCGCGCCTGCCTGGGATCCTTCGAGCGGTTCATCGGCATCCTGATCGAGAACCACGCGGGCAAGCTGCCGTTCTGGCTCGCCCCGCGGCAGGTTGTCGTGGCCAGCATCGTGTCGGACGCCGACGGCTTTGCGGCCGAGGTCGCGGCGGCGCTGACGGCGGCGGGCGTGCGGGCCGAGACCGACCTGCGCAACGAAAAGATCAACTACAAGGTGCGCGAGCACAGCCTCGGCAAGGTGCCGGTGATCCTTGCCATCGGCCAGCAGGAGGTCGCGGCGCGCAGCGTCTCGGTCCGGCGCCTGGGCGAGACGCGGACCGAACAGGTTCCGCTCGACGCGCTGGTGGCGCAACTCGCGTCCGAGGCCACCCCGCCCGACCTGCGGCGCTGAGCGCCCGGCTCTGCGGGTTGCGGCGGCGCTTCAATGCGGATCGGGCCTGCGGGCGAGCAGCGCCAGCACCCCGGCCAGCCCGCAGAAGCCCAGCGGAAACATGGTGAATACGCCAAACCCGAAGGCGTGATACATGCCGGCCGTCGCCAGCAGCAGCAGCACCCCGGCGGCGACATGCGCCGACCGGGCCATCGCACCGCCGGCGATGGCGAGGACGGGGGCGAGAAAACTGACGATGCGGATCACCTCGGGGTTGGCGGGCAGCCCGAACGCCTCGCCGAGTTCCCGATACTGCGCCGCAAGCTCGACATAGCCGTAGCTGAAGAATCCCACGACCATCCCCCACAGGCCGCCGATGATTCCCAGAACCAGTGCCGCATTGCGCATGTCCGCCCCCTGCCGTCCGCCGACACGCCCGTATAGGCAGCGATTCCGCCCGGCGAAAGCCACCCTGCAGCCCGGCGCGGCAGAGCCGACTTGATTTTTCGGCACGCTGCGACAGTATCGGGCGTGTGGCGACAGCCTTTCTGACCGCCGTCCTGGCCACAGGCAGCGCGAGGTTCGGGATACCTGCTGCACGCGCCCGCGGCATGTCGCGCGCGGGCAGGTCTGGAATGGGAGAAGCGGCATGCCGACCGGCACCGTGAAGTGGTTCAACGGCACAAAAGGTTACGGGTTCATCGCCCCCGACGATGGCGGCAAGGATGTGTTCGTCCATATCTCGGCCGTCGAGCGGGCGGGGCTTCAGAGCCTTAACGACAACCAGAAGGTCGCATTCGAATTGCAGTCCGGCCGCGACGGGCGTGCATCGGCGATCGACCTGCGGTTGCTCTGACCGCAGCGGGTGGCCCTGCGATCAGGGCCGCCCGCGGGGTCATCGCGGCGGATCCATCCGGGCATTTCGCAACCGGCAATCGCGGATGGCGTCAGCACCGCATCGGCGCGGCTCCAGCGTGCGCGTAAGACAGACGCGAACCTCATGGATCGCGCCGTCCCGGCAGGTCACCGTCACCATGTCGCGCGTCAGGCCGGGATTGGCGGCGAGGAACGCGGCCTCGACCGCAGCGGCGTCGATCGTGATGGCATGGTCCATCCGGGCAAAGGCCCGGGGCATGCGAACGCGGTCGAGGGCGCGGGCGCTTGCGAGGTAATAGTCGCGCGCCGAAAGCCCGGAACACCGCCCGTGTTTCTGCCATTGATGCCAGGCGAGCCCCGCCGAGCCGTAGAGCTGCCCCGCAGCCGCCGTCTCGGCCCGCGTCGGATCGCGCTGCACGGTGCGGCACCAGCTCGGCCAGCCCCGTTCGTGCTGCGGCCACAGGCCATGCAGCCCGAACCCCTTGCCCGCCCCGTCGGCGCAGCGCGCATCGCCGCGCGCATCGCCCTCGGCGGCGCACCAGGCGGGCGTCCAGCTGAAGGCGGCGATGTAATAGTCGAAAGCCCCCGCCCGGTCGCCCTCGGCCCGCACGGGCGAGGCCAGCGCCAGGCAAAGCATCAAGATCAGCCGCATCGGCCCTTTTCCTTTCCGTTCCGCTTGGCTATACCCGGTTGATCCCCCGACAGCGCGGATCGGCGGACCCTGCGGGGCCGCAGCCGTTTTCCCGGCACCGATGGGGCTTGTAAAGGAGGCACCATGTCCAAGCCGCTCATGGCCAAGGCCACCGCCGTCTGGCTGGTCGAGAACACCACCCTCACCTTCCGGCAGATCGCCGATTTCTGCGGCCTGCACGAGCTTGAGGTGCAGGGGATCGCGGATGGCGACGTGGCGACCGGGGTCAAGGGCTTTGACCCCGTTGGCAACAGCCAGCTCGATGCGATCGAGATCGAGCGGGGCGAGAAGGATCCGCTCTACAAGCTCAAGATCAAGCACAACCCGGCCGCCATCGGCGAGGAAAAGCGCCGCGGGCCGCGTTATACCCCGCTGTCCAAGCGCCAGGACCGCCCGGCGGCGATCCTGTGGCTGGTCAAGTTCCACCCGGAGCTTTCGGACGGCCAGATCGGCAAGCTCGTGGGGACCACCAAGCCGACGATCCAGTCGATCCGCGACCGCAGCCACTGGAATATCGCCAACATCACGCCGGTCGATCCGGTGGCGCTGGGCCTCTGCCGGCAATCCGAACTGGATGCGGCGGTTCAACTCGCGGTCAAGAAGAAGAACGCCGACCGGCCGGTGCTGTCGGATGACGAGCGGCGCAAGCTGGTCTCGACGCAATCCTCGCTCGCCATGCCAGCCGAGCCGCGCATCCCCGCGTCCGTCGCCGGCCTTGCCGGCTTCACGCTGAGCGAGCCCGAGGAAAAGCCGCGCGACTATTCGGATGCCGACAGCTTCTTCAACCTGCCCGAGGGCAAGGAGGACGACGAGGACGACAATCTGGTGCGCTGAGCGGCGGCGCGCCCGCCCGGCGGCCAGGCGCCCGGCGAAGCGTCTGGGCTTTTGCCGGGCCGTCTGCGCCGCTCAGCGCCGTTGAAGCGTGCCGACGTATTCGGCAAGCGCGACCAGGCGTTCGGGCGTCGGCGTCATCACGCCGGGGCCGGTCTCCACAAGCACCGTATCCCCCTCCAAGAGCGGCCCGAACTCCGGCATGACCCCGCCGCCGCCACCCTGCCCGGCGGAATAGCCGTAGACCTTCGCCATCACCCGCACGAGCGGATAGGTTCCGCCCGCGGCTGTCGCCAGCCGCGTCAGGTCGGCCGGCCGGGCGGCAAGGCCCGCCGCCGCCGGGCCGTCGCCGCGCCCGCTGTCGCCGTGGCAGCCTGCGCAATAGGTGGCGTAAAGGTCCTTGCCGCTGACCGCCGCCACCCGCGCGCCCCCACCCGCCTCAAGCAGTGGCGCGCAGGCCGCCAATGCCGCCGCCCCGGCCACCAGAACTGCCCCGATCCATGCCTGCATTGCTGCCTCCGCCTGAACCGCCGGGTCATCGCCCGGCGCTGACGCAAGAGTGACCCGCGACGGGGCCGATCGCAACGCCCAACCGCGCGAGGAAATCCGCCGCCGGTCCCCCGCGCCCTTTCCAGCCTCCCCGCTGACGGCTATGATGCGTACAAGGTGCAAGGCACCCCGAGGCATCAGAGGAGCGCGGGCCAGCCGCGCCGGAAGGATGGGCATGACGGGCAGGGCGCGAGTCGCATGGGGGCTCACCGCGATTGCGGTCGCTTTGGCGGGTTGCGGCGAGGGGGCCTCGCCGCTCGGGTTTCTGCGCAGCGGGACGGACGAGGCCGCACCGGCGGCCGCTTCCAACGAGACACGGATCGTGGAGCGGGACGTCGAGGCGCCGCAGGTGTTCCGCGCGGCCGAGCCGGGGCTGTGGGACGGGCGGCCGTCGCTCGGCGGGGTCTGGGTGGCCTATCCGGGGGTCCGCGATCCCGAACGGGTCATCATCCGCAACCCCGGCAACGGGCGTTTCGTGATCGGCGCCTTGTTCCGGCGGGAGCGCGAGAACCCGGGGCCCAAGCTGCAGATTTCGTCCGATGCCGCCGCCGCGCTCGGCATGCTGGCCGGCCAGCCGGCCGCGCTCGAGGTCGTGGCGCTGCGCCGCGAGGAGGTGCCGCAGGCGGCGCCGCCCAACCCGATCCTCGACACCGCCGAGACGGTGGAGACCGAGGCGCTCGATCCGGCGCCCCTCCCGGCCCCGACCCTGTCGCCGGCTGCCGTCGCCGCGGCGCCGGCAGCCACCGCCGCGCCTGCGGCGGCCGCACCCGCCCCGGCCGCGCCCGCCCGCGCCGCCGCCCCGGCCGCAACCGGCCGCACCCTGCTGCAGATCGGCATCTTCAGCGTCGAGGCCAATGCGACGCGCGCGGCGACGCAGGTCCGCACGACCGGCGCCAATGTCCAGGTCAAGCGCGAGGAAAGCCAGGGCAAGGCGTTCTGGCGCGTGCTGGCCGGGCCCGAGGGCGATGCCGCCAAGCGGGCCGACCTGCTCGCCCGGGTCAAGGCGCTCGGCTATGCCGATGCCTATTTCGTGAGCCGCTGATACCTGACGAAAACTGCCGCCACTGAATGCCAAGGAGGCCGCATGCACCGCCTGATCCTCGCCGCCGCGCTGACGCTGCTCGCCGCCCTGCCCGCCCGCGCGGCCTTCGAGACGCGCGCGCAGGCGGCGTGGGTCTATGACATGGGCACGGGCACCGTCCTTCTGGAAAAGGATGCCGACCGCGCCCTGCCCCCGGCCTCGATGTCCAAGCTGATGACGCTCTACATGCTGTTCGAGGCGCTGCGCGACGGGCGCGTGACGCTCGACAGCGCGTTTTCGGTGTCGAGCAAGGCCCGGGCGATGGGCGGGTCCACCATGTTCCTGAACGAGCGCGACCGGCCCACGGTGCTCGAACTCATCCGCGGGATCATCGTCAATTCGGGCAACGATGCCTGCGTCGTGGTGGCCGAGGGGCTGGCGGGCAGCGAGGAGGCGTTTTCCCGCCTCATGACCGAACGCGCGCGTGCGCTGGGGCTGCAGAACACCAACCTCGCCAACTCGACCGGCTGGCCGCACCCGGAACACCGCATGTCGATGCGGGATCTCGGGCTGCTGACGGTGCGGCTGATCGAGGATTTTCCCGACTACTACCCCTATTTCAACGAGCGGGAATACGACTACAAGGGTCGCTCGCCGGCCAACCGGTTCAATCGCAACCCGCTGTTCCGGCTGGATATCGGCGCCGACGGCCTCAAGACCGGGCATACGTCCGAGGCGGGTTTCGGACTTGTCGGGTCGGCGGTGCAGGGCGGGCGGCGGGTCGTCTTCGTCGTGACCGGTCTGCAGACCGACCGCGAGCGGTCCGAGGAATCCGAACGGATCGTCAACTGGGCCTTCCGGCAGTTCGTGATGCAGACCGTCGCGGCGGCCGGGCAGCGGCTGGCCGAAGCCGAGGTCTGGCTCGGCGCGGCACCGACCGTCGGGCTGGTGGCCGCGCGCGAGGCGCGCGTCCTCGTGCCGGCGCTGGTGCAGGACGGTGTTCGCACCCGCATCGTCTATACCGGGCCGGTGCCCGCGCCCATCGCACAGGGCAGCGTGCTGGCCGAGATGATCGTGACCGTCCCCGACCTGCCCGACACGCGCATCCCGCTGGTGGCCGAGGCGGACGTGCCGCGTGCCGGCGTCGTCGGGCGGATGATGACGGCGGCGCGGGTGCTGACGTCGCGCGCGCTCGCGGCATTCTGACGGGAGGCGCCGGTGGGGCGGCGCGGGCTGTTCGTCAGTTTCGAGGGCATCGACGGGTCGGGCAAATCGACCCAGGCGCGATCGCTCGCGGACCGGCTGCGCGCGGCGGGCCATGACGTGGTGCTGACCCGCGAGCCGGGGGGGAGCGCGGGGGCCGAGGAAATCCGGCGCCTCGTGCTGACCGGCGCGCCCGACCGCTGGTCGGCCGAGACCGAGATCCTGCTGTTCACCGCCGCCCGCCGCGATCATGTCGAACGCACGATCCGGCCCGCGCTGGACCGCGGCGCGATCGTCGTCTGCGACCGGTTCGCCGACAGCACCCGGGTCTATCAGGGCACGACGCGGGGCGATCTGCGCGCGATGGTCGATGCGCTCCATGCGCTCATGATCGGGGAGGAGCCGGACCTGACGCTGCTGGTGGACATCGACCCCGCCTTGGGCCTTGCGCGGGCCGAGGCGCGGGCGGGGGCCGAGTTGCGGTTCGAGGCGATGGGCCTTGCGACGCAGGCGCGGATGCGCGCGGCATTCCTCGCGCTTGCCGAGGCGCATCCGGCGCGGTTCCGGGTGATCGACGGGGCGGGCGATCCGGCGCGCGTCGGCGCGGCGGTGGATGCCGCGCTCGCCCCGCATCTGGCGGCGATGCGGTGAGCGACGAGACGCCCGAGGCCGACCGCGCCCCCGGCGCACCGCATCCGCGCGACACCGCACGGCTGTTCGGTCAGGAGACGGCCGAGTCGGCGTTCCTCGGGGCGTGGACGGCGGGCCGCATGCATCACGCCTGGCTGCTCTCGGGGCCGCGCGGCGTCGGCAAGGCGACGCTGGCCTGGCGGCTTGCCCGGTTCCTGCTGGCTGCGCCCGAGGATGACGGCGGCATGTTCGCGCCGCCGCCGCCCGCAAGCCTCGACATTCCCGATGGCCACCCCGTCGCCCGCCGGATGCGGGCGATGGCCGAGCCGCGGCTGTTCCTGTTGCGCCGCCCGTGGGACGAGCAGGCCAAGCGGCTGCGCGCCGTGATCCCGGTGGACGAGGTGCGGCGGATGCAGGGGTTCCTGCGCCTCTCGGCCGCCGACGGCGGACGACGGGCGGTGATCGTCGATGCGGCCGAAGACATGAACCCCGAGGCGGCGAATGCGATGCTCAAGCTGCTGGAAGAGCCGCCGCGGGGCGTGACCTTCCTGATGGTCAGCCACCAGCCGATGCGGCTTCTGCCCACCATCCGCTCGCGCTGTCGGGCGCTGGCCTGCGCCCCGCTCGCGCCCGACGCGCTGGCGGCGGCGCTGGCGCAGGCCGGGGTCGATGCGGGGGGCGATGCGGCGGCGCTGGCGGAACTGTCGGGCGGGTCGGCCGGCGAGGCGATCCGGATCGTCGAAGGAGGCGGGGTTGCGCTCTATGCCGCGCTCGTGCGCCTGTTCTCCGCCCGGCCGCAGGCCGACCGCGGCGCGGCGCTGGCGCTGGCCGAGGCCGCGGGCCGAGGCGGGGCCGAGGCTTTCGATCTGACGGTGCAGATGATCGACCGGCTGCTGGCCCGCGTCGCCCGGGCCGGGGCGCAGGGTGCGCCGCCGCCCGAGGCCGCACCGGGCGAGGCGGCGCTGCTGGTGCGGCTTGCGCCCGACCGTCACGCCGCTGTCCGCTGGGCCGATCTGGCGCAGACGCTCGGCGCGCGGGCGCGGGCCGGGCGGGCGGTCAACCTTGACCCCGCCGCGCTGGTGCTCGATATGCTGCTCAGGATCGACGCGGCGGCGGCTGCGCCTGGCCGGAGCGCGTGAGGATGACCCCCCGGACGACCCCAGACCTGGTGGACAGCCATTGCCACCTCGATTTCCCCGTTTTCGAGGGGGAATTGTCCGCCGTGATCGCACGGGCTCGGGCGGCCGGCGTCACCCGGATGGTCACGATCTGCACCCGCGACCGGAGCGAGCCGGTGGTGCGCGCCATCGCCGAGGCGCATGAGGGCGTGTTCTTCGCCTTCGGCATCCATCCGATGAACGTTGAGGAGGAACCGCCGGTGACCGTCGAGCGGCTGGTCGCCGTCGCCCGGCACCCCAAATGCATCGGCATCGGCGAGACCGGCCTCGACTACCACTATTCGGCCGACAGCGCGGCCGCGCAGCAGGCGAGCCTGCGCATCCATATCGCCGCGGCGCGGGCGACTGGCCTTCCGCTTGTCGTCCATGCCCGCGATGCCGACGCCGACATGGCGCGCATCCTGACCGAGGAACACCGCGCGGGTGCCTTTGCCGGGGTGATGCATTGCTTCACATCCTCGGCCGCGCTGGCGGAAACCGCGCTGTCGCTGGGGTTCTACCTGTCGATGTCGGGGATCGCGGCCTTTCCCAAAAGCCACGCGCTGCGCGCGATCTTTGCCGCCGCCCCGCGCGATCGTATCCTGGTCGAGACCGACGCCCCCTATCTCGCCCCGCCGCCGCACCGCGGGCAGCGCAACGAGCCGGCCTATGTCGCGCATACGGCAGCGGCCGGGGCGGCCGCGCTCGGGATGGATCCGGACGAATTCGCGGCGCTGACCTCGGGCAATTTCGACCGGCTGTTTTCCAAGGCGGCCCGCGCGGCGCGGGCGGCGTGACGGGGATGGACATGCTCCGCTTTACCATCCTCGGCTGCGGGTCATCGGGCGGCGTGCCGCGCCTTGGCAACCACTGGGGCGACTGCGACCCGTCGAACCCGCGCAACCGGCGCCGGCGCTGCTCGATGCTGGTCGAGCGGATCGGGGCGCGGGGCATCACCCGCGCGCTGATCGACACCACGCCCGACATGCGCGATCAGCTCCTCGATACCGAGGTCGGCACACTCGATGCGGTGGTCTACACCCATGCCCATGCCGACCATGTCCATGGCATCGACGATCTGCGCCAGATCGTCTACAACATGCGCCGCCGCCTGCCGGTCTGGGCGGACGGGCCGACGACCGATGCGCTTCTGTCCCGGTTCGGCTACGCCTTCGTGCAGCCGCCGGGCTCGCCCTATCCGCCGATCCTCGATCTGAACGCGATCCGGGGGCCGTTCGAGATCGCCGGGCCCGGCGGGCCGATCCCCTTCACGCCGTTCGAGGTCGGGCACGGGTCCATGGACGCGCTGGGGTTCCGCATCGGCGGCCTTGCCTATCTCCCCGATGTCGTGACGATCCCGGATGCGGCCTGGCCAGTGCTGGCGGGGCTCGACTGCTGGGTGCTCGACGCGCTGCGGCGCACGCCGCATCCGACGCATGCCCATCTCGCCCTGTCGCTCGAATGGATCGCGCGGGCGCGTCCCGCGCGGGCGGTACTGACCAACATGCATATCGACCTCGACTATGCGACGCTCGAGCGCGAGACGCCGGCCCACATCACCCCGGCCTACGACGGGATGGTGATCGAGTATCCGGCCGCCTGACATCGATGCAGGCGCTGATCGAGGTCATCCTGCCGGTGTTCCTCGTGATCGGGGCCGGCTATCTTGCCGTGCGCGGGGGGCTGTTTCCCGATGCGGGCGTGGACGGGCTGATGACCTTCACCCAGGGCTTTGCGATCCCTTGCCTGCTGTTCCGTGCGATCGCGACCCTCGATCTGGGGCAGGATTTCGACACCCGCATGCTCGCGGCGTTCTACACCGGCGCAACCGTGTCGTTCACCGTCGCGCTGCTGGCCGCGCGCCTCGCCTTCGGCCGGGACTGGCCCGATGCGGTGGCGATCGGGTTCGTCGGGCTGTTCTCGAACTCGGTCCTGCTCGGCCTGCCGATCATGGAACGCGCCTTCGGACCGGCGGCGCTGGCGGGCAATTACGCCATCGTCGCGTTGCATGCACCGTTCTGCTACGCGCTCGGCATCACGGCGATGGAGCTGGCGCGGGCGGGCGCCGGCGGCTTGCGCGGCCTTGGGCCGCGGGTGCTGCGGGCGATGTTCCGCAATGCGCTGGTGATCGGCATCATGCTCGGCTTTGCGGTAAACCTGTCGGGCGTCGCGCTGCCGGTCCCCGTGACCGATGCGGTCGATCTGATGGTGCGCGCGGCCCTGCCGGCGGCGCTGTTCGGGCTGGGCGGCGTGCTCACCCGCTATCGGCCCGAAGGCGACATGCGCATCATCCTGACCGTGACCGCCTGCTCGCTCCTGCTGCACCCGGCGGTGACCTGGGGGATGGCAACGGCATTGTCGGTCGGCGGGGCGGGGATGCGGTCGGCGGTGGTGACAGCGGCGATGGCGCCGGGGGTCAACGCTTATGTCTTTGCAAACATCTACGGGGTGGGAAAGCGGGTGGCCGCCTCGACGGTCCTTCTGGCCACCGCGTTGACCATCCTGACCGCCTGGGGATGGCTCGCCCTCCTGAAGTAGGAGGGCTATGGTGCGGTCGAGAAGACTCGAACTTCCACTCCGGTTAAGGAACAGCGACCTCAACGCTGCGCGTCTACCAATTCCGCCACGACCGCACTGCGGCGCGATGTAGCCGAGGCCGCGGGCGATGAAAAGGGGGTATCAGCGCGATGCGGCCACGGCATCGCGCGCGGCCCGCGGCACGGGCGGCTGCGCGCGCCAGAGCACGGCGGCGAGCGCAGCGAACAGCACGGCGGCCAGTGCAAAGCCCGCCCAGCTGTCGCCGCCGAACAGCGCCGCATTCATCCGCCGCCCGGGCAGCAGCGTGAAGAGCCCCGCCACCCCCAACGACCAGACATAGAGCTGCGCCATGGTCCGCCCGTGTTCGACAACGCGCCCGGCGCGGATCGCGGCGACCGCGCGCCAGAGCATCCCGGCCACGAGGAACGGGAGCAGGTGGATCGGCGAGAACGGGCCGATCAGCCGGATCTCGAAGATCGCGAGCGCGCTGAGCGCGGTGACGGCCATCGCACCGACCCAGACCCGCCCCGCCAGCCGGTGCCAGCGGTCGCGGCGGCGCCGCAGGATCGCCACCGGGCCGACGGCGAAAGCCAGCAGGGCGGCGGCGGTGTGAACGACGATCACGGGGCCCGATCCGAGGATCGGGGCGAGGGTCGGGGTCATGGTCATCTCCTTGTCTTGCGGCGCGGCCTTGCGGCGCGGTCTTGCGGCGGGGCAGGCGACCGTGGCGGCCGGCTTGGCCCGGGCGACGTCTGCGTGCTAGGTCGATGCCGGGGGACTGCCCTTGCCGGCAAGGGCATCTGCGTGAACGGCGGAGGGCATCGGGTGAACGGCGGCCGGGCGTCATCGGCGATGCGCGAGTTGCGGGCGCATCTCGGCTCGCCGTTCGTGCTGGCGGTTCAGGCGGGCATCGCCGTGGTGCTCGGCCTTTCAGGCCCGTTCGGCACCTGGGACGCGCTCGCGCCCCTGCCGCGCCTCGCCTACTGGACGGCGGTAACCTTCGGCACCTACGGGCTGGGCGCCGCGCTTACGCTCGCGGTCGTGGCGCCGCTCGACCGCGACGGGGCGCATCCGGTCTGGCAGGTGGCGCGCGGCGGGGCGATCGTCGGCGCGGGGGTGGCGGTGCTGCTGGCCGCGCTTGGCCTGGTGGCCTTCGGCTGGCGCGGGCCGGCGGCGCTGCTGCCCGGCACCTCGGTGCTCGGCGCCTTCGTCGTCGCCTGGGTGGTTCTGGGGCTGCGCGCGCTCTGGCTGCGCGAGGCGCCTGCGCCCGCCGGCCCGCCCGCCATCCTGCGCCGCCTGCCGATCGAGCGGCGCGGGGCGCTGCTCGCCCTGTCGGTGCAGGATCACTATGTCGAGGTCGTCACGGCCCGTGGGCGCGGGCTGGTGCTGATGCGGCTGAGGGATGCGATCGACGAGACGGCCGGGGTCGAGGGGATGCAGGTGCACCGCTCGCATTGGGTCGCGCTGCCGGCGGTGCGCAGCGCGCGGCGTCAGGGCGACGGGGCGGCGCTGACGCTGGTGGATGGCACCGTGGTGCCGGTCAGCCGGGCAAGGATGGCCGCAGTGCGGGCGGCGGGGCTGCTGCCGTAATCCGTAGGCCGCCCGGTGCAGCCGGTGCGACCCGCAGCCGCGGGTGCGCCGGGGGCCGGTGCAGTCGTCAGCGCGCCACGGTGTCGCCCGAGGGGAAACGGGCCGCGCCGGTCTGCCGCCCGCGCCCCCGCGTCACACCGCGCGCCGGGATGGTCAGTTCTCTACCTGCGTCGTCCCCGGCATCGTGAACACCGGCAATGCGCCGCCCGCAGGCACGGCGATCGCCGCGCCATCAGCCCGGCCCGCGAGCGCATAGGCCGCCTTGCGAATGAGAGCCGGCCGTTCGGCCATGCCCGGCGCAAAGACCGCCGTCGCGGCATCGAGGCTCATGTCATACCAGGCAAGCGCCCTGTCGGGCGATGCCGCGGTGCCGAAGCCCTGCGCGA
Organism: Gemmobacter sp.; assembly: GCA_046292445.1. Taxonomy (GTDB): domain Bacteria; phylum Pseudomonadota; class Alphaproteobacteria; order Rhodobacterales; family Rhodobacteraceae; genus CALIZF01. The sequence continues at coordinate 142,577 of JBKBQT010000004.1, forward strand.
CGTGATGGCCCACAAGCTCGGCATAGCCCGCCTCGCCGAGCGCGGACAGCAGCAGCGCGCCGCCCACCGCCAGCGCCATGTCATCGGTGGTGTAGCCGACGCCGAGGCAGATCCGCGCGGTGCCGGCCAGTTGCGCGGGCGCAACGCCCGATCCGGCGGCAAAGGCCTGCATCGCGGCCATCGCCGCGCCCGCATCCTGCGTGCCGAGCGCCGCGATCTTGTCGGCCAGCAGCGGGCCGAAACCCTTGCACTGCTCGACGATCTGCGCCGGGGTAAATCCGGGGATGCGCGCCATCAGGTCCTCGGACTGGCTCATCGCATAGGTCCGGGCGAGGCAGAACTGTTCCGAGAGCGCAAAGGCCGGATCGGTCATCGAGGCGACGTTGACGAAACCGCCGTTGCCGGTGGTCTGCAGGCTCACCCGGTTGCAATGGGAAGCGAGCGAGGGCTGCGGAACGCCGGCCGACAGGAACCCCGGCACCGCCGGCGCGGCCGCCGCGATGGTCGGGGCCTGCTGCACGGGCGGCTGCGCCACGGCCGCGGGCGGCACCGAGGCGAGCACCGAGGCGCCGGTCAGCTGGCAGTTCCCGCGCTGGCAGCTGAACATCGCCGGAGTGGCGTTGAACGCCTGGAAATCGTTGCGCTGATAGCCTTCGGGTGTCGAGGCGAACACCCGCACCGTGCAGGCATTGGCGTTGCACCAGAAGGCCGAGCCGGTCAGCGAGGTATCGATGATGTAATCCGTCCGCCCGTCGCCGTTCATGTCGGCAAGCTGGATGAACCCCGACCGCTGCATGAGCTGATCGGCATCCACATTGGCGTTGCGCGCGATCTCGTCGATCGAATCGGCCACCTCCACGGGCAGGCCGGCATAGATGCCGCCGCGCTGCGGGCGGGTGCCGAAGGTCTCGTCCCGGTAGCCGATCAGCAGGCCGCGCACGCCCATCGGGCTGCGGGCGATCTGCTGCATCGTGGCCGCGCCGCCCGATTGCGCGCGATAGTAGGACGACACGAGGAAGTCACGCTCATACTGCGTGATCTGCCCGGTGGGCGGAAAGCCCATGAGCGCCTGGTATTCGGCGATGGCCGAGCGCGACCGCGGCCCGATGGCCCCGTCGGGCGTGCCGACCGGAAAGCCGAAGTAGTTCAGCGCAACCTGCACCTCGCGGTTCTGCTCGCGCTGGTAGCTCGAGGACACCGTGGCGCGGGGCGCAGTGGTCGTGCGCGGCGCCTGCCGGCTGCGGTTCGCCTCGTTCACGATGATCCCGCCGACGATCCCGCCGACGATCCCCCCGACCAGCGCATCGGATGCGCGCGCCGCCATCGGCGTGATCGCCATCGCCGCCGCACCTGCCACCAGACCAAACATCTTCGCCCGCATTCGACCCGCTCCACATCCGTTTGCCGTCCAATCGCGGTGAGGGTAACACATGGGACGCAACACCGGGTAACGGATTTTCGGGTCGATGGTCGAATGGTCAACCCTTCCCGGGCTCTCGCCCTATGCTGAGACGCTCGCGGCAATGGAGGCGCGGGCCGCCGCCATCGCTGCCGGGACGGCGCGCGAGGCGATCTGGCTGGTCGAGCATCCCCCGCTCTACACCGCCGGGACCTCGGCCCGCCCCGGTGACCTGACCGACCCCGGCCGCTTTCCGGTCCATGTGGCGGGCCGCGGCGGGCAGTATACCTATCACGGCCCCGGCCAACGCGTCGTCTATGTGATGCTCGACCTTGGTGCCCGCGGGCGCGATGTGCGGCACTTTGTCTGCCGCCTCGAGGCCTGGGTGATCGCCACGCTCGACAGGTTCAACGTGAAGGGCGTACGGCGGACGGGGCGCGTCGGCGTCTGGGTGGCACGCCCCGACAAGCCGCCCCTGCCCGACGGCACCCCGCGCGAGGACAAGATCGCCGCGATCGGCGTCAAGCTGCGCCGCTGGGTGAGCTTTCATGGCCTCTCGATCAATGTGGAGCCGGATCTGGCGCATTTCGACGGAATCGTGCCTTGCGGCATCCGCGGCCATGGCGTGACGTCGCTCGTCGATCTCGGCCTTCCCGTCACGATGGGCGATGTCGACACCGCGCTGCGCGAGACGTTCGAGGCGGCGCTGGGCTGACGGCGGCGGGGCGGCGAAACGCGCGATTTGACAGGCGCCGTGCATGCGATAGAACGCGGGATGCGCGACCGGCGGCCGGCTCGACCCAAGGCCACGCAGACGGATATTGCATAGCAGTCATCGCGGGCGTTTTGTCCGTGGCAATCCCGCGGGGCGATCGGCGCCCCCGGGCTGAACAAGGAAGCGTGACGACATGAAGACCCTGACCCTGATCGCGGCGCTTGCTGCGGCATCCTTTGGCGGCACCGCCTTTGCGGGCGATGCGGCATCGGGCGAGAAGGAATTCGGCAAGTGCAAGACCTGCCACGGCATCGTGGCGGACGACGGTACCGAAATCCAGAAGGCCAACAAGACCGGTCCGAACCTCTACGGCGTGATCGGCCGGCAGGCCGGCACCGTCGAAGGCTTCAAATACGGCGCGAGCCTGGTGCTGGCGGGCGAGAAGGGCCTTGTCTGGGACGAGACGAACATCGTCGAATACCTCGCCGACCCGCAGAAGTTCCTGCGCGCCTACCTCGACGACAACAAGGCCAAGTCGAACATGTCGTTCAAGCTCGCCAAGAAGGGCGACGACGTGGCGGCCTACCTCGCCTCGGTCGGACCTGCGACGAACTGAACCGATCACGCGCACCTGCCCGGCCCCGTTTGACGCGGGACCGGGCGCATCGGTCGTCCGCGACGGGCCGCGCGCGCACCCGAGTGCCCCGCGGCCCCGACGCTTCTCCACGAGCCCGAGCCGCGCCGCCGCGCGGTTGCCGCCACCGCCCGACCGGCATGCCGGGAACCCTGCGATGCAGCGCGAGCGGGCCGGCCCGCCACCGGTCCGCGACGCCATGACGCTGGCCTGAGAGGCGCCAAGCTGATCTGCGTCAAAGTCGGTCATTGCCGCAGCTTGCCGAGGCATATTAAACCAATCGCAGGAACGCGGCACGCACGATGCGAGTCAACGCGCGCGTGCCCAAGACACGAGAACCGGGAGCTGCCAATGGCCGACGCCGCCATCCATGGTCACGGACACGAGGACACGCGGGGCTTCTTCACCCGCTGGTTCATGTCCACGAACCACAAGGACATCGGGATCCTCTATATCTTCACGTCCGCTATCGTCGGCTTCATCGCCGTCGCCTTCACCGTCTACATGCGGATGGAGCTGATGGAACCGGGCGTGCAATACATGTGCATGGAGGGCGCGCGCCTGACCGCCGCGGCAGTCGAGGATTGCACCCCCAACGGGCACCTGTGGAACGTGCTGATCACCGGCCACGGCATCCTGATGATGTTCTTCGTCGTGATTCCGGCGCTCTTCGGGGGCTTTGGCAACTACTTCATGCCGCTCCAGATCGGCGCCCCGGACATGGCCTTTCCGCGGCTCAACAACCTGTCCTACTGGCTCTTCGTTGCCGGGACCGCGCTGGCGGTCGCGTCGATCCTGTCGCCCGGGGGTAACGGGCAGCTCGGGTCGGGCGTCGGCTGGGTGCTCTATCCGCCGCTGTCCACGCGCGAGGGCGGGTTCTCGATGGACCTCGCGATCTTCGCGGTCCACGTGTCGGGCGCGTCCTCGATCCTCGGCGCCATCAACATGATCACGACGTTCCTGAACATGCGCGCGCCGGGCATGACGCTGCACAAGGTGCCGTTGTTCGCCTGGTCGATCTTCGTCACAGCCTGGCTGATCCTGCTGGCGCTGCCGGTGCTGGCCGGTGCGATCACCATGCTGCTGACCGACCGCAACTTCGGCACCACCTTCTTCGATCCGTCGGGCGGGGGCGATCCGATCCTCTACCAGCACATCCTGTGGTTCTTCGGCCATCCCGAGGTCTACATCATCATCCTGCCGGCCTTCGGTATCATCAGCCACGTCGTCGCGACCTTTTCCAAGAAACCGATCTTCGGCTATCTGCCGATGGTCTACGCCATGGTCGCCATCGGCGTGCTCGGCTTCGTGGTCTGGGCGCACCACATGTATACGGTGGGCATGAGCCTGACGCAGCAGAGCTATTTCATGCTCGCGACGATGGTCATCGCGGTGCCGACCGGCATCAAGGTGTTCTCGTGGATCGCAACAATGTGGGGCGGGTCGGTCGAGTTCAAGACGCCGATGCTCTGGGCCTTCGGGTTCCTGTTCCTGTTCACCGTCGGCGGCGTGACCGGCATCGTGCTGAGCCAGGCCGCAATCGACCGGGCTTATCACGACACCTACTATGTGGTGGCGCATTTCCACTACGTGATGTCGCTCGGCGCCGTGTTCGGCATCTTTGCGGGGATCTACTACTGGATCGGCAAGATGTCGGGGCGGCAGTATCCGGAATGGGCCGGCAAGGTGCATTTCTGGACGATGTTCGTCGGCTCGAACCTGACGTTCTTCCCGCAGCATTTCCTCGGCCGCCAGGGCATGCCACGGCGCTACATCGACTACCCCGAGGCCTTCGCCTACTGGAACTACGTCTCGTCGATCGGCGCCTTCCTGTCCTTTGCCTCGTTCCTCTTCTTCATCGGGGTGATGTACTACACGCTCGTCTACGGTCGCCGGGTGACCGAGAACAACTACTGGAACGAGCACGCCGACACGCTGGAATGGACGCTCCCCTCGCCGCCGCCCGAACACACGTTCGAGCAACTGCCCAAGCGCGAAGACTGGGACCGCAGCGCCGCGCACTGATCCGCGCAGGGGGCCCCGGAGCGATCCGGGGCCCTTTTCGATTCCCTTGCGCGCCGCGGGATGGGCAGGCGTTTCCCGGTCTGAACCGTCAGCGTCGATCCGGCCGCACGCCACCGTGCCGCGAGCCTCGCCGGGAAACCCTTCCTGCACGTGCCCCGCAGTCGGACGGGCATCGGCCTGCCGTCGGACCCTGCGGTCCGTGAGACAACTTGCCGCTTCCCCCGGAACCGCGCCCCGCTATCGTCCCTGCCCATGCCCTACGAATGGCTCCCCCCCGCGCCCGATGGCGCCCGCCGCCTGCACCTGTGGCCACACAAGTCGCTGTCGCCCCGCGGCTTTGCAGCGACCATCGCGATTGCGGCCGGCCTTGCCGCCGTCCCGCTGATCGCCGCGCTCGGCACGCCGGTGCTCTGGGGGGTTCTGCCGTTCTTCGTGCTCGTGATCGGCGGGCTCTGGTCGGGGCTGCGGCGCAGCGACCGCGACGCAGAGGTGCACGAACATCTCGCCATCGCACCGGACCGGATCGCCCTTACCCGGACCGATCCGCGCCGCCCGGCGCGGCATTGGCAGGCCAATCCGCATTGGGTGCGCCCCGTGCTGCACGTCTCCGGCGGGCCGGTGCCGCACTATCTGACGCTGCAGGGCGGCCCGCGCGAGGTCGAGCTTGGCGCCTTCCTGTCCGAGGGCGAGCGCGTCAGGCTTGCAGACGAGTTGCGCGCGGCGCTGGCAGCCATGCGTTGACAACCGGGGGTCGGCTGTAAATCCTGCCCGCCGTCTGCAGCGGAGTTCCCCATGCGCCTCCTCGCCGCCCTCGCTGTCGCCACCACGCTTGTGATTGCAGCGCCCGGCGCCAGCGCCGCCGAAGAAACCGTTCGCTTCACGGTCGAGGGTCAGACGGTGGTCGGCACCCTGTCGCTGCCCGCGGGCGAGCCGGCGCCCGTGGTGCTTTTGCTGCACGGCTTTACGGGCACGCGCGACGAACTGCCCGTGGCGGGCACGACCGAGGGCGTGTTCGCGCGCACCGCGCGCCTGCTGCGCGAGGCGGGGCTGGCGAGCCTGCGGATCGACTTTCGCGATTCGGGCGAAAGCGACGGGGCCTTCGAACACACCACCTTCGAGCGGCAGGTCGCGGACGGTCGGGCGGCGCTGGCATTTCTCGCCGCCGATCCGCGGGTCGCCGGGGACCGGGCCGCGATCATCGGGTGGAGCCAGGGCGGCCTCGTTGCCGCGGGTGTCGCCGGCCGTGGCGGGATGCCGGCGGCCGTCGCACTCTGGGCCGCCGTGTCGGACCCCGAACCGACCTTCGCGGGCCTGCTCGGCAAGGAAACAATCGCCCGCGGCCTGACCCTGGCGGAGGGCGAGCCGCTCGCCGTCACCTTGCCCTGGGGGGCCCAGATCGCCCTGCGCAAAGGGTTCTTCGAGGGGCTGCGCAGCTACGATCCGCTGGCCGAGATCGCGGCCTATCCCGGGCCGCTGTTCGTCGCCCAGGGGAGCCGCGACGACCTTGTGCCGCCCGTTTCGGCCGAACGCTTCATCGCCGCGCATGAAGGGCCGGAGGCGCTATGGACCGCAGAGATGGACCATGTGTTCAACGTCTTCACCGGGCCGGAAACGCTTGATGCGATGGTGGCGGCGACGATCGCCTTTCTGGACCCGCACCTGCGCTGACCGGCAGGGGCGGCGGTTCAGCCCAGACGTGCCTTGACCATCAGCCCGACCGCGGCAAAGTCCATCTGGCCCATGTATCGCGCCTTGAGTGCCGCCATCACGCGGCCCATGTCCCGGATGCCCGTCGCGCCGACCTCGGTCAGCGCCGCAGAAACGGCCGCCTCGATCTCTTCGGCGGTCAGCTGGCGGGGCAGGAATTCCTCGATCACCCGGATTTCGGCCTGTTCCTTCTCCGCCAGTTCCAGCCGCCCGCCCTCTTCATAGAGCCGCACGCTTTCCTGCCGCTGCTTCACCATCCGGCCGAGGATGGCGAGAATTTCGGCATCGCTGACCTCGGCCCCGCCCTCGCCGCCGCCCTCGCCGCGGGCCGCGATGTCCCGGTCCTTGATGGCCGCGTTGATGAGGCGCAGCGTCGACAGCCGGTCCGCCTCGCGCGCGCGCATCGCATCCTTCATCGCGGCTGTCAGCCGGTCACGCATCGTCATCGCTGATCGCCCCTCTGGCCGCGCCCATCGCGCAAGTCCGCAGCATAGCCCTTTCGCTGCTGCGCGGCAACTCATGGGACATTGGCCAAGCCCATGACGCATATGGGAAACGCATTGGGATCAGCCCCTTGACCCCAACCGGCGGCCCCAATAGCTTGCGCCGGCCCAAGCCGGAGCCCGCCATGTCCCTGTCCGCCCGCCGCCCGACCGCCTGCATCGCGCTCGCCGACGGTTCGCTGTTCTTCGGCACCGGCTTCGGCGCGACCGGCGATACGGTGGCCGAGCTTGTCTTCAACACCGCCATGACCGGCTATCAGGAGATCATGACCGATCCCTCCTACGCAGGGCAGGTCGTGACCTTTACCTTTCCGCATATCGGCAATGTCGGCGTGACCCCCGAGGATAACGAGGCGGCCGAACCCGTGGCGGCCGGCATGGTCGTGAAATGGGATCCGACCGAGCCGTCGAACTGGCGCGCCACCGGGCCGCTGACCGACTGGATGGCCCGTCGCGGGCGCATCGGCGTCGGCGGGATCGACACCCGCCGGCTGACGCGCGCGATCCGCCAGCAAGGCGCCCCACATGTGGCGCTGGCCCATGATCCGGCGGGCGATTTCGACATCGAGGCGCTGGTGGCGCGGGCGCGCGCCTGGCGCGGGCTGGTGGGGCTCGATCTCGCGCGCACGGTGACCTGCGCGCAATCCTACCGCTGGGACGAGATGAAATGGGCCTGGCCGGGCGGCTTTGCCCGCCGCACGGGCGACGGCCTGCACGTCGTTGCCGTGGATTACGGGGCAAAGCGCAACATCCTGCGCGCGCTGGCATCCGAGGGCTGCGCGGTGACGGTGCTGCCGGCGACGGCCTCGGCGGAGGAGGTTCTGGCGCACGCGCCCGAGGGGGTGTTCTTGTCGAACGGCCCCGGCGATCCGGCGGCGACCGGGGCCTATGCGGTGCCGATGATCCGCGGCGTGCTCGATGCCGGGCTGCCGCTGTTCGGCATCTGCCTCGGGCATCAGATGCTCGCGCTCGCGCTCGGGGCGCGGACGGTCAAGATGAACCACGGCCATCACGGCGCGAACCATCCGGTCAAGGACGTCGAGACCGGCAAGGTCGAGATCACGTCGATGAACCACGGCTTTACCGTGGACAGCCAGACCCTGCCGGACGGGGTTCTCGAAACCCATGTGAGCCTGTTCGACGGGTCGAACTGCGGCATCCGCATGGCCGACCGGCCGGTGTTCAGCGTGCAATATCACCCCGAGGCAAGCCCCGGGCCGCAGGACAGCGGTTATCTTTTCGCCCGGTTTGCCGCGGCGATGCGCGAGCGGCGCGCCGCCTGAGCGCAGGCCCGCCCGCCGCGGGCGAAGGCGCCCGGACTGCGCAGCAAAGGCGGCGCGTTAACCATGCGTTAACCCTGCCCGTAGGACGCTTGACACGCGGCTTCGGGGCTGCGGAAAGGCGTGGGCAAGCGTGCGGCAGGGTCGGAACCGCCGGGTGACGCGGGCGGGGGCGCGGGCGGTGCCCGCGCGCCCCGCCCCGGCGCCGGGCGTCCTGCCCCAAGCCGACGCCGCAGCGCCGCGACCGGGGATCGTCGATCTGCTGCTCGCCGAAGGCGCTGCCGATGCTGCGGCCCTGCGCCGTGTCGCGGCCGCTGCCGCGGCCGATCATGTCCCGCTACCCGAGGCGCTGGCCAGCCGCGGCACCGTGTCGAGCGAGGCGCTGGCGCGCGCAACCGCCATGGCCGAAGGCCTGCCCCGGGCCGACCTTGCCCGCCACCGGCCCGACCCGCGGCTGATCGACCGCCTCGGCGTCGTCCGCTGCCTCGCGCTGGCCGTGGCCCCGATCCGCCGTGCGGGATCGACCGTCACGCTTGCCGTCGCCGACCCGGCCGCGGCCCGCCGCGCCGCTGCCGAATTCGATGCCGCCTTCGGCCGCTGGACGCTGGCCGTTGCGCCGCGCTCTACCATCCTCGCGGCAATCGCGGCGGCGCGCGCGCCGCTTCTCGCCCGTCGGGCCGAGGCGCGCAGCCCGGCCGTCGAAAGCTGCCGCACCTGGCGGGCCGGGAGGCTTCGCCTGGCGCTTGTCGGGCTGGGCGCCGCCGCGCTGCTTGCTGCGCTGCTCGCGCCCCGCGCGGTCCTGACCATCCTGACGGTCTGGACGATGATCACGCTGGCCGCCGTCCTGACCCTGCGTGCCGGCGCGCTCTGGCTGGCGCTTCGCCCCGCATCCGGCCCGCCCGCCGCATCCGACGGCGATCCCCCCGATCCCGGCCCGCTTCCCGTGGTGTCGGTCATCATCGCCCTCTACCGCGAGGCCGACATCGCGCCGCGCCTGCTGCGCCGGCTCGGACGGATCGACTATCCGCGCGCCCTCCTCGACATCGTGATCGCGCTCGAGGCCGACGACGACGCCACCCGCATCGCGCTCGAAACCGCGCCTGTGCCGGGCTGGATCCGCGTCGTGACCGTCCCGCCCGGGACGATCCGCACCAAGCCGCGCGCGCTCAACTATGCGCTCGACTTCTGCCGGGGCAGCATCGTCGGCACCTGGGATGCCGAGGATGCGCCCGATGCCGACCAGATCCGGCGCGTCGTCGCCCGCTTTGCCGCCCGCCCGCCGCAGGTCGCCTGTCTGCAGGGCGTGCTCGACTATTACAATCCGCGCAGCAACTGGATCGCCCGCTGCTTCACGATCGAATACGCCGCCTGGTTCCGTGTCGTGATGCCCGGGCTCGAGCGGCTCGGCCTGCCGATGCCGCTCGGCGGCACGACACTGTTCGTCCGCCGCGCCGCGCTCGAGACGGTCGGCGCCTGGGACGCGCATAACGTCACCGAGGATGCCGACCTCGGCATCCGCCTCTACCGCCGCGGCTATCGCACCGAAATGCTCGATACCGTCACCGAGGAAGAGGCGAACTGCCGCCCCGTGTCCTGGATCAGGCAGCGTTCACGCTGGATCAAGGGGCATATCGTGACCTGGGCCGTCCACATGCGCAACCCCCGGAGGCTCTGGCGCGACCTCGGCCCGCGCGGCTTTGCCGGCTATCAGGTCGTCTTTCTCGGCGCGCAGAGCCAGGTCCTCCTCGCCCCGTTCATCCTGTCGCTCTGGCTTCTGTTCCTCGGCATCGGCCATCCGGTCGCGGCGGCGGTCGGCACACCGGTGCTTGGCGCGCTCATCGCGCTCTTCGTCTGCGCCGAAGCGGTGACCATCGCGACCGGCATTCTCGGCGCACGGCGCACGCGCCATCGCGGCCTTTGGGCCTGGGCGCCCACGCTCCACCTCTACTACCCGCTGGCCAGCCTCGCCGGCTGGCGCGGCCTCGTCGAGGTGTTCACCCGCCCCTACTACTGGGCCAAGACGCCGCACGGCCAGTTCGACACAGGCGCGCCGGAGCCGCCTCAGCGGGTGCGCACCTCCCCGGCGTCGATCTTCAGGCGGGTCTCGAACGCGCGGGAGATATGACGCCGCAACGCCTCGTAGGCGGCATCGCCGTCCTGCGCCGCAATCGCTCCGACGATGGCGCGATGCTCGGCCAGCGTCTCCTCCCCCCGCCCCTCGGCCGCGATCGATGTGGTGGCCAGAAGCGCCATCGACCGATGCACGAGATCGAGCTGCTGGACCAGATAGCGGTTGTGCGAGGCCAGATGGATCTGCTTGTGGAACCGCCGGTTCGCCCGGCTCAGCGCGGCCGGATCGTCGATCAGCCGGTGGTCGTCATCGACCATCGTGCGCAGCACGCAGACCTCTTCGACCGTCGCATGCTTGGCCGCCAGCCGCGCCGCCAGCCCCTCGAGCTCGGCCCGCACCACATATAGCTCGGCGAGCTGATTGTGGTCGAGCGAAGCAACGATCAGGCTGCGCCCGTCCCGGGCCAGCATGCTTTGCGTCTCGAGCCGTTGCAACGCCTCGCGGACCGGCGTGCGCGACACGCCGAACCGCTCGGCCAGTTCGGATTCCACGAGCCTGTCGCCGGGACGATACAGCCCCTGGTCGATCGCCTCGAGGATGAGCGTATAGGCGTCCTTCTGCACCGTAGTCCTTCCCTGATCCCTGCCGGCCAGCCTATCGGCCGGGCCACGCTGCAACAAGCCCGTGCTGCGCCCATGCGCCGCAGCGCGACACCCCGCCCTCTCCCGCGGACGGATCGCCGTCTATATCGCCGCTATGCGAAAGGAGCACGCCATGACCGCTACCCATTTCGACCCCAAGCCCGACCCCGCCCCGCTCTGGTGGCGCGCGATTCGCGCGATCCCGGTCATCGGCTGGATCGTCCGCGATATCGAGCGCGACTTCGGCAATTTCTGGTATCTTCTCGTTGCCGGGTTCAGCCTCCTCGTGATCGCCGTGGCAACATGGGGCGTTCAGATACTCGCGCTCGTTGCGCTCTGTGCGGTGCCGGTGATGTTCGTCATCCTCGTCCTGCTGACACGGGGCTGACCGACACCGCGCCCCCCGTGCCGCAGGCTGGCGATGGGCGCAACCCGAGGAAGGACGGATCATGCCGGGAACACAGACCGATATCCTCGTGTCGGGCGCAGGGGTCGCGGGCCTCGCCGCCGCAGCCGCCTTCGGCACGCTCGGCTTTCGCGTGACGCTGGTCGATCCTGCGCCCCCGGTCACGCAGGAAAACGGCGACGGGGCTGACCTGCGCACGACGGCGATCCTGCAACCCTCGGTCGATCTTCTCGCTGCCGCTGGCGTCTGGTCGCACCTCGAACCCCATGCCGCGCCGCTGCGCGTGATGCGGATCGTCGAAGCGGGCGATGCCACCGATGCCGCGCCGCGGATCCGCGATTTCATCGCCGACGACATCGCCGCGGAAACCGGGGGCCGCCCCTTCGGCTGGAACCTGCCCAACTGGCTGCTGCGCCGGGCGATGCTGGAAAGGCTCGCCGAACTGCCCGCGGTCACCTTCCGGTCGGGCATCGCCACGAGGGGCGTAACGGCCCGCGACAGCGCCGCGATCGTCGCGCTCAGCGATGGCAGCAGCGTCCACGCCCGGCTCCTCGTCGCCGCCGACGGACGCGACTCGGCGGTGCGCCGCGCGCTCGGCATCGGGGCCCGCACCATCCGCTACGGGCAGAAGGCGCTCGCCTTCGCCGTCACCCATCCGATCCCGCACGACAACGTCTCGACCGAGATCCACCGCGACGGCGGCCCCTTCACCCTCGTCCCCCTGCCCGACCGCGAGGGCCGCCCGGCCTCGGCCGTCGTCTGGATGGATACCGGGGCCGAAACCCTGCGCCGCGCCGCCCTGCCCGATGCCGCCTTCGAGACCGAAGCCACAGCGCGCTCCTGCGACCTCTTCGGCCCGCTCACACTCGCAACCCGCCGCATGGTCTGGCCGATCATCGCCCAGGTGGCGGACAGCCTGACCGCCCCGAGAACCGCCCTGATGGCCGAGGCCGCCCATGTCGTGCCCCCCATCGGCGCGCAGGGGCTGAACATGAGCCTCGCCGACCTGCGCTGCCTGATCGACCTCGCCGCGGCGAGCCCCGCCACGCTCGGCGATGCGGCAATGCTCGACGCCTATGCCCGCGCCCGCCGAGGCGACATCGCGGTCCGGGTCGCCGGGATCGACCTGCTCAACCGCGCCTCGATGGCCCGCGCCCCGGCGCTGCACGCCCTGCGCGCCCGCACGCTCGACATGCTCCACGCCCTCGGCCCGGTGCGCCGCACGCTGATGCGCACCGGCCTCGGCCTGCGCTGACCGCGCCCCTTCAGGCTGGCCCAAATATCCCCGCCGGAGGCTCCCGCAGGCGCCGTGCGCGCGCCGGCTGGCCTCAGCCCTGCCAGCGCCGCAGGGCCGCTTCGTCCGCCCCCCTGGCCGCGACCCAGGCTGCGCCGCCCGCCAGAAGCTCCTTCTTCCAGAACGGCGCGCGCGACTTGAGGTAATCCATCAGGAACTCCGCCGCGGCAAAGGCATCGCCCCGGTGCGGGGCGGCGGTCGCGACCATCATGATGATCTCGCCGGGCACGAGGCGGCCGTGGCGGTGGATCACCAGCACCGCCGTCAGCGCCCAGCGCGCCCGCGCCTCGACCGCGATCGCGCTCAGCGCACGCTCGGTCATGCCGGGATAGTGCTCGATCTCCATCGCGGCGAGCGTGCCGGTATCGTCCCGCACGAGCCCGGCAAAGGTGACGACGGCCCCCGCCCCGCGGGAAGAGGCGGCGAATGCCGACGCCTCGGCGCCGAAATCGAAGGGCGCCGCCTGCACCCGGATATCCATCTCAGCCCCCCGTCATGGGCGGAAAGAATGCAACCTCGCGCACCCCGGCGAGCGGCGCGTCGAATTCGGCAAGATCCTGATCCAGCGCCACCCGCAGCGCCGACACATCGGCAAAGGCCGCCGCATAGCGCGCCTCGCGCCCGCGCAGTTCCTCGACGAGGGCGGCGACCGTCGCCGCCCCGGTAGTCACCCTTTCGCGCGGCAGCCCGATCCGCTCGCGGACCCAGGCGAAATAGAGCACGTCGATCGTCGTCGTCATCGCGGCACATCCTTCAGCAGCGGCAGCGCCTTGCGGAAATAATCCCATCCGGTGAGCAACGTCAAAGCCGCCGCGATCCAGATCAGCGCAAGGCCCAGCATCGTGGCCAGCGCCGCCCAGGACATGCCCGGCGGCAGCTCGCCCTCGCCCGCCCGCGGCGGACGCCCGGTTTCGAGGTAGTGCAGCCCGGTGCCGAGGAAAAGGACGGCAAGCGCCACCATCTGCGCCGTCGTCTTCCATTTGGCCAGTCTGGTGACCTTGAGCAGCCCCGCCCGGTCGCCGAGAAACTCGCGCAGGCCCGATACGAAGACCTCGCGGAAGAGGATGATCGTCGCCGGCAGGATCAGCCAGGGGTTCATGCCCGAATAGCCGGTGATGACCATGATCGCGATCACCACCATCGCCTTGTCCGCGATCGGGTCGAGCATCGCGCCGAACTGCGATTCCTGTTTCCACGCCCGGGCGAGATAACCGTCGAACCAGTCCGTCACCGCCGCCCCGACGAACAGCGTCAGCGCGAGCCAGTCGGCCCAGGGGCGGCTGAAATAGAGGAACATCACCGGCACCGCAGCCGCCGCCAGCAGCCGCAGGGTGGTCAGCGTGTTTGGGATGGTCCAGACCATGCCCGATCGATACCCCGGATCATCGCGCTGCGGAAGGGCAAACGCCGATCGCCGCGCCACAACAGCCGGCAACGATCTCATTGGTTTCAGGGGCTTGCGGTGGCGATGCTACCACCGCCGCGATCGAGCAGCGCCGTGCGGCCTTGACACGGCGGCCAAAGGCACCGCCCTTGCGATGCAGTTGCCGATGACACACGGAGCCGCGATGTCCGCACGGATGCTGTTGAACCAGGCCCTGCGGGTTCTCGGTCGCCGGCGCGACCTCGGCGCAGCCATCGCTGCGGCCCCTGTCGTCGCGCCCGAGGTCGAGGAACCGCAGCCGCCGCTCGTGTTTCTGCCCGGCATGCTCGACCGGGCCACGGCCGCGGTGCCGGGGTTTGCACCGCTCTCCCACGAACGCGCGACGGCCCGGGCGGCCAAGGTCGTGCACGCGGAGGTGCGCCGGCTCGATCTGCACGATGCGCTCGTTCATCCGGCAGGTGTCGATCTGTGGGGTGCCGCCCTGCGGCACCGTCCGCTCGGGCGGGGCGATCTGCGCGGGCCGGTCGTCCGGCTGGATCGCGCGGTCTTTTGCCGGTCATCGGTCGCAACCCGCTACTTCGGGCACTGGCTCCTCGACGCCTGCAGCACCGCCATGCTTGCGGAAGCTGGCGAGGCCACCATCATCGACGTCAATCCGGCCTGGCCGCATGCAGCGGCCTATGCCGCCGCCTTCGGGATCACGCCAACGCCCGCGCCGCTGGCGCGGGTCGGGCGGCTGTCGCTGTGGCAGGACCACGCGCTTGGCCCGCACAAGCGGGCCCGCCTTGCAGTGATGCGCGACCGCCTCGCGGCGGCCTTCGGCACCCCGGACCCGGCGGGCAGGCGCATCCTTCTTCGCCGGCCCGGCGGCGGCGCCACCCGGCAGATCGCCAATGAAGCGGCGCTGGAGGCTCGGCTTGCGCAGCGCGGCTTTACCCCGTGCGACCCCGGGGCGCTGGACGCGCCGGCGCTCTGGCGCAGGCTTGCAGGCGCCGCAACGGTCGTCAGCCTCGAGGGCAGCCACATGAATCACCTCGTGCTCGCGCTGCCCCCCGGCGCGCGGGTGCTGGCCTTGATTCCCGGCGACCGGTTCACCCTGATCCAGGCGGGCTATGCACAGGCCGCGCGCCTGCGGTTCGGCTTTGTCGTGCTCGACCCCGGTGCGGCGGGCTACCGCGCCGATTGCGATGCGGTCGAGCGCACGCTCGACCTGCTGGAAGCCTAGCCGCGCGCGTGAAAGAACCCGTGGATCTTCTCGGCCAGCGCCGCCGAGATCCCCGGCGCCGCCTTGAGATCCTCGAGTCCCGCCCGCGCCACCGCCTTGGCCGACCCGAAATGCTGCAGCAGCGCGCGCTTGCGCGCGGCCCCCACGCCCGGAATGTCGTCCAGCGGCGTTGCGCCGACCGCCTTGGCGCGTTTGGCCCGGTGCGCGCCGATGGCCCAGCGGTGCGCCTCGTCGCGCAGGCGCTGCACGAAATAAAGGACCGGGTCGTTGCGCGGCAGGGCCATGGGCGGCTTGCCGGGGCGGTGGAATTCCTCCTTGCCCGCATCGCGGTCGATGCCCTTTGCGACCCCGATGAAGGGCACATCGTCCACGCCGAGCTCGGCCAGCACGCCGGCCACCGCCGACACCTGCCCCTGCCCGCCGTCGATCAGCAGAAGGTCCGGCCAGTGGCCCGTTTCGCGATCCGGGTCCTCCTTGATGAGGCGTTCGAAACGGCGTGTCAGCACCTCGCGCATCATGGCGAAATCGTCGCCCGCCGCGCCTTCGGCCTTGATGGTGAACTTGCGGTATTCCGATTTCATCCAGCCCTCCGGGCCCGCTACCACCATGCCCCCCACCGCATCCTGCCCCATGATGTGCGAATTGTCATAGATCTCGATCCGCCGGGGCGGCGCCTCGAGCCCGAAGGCCTCGGCCAGACCGGCCAGAAGCTTGCCCTGCGCCACGTTCTCGGCCAGCCGTCGCCCGAGCGATTCCTTCGCGTTGCGCAGCGCGTTTTCCACCAATTCGGCCTTTTCCCCGCGCTGCGGGACGGCGAGTTCGACCTTGCGCCCCAGCCGGTCGGACAGGAGTTGCCCCAGAAGGTCGGGATCCTCGACCGGGTGGGACAGCAGGATCAGCCGCGGCGGCGGCTGGTCGTCGTAGAATTGCGCAAGGAAGGCCTGGAGGATCTCCGGCTCTTCCGCCCCCGATCCGGTGCGGGGGTAGAAATCGCGGTTGCCCCAGGACTGGTTGGCGCGGATGAAGAACACCTGCACGCAGGCCTGCCCGCCCTGCAGGTGGACGGCGACCACGTCCGCCTCGGCCACGCCCTGAGGGTTGATGCCCTGGCTGGACTGCACCGCCGTCAGCGCGCGGATCCGGTCGCGCAGCGCCGCGGCGCGCTCGAACGCCATCGCCTCGGCCGCTTCGGACATCTGCGCGGCAAGCGCTTCCTGCACATGCGTCGTCTTGCCTTCGAGGAACCGCCGCGCATCGGCGACAAGGCCCGCGTAATCCTCGGGCGACACAAGGCCGACGCAGGGCGCGGCGCAGCGCTTGATCTGGTAGAGCAGGCAGGGCCGCGTGCGGGCATCGAAGGTCGCATCGGTGCAGGTGCGCAGCAGGAACACCTTCTGCAACTGGTTGAGCGTGCGGTTGACCGCCCCCGCGCTGGCGAAGGGACCATAGTAATGCCCCTTGTCTGACCGCTTGCCGCGATGCTTGCGGATCTGCGGAAACGGATGGTCGCCGGTGATGAGGATGTTGGGGAACGACTTGTCGTCGCGCAGAAGGACGTTGTAGCGCGGCTTGAGCTGCTTGATGAGGTTCTGCTCGAGCAGCAGCGCCTCGGTTTCGGTCCGCGTCGTGAGGAACATCATCGACGCAGTCTCGTGGATCATCCGCGCGATGCGCCCCGAATGGCCCGTGGGGCGGCCATAGTTCGACACCCGCGCACGCAGGTTGCGCGCCTTGCCGACATAGAGCACCTCGTTCTGTGCGTTGAGCATGCGGTAGACGCCCGGCGAGCCGTCGAGGCCGCGCGCCAGTTGCGCGATGAGTGCATGGCCGGAAATGGGCCTTTCGGCGGCGGTTTCGCCGGCGCTTTCGGGGGGCGGGTTCTCGAACGTGGGTGCGGTCATCGGGGGTTGATTCCGGTTGTGGCTGCACTCTGGCGGCTTCGGAGGCAAGGGGAAAGCTGTCCCCGCTTTTTGTGGATAACCTTGCGGAGAACTTTCCGGCAGAGGGGAATTTTCGTTGTATCTGGCCGGCTTCAGTGACTTGCCCAAAATTTAGGCGGAATTGCAACATATTGTTTTTACGTTAAAAATTTCTGACTAGACGGCAACTGACTGACACCGTTAACAGAATCGTGACGTTTGGGTGACCGCAGGCACGTTGGTGGACAAGTCAAGGTGGGGGGACGGCGCAGCGGCTATTCCACGCCCAGAACATCGGGTGTCTGCCAGGCCAGATGCTGCCCGCCGTCGATGCACAGGAGCTGTCCCGTCACCGCCGGCGCGTCGAGGAAATACCCCAGCGCCGCGCAGATGTCGGCCGGCGATGCCCCCCGCCCGAGCACCGTCGCCGCCCTCTGGCGCGCAAAGTGGCTGTCGCTTTGCCGGACGCCCTGCATCGTCGGGCCCGGCCCGATGGCATTGACCCTGACCCGCGGGGCAAGCGCCTGCGCCGCCGTTCGCGTGAAGGCCCAAAGGCCCATCTTGGCGATCGTGTAGGACATGAACTCGGGCGTGAGCTTCAGAACACGCTGGTCGATCATGTTGACCACAAGGCCGCGTGCGACGGGCTCGCCGGCTTCGTCGAGGACGGCGGGCGGGCATTGCGCGGCCATCGCCTGGGTCAGCACGACCGGCGCACGAAGGTTCGATTCGATGTGGCGGTCCCAGCTTGCGCGGGTCAGCGCCCCCATCCGGTCCTGCTCGAAGATCGAGGCATTGTTGACCAGCAGCGTGATCGGCCCGCCAAGCGCATCGGCGGCGGCGGGGATGAGCGGTTCCACCTGCGCCTCGTCCAGCAGATCGGCGCGGAGCGTTGCAGCCCCGCGGCCGAGCGCGCGGATCTCGTCCGCCACCGCCTCGGCGTCGGCCGCGCTGGTGGCGTAGTGCACGGCGACATCGAAGCCGCGCGCGCCCAGATACAGCGCCATCGCGCGGCCAATACGCCGACCGGCGCCAGTGACAAGGGCTCGGGCCATCGGGGATCCTTTCTCGGGTCTCAGGCGTCGCCGGTGGGCGGTGCGCCGCAGTCGCAGGGGGCCCGGCCGATCCGGTAGCGGCCGCAGCGGGAACATTTCCGCGGCGCAGCAAGGCGTGTGCCACGCGGGAAGCGGAGGCGGCCGAACATCGCCAGAACGCCCATGCCGATCAGAAAGACCGTGACGATCTTGATGAGCATCTCAGAGGCCGAACCGCGACCGCAGCGCGCGATCCTCGGCCTCGGCAAGCGCCGTCTCGACCGCCGATGCGCCGAGCGCGGCCAGCCCGAAGCGGCGCAGGAACGGGCGGCGCTGGCCGTGGACCATCACCCGCACGTCCTTGCCGTAGAGCTCGCGCAGTTTCGGCCCGGCGTGGCCGATCCCGTCGGCAAGCCCCGCGTCCACCGCCGCCTGCCCGACCCAGACATCGCCCTCGAACAGCGGCCCCGCGCCCTCGTTCAGGCGGTTGCCGCGGCGCGCGCGCACATGGTCGATGAAAACCCGGTGGATCGGATCGAGGATGCCGCGCAGGCGTTCGACATCCTCGGGCTTCTCGGGCAGGAACGGGTCGAGAAAGCTCTTGGACCGGCCGGCGGTATGGACCCGCCGCTCGACCCCCTGCCGGGCGAGCAACTCGTGCAGGCCGAACGAGGCCGCGATCACGCCGATCGAGCCGACCATCGACGCCGGATCGATCCAGATGTCATCGGCCGCACAGGCGAGCCAGTAGCCGCCCGAGGCGGCCACATCCTCGACGAAGGCATGGACGGGGATCTTCTTCTCCTCGGCCAGACGGCGGATGCGTGCGGCGATGAGCGAGGATTGCACCGCCGAACCGCCGGGCGAGTTGATGACCAGCGCCAGCGCCCGCGGACGCCCGGCCGAGAACGCACGCTCGACCACCGGGGCAAGCGCGGCATCGTTCAGGCCGCCGCCGAAGCGGGATGCGGCGCCGATGGCGCCCGACAGGCGGATCAACGCAACGCGGGGCGGGCGGTTGAGGAACGGCAGGTTCGTGTTCATGCCGTGCATCTAGGCGGGCCGGGGGTGCGGGGCAAGCGGCCGCGCGGGCCCGCCGCATCGCCGGGCCGGGAAAAGCGCCGCGCCGGCCCTTTCGCAGCCGCGCGGCGCCCGGCCGGGCCCTTCCGGTGGGGCACTGGCCGTCACGCATCGGGCGGTTGCCCCCTAGCCCTCGCGGGGCCGATCTGCTCAGCTACGCCGCAAATCAGCCGAGGTCGCGATGATCCCCGAAACCGCCCGCCACGCCGCCGTCATGCTCGCCGCCGGGATCGGCATCCCGATCCTCGCCGCGCTCAACGCCCAGCTCGGCGCGCGGATCGGGGCGCCGGCGGCGGCGGCGACCGTGCTGTTCGTCGTCGCATTCTTCGGGGCGGGGGCGGTGATGCTGGCGACCGGCACGCAGCGCGCGCTGACGCTGCTGCCGGCGCAGCCGGGGCATCTGTTCCTCGCCGGGCTGCTGGTCGCGTTCTATGTCCTGTCGATAACCTATGTCGCGCCGCGGTTCGGCATCGGCAACGCGGTCTTCTTCGTGCTGCTGGGGCAGATGGTTTCCGCCGCCGTCATCGACCACTGGGGCCTGTTCGGCGCGCTCCAGCGGCCTGTCAGCCTGACGCGGGCGGGCGGCATCGCGCTGATGGCGGCCGGCGTCGCGGTGATCCAGCGCGGCTGAGCCTAGTCGGTGACGACGACCATCGTCTGGTCCCGCCCCAGGTCGCGGACCATTTCCCACAGCACGCGGGCGTTGTCCGGGTGCAGCCGGATGCAGCCGGCCGAGGCGGGGCGGCCAAGCTTGCCGGTCTCGGTTGTGCCGTGGATGGCATAATGCCCGTTGTAGAAGATCGACCAGGGCATCGGCGCGTTGTTGTATAGCCGCGAATGATGCATCCGCACGAGGTATTGCGGCTGCCACGTCCCGATCGGCGTCACCTTGCCGCTGCGCGCGGTCGAGACCGGCCAGACGGAATAGACCTCGCCATCGCGCAGGACGGTCATTTCCTGCCGTTCCTTGCTGACCTGCACGATCAGCGACTGGGCAGCGGCCGGGGCGGCCATGGCGAGAAGGGCGATCAGGGCGAAGGCAGCTTTCCGCAACGTCTCCTCCTTTTGGATAGGTCTGTGGAGAAGGTGCCCGCAACTTGCGTCCATGGCGAGACGAAATCGCGGCGGACGCGGGAATTTCGCGCGCCAATCCCGCAGGTTGCGATGCCCCGCCGCAGGTGCGGGCCGGACGTGCCGGCTTGTGGACAGATGCCGGCCCGGTCGGCGGTCAGGCGATTCGGCCCAAGTCGAGACGGATCGTGCGGTCCATCCGCGCGGCGAGGCCCGGGTTATGCGTGGCGATCAGCGCCGACAGGCCGGTTTCGCGCACGACCTCCATGAGCACCGCGAACACCCGGTCGGATGTAACGGGGTCGAGATTGCCGGTCGGCTCGTCCGCCAGCAGAAGCGCCGGGGCATTGGCCAGCGCGCGGCAGAAGGCCACGCGCTGCTGCTCGCCCCCCGACAGCGCCGCGGGCCTGTGGTCGGCGCGCGGGGCCAGGCCGACGCGGTCGAGCAGGGCATCGGCCCGCGCCAGCGCCGCCGCGCTTGCGGTGCCGTTGGCCAGTTGCGGCAGGGCGATGTTCTCGCGCGCCGTGAATTCGGGCAGGAGGTGGTGGAACTGGTAGACGAACCCGATCCTTGCCCGGCGCAACGCCGTGCGCGCGCCGTCGCCCGCCCCGGTCGCATCCACCCCGCCGATCACCACGCGGCCCGCATCGGGCGCGTCGAGCAGGCCCGCGATGTGCAGCAGCGTCGATTTGCCCGCCCCCGACGGGGCCATGAGGGCGACCACCTCGCCGGCCCCAAGGGTCAAGGAAACGCCCGAAAGCACCCGCACCTCGGCCGGCGTGCCGCGGCCATAGGTCTTGTCGATCCCCTCGAGGATGAGGGCGTCATTCATACCGCAGCGCCTCGACCGGGTGCATTCGGGCCGCGCGCCGGGCCGGGAACCAGGTCACGACGAAGGACAGGCCGAGCGACAGGGCCACGGCACGCAACACATCCTCGGCCCGCAACAGCGCGGGAAGCTGATAGAGGCCGCGGATCGAAGGATCCCACACGCCCCCGCCCGAGACATAGTTCACGGCCGAAAAGATCGGGTCGATCCACAGCGCGAAGGCACAGCCGAGCGCCACGCCCGCGGCCGTCCCCGCGATCCCCGTCGCTGCGCCGCACAGGAAGAACACGCGCAGGACCGACCCTTCCGTCAGGCCCATCGTGCGCAGGATGCCGATGTCGCGCCCCTTGTTCTTGACCAGCATGATGAGGCCCGAGACGATGTTCATCGCCGCGATCAGCACGAGGATCGACAGGATCACGAACATCACGTTGTCCTCGATCGTCAGCGCCCGCAGGAAGGACCCCGCGCTGTCGCGCCACGTCCAGACCAGCGCGGTGTTTCCGGCCGCGCGCAGCAGCGGCAGCGTCAGCGCCTCGACGCGCTCGGGGTCGGTGACGAAAACCTCGATCTCGTCCGCGCGCCCCTCGCGGTTGAAAAAGCTCTGCGCCTCGGCCAGCGGCATGTAGAGGCGCGTGCGGTCGATGTCGTAACGCCCGGCGGTAAAGACATAGACCACTTCATAAGCGTTCACCCGCGGCGAGGTGCCGAAGGCCGTGCGCACGCCGTTGGGCGAGATGAGGCGGATGCGGTCGCCGACCTGCACGCCAAGCTCGCGCGCCAGACCCGACCCGAGGGCGATGCCCTCGGCGAAGCGGCCGATTTCGCCCACGCCCTCGGCCTGCGCGCCGCCGATGCGCGGGATGGTGGCGAGGTTCTCTGGGCTGATGCCGTAAACCTCGGCCCCCGCGTTGCGCTCGTTCGCCGTGGCCATGACCTGCCCGCGCACCAGCGGCGCCGCGCGGATCACGCCCGGCAAGGCGGCGACACGGGCGGCGATGGCATCGTGGTCGGTGAAGGTTCGGTCGAGCGCCCCGGCCTCGTTCACCCGGCCGGCGGAATAGAGCGTCACATGCGCATTCGCGCCGAGGATCGTATCGACGAATTCCGCCCGGAACCCGGCGCGCACGGCGAGCGTGGCGATCAGCGCGAACACCGCCAGCGTTATGCCGACGAGGCTGATCCATGTCATCACGCTCACCCCGCCCTCGGCGCGGCGGGCGCGCAGGTAGCGCCAGGCGATCATCCATTCGAAGGCGGCGAAGGGGGCAGTGGACGATGGACGGGTGGACAAGGGCGCGGCTCCCGGGTTGGCGCGTCTTGGGCCGCAGCGGCGTCGGCGTCAAGCCGCGGCGGCCGATGCCGCGGACACAGGTCCGTTCCCCGTTCAGACGGCGTGCAGCGCCCCCGTCCGCATCAGCTTGAACACCGCGAGCTGGTGCCGGTAGAGGCCGGCGTGCACGCAGCGAAAGCCCCGATCCGCGTAGGTGCGCATGTCCTTCTGAAAGGCCCGATGCGCGGCGGCATAGGCCGGATCGTCGGTCAGCGGGTTGAGCGGGTTGAGCGGGTTGATGATGACCAGCACGCTGCGCCGCGCGATCCGGGTGAATTCGGCGATGATCGCCATCCAGTCGCGCGGGTGGCAATAGTGCTCGATCGCGTCGAAACACAGCACGCTGTCCACGCTGCGATCCTCGAACGGATAGGGCGGGTTGCCGGCGTCGAACAGGCGCACGTCGAGATCGAGGCTTTCGATGATCGGCTGGTAGGGCCAGCGGGTGATCGGCCCTTCGGCGGGGTTGAGCCCGTCCTTGTCGACAAGCCCCGTCAGATCCACCGCACCCGCATCGCGCAGCCGGGTGTCGGCGGGACTGTCCTTGCCGAAGAAGGCGGCGAAATCGTTGCCGATCGCCCGGTGCCCCTTGCGACGCAGCACCTCGAGCGTGGCGCCATGCGCGGTCGACATCTCGAGCACGGTCTGCGGCTCGCAGCCCTCGGCCATCAGTTCGGGCATGTGCTGGAGGAGAAGCGCCCAGGACCGGCGGATGTTCTTGAAATGCACCACATACTTGCGCTGCACCGTCCGCTCGATGTCGGCCAGCTGTTCGGGCGTGAGGTCATAGGCGGCGGCGAGATCCTCGGGCGGCGGGTCGTCGAAGGCGGCGATGATCTCGTTGTCATAGGGCATGCGCTTGTCGCGCAGCGTCCAGAACGACCGCTCGAAATCGTCGCGCAGGTCCTTCAGATGCGCGAGGAAGCCCTGGTATCCGTCGACATGCCCGGTGGGCATGTCCCGCTCGCGCGCCACAAGCTGCGCATGTTTCAACCGCATCGACGCCCCTTCCCGCCCGGTACCCCGGATCGTGGTTTCTTCCTGCCTCAGGCAAGAAGAAATCATGGCAAAATGCGGCCAAAATGCGGCAGAGCGGGCCGGAACCCGCGCCGGCCGCGTCAGAAGAGGAAGTTGTCGGCGTCGCGCATCTCGGCTGCTGTCAGCCCCTCGACGATGATGGTCGTCCCGTTCGCCACCAGCCGCGCGCCGGCGGCGACGTCGCTGAAGGTGATCTGCCCTAGCCGCGACACCCCGGCAATCGCGATCTGGTCGAGCCCAAGCTCGAAATCGGTGATCCGGTCGGTCCCGTCGCGCCGCGCGAACTGGAACACATCGGCATCCGCCCCGCCGGTGAGCCTGTCGTTGCCCTTGCCGCCGAGCAGCGTGTCGTTCCCCGCGCCGCCAATCAGCACGTCGTTGCCGCCGCCCCCTTCGAGGCGGTTTGCCGTCTCGCGCCCGGTCAGGGTATCGGCGCGGTTCGTGCCGATCAGGTTCTCGATGCTCGAGAACGCCATGTATCCGATGACCCCCGGCACGCCGATCAACGTGCCGCCGGGTGCGCCGATGTTCTGGAACCCGCCGAGGTTCGACAGATCGACCGTGACCGACTGCCGGATGCGGCCGAAATCGACCGTATCCGTGCCGCCGCCGCCCTGGATCACAATGGCCCGGTCCGGCGCCATGGCCGCGACGCGCAACAGGTCGTCGCCGTTGCCGAGATTGACGAGCTGCGCGCCGCCTGCGCCCAGCGTGACGGTATCGTTGCCGCCCTGCGTGCGGATGATGCCGACGAAGGCGTCGCCGGTCGTCGTCACCCGGTCGTTCGCGTCGCCGGTGCGGACATAGTCGGCACCGGCGTTCAGCGTGACCACGGCACGGGCGCTGTCGAACACCTGAAGGCTGCTGATGAACCCGTTTCCGGTGATCGTCTGCGTTCCGGCCGACCCGGCGAAGGTCAGTTGGCCCGCCCCGCCCGCGCCGAGGGTCACGATATTGGTGCCGTTGAAGTTGAAATAGCTTTCGAAATATCCGTCGCCGGTCGTGATGCGGTTCGTCCCCTCGCCGGTCTTTAGCTGGAAGATGCGGGCATCGTTCTGGATCGTCACGCGCACATCCTGCCCGGTCAGATGCGCCTGCTCGATCCGGCTGTCGCCGCGCAGGGTGACGGCCGCATTGCCATAGGCCCGCAGGCTTTCGATCAGAGCGTTCCCCGACAGTTGCACCGTATCGTTGCCGTCGCCGGTGTTGACCGACCCGACCCGGCCGCCGGCGCCGACGATGACCGTATCGTTCCCGGATCCGGTATCGACGGCCGTCACGCGGCCCGTGCCGGCGGTGAAGCGATCGTTTCCGTCGCCGGTGCGGATGAACTCGATTTCCCCGGCGCCACCGTTGACCACATCTTTGCCGGTGCCGAGCGTGATCCCGATGATCCGTCCGCTACCCGCGTTGATCGTCGTGTCGCCCATCCCGAAGTTGATGAAACCCGTGCGCGCCGCGCCGAGCGTGACCGTCGTCTGCGTGCTGGGCAGCTCGAAGAAGGCTGTCATGGCCTCGACGACCGTATTGGCAAGCGTGATGATGTTCGTCCCGTCCGCGATCCGGAGGAAATCGATCCGGCGGTTGCCCGCGCTGCCGCCGTCCGTGATCGTGGTGCGGGAGCCGCCAACCGGGGTGTCTGCGACCGAATCGTAATACCACAACTCGAACGACCGGATCCGCATGTTCCCGCTGAGCGAATAGGTCGCGTCATAGGTGTCTGCGCCGGGTTCGACATAGGCGCCGATACGGTCGAGGTTCCCGTTCGACCCGGTCCATGTGTAGGTGCGGCCGAACAACTCGAACGGCGTCACGCCATTGAGTTGCCTGTCTATCGTGATCGTCGCCATCGGTTTTCCCTAGTTTGTGCGCCAATACGCCGCAATTGGTAGGATCGCGAGAGCATGTCGCTGCGGCAAATCTTTACAACGATTCGTTTACGGCCGGCGTCTTGCCGGACCCGAAAAGTCGGCCGGGCGCGAAACGGGGATCGGCGCCCGGGTGGGATGCGCCGGATGGCGATATCAACCCTGTCAATGACCCGCGTAAATCCCCGCCAGCCGGTCCACCGCCGCCTCGGGCGACATCTCCTCGCTTTGCCCGGTGCGGCGCGCGGTCAGCTCCACCTTGCCCGCCGCGAGGCCCCGCGGGCCCACGGTGATCCGCCAGGGCAGGCCGATCAGGTCCATCGTGGCGAACTTGGCCCCCGCCCGCTCGTCCCGGTCGTCGTAGAGCGGCTCGAGCCCGCGCGCGGTCAGCGCCGCGTAAAGGCCGGCGCAGGCGGCGTCGGCCGCGCCGTCGCCCTGCTTGAGGTTGACGATCCCGACCGGAAAGGGGGTGACGCCCTCGGGCCAGATGATGCCCCGGTCGTCGTGCGACGCCTCGATGATCGCGCCCAGAAGGCGCGAGACGCCGATGCCGTGGCTGCCCATGTGGACCGGCACCCGCTCGCCCCGGTCGTTGACCACGAGCGCGCCCATCGGTTCGGAATACTTGGTGCCGAAATAGAAGATCTGCCCGACCTCGAT
Organism: Gemmobacter sp.; assembly: GCA_046292445.1. Lineage (GTDB taxonomy): Bacteria > Pseudomonadota > Alphaproteobacteria > Rhodobacterales > Rhodobacteraceae > CALIZF01. The sequence goes on from JBKBQT010000004.1 coordinate 168,693, forward strand.
CCCGCGGCCGACCTTGCGATGCGCCTCGGGCACAGCGTCGAACGCGGCCGGATCGTGCGTTTCGTCCGTGCGGGCGTAGAGCGTGGTGAACGCGCGGCACACATCGGCCACCGTCGCGCGGTCGTCATAGTCGATGGCGCGGGCGCCGAGGGTTAGCGCCGTCACCCGGTCGTCATAGAAAACCTCGGATTCGCCGGTCGCGGCGAGCACGAGGAATTCGTGCGTGTCGTCGCCGCCGATCGGCCCCGAGGCTGCCCGCATCGGGATCGCCGTCAGCCCCATCCGCTCGTAGCTGCGCAGGTAGCTGACCATGTGGCGGTTGTAGGCATGGATCGCCGCGTCGCGGTCGATGTCGAAGTTGTAGCCGTCCTTCATCAGGAACTCGCGCCCGCGCATCACGCCGAAGCGGGGCCGCATCTCGTCGCGGAACTTCCACTGGATGTGATAGAGCGTCAGCGGCAGGTCCTTGTAGCTGCCGACATGGGCGCGGAAGATGTCGGTGATCATCTCCTCGTTGGTGGGACCATAGAGCAGATCGCGGTCCTGCCGGTCGCGGATGCGCAGCATTTCCTTGCCGTAGTCGTCATAGCGCCCGCTCTCGCGCCAGAGATCGGCCGGTTGCAGCGTCGGCATCAGCAGCGGGATATGCCCGGCGCGCTGCTGTTCCTCGTGCACGATGGCCTCGATCCGGCGCAGCACCCGATAGCCGAGCGGCAGCCAGGAATAGATGCCCGCCGCCTGCTGCTTGATCATCCCGGCGCGCAGCATGAGCCGGTGCGAGGCGATCTGCGCCTCGGCGGGGTTTTCCTTGAGCACGGGCAGGAAGTAGCGGGTCAGGCGCATGGCGTTCCTCGGGGCCGGGGTGACGCGATGTGGTAGCCGCGAACGGTTGGCCCTGCAAGCCGGGCCGCCCTCAGCCCGCGCCCCGCACCGGGCCGGCAAGCAGGTCCTCGACAAAAAGCGCCGCGAATTGCGCCCGCCCGGACACGCCGGCCTTGGCATAGACCCGCGCAAGCTGCGCGCGGACAGTGCCGGCCGCCGCGCCGCGACGGCCCGCGATCTCGGCCGTGTCGAGGCCCTCGAGCGCGAGCCAGGCGACATCCCTTTCCGCCGGGGTCAGGCCCCAGGCGCGGAACTGCGCCGCCGCGGCAGCATGGCGCGCAGGAGGTTGACGCCCGTCGCGCGGGATCCCATCGCGACGCCCGCCACATGCAGCGCGGCCAGCAGCAGGATCAGGTTTGCCGCCACCTCATGCACCTCCTCCAGCAGCTCGGCCGCCGCATCGCCCACCCGGGGCGCGGCATCGGCCAGCACCGACCAGTCGCCGCGCGCCACCGCGGCGCGCATCGCGGCCTCGTCACCCGGCCCGCCCGCCGTCATGAACACGCCCGTGGCGACCACCACCGCCAGCGCGGCCCAGAGCGCATAGGCCATCAGCGCCCCGGCCGGATTGTGCGAGGGGTAGCGGCCGGGCCGGCCGGCGGCAAGCGCGACAAGATGCGCGCATGCCGCGCGCAGATCGGGCGGAAAGGCGGCAAAGCGCGCCGGGGCCTGCCCGACCAGACCCCAGACCAGCCGCAACGCCAGAACGGCGAGCGCGGCGTAGCCGACCCAGACATGCACCGTCCCGCCATCCTCGGTCAGCGCCGCATTCACCAGCACCGCCAGCGCCAGCGCCCAATGCGTCAGCCGCACCACCGGGTCCCACAGGACCGGGGGATGAGGGTCCCCGTTGGCCGCGGGGGCCGGGGGGATGTGGGGGGCGTCCATCTCAATGGTCCTGTTTGATCCGGCTGACCACACCGGTCACGGGGTCGAGGTAGATCTCCCACCGCTGGCCGGTTGCGGCATCGCGGCACTTTACCTCGATCTTGCCGCGCTCGGCCTCGAATTTCCCGGCCGGGCAGCCTTGCGCGGCAAGGGCGGCAGTGACGGCATCGGGCGTCGTGCCGAGCCGGTCGCCGATGGCAGGCAGCGCGAGGGCGGCCGCCGGGACCGAGAGCGCGGCGAGCAACGCGAGCGCGCCGGGAAGGGCGCGGCGGCGCTTGGTGGTTTGCGAAGGTGTCATGGGGATGTCCTTTCAGGCTCGCGCCGTCGTGGCGACGATCGCCGGGCGCAGCGCCCATCTGCGCCCGCGCCGGCGCGCCGTCTATCCGCAGCATGCTGCCCCGGGCGGGCCTAAGCGCGCGCTTAGGCGGCACCAGCGCCCGGTCCGGCGCCGCGCGGCGAATCGTTGATCCCTCGCCCCCCGTCTGCCATCACCGTCCCGCAACAGAGGGAACGCCATGGCGCTGCCGGTGCGCGATCAGGTGCGATACTGGGCCATCGCCGCGGCGGTGTTCCTTGCCGTGCTGTGGTTCCTCGGCGATGTCCTTCTGCCGTTCATCGTCGGCGGCGCCATCGCCTATTTCCTCGATCCCGTCGCCGACCGGCTGGAGCGGATCGGGTTCAGCCGCGTCCTTGCCACGGTAACGATCACGCTGGTCGTGATCCTGATGTTCGTGCTGATCGTGCTGGCCGTCATCCCGACACTGGTCGGGCAGATGACCGCGCTGGTGAATGCCGCGCCCGAGATCGCACAGCAACTCCAGACCTTCGTGGTCGAGCGTTTCCCCGAACTGGCGGACGAGACATCGACGGCGCGCCAGACGCTCGCCCAGATCGCGGCGACGATCCAGTCCAAGGGCGGGGCGCTTGTGAACCAGCTGCTGTCCTCGGCGATGGGGGTCATCAACGCGGTGATCTTCATCGTCGTGGTCCCGGTGGTCGCGTTCTATCTGCTGATGGACTGGGACCGGATGGTGGCGCATCTCGACCGCCTCCTGCCGCGCGATCATGCGCCGGCGGTGCGGCAGATCGCCCGCGACATCGACGCGGTGCTGGCGGGCTTCGTGCGCGGACAGGTGACGGTATGCCTCATCCTCGGCACGTTCTATGCCGCCGCGCTGATGCTGGCGGGGCTGCAGTTCGGGCTGGTGGTGGGGGCGATCGCCGGGGCGATCACGTTCATCCCCTATGTCGGCTCGCTGGTCGGCGGCGTGCTCGCCATCGGGCTGGCGCTGTTCCAGTTCTGGGGCGACTGGGTCTGGATCGGAGTGATCGCGGGCATCTTCCTCGTCGGGCAGTTCGTCGAGGGCAATTTCCTCACGCCCAAGCTGGTCGGCGATTCGGTCGGGCTGCATCCGGTGTGGCTCTTGTTCGCGCTTTCGGCTTTCGGCACGCTTTACGGCTTTGTCGGCATGCTGGTGGCGGTGCCGGTCGCGGCGGCGATCGGGGTGCTGGCGCGGTTCGGCATCGCGCAATATTCGCGCAGCCTGCTCTACCAGGGCCTTGCGGGTCGTTCCAACCCGCCCGCCGAACTCCCCTCCGAGCCGATCCTGCGCGACGAGGGGGCAGAGCCGCGGCAAGGGGCGGCCGAGTGACGCGGCAATTGCCGCTCGACCTGCCCGTGCCCGAGGCGCGGGGGCGCGGCGATTTCGTCGTGACCCCGTCGAACGCGGCAGCGCTGGCCGCGCTCGACGCCTGGGCGCACTGGCCGGGCGGGCGCATGGTGCTGGTCGGCCCGCCCGGATCGGGCAAGACGCATCTGGCCCATGTGTGGACCGATGCGGCGGGCGCCGCCGTGATGGGGGCGCGCGCGCTCGCCCACGGGCGGGTGCCGCAGCTGGCCTCGGCGCCGCTCGCGCTCGACGATGCCGACCGGATCGCGGGCGACAGCGCGCAGGAGGCGGCGCTGTTCCACCTCATCAACCTTGCCGCCGAGAACCGCCAGCCGCTGCTGCTGACTGCGCGGCGGGTGCCGCGCGACTGGGGCGCAGACCTGCCCGATCTCGTCAGCCGCCTGATGGCCGCGCCGCTCGCACGGATTGCGCCGCCTGACGATGCGCTGCTGGTCGCAGTGATGACCAAGCTCTTCGCCGACCGGCAGTTGCGCGTCGCGCCGGGGCTGGTCGAGTGGCTGGCGGCGCGCATGCACCGCAGCCTGGGGCACGCCCGCCGCCTTGTCGCCGCGCTGGACGCGCAGGCGCTGGCCACGCGCCGCCCCATCGGGCCCGAGTTGGCGCGCGACGTGCTTGCAAGGCTTGCAGTCGAGGGCGACTAGGGCGCATATCTTGCGGTCACCGACTTGGACGCCCGCAAGATGACACAGGCCGATTTCCTCAAGGCACCCTTCCCCGATCCCGTCGCCCTGCCCGAGGCCGAAGTGACCGGCCCCCGCCGCTTCTTCAACCGCGAGCTGAGCTGGCTGGCGTTCAACTGGCGCGTGCTGGAAGAGGCGGCGAACCCGCGGGTGCCGCTGCTGGAACGCCTTCGGTTCCTGTCGATCTCGGCCACCAACCTCGACGAATTCTACACCGTCCGCGTCGCGGGCCTGCGCGAATTGCAGCGCGCCGGCAACACGGCGCAGAGCGAGGACGGCCGCAACCCGGCCGAACAGCTCGCGCTCATCAACGCGGATGCCCGCGCCCTCATGCTCACCCAGCAAAAGACGCTGACCGCGCTCAGGCGCGCGATGGAGGGCGAAGGGATCGCCATCCTGACCCGCGCGAAACTGACCCAGCGCGACCGGGCGTTTCTCGCCGATCACTTCATGTCCAAGGTGTTTCCGGTCCTCTCGCCGCTGGCGATCGACCCGGCGCATCCGTTCCCGTTCATCCCCAACACCGGGTTCTGCCTCGGGCTGGAGCTGGAGCGGACGGCCGACCGCCGCCGGCTGCAGGCGCTGCTGCCGATCCCGCCGATGGTGGCGCGCTTCGTCGTGTTGCCGGGCAAGGAGGGGGAATACCGGGTCCTGCCGCTCGAGGATCTGCTGCTGCTCCACCTCGGCTCGCTCTTTCCGGGCTATGACGAAAAGGGGCATTGCACCTTCCGCGTGCTGCGCGACAGCGATCTTGAGGTCGAGGACGAGGCCGAGGATCTGGTGCGCGAATTCGAAACGGCGCTCAAGCGCCGGCGTCTGGGCGAGGTGATCCGGCTCAAGATCAGCGCGGGCGCCCCGCCCGGCCTGCGCCGGCTCATCATGGCCGAGCTTCACGTCTCCGAGGACGAGGTGGTCGAGGTGCGCGGCCTCATGGGCATTGCCGACCTCAAGGAACTGGTCATCGACCGGCGCGATCTGCTCTGGCCGCCCTTCACGCCGCGGGTGCCCGAACGGGTGACGGACCACGACGGCGACATCTTCGCCGCGATCCGGCAGAAGGACATGCTTCTCCATCACCCCTATGAGACCTTCGACACCGTCGTGCGGTTCCTCGAGCAGGCGGCGCGCGATCCCCATGTGCTGGCGATCAAGCAGACGCTCTACCGCACGTCCTGGGACAGCCCGGTCGTCACCGCACTCTGCGAGGCGGCCGAGGCGGGCAAGTCGGTCACCGCGCTGGTCGAGCTCAAGGCCCGGTTCGACGAAGCGGCGAACATCCGCCAGTCGCGGCGGCTCGAGCGGGCGGGGGCGCATGTCGTCTACGGCTTCATCCGCTACAAGACGCATGCCAAGATCAGCACCGTCGTGCGGCGCGAGGGCGATGCCCTGGTGACCTACACCCATTTCGGCACCGGCAACTACCATCCGATCACCGCGCGCATCTACACCGACCTGTCGCTGTTCACCTGCGATCCCTGCCTCGGGCGGGATGCGACCAAGGTTTTCAACTATCTGTCTGGCTATGCCCAGCCCGAGGGGCTCGAGAACCTCGCCATCTCGCCGCTCACGCTCAAGGCGCGGCTGCTCGCGCTGATCGCGGCCGAGGCCGAACATGCCCGGGCCGGGCGGCCGGCCGATATCTGGGCCAAGATGAACAGCCTGATCGAACCCGAGGTGATCGACGCGCTTTATGCCGCGAGCCGGGCCGGGGTGCGCATCAGCCTCGTGGTGCGCGGGGTGTGCGGCGTGCGGCCCGGCGTCAAGGGGCTGAGCGAGACGATCCGCGTCAAGTCGGTGGTCGGGCGGTTCCTCGAACACAGCCGGATCGTCTGCTTCGGGAACGGCCATGGCCTGCCCTCGAAGAAGGCGCGGGTGTTCATCTCGTCTGCCGACTGGATGGGGCGAAACCTGATGCGGCGGGTCGAGACGCTGGTCGAATGCCTCAACCCCACGGTCAAGGCGCAGATCGTCAGCCAGATCATGGCCGCCAACATGGCGGACGAGGCACAAAGCTGGGTGCTGTCGGCCGACGGCCGCTATGCGCGCACGCTCGAGGCCCCCGAAGGCGCGCTGTTTTCCTGCCATCGGTTCTTCATGGAAAACCCGTCGCTTTCGGGCCGTGGCAGCGCCGGCGCGGCCGACGTGCCGCGCCTTGCCCACAGCCTCGACTGACGCCGGGGCGCACCCGGGTTGACGGCCGGCGACAGGCCGGGCCATGGTCCGCGGCGACGGGCCTAGGGGGTTTCGGGATGGGCGACGATTTTCCCGCCATGGCTGGTGACGATGCGGCCAGCACGCTGCCGCCGCTGCTCGACGATCCGACCGCCCGCGCGCTCAGCCGGGTCGGCGTGGTCGATGTCGGGTCGAACTCGGTGCGGATGGTGGTCTTCGACGGCGCGGCGCGCTCGCCGGCCTATTTCTATAACGAAAAGGTGCTGGCGGGCCTCGGCAAGGGGCTTGCCGACACCGGGCGGCTCAATCCCGAGGGGCGGGTGCGGGCGCTGTCGGCGCTGCGGCGATTTGCGCTTCTGGCCGAGGATTGGGGGATCGCGCAGATGACCGTGGTCGCCACCGCGGCGGTGCGCGATGCGATCGACGGGCCGGAGTTCCGCGACACGGTCCTGCGCGAGACGGGGTTGCAGCTCTGGGTGATCGACGGCGCCGAAGAGGCGCGGCTGTCGGCGCAGGGCGTGCTGCTCGGCTGGCCGGGGGCCGAGGGGATCGTCTGCGACATCGGCGGATCGTCGATGGAATTGGCGCGCATCGGCGGCGGCAATGTCGGCATGCGGGTGACCACACCGCTCGGGCCGTTCCGCCTGATGCAGGTGCCGGGTGGGCCGGAGGCGCGGCGCAAGCATGCCGCCGCCATCCTCAAGCCCCTGCGCGCGCGGTTCCGCAGCAAGGGCGCGCGGATCTACCTCGTCGGCGGATCTTGGCGGGTGATCGCCCGGATGGACATGGAACGGCGGTCCTACCCGCTGACGGTGCTGCACGAATACCGCATGACGCCCGAGCAGGTTGTGGAAACGGTGGACTGGATCGCCCGGAACGATCCGGCGACGCTGCGCGCGCGCACCGGCACCTCGGCCGAGCGGATGGAACTCGTGCCGCTGGCCGGCGAGGTGCTGTGCGAGATCGTGCGCGTGCTCAAGCCGGCCGAGATCGACGTGTCGGCCTATGGCATCCGCGAGGGGCTGCTCTACGAGCAGATGTCGGACGGCCTGCGGGCGCGCGACCCGTTGATCGAGGCGGCGCGGATCGCCGAGGCGACGCAGGCGCGCATGCCGGGCTTCGGCAAGAAGCTGTTCCACTTCCTCGCCCCGCTCTTTCCCGGCGCGCCCGAATCGCGGCTGCGGCTCATCAAGGCGGCGTGCCTGCTGCATGACACGAGCTGGCGGGCGCATCCCGACTATCGCGCCGAGGTCTGCTTTGACAACGCAACCCGCGCCAACCTCGGCGGGCTCGACCATGCCGGGCGGGTATTCCTCGGGCTGGCGCTGATGCACCGCTATCGCAACAGCCGCGGCGGCACCCGGTTCGAGCCCCTCTTCCGCCTGCTCAGCGAGGACCAGCTTCGCGAGGCCGAGGTGCTGGGCAAGGCCATGCGGTTCGGCGCGATGTTCTCGGTCGGCACGCCCGAGGATGCGGGATCGCTGGCATGGTATCCCAAGCGGAGCGTGCTGGAACTGGCGCTGACCGGGCGGGGCCGCGCGCTCTACGGCGAGATCGCGCAGGCGAGGTTCGGCGCACTGGCCGCCGCGCTCAAGGCCGAAGGCGTCGTGACCGACGCCTAAAGCTCGATCTCGCCCGGCTCGGCCCCCGGTTCGGTCGGGGCCAGCGGCGGGCGGCGGCGGATGATGATGTCGCCGTTCGGCAGCATCTCGGGCGCATGGTAGTTGCGCACATCGCCGATCATCCGCGCCAGATCCTCGAGCACCGGGCGCAGCGCCGCGATATCCTGCCCGAGCCCGCGCAGCGCCGGCTCCATCTCGGCCATCAGGCCGCGCAGCAGCAGACGCGCCCCCTCGCCAAGCAGTTCCATGCCCTCGCCCATGTCGCCGCGCGGTTCCGCGGGCGGGGTATCCTGCGCCGCGGCGGGCAGGGCGAGCGTCAGGAAGAGGGCGGCCACAACCAAGCGCATATCGGGACAATACCCCATCCTGCATCGCGCTCACAGGTCAAGTGCGATCGTCACCGGGAAGTGATCCGATGCCGCCAGCGCAGCCTCGGCCGCATCGGATCGGGCGAGCCGGAAATGACATCGAGCCAGCGCCCCAGCACCGCGATCCAGAGCCGTTCCATCGCTCCGGGCGGGCGGGCGGGCGCGGCGCCCCGCCGCAGCGCGCACGATGCCGATCGCCGCAAGCTGATCGGCGCGGGTCACGCCATGCCGGCCCGACGGCCCGTCATCCTCGCGCAGCCGCCCGTCGTCGTCGAAAAGGGCATTCATCCAGGCAACGTTCCACGTCGCAAGCCGCATCAGGCGGCGCGGTCGCGGCTGATCTCGTCCCATGCGGCATTGACGGCGACGAGGCGCCGCTCGGCCAGCCGCACCGCCTCGGGCGGCACGCCGCGGGCCATCATCCGGTCGGGGTGGCTTTCCAGCACCGCCTGCCGCCAGGCGGCCCGGACCGCCTCGAGCGGCGCATCCGGCGAAACCCCGAGCACATCATAGGGGTCATGCGGGCTGCCGGGCACGAATCGATCGCGCATCGCGCGGTAGCACGGCTCGCCGAGACCGAAGAGCGCGGCGACCCGGCGCAGATAGGCATCCTCGCCCGGATGGAACTCGCCATCCGCCATGGCGACATGGAACAGCGCCTCGAGGATGTCGATCCGCATCTCGCGGTCGGCGGCGAACATGGCGGCGATCCTGCGGGCATAGGCCTCGTATCCCGCGACATCCTGCCGGGCGAGGTTGAACACCCGGGCCGCATTCGCCTCCTCGCCCGGCGGGATGGCGAAGACCTGCCGGAACGCCGCCACCTCGTCGCGCGTCACCTGCCCGTCGGCCTTCGCGAGCTTGGCCGACAGGGCGATCACGGCGATGGTGAAGGCGACGGTCATCTCGGGCGGCGTGCGCAGCCGGTCGAACACGGCCGCCAACCCCTCGCCCTTGGCAAGGGCGGCGATCGCCGCGGAAATCCGCGACCAGAGGCTCGGCCGGTCGTTCATGCCCCGAGGTTACGGCTTCGCGCCGAGGTCAGGCGAGAAGTTTCTGCATCAGGACAAGATCAATCCAGCGGCCGAACTTGAACCCGACCTCGGGCATGCGCCCGACCGCGCTGTATCCGAGCGCGGCGTGAAAGCCGATGCCGGCGGCATTCTCGGCACTGACCGCAGCGACCATCGCATGCAGGCCGCGCGCCCGGGCGTGATCCTCGATCCCCGCCATCAGGGCGCGGCCGATCCCGCGTCCCCGCACCGGAGCGGCCAGGATGACGGTATGTTCCCCCGTCAGCGCATAGCCCGTTCCGCCGCGGAACGGCCCATAGGTCGCCAGCCCGGCGATCCCCCCGGCCTCGGCCACCAGGAACGCGGGGCGACCGGCGATCAGCGCGGCGATGTCGGCGACGGTCTTCTCGCGCGTATCGAAGGTGATCGTCGTCTCGCGGATCAGCGGGTTCCAGATCGCACCGATCGCGGCGGCATCGGCCGCAGTGGCCTGCCGGATCACAGGATCACCCTGCCCCGCGGCGTGTCGAGCACCGCCGACAGGCCGGGCATGCCCGCCACGACGGCAATGCGCGGATCGTCCAGATGCGGCGCGAGAACCGCGCGCAGGCCCGCCGGATCGGGCGCCGCAAGCGTCAGCGCGGCCAGCCGCACCCCGCGATCGGGCAGCACATCCGCCGGATGCGGCCCCCGCCAGCGGATGAGGCCCGGCAGGGCCCCGCCCATCTGCGGCCGCCCGTCCTCGGGCACCGTGATCGTCCAGGCATGCACCCCGCGCGACAGCGTCAGCGCCGGCCCCGCGCCCGGCCAGAGGTCGAGCCCGTCCGACCGCGCGATCCAGCCAACCGGCCGCGGCGCCCCGGCAAAACCGTCGAGCCCGAACCACCGCGCCCGCCCCGGCGGCGGCGCCTCGGGATCCACCGCGATCACCTCGAGATACGCGCCCGGCCCCAGCGACAACAGCCGGTTGTGGGTGCCGAAGGCCGCATGCGCGCCCCCCGGCTCCAGCGGCACGCCCAGCGCCGCCGCCACCGCGGCGGCATCGCCCAGCCGCTCGGCCGCGATGGCCAGATGGTCGAAGACGATCACAGGTGCCGCCCGAAGAACGCCGCCAGCCGCGACCAGAGCATCGGCTCGGTGTCGAAATCATAGCCATGCCCCTGCCCCTCGGCCACCAGCAGGTCGGCCGGCCGCCCCGCCGCCGCCAGCCGGTCCGCCAGCGCCAGCGTGCGCGCAGGATCGACGACCGGATCGGCGGTGCCGATCGACAGGAATACCGGCACCGCGCAATCCTCGATCGGGATCGGCGCGCCGGGGGCCAGCCGGTCGTCCCGCCCGGCCCAGACCCAGGCGCGCGGCCCGGCCGGATCGACCGGCAACCGCGCCGCCCCCGCGGCAAGCCCCGCGCGGAACGCCGCCGGATCGAAGGCACCGGTCACAAGGCCGGTCGGCGCATGCGCGGCAACGCAG
>JBKBQT010000005.1:0-155780 GCA_046292445.1 Gemmobacter sp.
AGGTCGGCATCACCTTCATCCTCGTCACCCACGACCAGGAAGAGGCGCTGGTGATGTCCGACCGGATCGCGGTCATGTTCGAGGGGCAGATCGCCCAGCTCGACGATCCCGAAACGCTCTATCGCCGGCCGAAATCGCGGAAAGTGGCCGATTTCATCGGCACGATGAATTTCCTGCCGGCCTCGGTGCGCGGCGAGACGGGGCAGGGGATCGAGCTTGAGGTGCCGGGCCTCGGCCCCTGCACGATCGCTGCGTCTCAGGCGCCGGGCGCGGCGGCGGGCGGGGCGGCCTCGGTCGGCTTCCGGCCCGAGACGCTGACGATCCTCTACGAAGGCCAGACGACATCCGACCGGGTCGCGGAAGGCGCGATCGAGGAGGTCGTCTATTACGGCGACATGACCTATTACGACGTCAAGCTCGACGGGGTCGAAACCCCGGTGCGCCTGTCGATGCGCAACCTTCCCGGCCGCCAGGTGCTCGACCGCGGCGTGCGGGCGCGTGTGGCCTGGAGCCCCTCGGCGCTGGTGCTGTTCCGCTAGCGGCGGCGCGTCGCCGGCGCCGACGGTGTTGCACGCCTCAGCCGTCGGGCGGCAGCAGGCCGAGCCCGCGCAGGTAGATCCCAATCCCCGCCTCCAGCAGATCCTCGGGCGGGAAGGGCGACCGCGCACCTGGGGCGCCGCGGGCGAAAAGCTCCACCACGCCATGGCTCATCGCCCAGACATGGGCCGAGAACATCGCGGGCGGCGGGCGCTTGGCGGGGGGGATATGTTCCGACAGCTTGGCCGCCGCCGCCTCGAGCGTCGCGCGGCCGCGCTGTGCGGCGCGGGCGAGGTCGGGGTTCGATTGCAGGTTGATGCCGCTTTCGAACATCGCCTGATAATGCCCCGGAAACCGCCGCGCAAACGCAAGGTAGGCCCGCCCCGTCGCCTCGAAGGCCGCCAGCGCGGTGGGCTTGCCGTTGTTGAAGGCATGCTCCATCAGGTCGCCGAAGATGACATAACCCTGCCGCGCGGCTTCCGCGATCAGATCGTCGCGCCCCTCGAAATGGCGATAGACGGCCGCGGGCGTGACCCCTGCCTCCTTCGCGGCCTCGGACAGGGTGAAGCCGTAGGGCCCCTTTTCCTCGATGAGCCGCAGCGCCGCCTCGACCAGCGCCTGGCGCAGGTTGCCGTGGTGATAGCCGCGCTTCTGTTCGGTCATGGCGTGCCCAGGATCATTGCGTTCCCGGGATCATTGCGTCCCCAGGATCTCCGGCCCGCCGGTGATCGCCGGATCGACCGGACCGATGGCGGCATCGTCGCGGCCCGCATAATCCACCGCCAGCAGCACCTGCCGGATCACCGCCAGCCGCGTGCGCAGCTTGTCGTCCGACCGTATGACCGTCCATGGCGTCTCGGGCCGGTGGCTGCGCGCCAGCGTCTCGCGGATGGCGTCGGTATAGGCATCCCAGCGGTTGAGCCCCTCGACGTCGATCCAGGACAGTTTCCACTGCTTGACCGGATCCGTCTCGCGGTCGAGGAACCGGCGGAGCTGTTCGGCGCGGCCGACGTTCAGCCACAGCTTCACGAGGGTGATGCCGTCCTGCACCAGCATCGACTCGAAGCCCGGAAGCTGACGAAAGAACAGCGCGCGCTGTTCGGGCGTGCAGAAGCCGAACACCGCCTCGACCACGCCGCGGTTATACCAGCTTCGATCGAAGATCGCGATCTCGCCCGCACCGGGGAGCCAATCGACATAGCGCTGGAAATACCATTGCGTCGCCTCGCGGTCCGAGGGCTTTGGCAGGGCGACGACGGTGGCGACACGGGGGTTGAGGTTCTCGGTCAGCCGCTTGATCGCGCCGCCCTTGCCGGCCGCATCGCGCCCCTCGAACACCACGACGACCCGCTTGGCGGCTGCCTTCACATCGGCCTGAAGCTTGGCCAGCTCGATCTGGAGGCGCCCCATCTGCGCCTCGTAATCGGCCTTCTTCATCTCGCGGCGGTAGGGGAAATCGGGCGACAGCATGTCGTCCTTGTCCGCCCCGGCGATGGCGCTGCGCACCGCCTCGGGCGCGGCCTCGGCGTGATAGCGGCTGATGGCGCCGTCGAAGGGCGGGGGGAAGGCGGTCAAGGCGGCTCCCGGAAAGGCTGGTGGGCTAGTATCGCCTGCGCGGCGCCTAACGCAACCGGGCGCGCGCGGCGGCGCGGTCGATGGCGGCGATCACGGCATCGGGGGCGGCGTGATGCGGCATGTGGCCGGTGCCTTGCAGCACCGTCAGGCGGGCATCGGGCAGAAGGCGCACCATCGGTTCGGAATGGATGCGCAGCGGCACGATCGTGTCGGCCGTGCCGTGCACCGCCTCGACCGGCAGGGCAAGGCGCGGATAGGCCTCGGACATCGCCTGAACAAAGGGCTTGAGCCCGTTGACCTGCCGCGAATTGACCACGAGCGACTCGCGCCGCAGCGTCAGCCCGGCCCCGATATGCTCAAGATACCCGTCCGGCACCGGATCGGGGGCGAATATCCCCGCAACAGCGCTTTCGGCGCGGCTGTCGGAGGTGAAGGCGGTGATGAGGGGCACCACCGTCACCGCGCCGAGGTCCGATCCCGTGATCGCATAGAACGGGCCGAGACCGCCCGGCCAGGGCATCGTCGCACCCGCGATGCTGACCACCGCGGCGGTTTCCGCCGGGGCGCCGAGCGCCCAGGCCATGGCGACGGCGCCGCCGTAGCTCTGCCCGACCACGACCGGGCGGCGGATGCCGGCCTCGGCCGCCGCCGCACGCAGCACCGCGGCCTGCGCGAGCGGCGAGACCCCCTCGTCGCCGAGGTCGTCCGACCAGCCGAGCCCCGGGCGGTCAAAGGCCGTCACGCGGTAGCGCCGCGCCAGCCGGCCCATCAGCCCGAAGGTGAAGTCGCGCAGGTTCCCGCTCGCGCCGTGGATCAGCACGACATCCGGGCCCCGCCCCTCGGTCTGCAGGTGCACGCGCCTCGTGCCCACGGTCACGAACCGCCCCGTCGGCGGATAGCGCCGCGCGGCCTCGGCCTCGCGCCGGGCGGCGGGGGCGGCGGCAATGACGCTGCAGCCCGCGGCGGCGAGGCTTCCAAGCAGGCTAAGGGTGGCCGATCTGCGTGACATCATAGGGCGTTGTCTGATATATCTCGTTGATCCAGTTGCCATAAAGCAGATGCGCATGGCTGCGCCAGCGGTTCAGGGGCACTTGGGACGGGTCATCGTCGGGGTAGTAGTTCAACGGCACGTTGATCGGCGTTCCCGAAGCTACGTCGCGATCGTATTCGAGTTTCAGCGTATCGCGGTCATATTCGAAATGGTTGAAGATCCACAGCGCCCGATGCGCCGCATCGACGACGAGGCAGGGCCCGACCTCGGGCGAGGCGATCAGCGTGACAAGCCCCGGCACCGCGTCGATCTCGGCCTGGCGCAGTTCGGTCCAGCGGCTGACCGGGATCAGCACATCGTCCGAGAAGCCGCGCAGATAGGGCGACGAGGGCACCAGCACGCGGTGGCGGAAACAGCCGAAGGCCTTGGCGGGCAGGATGTGCTTGGGCAGGCCGTAGAAATGATGCGCCATGGCCATGCCGCCCCAGCACACCCCGAAGGTCGAATGCACATGGCTCTGCGTCCAGTCGAACACGTCCCGCAGCTCGTCCCAGTAGGTCACCGCCGTATAGGGCAGATGCTCGATCGGGGCGCCGGTGATGATGAGGCCGTCGAATTTCTCGCCCGTGGCCGCAACGGCGGCGAAGGGGCGATAGAACGCCTCCATGTGTTCGCTCGCGGTGTGGCGGCTGATATGCTCGGTCATGCGGATCAGATGCAGGTCGATCTGCAGCGGTGTCGCCCCGATCAGCCGCGCGAACTGCGTCTCGGTGCGGATCTTGTGCGGCATGAGGTTGAGAAGGCCGATCCGCAACGGCCGGATGTCCTGCCGCGCGGCCCGGCCCGCGGACATCACCATCACGCCTTCGCGCGACAGGATGTCATAGGCTGGGAGGGTCTCGGGCAGGGTGATCGGCATGGGCGTGACCTAGGCCGCGCCAGCGCGACGCTCAAGGGTGCGGGCGATGAGCGCGTCGAAATCGGCGGGGCTGCGCAGGGCGGCGACCTCCTCGGCCGTCACGCGCAGGCCCCAGTTGCGCGCCATGGCCGCATAGCGCGGCTGGCGATGGGCCAGCGCGCGGGCGTAGGTCCAGCGCACGAAGGCATCGGGATCGACGTTTTCTTCGTCAACTTCGTGCGTTGCACGGTATTCCTGCCACATCGATTCAAGAAAGGCGGGCTGGTAATACATCGGCTTGGGCGCGCGGTCGAACCGGGCGATCAGATCGGCGGTATGCGCCTGCGACCCTTCGATCCAGACCATCAGCATCGCGTCCGACAACACCCGGAGCACCGGATCGGCCGGATCCTCGGGGTCCACCACCTCGCAGATCGACCCGCCGCTGTCGCAGATGAAATCGGCATAGCCATAGATGTCGCGCGCCCGCTCGATGAAGCGCGGCGCATCGAGCAGCGCGGCGATCTCGGCCTCGCGATGCTGGTCCTGCCGCTTGCGGTATTCGGCAAAGCTGAGCCCGCCGCGCGCCGGATCGCCCGGCTTGCCCAGATAGGTCGAGAGCGGGGCGAGATTGTCGAAGGTGATGTTGGACTGGATATAGACCGAATCGGTCATCAGCAGCTCGCGCAGCAGCGGGACCTTCATCGCCTCGCGCTTGAAGTTGTCGGCGATCAGCTCGCCCATGTAGCGGGTGCCGATACGGTAATCGACCGAATAGTGGAACCACCCGCCCTGCATGCGCAGCATCGTGGCCAGATGCGTCTTGCCGAGGCCCGACATCCCGAAGACCAGCACCCGCCGGTGCGGCGCGGCCAGCCAGTCGGCGGCGCTTTGCGGCGTCATGGCGCGGCCGCCACGGCCGGCGCGCGGGCGGCGCGCAGGTTCATCCAGTTGCCGGCAAAGATCACCGCCGCACCGAGGAACACGAAGAGGTCGAGCGGTTCGGCATAGAGCGCCATGCCGACGATGGCGATGATCGGCAGGCGCAGGAATTCCATCGGCGCCACGGTGCTCGCCGGGGCATGGCCAAGCGCCGAGGTCAGCGCGAAATGCGCCGAAAGCCCCGTGATCCCCACCACCACCAGCCAGGGCCAGATCGCCGCCGAAGGCCAGACGATGCCGCCCGCGAACCCCAGCGCGCTGCCCATCACAAGCTGCGTCACCGTCATCCAGAACAGCACGCACAGCACCGTGTCATGGGCCATCAGCCGGCGCGTGTAGATGACATTGAGCGCAAAGCACAGCGCCGAGGCCAGCCCCGCCGCATGCCCCGGCCCCACCGCCTGCACCCCCGGCCGCGCCACGATCAGAACGCCGGCAAAGCAGACGAGGGCGGCGATCAGCTTGGCGGCCGTCATCCGTTCGCCCAGCATCAGCGGGGCGAGCAGCGCGACCCAGATCGGCAGGGTGAATTCGAGCGCGACAAGCTGGCTCAGCGGAATCGCCATGATCCCGTAGAACCACAGGTTCTGCCCGGTGAAATGAAAGAGGTTGCGCCCGAGATGCAGCATCGGGACCCGCGTGCGCACCTGCGCAAAGCCGCGCCGGCCGGCGAGGATCAGCGCGCAGACGATGCCGAGGCCGATCAGCGACCGCCACGCCATGAGCTGGAACGTCGTCAGTTCGGCCTGCACCGCCCGGCCCGCTACCGCCATCAGCGTGAAGGACGCGATGGCGACGAGCATCCAGGCGAAGGCCAGCAGCGGGCGGGACTGGGGTTGGGTCATGGCGCCTCCGACCGCCGTCATGGCGGCGGCGTGGCGGAATGTCCAGCCGGGCCGTGCCGATCCCGCGGCACGGGCGCCCTCAGCCGAGATCGAAGCCTTCGAGGAAGCGGACCGCGGCAGCCACATCGGCAAGGCGCCCGACAGTCTCGACCACGATCCGGTCGCCATAGCCGAAATCGAGCACGACCGACCCGTTCTCGACCGAGCCGAAGAGCCCGACCAGCGAGGCGGCGGTCACGCCGTCGGGGTTGGGCAGGCCCGCCACCACCTTGCGCGACACCACGATCAGGTCGCCCTGCCCGAGGTTCAGGTCGGTGATCCGGTTCTCGCCGAACCCCATCGTGAACACGAACCGGTCGGCCCCGGCGCCGCCGGTCAGGATGTCATCCCCCGTCCCGCCATAAAGCGTGTCGTTCCCGTCGCCGCCGTCGAGCCGGTCGTTCCCGCCGCCGCCGAACAGCCGATCGTTCCCCGGGCCGCCGAAGAGCACATCGTTCGACCCGTTGCCGGCCAGCACATCGTTCCCGTCGTTCCCGCGCAGCGTGTCAGACCCCGCACCGCCCAGGAGCGTGTCGTTCCCCCGGCCGCCGTTCAGCACATCGTTGCCGTCGTCGCCGAACAGCATGCCCCCGCCGCTTGCGGCGAACATCGTGTCGTCCCCGCCCCGGCCCGAGGCGACACCGGGCGCGGCGAGGCGGATGGTGTTGTCCCCGCCGCTCCCCAGCACCGCCGTCTGGGTCAGCGACCGCGCCGCGTCCATGTCGATCACGCCCGCGTTGCGCACCGGGCCGAGGCCTTGATCGACCGCACCGGACCAGCGCCCGGCGTTGCTGTAGAAATCGGCGATCCGCAGGCTCGTGACACCCGGATCGCCGAGGATGAGGTCATTGCCGACCCGCAGCATGTCGCCGCGCCCGATGCGCGGGAAGGGCGAGAAATCCGACATGACGATCAACCCGCCGCTGTCGATCACCGTCTGGTCGCCGAGGGGGATGTTGAAGCCGCGATAGACCGTACCCCATTCGAAGGCGTCGTTGCCGCGCCCGCCGACCAGCACCGAATCCCCAGCCGCACCCCAGAGCGTATCGTTGCCCCGGCCGCCATAAAGGCTGTCGTCCCCCATGGCGCCCCAGAGCGTGTCGTCCCCGCCCTGCCCGTAGGCCGCATTGGGTGCCCCGAACCAGCGCGTCTGCCCCGCCCAACTGATGACAATGTCGGACAGGAAGTCGTCGCCCGCCCCGCCGCGCAGCGTGTCGGATGCGGTGCCGCCCGTCAGAAGGTCGTCCCCCGCGCCGCCATATTGCCGCGTCGGGTTCTGGTCGGCCTGGATCGTGTCCTGCCCGCTTCCCCCGCGCAGGACGGATACGGCCGTGATCCCCTCCCGCGCGGCGGTGACATAGATGTAGTCGTCACCCATCCCGCCGTCGATCGTGACGGCGCCCTTGGCGATCACCTCGATCCAGTCGTTCCCGCCGCCACCCGACACCGAGACCCGGCCCGGCAGGCTGTCGAGCAGCGCCGCGCCCTCGCCCGCGCCGTAAAGATAGAGCCGATCGTCCCCCGCCCCGAGCGCGACGTCGAGCCGGCGGGCCGGAAAGGCATCGAGATAGAGCGTATCGGCCTGCCGCGTGCCGATGATCTCCACGTCCTCGCCGCGCACGAGGCCGCTGAAAGCCCTGACCTGCCCGTAACCGGGCGAGGAGCCTTCGCTGTTGAAATCCAAGACGTCGCCCACGGTCTTGTCGGTCGGTCCCGTCGTCGTCATGACCAGCACGAAGTCGTCGCCCCGCTTGGGCCGGCTGTTCCATCCCTGTATGGTCATGGCACCCGCGTCGGCCAGCGGGGTTTCGGCGATGCGCAGGAGGTCCGCCCGGAAGATGTCCATCGTGTCCCTGGCGATGCCGAACAGCACATCGGTGTCTGGATAGACAGGCGGCAGGGCCGCGACCGCATCAAGATCGAGCGACGGGGCATCGAGGCCTGCGAAGGTCAGGAACGATCCCGCGCCATAGCCGGCGAAAACACCGCTGAGCAGAAGGCGCCCTTCGTCGTCGAAATAGGCCTGCGGGGCGTCGTTCCGATGGGCTGCGGCATTCTCGATCGGGTTGAAGCGGCCGCGCCCGTAGACGACCTGCAGGAACCCGAAACTGTCCACTGCAACGCGTCCGGTCACGGTCACATCGCGCGCCGGAAAGACCGAGGTATCGGGTTCGATCACGGTAAAGGAGCGCACCGCCGCGCCGAAGCCCCAGTATTCTGCGGCCCGTGCGAAGGCCCCGTAGAACTGCCCGAAGGCGAGGTCGTCGCGCGTCGCGCCGCCGTTGATCCCGAGCCGGGAGCCGGAATAGTCGAAAACGAATGCCATGGTGAGAAATTCCCGCAGGCCGGAAGGCGACGCGGCAAAGGCCCGCGCCGGTCGACCGTAACGTGCATTTTTGACACGTCAACCGGCGTTATGGGAAAGTTTGTGCGGCACGGCCATGTCGCGCCGCCCCCGGTCACTCCAGCTCGATCGTCCCCGGCGGCTTGGAGGTCACGTCGTAGAACACGCGGTTGACCCCCCGCACCTCGTTGATGATGCGCGTCGCGGTTTCGGCGAGGAAGTCGTGGGTAAAGGGATAATAGTCCGCCGTCATGCCGTCCACGCTGGTCACCGCGCGCAGCGCGAGCGCGTAGTCGTAGGTGCGACCGTCGCCCATCACGCCCACGGTTCGCATCGGCAGGAGCGCGGCAAAGGCCTGCCAGATCGCATCGTAAAGGCCGTGCCGGCGGATCTGGTCGAGATAGACCGCATCGGCGCGGCGCAGGATTGCAAGCTTGTCGCGCGTGACCGCGCCGGGGCAGCGGATGGCAAGGCCGGGACCGGGGAAGGGATGGCGCCCGACGAAGGCCGGGGGCAGGCCAAGCTCGCGCCCGAGCGCGCGCACCTCGTCCTTGAACAGCTCACGGAGCGGCTCGACCAGCTTCAGCCCCATCTTCTCGGGCAGGCCGCCGACATTGTGGTGGCTCTTGATCGTCACCGAAGGCCCGCCCGAGAACGACACGCTTTCGATCACATCGGGATAGAGCGTGCCTTGCGCGAGGAACTCGACCCCGCCGATGGATCTGGCGTGCCTCTCGAACACCTCGACGAAGAGGCGCCCGATCGTCTTGCGCTTCGCCTCCGGGTCGGTGATGCCGTCCAGCGCATCGAGGAACAGATCGGCCTCGTCGGCGTGGATCAGCGGGATGTTGTAGGCATCGCGGAACATCGCGACGACCTCGGCCGCCTCGCCCTCGCGCAGCAGGCCGTGATCGACGAATACGCAGGTCAGCCGGTCGCCGATCGCCTCGTGGATCAGCACCGCCGCCACGGCCGAATCGACGCCGCCCGACAGGCCGCAGACGACGCGCCCCTCGCCGACAAGGGCGCGGACCTTCGCGATGGCCTCGGCCCGGTAGGCGCCCATCGTCCAGTCGCCGGTGAACCCGGCAAGCCGCACGAAATTGGCGTAAAGCCGCGCCCCGTTCGGCGTGTGGTGCACCTCGGGGTGGAACTGCACGGCATAGAACCGCCGCGCGGGATCGGCGGTGATGGCGAAGGGCGCGCCGGGCGAGGTGCCGTGGACAGTGAAGCCCGGCGCAAGCTCGGCGACATGGTCGCCGTGGCTCATCCAGACCTGTTCGGGCCCGGTCTCGAACCACCCTTCGAGCAGATCGAGCGGCGCGGCGGCCGCGACATAGGCGCGCCCGAACTCCGCCGTGCCATCGCCCGACACCACGCGCCCGCCCAGCTGCTGCATCATCACCTGCTGGCCGTAGCAGATGCCGAGCACCGGGACGCCCAGCGTCCACAGGCTTTCGGGCGCGCGCGGAGACCCGTCGCGCGTCACCGAATCCGGCCCGCCCGACAGGATCACGGCGCGCGGGGCGAACTCCGCCAGAAAGGCATCGGTCACCCGGTTGTAGGGGTGGATCTCGCAATAGACGTTGAGCTCGCGCAGCCGCCGCGCGATCAGCTGCGTGACCTGGCTGCCGAAGTCGATGATGAGAAGGCGGTCGTGCTGCGTCATGGCCTGCCCTAGCCGGGGACGGGTCGGCGGCGCAAGGGGGTGACCGCGGGGCGATGGCGGGGTGACGGCGGGCAGACGGCGGCGATGCGGCGGCCGGGCCGGTCGCGCCCGGCGCCCCGTGTCGGTTTCGGGCGCAGGGCGACGCAAAAGCGACATGGCTGCGCGGGGCAGGGGGGCATAAGCGGGGCGGGAAACCGCGGGGGGCGGCGCGATGACGGAACAGGCGGCGGCACGGCGGATGCGCGGCGGCGGCGGGGCGGCGCGGCGGGCCGAGCGGACGGCGGTGCATTTCGACACCGCCCGCTTCATCGCCCGCAACATCCCCGATTTCGAGGTGCTGAACGCCGAGGCGCTGGCGATCATCGAGGCCAATGCCGAAACGCTGCTGGAAGAGGTCGGCGTCAACTTCGTGGAAAACCCGCCCGCGCTCGACCGCTGGCGGGCGGCGGGGGCGGATGTGCGGGGCGAGCGGGTGCATATCCCGCGCGGCCTTGCCCGGTCGCTCTGCGCGACCGCGCCCGCGACCTTCACCCAGATCGCCCGCAACCGCGCACGGGATGTGGAGATCGGCGGGCGCAACCTCGTGCTCGCGCCGGTCTACGGCCCGCCCTTCGTGCGCGACCGCGAACGGGGGCGCCGCTATGCCACGATCGCCGATTTCCGCAACTTCGTGAAACTGGGCTACATGTCGAAATGGCTGCACCATTCGGGCGGCACGGTCTGCGAGCCGACGGATGTTGCGGTGAACAAGCGCCACCTCGACATGCTGCTGGCCCACATGACGCTGAGCGACAAGCCCTTCATGGGCTCGGTCACCGCGCCCGACCGGGCCGAGGATTCGCTCGCCATGGCGCGCATCCTGTTCGGCGCCGATGTGGTGGACCGCCATTGCGTGATGACCAGCCTCATCAACATCAACTCGCCCCTCACCTTCGACGCGACGATGATGGGTGCGCTCGAGGTCTATGCGGCGGCGGGGCAGGCGGCGATCATCAGCCCGTTCATCGTCGGCGGCGCGATGGCGCCGGTCACGGTGGCCGGCACGCTGACGCAGGTTCTGGCCGAGGTGCTGGCGGGGGTCGCCTATGCCCAGATCATCCGGCCCGGCGCGCCGGTGATCTTCGGCGCGTTCGTGACCTCCATCGACATGAACTCGGGCGCGCCGACCTTCGGCACGCCCGAGGCGAGCCTTATCACCTATGGCGCGGGGCAGCTCGCCCGCCGCCTCGGGCTGCCCTACCGCAGCGCCGGCGCCTTCTGCGGCTCTAAGCTGCCCGATGCGCAGGCGGCCTATGAAAGCGCGAACAGCCTCAACATGGGCCTTCTGTCGGGCGTCAACTTCATGCTGCACGCCTGCGGCTGGCTGGAGGGGGGGCTGGTCAGTTCCTACGAGAAGTTCGTGATGGATGCCGACCAGCTCGGCGCGCTGCATCACCTCGCGCGGGGGGTGGACATGAGCGCCGAGGGGCAGGCGATGGCGGCGATCCGCGAGGTCGGGCCGGGCGGGCATTACCTCGGCTGCGCCCATACCCGGGCGCATTTCAAGGACGCCTTCTGGCGATCCGACCTCCTGGACTACAAGCCCTTCGAGACCTGGGACGAGGAGGGCGCCCGCGATACCGAGGCGCTGGCGGCCGAGCGGGTGGCAAGAAGCCTTGCCGACTACCAGCCGCCCCCGCTCGACCCCGGCATCGCCGAGGCGCTCGCGGCCTTCGTGACGGCGCGCAAGGCCGCGATGCCCGACGCCTTCGCGTGACGCAGCCTCAGGTGCACGACCCGCGCGCGGCTGCCTGCGCCTCGGCCATCAGCGCGATCAGCGCCTCGAGATGCGCGGCGACCGAGTAGGCGCCGGTGCCATCGCGGCGCGCGGCCTCGTGCCGCGCCTCGAGTGCGAGAAGCGATCCGACAACATCCGCCGGCGGCGGCACGGGCCCGAACAGCCGGCGCAGCGCCGGCTCGCGCCGGTAGAGGCCAAGGCCGATCCGCGCCGCCCGGATCAGCAGCCGCGGCCGGCGCAGGGCGGCGAGCGGCGTGGACGCGGGCGCGGGCATCGCGGCGGGGATGGCGGCAAGGTTCGGCATGGGCATACTCCGGGTTGATCCGGTCACTCTGGCACGGAACAACCTGGCGTTGCATCCGGGTCGCATCGAGCGTGCGCTGCAACAAAGGAAGCCTAAACGAATGAGGGAATTATTGACGAACTGATAACAATTAACCCTTGAGTAACGAATGCAACCAAAGGTTGCGCTGTGGATAACTCTGTGCATGCCGGCAACGGCCTGCCGCATCGGGGTGCCGGGCGACCGGCGCATTGGGACGGACAATGGAAACGATCAGCGGCGATCGCGCCTGGCCCGGCTGGCTGCCGGACATGGTGCGGCTCTATATCGATCACACGGGGCAGGGCCTGTCGATCCGCGCGCTCGCGCGGCGCGAGGGGGTTCATGCCTCGACCGTCCTGCGGCAGGTCCGGCGGTTCGAGGCCCGGCGCGAAGACCCGCTTGTCGATGCCGCCCTCGGTGCCCTCGGTCTGTGGCATGCCGCCGGACCGGGTGCCGCGGGCGCTGACGCCCCCAGAAAGGACGACCCATCCATGACCGCCCCGATGCGACCCGCAACGCTCGTCCCCGACGAGCAAACCGTCCAGCGCGAGGCCCGGCGCATCCTGCGCCGCCTGGCCGAGCCCGGCGCGATCCTTGCGATCGCCCCCGATCTCGAAAAGGCCGCCGTCCTGCGCGAGATGCCGGACGGCACCAGCGCCCGCACCGCCACGACCGACCGCGCGGTGGCCCAGGCCTTTGCCCTGCGCGACTGGATCGCCTGCCGCCGGCCGGGCCGGGTGGCGGCCTATGGGCTGACGGGGCCCGGGCGGGCCGCGCTGCGCCGGATGCTGGCCGAGGATCAGGCCGCGCCGGGCGGCATGGCCGAGGCCGCCGAGCCCTTTGCCGCCCAGCACAGCAACTGGGGCGAGCGGGTGGTGGTCGAGCCGGGCGAGGGCCCGCGCCGCCTGCGCTGCGTGCTGGCCGAAAGCCCGGTCGCCGTGCTCGCCCGCCGGCGCGAAAAGGACGGCGCGCCGTTCCTGTCGGCCGATCTGGTGCGCGCCGCCGAACGGCTGCACGAGGATTTCGAACTGGCCCAGACCGGCCCGCGCACCGGGTTCAACTGGGACCGGTTCCTGACGGCCGGGATCGACCGCGGCTTTGCCGAGGCCGGGGCGCCGGGTCTGGCGGGGGGCGCCTCGGCGGCGCGCGACCGGGTGGCGGCGGCGCTGCGCGACCTCGGGCCGGGCCTTGGGGATGTCGCGCTGCGGGTATGCTGCTATCACGAAGGGGTGGAGGCGACGGAAAAGCGGCTGGGCTGGTCGGCGCGGTCGGGCAAGATCGTGCTGCGCATCGCGCTCACGCGGCTGGCGCGGCATTACGAGGAAACCTATCGCGGCGCGCGCCCGCTGATCGGCTGACGGGGGCGGGGGCGCAGGGCCGGGACGGTTGCGCTTGACGGGCGCGCGGGGGCCGCGTATCACCGCCCCCACGCTGCGGGAAACCGGGGCGGCGATGTGCGGTTGTAGCTCAGTCGGTTAGAGTACCGGCC
This sequence comes from Gemmobacter sp., assembly GCA_046292445.1. GTDB lineage: Bacteria > Pseudomonadota > Alphaproteobacteria > Rhodobacterales > Rhodobacteraceae > CALIZF01. The sequence goes on from JBKBQT010000005.1 coordinate 13,432, forward strand.
TGTCACGCCGGGGGTCGCGGGTTCGAGCCCCGTCAACCGCGCCATCGCCGCCCCGCCCGCAGTGTCATGCGCGGTTGTAGCTCAGTCGGTTAGAGTACCGGCCTGTCACGCCGGGGGTCGCGGGTTCGAGCCCCGTCAACCGCGCCATACCTTCCCGGACGCAGGGCGGTCCGTCGGCACCGGCCCGACCTAACCCTCGTCCTCGTCGTCCTCGCCCAGATGCGCGACGCGGCCGCCGCCCTTGGCGGTCGTCACCACCCCGAGCGACTTGAGCTTGCGGTGCAGGGCCGAGCGTTCCATCCCGACGAAATTCGCCGTGCGGCTGATGTTTCCGCCGAACCGGTTGATCTGGGTCAGCAGATATTCCCGCTCGAACAGCTCGCGCGCCTCGCGCAGCGGCAGCGTGGCCAGCGCGCCGCCCAGCACGAGCCGCCCGTCATCGGGCGCGCCCTCGCCCTCGCCGGGCAATTCGCGCGCCTCGATCGGCCCCGCCCCCTCGCCGAGGATCAGCACCCGCTCGACGACGTTGCGCAACTGCCGCACGTTGCCCGGCCAGGCCATGGTCTGCAGCATCGCCTCGGCCTCGGCCGTGAAATCGCGCAGCGGCAGGCCCTGCGCGCGGTGGAACTGGTCGATGAAATGGCGGGCGAGGGCGGGAATGTCCTCGCGCCGCTCGGACAGGCCCGGCACCGCGATCGGCACGACGTTGAGCCGGTCGTAAAGCTCCTGCCGGAACCGTCCGGCAGCGATCTCGGCCCGCAGATCGCGGGTGGTCGAAGAGATCACCCGCAAGTCCACCCGCACCTTGTCGCTGCCCCCGGCGCGGCTGAACTGCTGCTCGACCAGCACGCGCAGGATCTTGGACTGGGTGCCGGGCGGCATGTCGGCCACCTCGTCGAGATAGACGATCCCGCCATGCGCCTGGTCGAACAGGCCCCGTTCCACCCCCCGGCCCGGCGTCTCGCGGCCGAACAGCACCTCTTCCATCCGGTCGGGTTCGATCGTTGCGGCGCTGACCACCACGAAGGGGCCGGCGGCGCGGGGGCTGTTGGCATGGATGTAGCGGGCCGCGACCTCCTTGCCCGAGCCGGATGGGCCGGTGAGCATCACCCGCCCGTTCGACCGGGTCACCTTGTCAAGCTGGGCGCGCAGGGACCGGAAGGCGGGCGAGGTGCCGATCATGTCCGCCGTCGTCAGATCGCGCCGGCGCAGGTCGGCATTCTCGCGCCGCAGCCGCGAAGTTTCCATCGCGCGGCTGACCACCACCATCAACTGGTCGATGTTGAAGGGCTTTTCGATGAAGTCATAGGCCCCCTGCTTGATCGCCGCGACGGCGATCTCGATGTTGCCATGGCCCGAGATGATGACGACCGGCACGCCGGGGTTGTCGCGCCTGACCGCCTTGAGGATATCGATCCCGTCCATCCGGCTGTCCTTGAGCCAGATGTCGAGGATCATGAGCGCGGGCGGTTCGGCGTTGATCGCCGCCATGCATTCGTCGGAATTGGCCGCAAGCCGCGTCGGATAGCCCTCGTCCTTGAGGATGTCCGAGATGAGTTCGCGGATGTCCCGCTCGTCATCCACGATCAGAATGTCGCCCATGCGTCCCCCGTCATTTTGCGGCCCATGCGGCGGGCCGTCCGGCGCGGGGCAGGCGGATCACCGCCATCGCACCGGGCCGGTCGGTCCCACCGAACGGTTCCGCATCGGCCAGCGTCAAGGTGCCGCCGTGTTCCTCGATGATCTTCCGCACGATCGGCAGGCCGAGCCCGGTGCCCTTGGCCCGCGTCGTCACATAGGGCTCGAACAGCCGCGCGCGGTCCTCGGGCAGGCCGATGCCGTTGTCGCTGATGATGATCTGCGCGCTCTGCCCGACGGCCGACAGATGCACCCGCACCTCGGGCGCGTGGCCCGCGGGCGCGCCTTGTTCCTGGAGCGATTCGATCGCCTCGCCGGCGTTCTTGATGAGGTTGGTCAGCGCCTGGCCGATCATCGTCGCATCGACCTCGACCGGCAGCGGCCCCTCGGGCAGCTCGGCCACGAGCCGCACGCCCGGCATCGCGGTTTCCTGCAGGATGACCGCATCGCGCACGAGGCGTGTCAGATCCTCGTCCTTGCGCTCGGGCTCGGGCATGCGGGCAAAGCGGCTGAACTCGTCCACGATACGGCGCAGATCGCCCGTCTGGCGCACGATCACGTCGATATAGCTGTCGAGCGCGGCTGCGGATTCCTCGTCGAGTCTCGGGGAAAAGCGGCGGCGGATGCGTTCGGCCGAAAGCTGGATCGGGGTGAGCGGATTCTTGATCTCGTGGGCGATGCGCCGCGCGACGTCACCCCATGCGGCCATCCTTTGCGCGCTCACCAGATCGGTCACATCGTCGAAGGCGACGACGAACCCCTCCTGCCGCCCGTCGTCGCCGATCCGCGCGGCCATGCGCACGAGCAGGCTTTCCATCTTCCCGCGCCGCGTCACCCGCACCTCGTCCTGCACCGCCGCCGCCGTCCCGGCGCGCAGCCGGTCGAAGAGGGGCGCGAATTCGGGCACGATCGCGGCAAGGGTCCCGGGCGCCTCGCCGCCGATGTCGAGCATCCGCGCGCCGGCGCGGTTCACGAACTCCACCCGCCCGGCGGCGTCGAGGCCGATCACCCCGGCGGTGATCGAGGAGAGGACCGAATCGAACAGCCGCCGCCGCACCTCGGTCTGCCGGTGGCTGTCGATGAGCGCATCGCGCTGGCCCTTGAGCTCGGTCGTCATGGTGTTGAACACGCGGCCGAGCATGGCGATCTCGTCGTCGCCCTCGCCCTCGGGCACGCGGGTGTCGAGATCGCCCGCCCCGACGCGCTGCGCCGCGCCCACCAGCCGCCCGACCGGCTGGGCGAGGCGTTCGGCGAACCACAGCCCCAGCCAGACCGCCGCGAGGATCAGGATCAGCGCGAAGCCGAGGTAGAGCAACCCGAACTCGAACAGGAGCCGGCCGCGTTCCGCCTCGAGCTGGTGGTAGAGGCGCACCGTTTCCTGCGTCTCGTCGAGCAGCGCGAGGATGGCGCCGTCCACATCGCGGGTGACGTAGAGAAAGCGGTCCACATAGGCGTCGAGCTTCACGAGCGCGCGGAATTCCGACGCATCCCAGTCGCGGATGATGACCGTCTCGCCCGCTGCCGCGCGGGCGATCTCGGCATCGCTCGGGCGGTCGTAGTCGAACAGGTAGGACCGCTCGCCCCGCGCCCGGATCTCGCCGCTGCCGTCGATCACATAGGCCTCGCGCAGGCCGCGCTGCACAAGGCCCTGACCCTGGGTCAGGACCTGCCGCAACTCGCCGTCGCCCATGAAGAACGACGCCTGCCGCGCGAGGTTGAGGTAACCCGCCAGCGCCTCGGCATCGGTCACGAGATCGCGCTTGTGCTCGCCCTCATAGGCCTGCGCCGCCTCAAGGCTGTTGCCGACCGCGTTGCGCACCCGGTCGGAAAACCAGCCCTCGAGCCCGACGTTGATCGTCAGCCCGGCAAAGACCGCCACCAGCACGGTCGGCGTCAGCGCGATCAGCGCGAAAAGGCCCGACAGCCGCAGGTGCAGCCGCGATCCGGCCGCGGCGGCGCGGCGGGCGGCAAAGATCCGCGCCAGCCGCCCGGCCACCAGCGCCGCCACCGCGAGCACATAGACAAGGTCGGCCAGCAGGATGATCCGCAGCGCCACCGATCCCGCGCCGCTGTCGAACGGACCGAGCACGAGGAACGTCAGCACCGCCAGCACCGGCCCGAGCACGACGAGGCCCAGCGTCACCGCCGTCTGCACCTGCCGTTGCCGCCGCAGCCGCGCAAGCCGGTCCCAGGTGGAAGAACGCGCCGCCGCCTGCACTGCATTCCCCTGCACCTAGGCAACGGGGTCGCGCCAGCGCCCAAGCGGCGCTAGCGGTTCCGGTCACCGCCACCACGACATCTTGCGGCCCGCACCGGGTGCGAAAACCCGGCAACGCCGCCTGTTGCCGTTTTACATCAACTTCCGGCGGCGTGTCACGCGGATATCAAGCTCGGTAATCTTCTTTCGCAGCGTGTTCCGGTTGATCCCCAGCAGGTCGGCGCATTTGGCCTGGTTGCCGCCCGTTGCATCGAGCGCGATTTCGAGCAGCGGCGCCTCCACTTCCCGCAGGATACGCTGGTATATCCCGGGCGGGGGGAGCTGGCCGCCGTGCAGGTCGAAATACCGTTGCAGGTGACGCGACACGGATGCGGCGAGCCGGTCGCCGTCGCCGGCGCGCAGCGGTTCGGCCGCCGGCTGGTTGCCCAGCACCGCCTCGACCTCGGCGCGGCTGATCTCGGCCTCGGTGCCCGTCACGCTCAGCCGGCGCAAGAGGTTTTCGAGCTGGCGCACATTGCCGGGCCAGCTGTAGGCGCGCACGATCTCGCGCGCCTCGGGCGACAGCCGGCGCGGATTGGCGCCGTCGCGTTCGGCCCGGGCGAGGAAATGCTCGGCCAGCAGCAGGATGTCCTCGACCCGCTCGCGCAGCGACGGCACCGGGATGGCGACGCCGCCGAGCCGGTAGAACAGATCCTGCCGGAAGGCACCCGCCTCCATCCGCGGGGCCAGTTCGACCTGGCTCGTCGCCATCACGCGCGGCGCGCCGTCGCCCATCGTGTCGATCATCCGCACGATCCGCGCCTGCGTGTCCGCGTCGTAATCGGCGACCTCGTCGAACACGAGGCTGCCGCCCTTGGCCCGCGCACGCAGCGCCGAGGGGCCATCGGCGCCGGCGAGGTCGGCCGCCTGCACGACGACGAAAGGCAGCGTGCGCCGGTCGGAAAAATCGTGGATCGCGCGCGCGATGAGCGATTTGCCGGTGCCTGATTCGCCGGTGATGAGCACGGGGATGTCGGTGTTCATCACCCGCGCGACAAGGCGGTAGAGCGACTGCATCGCCGGCGTGCGCCCGACCAGCGGCAGATCGTCGCCGGCCTCGCGCGGGGCGGGGGGCGCCCCGCGGCGCGGGGCGCGGTGGCGGGCGTCGAGCGCGCGCGCGGCCCGCTTCATCAGGTCGGGCAGATCGAACGGCTTGGGCAGGTAGTCGAAGGCCTCGGCCTCGGCGGCCTGGATCGCCGTCATGATCGTGTTCTGCGCCGAGATCACGATGACCGGCAGCCCGGGCCGCTTCTGGCCGATCTTGGGCAGCGCCTCGAGCCCGTTGCCGTCGGGCATGATGACGTCCGAGATGACAAGGTCGCCCTTCCCCTCCTCGACCCAGCGCATCAGCGTGACCATCGAGGACGTGGCATGCACCTTGCACCCGGCCCGCGTCAGCGCCTGCGTCAGCACCGTGCGGATCGTCCTGTCGTCATCGGCTACAAGGATCGTTCCGTCCATCAGGCATCCTCCCCAAGTGCCGCGCCATGCGGGGCGACGGGCAACGAAATCCGAAACACTGTCCGGCCCGGCACCGATTCGGCGGCGATCCAGCCGCCATGGTCGGACACGATCCGTGACACCAGTGCGAGGCCGAGCCCGGTCCCGTTGGGCTTGCCGCTCACGAAGGGCTCGAACATCGCGGCCTGGATGTCCGGCGGGATGCCGGGGCCGTCGTCGATCACCTCGACCGTCAGCGGGAGCGGGACGCCCGACCGGCCATCGCTGCGCCGGCGCTTGAGCGCGATGTCATAGAACGTATGCAGCCGGATCGTGCCGCCCTGCGGCCCTGCCGCCTCGGCCGCGTTCTTGATGAGGTTGATGAACACCTGCGCCAGCTGGTCGGGGTCGGCATGGGCGGCGGGCAGCGAGGGGTCGTAATCCTCGACGATCGTCAGGCCCGAGGCAAAGCCGACCATCGCCGACCGCCGCACCCGGTCGAGCACGTCGTGCAGGTTGACGGCGCGCAGCTCGGGCCGGCGCAGGTTGCCGAACTGTTCGACCTGCTCGAGCAGCTTCACGATCCGGCGCGATTCCTCGACGATCAGGTCGGTCATCTCGCGGTCCTCGGGCGCGAGGTTCATCGACAGAAGCTGCGCCGCCCCGGTGATCCCGGCCAGCGGGTTCTTGATCTCGTGCGCGAGCATCTCGGCCATGCCGATGGCCGATTTGGCGGCGCGCTGGATTCCCGCCTGCCGGCCGAGGCGGTCGGCGATCTCGCGCGGGGAAATCAGGATCAGAAGGTGGTCGGGCCGGTCGGCGAGCGGCGCCACCTGCACCGTGCATTGCACCGGCGGCCGCTCGCCCGTCGTCACGTCCACGTCGTTCACGAACAGCGCCGCCCGATGCGCCCGCGCACGCGCGAAACCCTCGTCCATCGCCGCGTCGATGGCGAGCCGGTCGAGCACGGGCATGCCCGCCAGCACCCGGGACGAGGCGTTCAGGAACAACTCCGCCTGCGGATTGACCGTCGCGATCCGGTTCGCGCCGTCAACGATCAGCGCCGGGACGGGCAGCGATGCCCAGACCGCCGCATCCGTGTAGCCGCCGGTGTCCGGCGTCATGCCGCGCACCGCAGTGCCGGATCGCCCGCCGCATCGCCCGCCCCATCGCCCGGCGCATCCGCCAGCGCCGACCGCAGCAGCCGCATCGTCGTGCCCGCATCCGCCGCCGTGAGGATGGCGCGCCGCGCGCCCGGATCGGCGCCTGCCGCCTCGAGATACCAGCCGAGGTGCTTGCGCATCGACCGCAGGCCGTGGGCGGCGCCGTGGAATGCCTGCGCCGCGTCGAGGTGCCCGGCCACGAGGTCGGCCAGCGCCGCGCCGCGCGGCGCGGCCGTGACCGGCCGGCCCGCCAGCGCCGCCGCGACCTGCGCCGGAAGCCAAGGGCGGCCCTGCGCGCCGCGGCCGATCATCACCCCTGCCGCGCCCGAGGCCGCCAGCGCCGCCCGCGCCGTCGCCGCCCCGGCGATGTCGCCATTGGCGATCACCGGCACGCCGGCCGCGGCCACCACCGGCGCGATCGCCGCCCAGTCGGCCCGGCCGGTGTAGAACTGGCACCGCGTGCGCCCGTGGACCGTCACCATCCGCACGCCCGCCCCGGCCGCCGCGCGCGCGAGCGGTGCCGCATTGTGCGATCCGTCGTCCCAGCCGAGCCGCATCTTGAGCGTCACCGGCACCCGCACCGCACCGACCACCGCCGCGACGATGGCCAGCGCCCGATCCGGCTCGCGCATCAGCGCCGAGCCGGACAGCCCGCCGGTGACCTTGCGCGCCGGACAGCCCATGTTGATGTCGATGATCCGCGCCCCGTTCCCCTCGGCCCAGCGCGCCGCCTCGGCCATCGCGACCGGATCGCGCCCGGCGAGCTGGACGGCCGTCGGAACGCCTTTCGCCCCGTCGAGCCCGAGCGCCATTCGCGCCAGCGTCGCCGAACGGCCCGTCAACAACTCCCCCGAGGCGACCATCTCGGACACGACAAGACCGGCACCAAACCCCGCCACGACCTGCCGGAAGGGCAGATCGGTTATCCCGGCCATGGGCGCGAGCGCCACGGGGGCGCCCAGCGTGATCTCTGCCAGCCGAATGTTCACTTGCTCAATCCTTGTGCGTTGCGCCTCTCGAGCTAGGGCCTGCCATGGCGCTTGGCAACCGCCGCCGCGCCGCGCCTACAGCCTTAGGTTGCATACGCCTAAAACTTGTGCATCGCCTGCCGCCTGCTGCCCGGATCGCACCCGGCCCGGGTTGCATCCGGCGATGGACAGGACCGCGCGGCGGTCCTAGGACGCACGCGGGCGATCGGCGGATCGGCACCGGGGGGGCGGGGATGCAGGCAGCGGCGGTGATCGTGGCGGCGGGGCGCGGCACGCGGGCCGGGGGCGATCTGCCCAAGCAATGGCGCGATCTCGGCGGCCGGCCGGTGCTGGCCCATGCGGTCGCGGCGCTAAGGGCGGCGGGGATCGGGCGAATCGTCCTCGTGCTGCACCCGGACGATGCGGACCGGGCGCGGGACCAGTTCCCCGGCATCGCAACGACGACGGGCGGCGACAGCCGTGCCGCCTCGGTCCGTGCCGGGCTGGCGGCGCTGGCGTCCGATCCGCCCGATGCGGTGCTGATCCACGACGGCGCCCGCCCCTTCGTCTCGCCCGCGCTCGTCGCCCGGCTGATCGCGGCGCTCGACCGCACGGCCGGCGCGGCGCCCGCGCTGGCGGTGACCGACGCGCTCTGGCGCGGGGCGGGGGGGCGGGTGACCGGCAGCGTCCCGCGCGACGGCCTCTGGCGGGCGCAGACGCCGCAGGCGTTCCGCTACGGCGCGATCCGCGCTGCCCATGAGAGCGGTCCCGTAGATGCCGCCGACGATGTGGCCGTAGCGCTGGCGGCGGGGCTTGACGTGACCATCGTCGAGGGCGACGAGGACAACATCAAGCTGACCTGGCCGGGCGATTTCGCCCGCGCCGAGGCGGTCCTGCGGGGGCGGGCGATGGATGTGCGGGTGGGGAACGGGTTCGACGTGCACGCCTTCGGGCCGGGCGATCACGTCTGGCTCTGCGGCGTTGCCGTGCCGCACGGGGCGGGGCTGGTCGGGCATTCGGATGCCGATGTGGGCATGCATGCCCTGACCGACGCGCTCTACGGCGCGCTGTCCGAGGGCGACATCGGCCGCCACTTCCCCCCCTCTGACCCGCAGTGGAAGGGCGCGGACAGCCGCATCTTCCTCGCCCATGCCGCAGACCTCGCCCGCACCCGCGGCTATCGCATCGCCCAGGCGGATGTGACGCTCATCTGCGAGCGGCCCAAGGTCGGCCCCCATGCCGGCGCGATGCAGGCGGCGCTGGCCGGCATCCTCGGGATTGCACCCGACCGGGTGAGCGTCAAGGCGACCACCACCGAGCGGCTCGGTTTCGCAGGGCGGGAAGAGGGGATCGCCGCCCTCGCCACCGCCACCCTCGTGTCGGCATGACCGCGCCGGTGCAGGCTGCGGGCCGGCCTGCGCGCGGGGCTATCCGCCGGCCCCGCCGGACCGGCCGATGACCCGCGCCGCCCGCCTTCTGGCCACGGCCGGCGGCCTTGGCCATCTGCGCCCGGCGCCGGGCACCTGGGCCTCGCTCGCCGCCGTGCTCGCCGGCCTCGCGATCGACCGCTTCCTCGGGTTTCCCGCGCTCGTCGCCGCGACCGCCGCAGCAACCCTGCTGGGCTTCTGGGCCGTGCCGCGGGTGATCGCCGGGCAAGCCGAGCGCGATCCGTCCGAGGTGGTGATCGACGAGATCGCGGGCCAGTGGCTCGCGCTCCTCTTCCCGGCCGCAGCGTTCTGGATGCGCGGCTGGGAGGGTTGGCTGCCATGGCCGGCGCCGCTGGCGGCGTTCCTGCTGTTCCGCCTCTTCGACATCTGGAAACCCTGGGTGATCGGCCGCGCCGACCGGCGGGGCGATGCGGCGGGGGTGATGCTCGACGATCTGCTGGCCGGTCTCTTCGCCGGGATCGCGACGCTCGCCGCCGCGGCCCTCGCGCACGGGGTGCTGATGTGACCGACGCGACCGCGCCGCTCGCCGCCGCGATCCTCGAGCGCGCCCGCGCCGCCGGCGCCACCATCGCCACGGCCGAATCCTGCACCGGCGGCCTCGTCGCCGCCGCGCTGACCGATATCGCGGGATCCTCGGCCGCTTTCGATCGGGGCTTCGTGACCTATTCCAACGCGGCCAAGGTGGCCATGCTCGGCGTCGCCCCGGCCACGCTCGCCGCGCATGGCGCGGTCTCCGAACGCGTCGCGGCCGAGATGGCGGCGGGCGCCCGGGCCGCCGCGGGCGCGACGGTCGCGGTGGCGGTCACCGGCATCGCCGGCCCGGGCGGATCGGCCTTCAAGCCCGAGGGCCGCGTCTGCTACGCCCTTGCCATGGCCGGGCGCGCGACATGGAGCGAGACGGTGGACCACGGCGCCCTCGGCCGCGCGCAGGTGCGGGCGGCCGCCACGCGCCATGCCCTGATGCTGCTGCGCGATGCGCTCGGCCTGCCCGATCCCGCGCCGCCCGCCTGATCCGTGCCCGGGCACGCGCCTGCGGGCTGGACCGCGTGCCGCCGGTGCGGTTTGATCTGCGCATCCGACACACCGGCACCCAAGCGCGAGGCAGACCCATGGACATCCTTTCCCGCCGCATCCGCCAGGGCCGCGGCACCGCGCCCGCCGACCTCGTCCTGCGCGGCGGGCAGGTGCTCTCGCTCACCACGGGCGATCTGATCGCGGGCGATGTCGCGATCTGCGGCGATACCATCGTCGGGATCGGCCATCCCTACGTGGGCGCGCAGGTGATCGACGTGACGGGCCTGACGCTCGTGCCGGGTTTCATCGACACCCACCTGCATATCGAATCCTCGCTCGTCACGCCGTTCGAATTCGACCGCTGCGTCGCCCCCCGCGGCGTGACAACCGCGATCTGCGACCCGCACGAGATCGCCAATGTCGCCGGCCTCGCCGGCATCCGCTACTTCCTCGATGCCGCCGCCCGGACGGTGATGGACATCAGGGTGCAGCTCTCGTCCTGCGTGCCCTCGACCCATATGGAAAGCGCCGGCGCGCGGCTCGAGGCCGCCGATCTCGCGCCGCTGATGCACCACCCCAAGGTCATCGGACTTGCCGAGTTCATGAACTATCCCGGCGTGATCCACGAGGATCCGGGCGCCATGGCAAAACTCGCCGCATTCGCGGGGCGCCACATCGACGGGCACGCGCCGCTGCTGTCGGGGCGCGACCTCAACGCCTATGTCGCCGCCGGCATCCGCACCGAGCACGAGGCGACAGGCCTTGCCGAGGCGCGGGAAAAGCTCAACCGCGGCCTGCGCATCCTGATCCGCGAAGGCTCGGTGTCCAAGGACCTGCACGCCCTCGCGCCGCTGCTGACCGAAACCACCGCGCCTTACCTCTGCCTGTGCACCGACGACCGCAACCCGCTCGACATCGCCGAAGAGGGGCACCTCGACCACATGATCCGGACCCTGATCGCCCGCGGCTGCCCGCCCCTTGCGGTCTACCGCGCCGCGGCGCTCTCGGCGGCCGAGGCCTTCGGGCTCAAGGACCGCGGCCTGATCGCGCCGGGCCTGCGGGCCGATATCGTCGCGGTCGGCTCGCTCGCCGCCTGCGACGTGCGCCTCGTGCTGTGCGGCGGCACCCGTGCCGACTCTGCCGCCTTCGCCGCCCGCGAGACCATCGCCCCCGTCGCGCGCCGCTCCGTCCGCGCCCCGCAGGTGACGCCCGACGCCTTCCGCCATGCCGGCAGCGGCGACGACACGCCGGTGATCGGCATCCGCGAGGGCCAGATCCTGACCGACCACCTGACCGAGACCATCCCCGCCACGGACGGCGACCGGCGCCCCGATCCGGCGCGCGACCTCATCCGCATCGCGGTGGTCGAACGCCACGGCGGCGACGGTCGCATCGCCACAGGCTTCGTGCGCGGCTTCGGGCTGAAGCGCGGCGCCATCGCCTCGACCGTCTGCCATGACCACCACAACATCGCCGTGGTCGGCGCCGACTACGGCGACATGGCCCTCGCCGTGAACCGCCTCGCCGCCATCGAGGGCGGCTTCGTCGTCGCCGCGGACGGCGCAGTGCGCGCCGAGATCGCCCTGCCCGTCGCGGGGCTGATGAGCCTCGGATCGTTCGAAGAGGTCCGGGCCGCCCTCCACGACCTGCGCGCCGCCGCCCGGTCGCTCGGCGTCACGCTCAACGAGCCCTTCCTGCAACTCGCCTTCCTCTGCCTGCCGGTCATCCCGCATCTCAAGATCACCGACCGCGGCATGGTGGACGTGGACCGCTTCGCCCTGATCTGACCCCCCCTTCATCGTTCCGGAAATACTCTGGGGGGGGCGCCCGGAACGGGCGACGGGGGGCTAGCCCCCCTCCTGCTGGCGCCCCCCGCGCAGGGCCGCCACAGCCTCCTGCCCGGCCTCGGTGCCGAAATGCTGGCGCTGGCTCAGGCCCGGAAAGGCGCGGCGCACCGCCTCGGCCAGCGCCTCGGGCAGGCGCGACACCGTGGCCTCGGTCACCATCAGGCTCTCGGCCGGGATCCCTTCGGCATAGATGATCTCGTGCCGGTCGAACACGAGGCTGAACCAGTCGGCGAACCCGCCCTCGCGCTGGACGATGCGCACCCCGTCCACCAGATGGCGCGCCTGCACGAGGATCTCGGCCGTCGCCACGCCCGCGGGCCGCTCGCGCAGGTAGAGAAACAGCCGGTGGTGCGGCCCGACCGCGAGATCGCCCGCATTGCCCATCGTGCCCGCCGCGATCACCACCGGCGCGAAGGCGCCGCGCGCCCGCAGCGTGGCGCGGCCGATCCAGCGCAGCGGCTGGGCGCCGTGATCGCGCGTCAGCACCCGGTCGCCGGGCGACAGCGCCTCGATCGGCACCTGCGCCCCGCCCGCCAGCGTGATCCGGGTGCCGCGCAGGAACGACAGGCAGACGAAATCGGCCAGCCGCGCCGTTTCGGGCGCATCCTCGGCCGCGACCAGCGTGTATCCGACCCGCGGCGCCAGCGGCACCAGCGGCAGCGCATAAAGCCGTGCCGCCGCATCCCCTGGCGCGCGATGCCGCACCAGCAGGACCGTGACCGGATCGCCGTCGGGGGCCATCAGCGTCAGCTGGCCCGCCAGCACGACCGGATCGCCCGCCCGGCCGATCGCCGATCCTGCCGCCACAACCTGCGCGCGCGCCATCGGTCCCGCCGGCGGCGGTGCAAGCGCAAGCGGCAACGGGGCGGCCTCGGGGTCGAGCTCGTAGATGTCGCCCGCGCAGAGATCGGGCAGCTCCCCGAGCCCGTCGCCGCGGTTCACCCCCTGCGTGACATAGAGATCGGCGGCATCGAATACCGCGACAACCATCGGCGGCGGATCGGGGGGGGCGGGGCGGGCGGGGTCTGTCATGGTCACCGTCGCGGTCGCGGGCCGGGTCTCGGCCCCGTCAGGCCTAGGCGGCGGCGGCGGCGGCGTCAACGCCGGTTCCCGTCGCCCGCCGCGGGTGCTAGGCAGACGCCGGAGAACCAAGGGGGGGATTGGCCGATGGACCTCGGGATCGCAGGGCGCCGGGCGCTCGTCACAGCCGGCTCGAAGGGCCTCGGGCGGGGCTGCGCCGAGGCGCTGGCGGCGGCGGGGGTGCATCTCGTCATCAACGCCCGCGGCGCCGCGGCGCTCGAGGCGGCGGCGGCGGACCTGCGCCGCCACGGCGTCACCGTCACGGCGGTGGCCGCCGACATCACCGAGGCGCAGGGCCGCGCGGCGGTGCTCGATGCGGCGGGGGATGTGGACATCCTCGTGACCAATGCCGGCGGCCCGCCGCCCGGCCTCTGGTCCGACTGGAGTCGCGAGGATTTCATCGCCGCGCTCGATGCCAACATGCTCACCCCCATCGCGCTGATGCAGGCGGTGCTGCCCGGCATGATCGCCCGGCGCTGGGGCCGGGTGGTCAACATCACCTCGCAGTCGGTGCGCGCGCCGATCCCGCAGCTTGGCCTGTCGAACGCCGCCCGCACCGGCCTGACCGGCTTCGTCGCCGGCACCGCGCGGCAGGTGGCCCCGCACGGCGTGACGATCAACAACCTGCTCCCCGGCATCCACGCGACCGACCGGGCAATCGCGCTCGACGGCCCCGTGGCGCAGGCCGAGGGCATCACCCTGGCCGAGGCGCAGGCCCGCCGCGCCGCCACCATCCCCGCCCGCCGCTACGGCACCGCCGCGGAATTCGGCGCGGCCTGCGCGTTCCTCTGCTCGGTGCATGCGGGGTTCATCGTGGGGCAGAACATTCTGCTTGACGGCGGGGCGACGAACGTAACCATCTGAACACGCGCGCGCCGGTCCGCCGGTGCACCGTGCATCAAGTTGGGCAGCGCGCTATTTTACGGGGAGAATTTAAGCATGTCCTTTACCATCACGGGTCCTAACAGTTCCTTGCAGGTCATCAACGCAGGCACCCTCGGGCTTGTGACGGCCACAGGCCTTGTCGACAACATCGTCATTTTCAACGGTGAACGCGCCACGCTCGTCAATCGCGGCGAGATCCTGAACACGTCCGAAGCCGTCGCGGGCAGCATGACGGCCGCAGGCGTGTTCGCGCCGACGCTCGTCAATTCCGGCGCGATCGTCGGCGTGCTCGCCGGGGTCCGCTTCGGCGCGGCGCGCGGCGACGGGCTGGCGTCCCAGCCCAGCCTGTCGGCCCGGATCGAGAACACCGGTTCGATCACGGCCCTTGGGCCAACCAACCTCGAGGGCGGCGCGATCCGGCTGTTCGGCGATGCCAACACCGTGGTCAACACCGGCACCATCACCGCGCTGTCGAACCCGGCGCTGCGCATCGTGAGCGGGGCAGGCAACGCGGCCGGCAACCTGGTGATCAATACCGGCGCGATCCTCGGCGCCGTCGCGCTCGACCGGCGCAACGACCGCGTCGAGAATACCGGCCGGATCACCGGCGACATCGACCTCGGCGCGGGCAACGACACGCTCGACGGACGCGGCGGCACGGTGGCCGGGCAGATTCTCGGCGGCGCGGGCAACGACATCTTCATCGTGGACGATCCCCGCGCGGTCATCGTCGAGGCGAACCGGCAGGGCAACGATACCGTTCAGGCCTGGGTCGATTTCGTGACCCCCCAGCATGTCGAGGTGCTCGACCTGATGGGCCCGGCGATCCGCGGCACCGGCAACAACCAGGACAACCGCATCGTCGGCAACGCGCAGGACAATGTCATCGCTGGGCTCGGCGGCAACGATGCGCTCTTCGGCGACCTCGGCGACGACACGATCACCGGCGGCGCGGGCAACGACCGCATCTTCGGCGGCGAGGGGAACGATGCCGCCTGGGGCGGGGCGGGCAACGACACGATGATCGGGCAGGACGGCGACGATGCGCTGCGCGGGGATGCGGGCAACGACAGCATCGACGGCGGCGCCGGGAACGACAGCCTCTGGGCCGGTTCGGGGAACGATTCGGTCTGCGGCGGGGCGGATGACGACGCGCTCTGGGGCGGGGCTGGCAACGATGCGCTCGACGGCGGCGAGGGGGACGATTCGATCTGGGGCGGGACCGGCGACGACACGATCTTCGGCCTTGCGGGCGAGGATGCGATCTACGGCGGGGCGGGGCGCGACAGCATCGACGGCGGCGCGGATGACGACAGCCTCTATGGCGGCAACGGGAACGACACGATCCTCGGCGGCGAGGGCGCCGATCTGATCGAGGGCGGCGCGGGCAACGACGATCTGCGCGGCGGCTTCGATGCCGACACGATCCTCGGCGGGGCGGGGGAGGACATCATCGAAGGCGGCTTCGGCGCCGACCTGCTCGACGGCGGGCCCGGCGCCGACCGGTTCGTGTTCCGCGCCGTCGAGGAAAGCGGCGGGCCGGGGATCGACACGATCCGCGGCTTCCAGCCCGGCGAGGATGTGATCGACCTGCGGCTGATCGACGCCAACGCGAACCAGGCCGGGCGGCAGCCCTTCACCTTCATCTTCTCGGGCCTCTTCACCGGCACGGCGGGCGAGCTGCGGGTGAGCATCGAGCCGGGCCAGCGCGTCATCCTCGGCGACATCGACGGCGACCGCACGGCCGATTTCGCCCTCGTGCTCGACGGCACGCCGATCATCACGGCGGCGTCCTTCCTGCTCTGACCGCGGCGCTTTCGGGGGCCGCTTGCCGCCCGGCGCCCGGCCTGCTACCGGGGTTCCCGAGTGAAACAATCGGGAAACCGGGACCAATGGGGACTGGCGGAAATCCACGGCTGGCGGTCGAGGGGCTGACACGCCGCTTCGGCGACCGGCCGGTGGTCGATGCGCTGTCGCTGACCATCGGGGCGGGGCAGGTGACCTGCCTGCTCGGCCCGTCAGGCTGCGGCAAGTCCACCACGCTGCGGATGATCGCGGGGGTGGAGCGGCCCGACGCAGGCCGCGTCCTGATCGACGGCGCGCTGGTCTGCGACAGCATCCGCAGCCTGCCGCCCGAGGCGCGGTCGGTCGGCCTGATGTTCCAGGATTTCGCGCTCTTCCCGCATCTGACCGTGGCCGCCAACATCGGCTTCGGGCTGCGCGGCGACCGGCGTGCAGCGGCGGCACGGGTGGAGGCGCTGCTGGGGCGCGTCAACCTGCGCGGCTTCGGGGACAAGTATCCGCACGAGCTGTCGGGCGGCGAGCAGCAGCGCGTGGCGCTCGCCCGCGCGCTCGCCCCCCGTCCGCGCATCATGCTGATGGACGAGCCGTTTTCGGGGCTCGACAACCGCCTGCGCGACGGCATCCGCGACACCACGCTCGACATCCTGAAGGAAGAGGGGACGGCCGTCCTGCTGGTCACCCACGAGCCGGACGAAGCGATGCGCATGGCCGACGAGATCGTGCTGATGCGCGACGGCCGGATCGTGCAGCGCGGCGCGCCCTATAACGTCTACAACGCGCCGGCGGACAAGGCGGCTGCCGCGTTCTTCAGCGATATCAACGTGATCCGCGGCACCTCGCGCGGCGCGCTGACCGATACGCCGTTCGGCGCCTTCCTGACGCCGGGGCATGCCGACGGTGCGGCCGTCGAGATCGTGATCCGCCCGCAGCACCTCAAGATCGACTTCGACCGCCACGGCCGCGGCCCCAACCCGACCCCGCAGGATGGGACCCCGGCCCGCGGCACGGTGGTGCGGTCGCGCTTTCTGGGGCGCGAGAGCCTCGTGGACTTCCGCATGGATTTCGGCGACACCCGCCTTGTCGCTGCTGTGCCGGGCGTGTTCCTGCCCCGGCCCGGCACGGTGCTGTGGCTGATGATCCGGCGCGACCGTTGTTTCGTGTTTCCCGCCGGCCGCTGACACCCGAGCCGTGCGCGTGCCGCCCCGCAAGAGCGCTTGCGCATGACAGCGACGAACCACCCTGCGGCCTGCGCCCCGACCATCCTTCGGGAGCCTCCGGCGGGGATATTTGGGCCAGCCTGAATGCGGCAAGGCGTGGGGGCGGCGCCGAGCGCCATCCGGGCAAGGATGGACGGGTGCGCATGGCAAGCCCCGCGACCTTCAGGCTGGCCCAAATATCCCCGCCGGAGGCTCCCGCACCATCCGTTGCGCGCATGGTCTGCCCTGGCGTGCGACGGCGAAGCATATCGGGGCCCCGTGCATGCTGCGGCGGGCCGATTGCATCAGGCATCTTCCCCGTCGGTTCCGGGCGGCATGCCGGCCTGCGGCAGGACGGTGCCGATCTTGGCCAGCAGGCTGCGCGCCGCCCGCCCGGCCGGTCCGTCCTCGCGGGCGACCTGGCGCAGGCCAGCGACGAGCACGTCGAGTTCCTCTTGCGTGAGGATCATCGGCGGCAGGACCACCGGCGCGCGCAGGATGTAGCCAAGGCCGCGCTCGCCCTCGACCGGCAGGCCGGATGCCGCCATCGTCCCCATGTCGCGCCAGATGGTGCGGGTCGACACGCCGAGCGTCGCGGCGAGTTCCGCCGCCGTATGGAGCCGCCCGTCGCGCAGGATGCGGATGAGGTCGTAAAGGCGGTCGTCGCGTTTCATGGCGCGGTTCCTACTGACAGGTTACTGTCAGTTGTCCGGCCCATCCAGTCAATCCGCCTTTGCACGGCAGCTGCGGGGGGACTACATCCAGAGCATCGCAGAGGAACAGCGGGGGGAGACATCCCATGCTCAACAATATCGGCCTTCCCGGCCTCATCCTGATCGTGGTCGTCGTGCTCGTGCTGTTCGGGCGCGGCAAGATCGCGGGGCTCATGGGCGAGATCGGCAAGGGCATCACCGCCTTCAAGCGCGGCGTGAAGGACGAGACGGCCGAGATCGAGAAGGCCGCCGCCGAGGCGCGCGACGTCTCGCCGGCTGGCGCCGCGGCCGACAAGGACAAGGCCTGATCCAGCGGAAGGGCAAGAGGCACGCGCATGTTCGACATCGGCTGGACCGAGCTTCTGCTGATCGGCATCGTTGCGCTGATCGTGGTGGGTCCCAAGGACCTGCCGATCATGTTCCGCACCCTGGGCCGCTTCACCGCCAAGATCCGCGCCATGGGGCGCGAGTTCAGCAGGGCGATGGAACAGGCGGCCGACGAAAGCGGTGTCAAGGATGTGGCGCGTGACATCAAGGCGGCGACCAACCTGCGCCAGAGCGGGATCGACGCGCTGAAGGAGGCCGCGACGAAGTTCGAAAGCTGGGATCCGAAGCGGACGAGCCCCGGCGCGGGCGCCGCGGCGTCGGCGGCGCCAGCCAAGGCAGCCGGGCCGGCAGCAGAGGGCAAGGCCGTCGCGGCGCCCGATGCCAGCCGCGGCCCCAACACCGCTGCGCTGACGGCCGCGCAGGAGGCCGGGCGCGCCGAGCGGCTCGCGGCCGTAAGCAAGCCGGTCGCAGAAGCGCCCGCGACCGCTGCCCCCGGCCGTTCCGCCGACGCGTGACCGCCACCCCGTGGCCTGACCCAGACTGTAGATCATGAGCACCGCCACCAAGCCCGATGACATCGAGGATACTTCGGCCCCGCTGGTCGAGCATCTGGCCGAATTGCGGACCCGGCTCATCTATGCCGTGCTCGCCTTTCTCGTGGCGATGGTGGCCTGTTTCACCGTCTGGAATCCGATCTTCAACTTCCTGACGCAGCCGATCTGCACCGCGCTCGCGACCCGCGGGCAGGATTGCCAGTTGCTGCTCATCAAGGTGCAGGAAGGGTTCTTCGTCGCCGTGTCGATCTCGCTCTTCGGCGGGTTCGCGCTGTCCTTTCCAATCATAGGCTATCAGCTCTGGCGGTTCGTGGCGCCAGGGCTCTACCGTTCCGAAAAGCATGCCTTTCTGCCGTTCCTGATCGCCTCGCCGGCGATGTTCTTTCTCGGTGCGGCCTTTGCGTTCTACATCGTCATCCCGCTCGCCTTCGATTTCTTCCTGAGCTTCCAGCAGATGGGCACGCTCGCGCCGGAAAGTGCCGTTCTTTCGGCCGAAGGCGGGGGGACGGAGAATGCGCTGGCCGAGGCGGGGATCCTCTTTCAGGGCTCGGTGCAGGAATACCTGTCGCTGACGATCAAGTTCGTCACCGCGTTCGGCCTTTGCTTCCAGTTGCCGGTGCTGCTGACGCTGATGGGCAAGGCGGGGCTGGTGTCGGCGAAGGGCCTTGGCGCGATGCGCAAATACGCGGTCGTGGGCATCCTCGGCCTTGCCGCCATCGCAACACCGCCCGACATCATCAGCCAGGTGATCCTGTTCACGGCCGTCTATGGGCTTTACGAGGTGTCGATCTTCCTCGTCGCCCGGGTCGAGCGGCAGCGGGAGGCCAAGCTGCGCGCCGAAGGGGCCTGGGTCGATCTCGACGATCTGGACGACGACCAACCGGCCGAAGGCGCGGGCAAGGCCAAGCCGTGAGCGCCGCCGGTCCGCTGGCCCGCATCGCGGCCGCGCTCGAACGCCTCGCGCCGCCGCCCGCCCCGGCGCCGGATCCCGGATCCGCGCCGGCCTTCCAGTGGCACACCGGCCCCGACCGGCTCGAACCCGTCGCGGCGGTCGCGCGCGTCGATCTGGCGCTGCTCCACGGCATCGCGCGGGCGCGCGATACGCTTCTGGCCAATACGCGGCAGTTCGCGGCGGGGTTCGCGGCGAACAATGCGCTGCTCTGGGGGGCGCGGGGGATGGGGAAATCCTCGCTGGTCAAGGCGGTGCATGCGGCGGTGCGGGCCGAGGGGCTGCCGCTGGTGCTGGTCGAGATCGGGCGCGAGGATCTGGGGTCGATCGGGCGGCTGCTGGCGCATCTGCGCGACGCCCCGGCGCACCGGTTCGTGCTGTTCTGCGACGATCTGTCGTTCAGCCAGGACGATCAGCATTACAAGGCGCTGAAGGCGGTTCTTGACGGCGGCATCGCCGGACGGCCGGAGAATGTGGTGCTCTACGCCACCTCGAACCGCCGCCACCTGATGCCGCGCGACATGGTCGAGAACGAAAGGTCCACCGCGATCAACCCGTCCGAGGCGGTCGAGGAAAAGGTGTCGCTGTCCGACCGCTTCGGCCTGTGGCTCGGGTTCCACCCTTGCGGACAGGACGATTACCTCGCCATGATCCGCGGCTATTGCGACGCCTTCGGCATCGCCATCGACGATGCCACGCTGCGCGCCGAGGCGATCGAATGGCAGGTCACGCGCGGCGCGCGGTCGGGACGCGTGGCCTGGCAGTATTTCACCGACCTCGCCGGGCGGCGCGGTATCAGGCTCAGTTGAGGAAGGGCGCCGGGTCCACCGCGTCCACCCCGCGCCGCACGTCGAACCGCAGGAAGGGCTGCGCCCCCGGGGCCACGCGGGCAATCTGCTGCCCGCGCCGCACGCTTGCCCCCTGCGCCACCGTCACATCGGCGATATTGGCATAGACCGTAACCAGATCGTCGGCGTGGCGCAGCAGGACGAGCGTGATCCCGTTGGTCTCGCGCGTGACGCGCAGCACGGTGCCGTCTGCCGCCGCACGCACCGGCGCCCCGGCCGGCGCGCCGATGTCGATGCCGGGACGCGCAGGCGTGAAGGCGCGGATGATCGCGCCGTCCGCCGGCATGGCAAAGCGCGATGCGCTCGCCGCCGTGCGCCCGGCGGCGAGATCGGGCGACGGCGGGGTGGCGACCGGCGTTGCGGCCGGTGCCGTCCGCTCGGCCGGAAGCGGCCGGGCGGCCGAGGGCGGCGTGGGCGTGGGCGAGCCGGACCCGGGCGCCGTCGTGGCGGCCGTGGCGGGGGGCGGCGTTTCGGCGAAGGGCGGGATCAGCAGCGTCTGCCCCTCGCGGACCGTGAAATCCCCCGTGAGGCCGTTCCATTCGGCCAGCGCCCGCACCGGCACATTGTAGCGCCGCGCGATCGTGTAGGCGCTTTCGCCGCGCAGCACGCGGTGGCGCAGCGGCTCGGCCCCCGCCTGCACGACCGGACGGGGCGGGGCTGCCGCCGCCGGCGCGGTGCCCTGCGCCCGGTCGAGCGCGGTGGTCGCGATGGCGGCGACATCGACCGGGGCGGCAGGGGCCGCCCCGCTGGCCAGCGTGGGTTCGGCCACGCGGCCGGGCACCAGCAGCACCTCGCCCCCCTGCAGCACGACATCGGGCTGGATCGCATTGCGCGAGGCCAGCGCATCGGCCCCGACGCCGATCCGCCCCGCGACCGCGCGTACCGTATCGCCGCGCCGGGCCACCACGACCTGGTAGCCGGGATAGGAAATCACGCCGCGGTCGTCCCCCCGGGGCCGCGGCACGGTGGCGGCGCGCGCCGCATCGGCCGTGGTGAGCGACTCGCGCGATCGCAGGTCCCAGTCGGTCGGGAACATCGGCCCGTCGCCGCAGGCCGCAAGGGCCAGAAGCGCGGGAACCACGAGCGCCGCCCGGACAGATCGCCGGGGGACGGTCGCCGCAGGGCGGGGCGCGTTCGTCATGCTCTGCCTCATTCCCATCCCGGGTTTGCCCCGATGTGTCGCCGCGCCCGTCAGTCGGGCGCGATCCCTTCGACCAGCGGCACGAAGCGGACGGCGCGGAGCTCTTCATACTCGAACCCCGCCGGGCCGCGCCGCACGCGGATCAGGCTCTGCACCGCGTCGGACTGGCCGACCGGCAGCACCATGATACCCCCGATGCGCAACTGATCCAAGAGGGGGCCGGGCGGGTCCTCGGCCGCGGCGGTCACAAGGATGCGGTCGAAGGGCGCCTGTTCGGGCAGGCCGCGGCTGCCGTCGCCGGTGATCGCGGTGATGGTGGTGAGCGACAGCCGGTCGAACACCGCCTGCGCCGCCCGCACGAGGCGGCGGTGACGGTCGATCGTATAGACCCGGCGCGCCAGCAACGCGAGGATCGCCGCCTGATAGCCCGACCCTGTGCCCACCTCGAGCACCTTGTCGCGTGCCGTCACCTCGAGCGCCTGGGTCATCAGGCCGACGACCGACGGCTGGCTGATGGTCTGGCCGCAGGCGATGGGGAGCGGCATGTCCTCATAGGCGCGCTCGGCGAACAGGCCGGTGACGAAGGCGCCGCGGTCGATCCGCTCCATCGCCGAAAGGACGCGCGCATCCGTCACCCCGCGCGAGCGCAGGGCGAAGAGGAACCGCATCTGGCGTTCGGCGGGATCGTCGGGCGGCGCATCCCCGACGCCGGTCATCCCAGCCGCGCCTCGAGCTCGGCCAGCCGGTCATGCGCCGTCAGATCGCAGCGCATCGGCGTGACCGACACCCAGCCGTCGAGATTGGCATGCACATCCGTGCCCGGCGCGGTCGGCGTCTGCTGCGGGCCGCCCTTGATCCACAGGAACCGCCGCCCGGTGGGCGAGAACTGCGGCGTGACGCCGAAAAAGCTGTCATGCCGCCAGCCCTGCGCGGTCACCTTGATGCCCCGGACCTCAGCGGCGGGGCGGGGGGGGAAATTGACGTTGTAGAACAGCCGGTAAGCCTCGCCGTCCCAGAGCCCGCGGTCGAGCAGGGCCCGCACCACCCGCACCCCCCAGACCCGCGCCGCCTCGAACGGATCGGCCATCTCGCGCGTGGCGGGGCCGAGATACTGCGACAGCGCGATCGAGGGCAGGCCTTGCAGCGCCCCCTCGATCGCGCCGCCGACCGTGCCGGAGTAGAGCGCATTCTCGCCCGCATTGTTGCCGCGGTTGACGCCTGACAGCACCAGATCGGGCCGATTGCCCTCGAGCACGTCATAGAGGCCGGCAAGCACGCAGTCGGCCGGACTGCCTTCGGCGGCGAACCGCCGCTCGCCCATCTGGGCGATCAGCATGGGGTGGGTATAGCTGATCTTGTGCCCGACCCCCGATTGCTCGAAGGCGGGCGCGACGGTCCAGACCTCGCCGCCCGGACCTGCGATCTCTTCGGCGATGGCGGTCAGCACGGCAAGGCCCGGGGCGTTGATCCCGTCGTCGTTGGTGATGAGAATCCGCATGCCGCCCCCCGCGCTGGCCCTCCGCTTAGTCGCTGCGCCGGCCCGCGTCCAGCAAGCCGATCAGCGCATCCGCAGCGCGCCGTCGAGCCGGATCGTCTCGCCGTTCAGATAGGCGCTCTCGATCATGAAGCGCACGAGCGCGGCATATTCGGCCGGATCGCCAAGGCGGCGCGGGTGGATGACGTCGGCGGCGAGCTGGGTTCGCGCCTCCTCGGTCAGCGTCATCAGCATCGGGGTGAGGAAGATGCCAGGGGCGATCGTGTTCACCCGGATGCCCATGGACCCCAGATCGCGCGCCGCCGGCAGCGTGAGCCCGACGATCCCGCCCTTGGAGGCGGCATAGGCGGCCTGCCCCTTCTGCCCGTCGAAGGCGGCGACCGAGGCGGTCATCACGATGACGCCCTTCTCGCCGCCCGCATCGGGCGCATTCGCCGCCATCTCGGCCGCCGCGAGGCGCAGCACGTTGAACGTGCCCACAAGGTTGACGTCGATCACGCTGCGGAACAGGTCGATGGGATGCGGGCCCTCGCGGCCGAGCGTGCGGCGCGCCGGGCCGATCCCGGCGCAATTGACCAGCGCGGTGATGCGGCCCATGGCCGCTTTCGCCGCCGCGATGCCGGCCGTGACCGAGGCCTCGTCGGTCACATCGACCGTGGCGGCATGGGCCCCGATCTCCTCCGCCAGCGCCGCCGCGCCGGCCGCATCGCGGTCGAAGAGCATCACCTGCGCCCCGCCGGCGCGCAGCGCCCGTGCCGTCGCCGCCCCGAGCCCGGACGCCCCGCCGGTGACGATCGCAGCCGTGTCCTCGATCCGCATGGCCAATCTCCCCCTGTGCTTGCCCGGGCGGGGATGCCAAGCGGCGCAGCCGGGGTCAAGGGCGATGCGGCGCGACCGCCCCCCCCGGCGCGCGGCGGCGGTCAGGCGTTGGCGGCGCGGATCTGCTCGGCCTTGGCGCGGTCGTAGGCGATGCCCTTGGCATCGAACAGGGCATCGAGCTCGCCCGACAGCGTCATCTCGGTGACGATGTCGCAGCCCCCCACGAACTCGCCCTTGACGTAGAGTTGCGGGATCGTCGGCCAGTCGCTGAAATCCTTGATGCCCTGCCGGATCTCGGGGTCGGCCAGCACGTTCACATCCGCGAACTCCACCCCCATGAAGTTCAGCACGCCCGCCACGCGGGACGAGAACCCGCATTGCGGCATCATCTTCGTGCCCTTCATGTAGAGCACCACGTCATGCGCCGCGATCGTCTCGCGGATGCGGTCGGTTGCGTCGCTCACTTCGGCCTCCTGCCGGTCCTGGTTGCGCCGGTCCTGGTTGCGTCGGCGGTCACGCGCACGCGCGCCCGCCGCGGGCCGCCCCCCGGCCCGTCGTCGTCATCGTCATCCCCCTCCGAGCGCGCGCGGGCCAGCATCAGCGCAACGGCCGCCGCGACGATCGCAAGGAGCGCGAGATAGAGCATCAGTCGGGCGCCTTCGTGGTCAGCGCAAGCGCATGCAACTCGCCCGCCGGGCCGTCCATCCGGCCCTTGAGCGCGGCATAGACCGCGCGCTGCTGCTGAACCCGGTTCATGCCGCGAAAACTTTCGTCAATGACCTCGGCGGCGTAGTGGTTCCCGTCGCCGGCCAAATCGGTGATGGTGATCCGGGCATGGGGAAACGCCGCCCGGATCAGGTTCTCGATGTCCTGCGCCTGCATGGCCATGGGGTGGTCCTCGATCTCTCGGCCAATCTAGGCGCGGCTGGCCGGGGCTGCAAGGCGTTCCCCGCCCCGGCGGGATCGCGGGGCGGCGCCGTGCGCCTCCGGCGGGGATATTTGTGCCAGCCTGAAGGCAAGGCGCGCCGCGCGGCTTCAGGCTGGCGGAAATATCCTCGGGGGGCCAGGGGGCAGACAGCCCCCGGGGCGCGGGTCACGCCAGGGCTGCGGGCAGGGCGGTGCGCCAAAGCCGGTCGAGGTCGGCCAGCGGGGCGGCGGACCGGCCGAGGCGGATGGCATCGCCGCCGAAGCGGCCGACGATGGCGGCCGGGATAGCGGCAGCGGCGGCGCGGGCGCAGAGGGTCTGTGCATCGGCGGGGGCACAGGCGACGAGGTAGCGGGCCTGATCCTCGCCGAAGAGCGCGGGGAGCGTATCGGGCGCGAGCGTCACACCGATCCCGGCGGCGGCGGCCATCTCGAAGGCGGCAAGGGCGAGGCCGCCGTCGGACAGGTCGGCGCAGGCCCGGATGAGGGCGCGGGTCTCGAGGATGAACGCGCCGTGGCGCCGCTCGGCCGCGAGGTCGACCGGCGGCGCGTCGCCGTCGCTGCGGCCCCAGAGTTCCCACAGCAGGGCCGAGCAGCCGAGGTGGGTGCCGGGGCCGCCGATCAGCACCGCCGCATCGCCGGCCTGCGGCAATGCGCCGATCAGATCGTCGAGGTTTTCGGCGAGGCCGACGCCGCCGATGGTCGGGGTGGGCAGGATCGCCCGACCGTCGGTCTCGTTGTAAAGGCTCACGTTGCCCGAGACGATGGGGAAGTCGAGCGCGCGGCAGGCCGCGCCGATGCCGCGGATGGCGCCGACGAGCTGGCCCATGATCGCCGGTTTCTCGGGGTTGCCGAAGTTGAGGTTGTCGGTCGCGGCGAGCGGCCGCGTGCCGGCCGCGATCAGGTTGCGCCAGGCCTCGGCAACTGCCTGCTTGCCACCCTCGAAGGGGTTGGCCTCGACATAGCGGGGGGTGACATCGGCGGTGAAGGCAAGCGCGCGGGTGGTGCCGTGCACGCGCAGGATGCCCGCGC
Source organism: Gemmobacter sp. (assembly GCA_046292445.1). Taxonomy (GTDB): domain Bacteria; phylum Pseudomonadota; class Alphaproteobacteria; order Rhodobacterales; family Rhodobacteraceae; genus CALIZF01. The sequence goes on from JBKBQT010000005.1 coordinate 38,973, forward strand.
CGAGGCCGGGGGTGCGCAGCGTATCGGCGCCCACCTGGGTGTCGTATTGCTCCCACACCCAGGCCTTGTGCGCGTAGGACAGGCTGGCGATCAGGCCGCGCAGGGCATCGACCGGATCGATCGCGGGGATCGGCCCGAGCGGGGGGGCGGGCGGCGCCTCGACCCAGGGGCGGTCGTATTCGGGGGCCTGCGAGGACAGTTGCGACAGCGGCAGGTCGGCCTTGACCGCATTGCCGTGCAGCACGAGGAACCGGTCCTCGGGGATCGTCTCGCCGATGATGGCGAAATCGAGATCCCATCGGGCAAAGATCTCGCGCGCCGTCTCTTCGTGGTCCGGGCGCAGGACCATGAGCATGCGTTCCTGGCTTTCGGACAGCATCATCTCGTAGGCGGTCATGCCCGGCTCGCGCTGCGGCACGGCGTCGAGGTTGAGCCGGATGCCGAGGCCGCCCTTGTCGCCCATCTCGACGGCCGAGCAGGTCAGGCCCGCCGCGCCCATGTCCTGGATCGCGATCACGGCGCCGGTGGCCATCAGCGCGAGGCAGGCCTCGAGCAGGCGCTTTTCGGTGAAGGGATCGCCGACCTGCACCTGCGGGCGTTTCTCGGCGGCATCCGCGCCGAATTCGGCCGAGGCCATGGTCGCCCCGCCGACGCCGTCGCGCCCGGTCCTCGCGCCGAGATAGACCACCGGCATGCCGACGCCCGAGGCGGCCGAGTAGAAGATCGCATCGGCCCGGGCGATCCCGGCGGCAAAGGCGTTCACGAGGCAGTTGCCGTTGTAGGCGGGATGAAAGCGCAGCTCGCCCCCGAGGGTCGGCACGCCGAAGGCGTTGCCGTAGCCGCCGATCCCCGCCACCGCGCCGGCGACGAGCGATTTCGTGCGCGGATGGTCAGGCGCGCCGAAGGACAGCGCGTTCATCGCCGCGACGGGCCGCGCGCCCATGGTGAACACGTCGCGCAGGATGCCGCCGACCCCGGTCGCCGCGCCCTGATAGGGTTCGATATAGCTGGGGTGGTTGTGGCTTTCCATCTTGAACACCAGCGCGAGGCCTTCGCCGATATCGACGACGCCCGCATTCTCGCCCGGCCCGCAGATCACCTGCGGCCCCGTGGTGTGGAGCGTGCGCAACCAGCGTTTCGACGACTTGTAGGAACAATGTTCGTTCCACATCGCCGAGAAGATGCCCAGCTCGGTGTAGGTCGGGGTGCGCCCGATGATGGCGAGGATGCGGTCGTATTCGTCGGGCTTCAGCCCGTGCGCGGCGACGAGATCGGGCGTGATCGGCGGTTCGGTCAGGGCGGCGTCGGGCATGGCGGATCCCCCGGGGTCTGGATGACGGCCCTCTAGCGCCCCGATGCGGGCGGGGAAAGGGCCAAGGCCTGCCGGCCGGTTCGGGAAAGCGTTGATCGGGGGCGGCGCGGCATGCTATTGGATACCGCAATCGCCGAACCCCGGATCGTTTCCATGCCGCAGTCTTCGTCATCGCCGCTCGCGCCCATTGCAAGGGTGTGCCGGGTCGTTGCCTCGGCCATCCTCGCCGGATTTCGGCGCGGTCTCGACGCCGATGCGGTCGAGGCCCGGCTGTCGCGTCTGCCACGGCAGGATCAGGTTGCGATCGTGGGCGCGACGCTCGCCGGACTGTTCCTGACGAGCGTGATCGCCGCGCAGTTCGGCCTGCCCGGCATCCTGGTGTTCATGCTGGCGGTGATCGCGCTGGTTCGTTGACCGTATGCAGCCGCATACTATTGATCTGACTAAATAATCTGTGATCCTGCTGATCCGGCGGCGGGCCCGAGGGGTAAAAGGCACACGCGAGCCCGACAACAACCCCTTGCAGGAGCAGACCATGGACGCAGCACTCGGCATTCTCACCTTCGGCACGATCGGTTTCGTTGCCGCCTTTGCCTATATCTCGGCGCGGCAGAGCGAAAAGCGGCTCCGGGAAATCCGCGCCGCACGCCAGGCGGCCGAGAACGCCTGACAACGCCGGCCGACCGTTGCAGTGCAGGAGCGGGGCGCCCCCAACGGGGCGCTCCGTCGCGTTTCGTCTCTGCTTCAAAAGCGGGCAAACCGTGTCGAACACCCGTCGGGGGGGGCCCGAATTCCGGGCATCCGCGAGCGGCGAAAAAAAAGGCCGAGCTTTCGCTCGGCCGAAGTCCAACAGGGAGGTAGAAGCGACACGGTGCGCGCCGCCTCTGCTGCGGGAAATAGGGGGCAGGTGGAGTCGCCGCAAGGTCTGGCGGAGGCATGCGTCGGCATGGCAGATATGCCGCCGGCGCATGGCTTTCGCAGTCACCCGCGCGACTGCTTGCGAAAGGTCATCACCTCGTCCGTGACGAAGTCGCGAAAGGCGGCTACGCGCTTGGAATGGCGCAGTTCTTCGGGATAGGCGAGGAACACCGGCACCTCGACCGATTCGACGACCGGCAGCACGCGCACGAGGTCGGGGAAGTCGGCGGTCAGGTAATCGGGCAACAGTCCGATGCCGAGATGATTGAGCACCCCCTGCAGCACGCCGAAGTAGTTGTTGACATGCAGCACCGATCCCGGCGGATCGGCGGTGAGCCGTTCCACCAGATGCGCGCCCGCCGCGACCTGCGCCGCGCCCGCCTGCTGGCAGATCAGGCGATGCGTGCGCATGTCGTCCAGATCGGTCGGCAGGCCCCTCGCGTCGATATAGGCCGGCGTCGCATAGAGCCGCATGCGGATGTTCATCAGGCGCTTGCGGATCAGGTCGGCCTGGCTCGGCTCCTTCATGCGGATGGCAACGTCGGCCTCGCGCATCGGCAGGTCCAGAAGCCGCTCCTCAAGCATGAGGTTGATGCGCAGGTCGGGATAGCTGCGGTAGAGCGAGGCGAGGCGCGGGACCAGCCAGAGCGTGCCGAAACCGGTGGTCGTCGTCACCCGTAACTCGCCGAACACCTCGTCGGCCGCATCGCGGATGCGCGCCGCGGCGGCGTCGAGCCGCTTGACCATGGCCTGCGTGGCCTCGAACAGCAACTCGCCCTGCTCGGTCAGGATCAGCCCGCGGGCGTGGCGGTGGAACAGCGTGGTGTCGAGGCTTTCCTCGAGCGCGCGGATCTGGCGCGACACCGCCGACTGGCTCAGGTGCAGCACCTCGCCGGCATGCGTGAGGCTGCCGGCATCCGCAACGGCGTGAAAGATCCGCAGCTTGTCCCAGTCCACCGCGGCACTCACGACAAGATCACTCCCTTCCGCTTCGTTTCGTCTGATACGGTCTGGCCTGCGGGCTGGCAAACGAAACCGGGCTGTGACCCGCGCAAAAAACGCTTTGTAGGTCATAAATGATGACCTATCATGCCGTGAACAAGAGGGGAGATGTCGATGGGACGCGAGGCCGTATCGCTGAATGACCGGTTCGACCTGACGAAATCGCCCGTGCTGCTCAACGGCACGCAGGCGCTCGTCCGGCTCATGCTGATGCAGAAGGCGCGCGACCGCGCGGCGGGGCTCAACACGGCCGGCTATGTCACCGGCTATCGCGGCTCGCCCCTCGGCGCGGTGGACCAGCAGATGGCGCGGGCGGAAAAGATTTTTTCCGCCAATGACATCCGCTTTCAGCCGGGGCTGAACGAGGATCTGGCCGCCACCGCGATCTGGGGCAGCCAGCAGGCCGAATTGCGCGGCGAAGGGCGCTATGACGGCGTCTTTGCGCTCTGGTATGGCAAGGGGCCGGGGGTGGACCGGTCGGGCGACGTGATGCGGCATGCCAACATGGCCGGCACATCGCCCCGGGGCGGCGTCCTGATGGCGATGGGCGACGATCACACCGGCGAATCCTCGACCACGCTGCACCAGTCCGACTGGGCGATGGTGGATGCCTATATGCCCATCGTCTCGCCCGCGGGGGTGCAGGAAATCCTCGACTACGGCCTATACGGCTGGGCCCTGTCGCGTTTCGCCGGGGTCTGGGTCGGGCTCAAGACGATGAAGGACACGGTCGAGGCGACCAGCGTCGTCGATGGCGATCCGGCCCGGATGCGCTTTGTCACCCCCGATTTCCCCATGCCCCCCGGGGGCCTCAACATCCGCCTGATCGACACGCCGGCGCTGCAGGAGGCGCGGATGATCGACCACAAGCGGTTCGCGGCCGAGGCGTTCAGCCGCGCCAACGGCATGGACCGGCGCGTCTGGGGCAGGCCGGGGGCGAAGATCGGGCTGGTGGCGGCGGGCAAGAACTGGCTCGACCTCGTCCATGCGCTCGACCTGTTGGGGATCGACGGGGCGGAGGCCGAGCGCCTCGGGATCACCACATACAAGGTGGGCCAGACCTGGCCGATGGATTTCAAGGGCTTCCACGACTGGGCCGAGGGGCTGGAGCTGATCGTCTGCGTCGAGGAAAAGCGCAAGCTGATCGAGGTGCAGGCCAAGGAGGCGATCTTCAACGACCGCCGCGGCCGGCGCGTCTATGGCTGGTATGACGACAAGGGGAACGAGCTGTTCCCGACGCGCTATGCGCTCGATCCGGTCTGGATCGCGGAAAAGCTCGGCGGCATCCTGATCGACGAGGGGCGGGGCACGGACCGGCTGCGCGCCGGCCTTGCGCGGCTTTCCGAGGCGCGGCGGGCCGACAACGCCACCGACATCGCGGCGCGGCTGCCGTATTTCTGCTCGGGCTGCCCGCACAACACCTCGACCCGGGTGCCCGAGGGCAGCCGGGCCTATGCCGGCATCGGCTGCCATTACATGGTCCAGTGGATGGACCGCGAGACGACCGGCTTCACCCAGATGGGCGGCGAGGGGGCGAACTGGATCGGCGAGGCGCCGTTTTCCAGGACTTCGCATGTATTCCAGAACCTTGGCGATGGAACCTACAACCATTCGGGCATCCTTGCGATCCGCGCGGCGATCGCGGCAGGCACGAACATCACCTACAAGATCCTCTACAACGATGCCGTCGCCATGACGGGCGGCCAGCCGAACGAGGGCGGCCTCTCGCCCCAGCGGATCGCCCGCGAACTCCTCGCGATGGGCGTGAAGAAGGTCGTGGTGGTCTATGATCCGAAAGAGAAAATCAACTGGGCCGCGTTTCCCGCGGGAATCGAGAAGGCCGAGCGGGGCGATCTGATCCCGGTGCAGGAACGGCTGCGCAAGGTCAGCGGCGTGACGGCGATGGTCTATATCCAGACCTGCGCCGCCGAAAAGCGCCGCCGCCGCAAGCGCGGCGCGTTTCCCGACCCCGACCGGCGCGTGTTCATCAACACCGATGTCTGCGAGGGCTGCGGCGATTGCGGTGTGCAGTCCAATTGCGTCAGCCTCGTGCCGGTCGAAACCGAACTGGGGCGCAAGCGCGCGATCGACCAGTCGTCCTGCAACAAGGACTTCAGCTGCATCAAGGGCTTCTGCCCGTCCTTTGTGACGCTTGAGGGCGCGCAGGTGAAACGCGCGGCGACCGCCGCGCTCGACCTGCCGGACCTGCCGATGCCCGACCTGCCGGCGATCCGCGGCACCTGGAACGTGGTCATCACCGGCGTGGGCGGCACCGGCGTCGTGACCGTCGGCGCGATCATGGCGATGGCGGCGCATCTCGACGGCAAGGGCGCGGGGATGATGGAGATGGCCGGCCTCGCGCAGAAGGGCGGCGCGGTGCATATCCACTGCCGCCTTGCAAACAATCCGTCCGATATCAGCGCGATCCGCGTCGCGGTCGGCGAGGCGGATGCAGTGATCGGCGGCGATCTGGTGGTCAGCGCGGGGGCCCGCACGCTCGGCCTGATGACGACGGGGCGCACCGGGGCGGTGGTCAACAGCCACGAGATCATCACCGGCGACTTCACCCGCAACACCGAGTTCCGACTGCCGTCCGACCGGCTGTCGCTCGCCCTGCAGGCACGACTGAAGGACCGGCTCGATCTCTTCGACGCCTCCGAGCTGTCGCGCGTCCTGATGGGCGATTCGATCTATTCCAACATCATGGTCTTTGGCGCGGCCTGGCAGCGCGGCCTTGTCCCCCTGTCGCTCGCGGCGATCGAGCGGGCCATCACGCTCAACGGCGCCGGCGTGGACCAGAACCGCCGCGCCTTCGCGCTCGGCCGCTGGGCGGTGCTGCACCCGGAGGCGGCGGCGGCGATGCTGAGGCCCAAGGTCGCGGCCCTGCCGCAGTCGCTGGAGGACCGGATCGCCTATCGCGCGGCGCATCTGACCGCCTATCAGGACGCGGGGCTTGCGGCGCGCTATCGCCGGCTGGTGGACGGGATCGGCGATGAGGGGATCCGCGAGGCGGTCGCGACAGGCTATCACAAGCTTCTGGCCTACAAGGACGAATACGAGGTTGCGCGGCTCCATCTCGAAACCGTGGCCAAGGCGCGCGCCGAGTTCGACGGCGCCTTTCGCCCCACCTTCCACCTCGCCCCGCCCTTCCTGCCGGGCCGGGAGGCGAACGGCCGGCCGAAAAAGCGGGAATTCGGGCCCTGGATGCTGACGGCGTTCAGGCTGCTGGCCCGCTGGAAGCACTTGCGCGGCACCGCCTGGGATCCGTTCGGGCGCACGGAAGAGCGTCGGATGGAACGCGCCCTGATCGCACAATACGAGGCCGACATGGCCGCCGTCCTGCCCGCCGTGACCCCCGCCACGCGCGATGCCGTGATCGCGCTCGCCGCCCTGCCGCTGACCATCCGCGGCTTCGGCCCGGTCAAGGCCGAGAATGCGGCCAAGGCGGCCAAGCGGCGCGAGGAGCTGCTCGCCGCGATCCGTGCGGGCGATGCGCCGCGGGCACAGGCGGCGGAATAAACGGCGCGATGCGAAACTGTCGCAGGATTGTCATCGTAGCTGGTCATACAGGCCGACCAGCACTATCTGACGCCCATGGCCCGAGGAGAGGCGATGCCCAAGCCGCGCGAGTTGACCCGTGACATCAGCTATGCCTCGTCGGCGCAGACCCGCGGCGGCCGCGCCCTCATCCGGGTGCTGGAGAATGCAACCGGGCGCCTGTCACTGATCCGCCGCGCCGAAGGTTATGAGCACGAAGTGGCGCGCGGCCGGTCCTTCTGGGAGGTTCTGGTCGACCGCTATGGCCTCACGCTCGATCTGATCGGCGGAGATCTGAAGAACATTCCGGCCAACGGTCCGCTGATCGTGATCGCCAACCACCCGTATGGCATTCTCGATGGGCTGATGATGGGCCATGTGCTCGACCGGATGCGGGGCGATTTCCGCATCCTCGCCAATTCGGTGTTCCGCAAGGCCGAGGCGCTCAACCGGGTGATCCTGCCCATCAGCTTCGACGAATCGAAGGCGGCGATCCGGCAGAACATCGAAACCCGCACCATCGCGCTGAAATACCTTGCGGACGGCGGGGCGATCGGGGTGTTTCCGGGCGGCACGGTCAGCACGGCGGCGCGGCCCTTCGGCCTGCCGCTCGATCCCGGCTGGCGCAACTTCACCGCCAAGATGATCGGCCGGTCCAACGCGACCGTCGTGCCGATCTATTTCGACGGGCACAATTCGCGCCTCTTCCAGCTTGCCAGCCACCTGCACCAAACGCTGCGCCTTGCGCTGCTCATCAAGGAATTTAAGTCCCGCGTGGACGAGCCGGTGCGCGTCGTCATCGGCGAGCCGATCCCCTCGGCCAAGCTCGACATGCACCGGGGCGATCCGCGCGCGATGATGGATTTCCTGCGGCAGGCGACCTATGACTTGGCGCCGGTCCCCAAGGGCCGCCTCGGCTATGGCTACGAGTTCGAGGAAAAATACAAGGCGTAGGGGCCCGGGCCCGAGGGGGGTCGCATGGCGGTCGGTGTGTTCGATTCGGGGCTCGGCGGCCTGACGGTGCTCGACGCGGTGGCGCGGCGTCTGCCCGATGTGCCGTTCGTGTATTACGGCGACAATGCGCATGCGCCCTACGGGGTGCGCGACGCGGAGGATATCTTCGCGCTGACCTGCGCCGGGGTCGAACGGCTCTGGGCCGAGGGCTGCGATCTGGTCATTCTCGCCTGCAACACCGCCTCGGCCGCGGCGCTGCGCCGGATGCAGGAAACCTGGGTGCCGCGGGACAAGCGCGTGCTGGGCGTGTTCGTGCCGCTGATCGAGGCGCTGACGGAACGCGCCTGGGGCGACAACTCGCCCCCCCGCGAGGTCTGGGTGAAGCACGTTGCGCTGTTCGCCACGCCGGCGACGGTCGCATCCCGCGCGTTCCAGCGCGAACTGGCGTTCCGCGCCATCGGGGTCGATGTCGAGGCGCAGCCCTGCGGCGGCCTTGTCGATGCGATCGAGGCGGGCGATATCGAGCTTGCCGAAACGCTGGTGCGCGCCCATGTCGCCGCGCTCAAGCGGCGGATGCCGCATCCGCAGGCGGCCGTTCTAGGCTGCACCCACTACCCGCTGATGGAGGCGGTCTTTGCCGAGGCGCTCGGCCCGGGGGTCAAGGTCTATTCCCAGGCCGCGCTGGTGGCGGACTCGCTCGCCGATTACCTCGCGCGGCGGCCGGAGTTTCTGGGGCCGGGCACGGCGGCGCGTTTCCTGACCACCGGCCATGCGGCGGCGGTGTCGGAACGGGCGGGGCTGTTCCTGCGGCGGCGGGTGGACTTCGAGGGGGCGTGACTGCCCGCATCACCCCGCCGGCACCCACATCACATCCGCCACCCGCGGCGCCCCCGTCGCCAGCATCACCAGCCGGTCGAAGCCGAGCGCGATGCCGCTGGCGGGGGGCATGTGGGCGAGGGCGGCGAGGAAATCCTCGTCGAGCGGGTAGCGCTCGCCATAGACGCGCGCCTTCTCGTCCATCTCGGCCTCGAAGCGCCGCCGCTGCTCGGTCGGGTCGGTGAGCTCGCCGAACCCGTTGGCCAGTTCCACCCCGCAGGCATAAAGCTCGAACCGTTCGGCCACGCGCGGATCGTCCGCGCAGCGCCGCGCCAGCGCTGCCTCGGCCACCGGATAGCGGTCGAGGATCGTGGCCCGCCCGTGGCCCAGATGCGGCTCGACCCGCGCGACGAGGACGCGGGAAAAGAGGTCCGACCAGGTGTCGTCGGCCGCCGTCCGCAGCCCGGCCCGCTCCACTGCGACCCGCATGGCGCCGGTATCGGGCGTGCCGTCGGGCGCGATCGTGGCGAGAAGGTCGATCCCGGCGTGGCGGGCAAAGGCCTCGGCCACCGCCAGCCGCTCGGGCGCGGCCAGCGGATCGCAGGCGGCCCCGCCGTGGCGGAACATGGCCGCCCCGGCCCCCGCCGCCGCCAGCCGCAGCATCGCCGCGCAATCCTCCATCAACTGCTCGTAAGGTGCACCCGCCCGATACCATTCGAGCATGGTGAACTCGGCCGCATGGCGCGGCCCGCCCTCGCGGTCGCGCCAGACATGGGCGAAGGCGAAGATCGCCGTCTCGCCCGCCGCCAGCAGCTTCTTCATCGCGAATTCGGGGCTGGTATGGAGCCAGAGTTGGCGCCGCCCGCCCGAAGCGTCGGTCGCCGTGACGGCCAGCGCATGCAAATGCGCCTCGTTGCCCGGGCTGATCTGGAGTCCGGCCGGGTCAACCTCGGTGAAGCCCTGCCCACCGAACCAGCCGCGGATCGCCCCCTGGATGCGGTTGCGCGCGAGCAGGACGGGGCGGCGGTCGGCGTGGCGGGCCGCGTCCCACCAGGGCGTGTCGGGGGGCGTGAGGGTCATGGGGGCCTTCGGGCTGGCGAAACCGGGCGGGATGCGCTACCTGCGCGTCCAGAATGCGCGGGGGGTAACCCGGCGCGCCCCGCTTCGCAAGGAAACACCCGTGGTCAAGGTCATCGCATCCACCCTTCGCAAGGGCAACGTCGTGGACATGGACGGCAAGCTCTATGTCGTTCTGCAGGCGCAGAACATCCACCCCGGCAAGGGCACGCCGGTCACGCAGGTGGACATGCGGCGCATCTCGGACGGGGTGAAGGTGTCGGAACGCTGGCGCACGACCGAGCAGGTCGAACGCGCAACGGTGGACGAGCGGGGCTATGATTTCCTCTACGAAGATGGCGAGGGGTATCACTTCATGGAACCCGAGACCTACGAACAGATCGCGGTGAGCGCCGATGTCGTCGGCGACGGCAAGGTCTATCTCGAGGAGGGGATGCGGGTGTTCCTCAAGACCTTCGAGGGCATTGCGATCGCCATCGAATACCCCCAGAAGATCACCGTCGAGATCGCCGAGACCGAACCGGTGGTCAAGGGCCAGACCGCCAGTTCGTCCTACAAGCCCGCGCTGACCACCCGCGGCCTGCGCGTGATGGTGCCGCCGCATATCGGACCGGGCACGCGGATCGTCATCTCGACCGACGACAATGCCTATCAGGAACGGGCGAAGGATTGAGTGACGCAGCGTCGCGTCCTGCCGCGGGATGCATGGGCGCCCGCGTGTCCCCATATCCGTCAGGTAAAGACGATCGGGACAGACGCACATGACCAACATCCGCACACTGGCCGCAGCGGCGGCGGCGGCCCTCGCCCTGACCGGCGCGGCGGGCGCCGCCACTGTCAGCGAGGCCGAACTCGGCGATTTCTCGAACGACTGGCGGGCGTTCACCGTCATCGGCGCGGGGCCGACGACGATCCGCGGGACCGGCACGCGGGGCGATGCCGATCACGTCGTGCTGACCGGCCTGATGCCGGGCGCCCAGACGCTGACCTTCACCTTTTCCGGCCCGGTCGGCGCCGGCAATTCCTATTCCGCCGGCGGCCAGCTGCTCTACAGCGCCGAGCCCTACAGATGGTCCGGCTGGGACGGCAAGTCCGCCGGCAGCTTCAACCTGCGGCACGGCAAACTGACCGATATGCTCACCCTGTCGCTCGATGGGGCCTTCTCCGGCCCGCTTTACCTCACGCTGCACCATACGCACGGCGCGCTCGACTGGTCGCTCGACGTGCCGGGCAATGCGGCCGCGAGCCTGGTCTCGCCCTCGGCGGTGCCGCTGCCGGCGGGCGTGTTCCTCCTGCTCGGGGCGCTCGGCGGCCTTGCGGCCTTTCGCCGGCGCACGGCCTGATGCTATAGCGCACCGGCGCGGGCGTGCCGCGCGAGCGAAGGGGGCCGGTGCATGGTTCACAACGTCGCCATTCTGGGCGCCTCGGGCTATACCGGGGCCGAACTCGTCCGGCTGATCGCCACCCATCCGGGCCTGCGCGTGGCGGCGGTGTCGGCCGACCGCAAGGCGGGCCAGACCATGGCCGAGGTCTTTCCCTTCCTGCGCCACCTCGACCTGCCGCGCCTCGTGAAGATCGACGAGATCGATTTCTCCGGCATCGATCTGTGCTTCTGCGCGCTGCCGCATGCCACCACGCAAGCCGTTGTCGCCGGCCTGCCGCGCGATCTGAAGATCGTCGATCTGTCCGCCGATTTCCGCCTGCGCGACCCGGCGGCCTACGAGGCGTGGTACGGCCAGCCCCATGCCGCGCCCGACCTGCAGGCCGAGGCGGTCTATGGCCTGACCGAATTCTACCGCGACGCGATCCGCCCCGCGCGGCTCGTCGCCGGCACCGGCTGCAACGCGGCGGCGGTTCAATATGCCGTGCGCCCGCTGCTGTCGGCGGGCGTGATCGACCCCGACCGGATCGTGATCGACCTCAAGGCCGGGGTCAGCGGGGCAGGGCGCAGCCTGAAGGAAAACCTGCTCCATGCCGAGTTGTCGGGCGGCACCATGGCCTATTCGGCCGGCGGCAAGCACCGTCACCTCGGCGAATTCGATCAGGAATTCAAGCTGATAGCGGGCCGCCCCGTGACGGTGCAATTCACCCCGCACCTCATGCCCTTCAACCGCGGCATCCTCGCCACGGTCTATCTCGACGGCGATCCGGGCAGGGTGCATGCCACCCTCGCCGCCGCCTATGCCGCCGAGCCGTTCCTGCGGGTGCTTCCCTTTGGCGCACTCCCCTCGACAAGGGACATCGCAGGGTCCAATTTCTGCCACCTGGGCGTCGTCGGGGATCGGATCCCGGGGCGCACGGTGGTCGTCAGCGTGCTCGACAACCTCACCAAGGGGTCGTCGGGCCAGGCGATCCAGAACGCCAACCTGATGCTGGGGCAGGCGGAGACGGCGGGGCTGATGCTGGCGCCGGTCTTCCCCTGAGGGAACGATGAAGGGGCTGAAGAAACAGCGGCGCATCCAGATCATCGCGGTCGCGGCCGTGGCGCTCACGCTGTCGGCGGGGCTGATCGGCTATGCGATGCGCGACGGGATCAACTTCTTCCGCACGCCGACGCAGGTGATGGCCGATCCGCCCGGCCCGCACGAGACCTTCCGCATCGGCGGCCTCGTCGAGCCCGGCACCCTTGTGCGCGGCCAGGGCGAGACGGTGACCTTCCGCGTCACCGACACCAACGAATCGGTGCCCGTGGCCTTCACCGGCGTGCTGCCCGACCTCTTCGGCGAGGGCGAGGGGACGGTGGCGACCGGCAACCTGATCGACGGCGTGTTCGTTGCGCGCGAGGTGCTCGCCCGCCACGACGAGACCTACATGCCCCGCGAAGTGGTCGATGCGCTCAAGCAGCAGGGCTACTACAAGGACCCCAGGGCAGCGAACGCCCCTGCAGGCGGCTCTTAACACCTTTGAAACACCCTGGCGGCGCAACCAGGCCGCGGGGGTGTCATGGATCGTGTCCGGCAGATCGCCGAGGAAATCGTCGTCCGCGAGGGCGGCTATGTCAACGACCCGGACGATCCGGGCGGGGCCACCAACCACGGCGTGACGATCCACACGATGCGCCGCCTCGGCCTCGACCTGACCGGCGACGGGCGGGTGGACGAGGCCGACGTGCGCCGCCTGACCCGCGCCCAGGCCGTGGACATCTATGTCGAACATTACTTCAACCGCCCCGGCATCGCCCGCCTGCCGGCGGCGCTGCAGGCCAGCGTGTTCGACATGTATGTCAACGCCGGCGCGCATGCCGTGCGCATCCTGCAGCGCATGCTGGTCAAGATGGGCTTTGCCACCGCGGTCGACGGCGTGATCGGCCCGCAGACGGTCAGCCACGCCCATCAGGCTGCCGCCCGCGCCCCCGCGCTCATCGCCGATGCCTATGCGATCGAGCGGCGGAACTACTATTACGCCCTCGCCGATGCCCGCCCGGCCAGCCGCAAATACGCCCGCCGCAAGGACGGCGGCAAGGGCGGCTGGATTCGCCGGGCCGAGGAATTCATGTCGCCGCGCTTCCACCTGACCGAGGCGCAGCATCGCGAAAGGACACGGGGATGGGCCTGATCGGCAAGGTCTTCGGCGCGCCGCAGGCGGTCGCCACACTGGGCGCGGCCGTGCGCGACGTGGCCGAGGTCTTCACCCCCAACGCCACCGCCGAAGCCGCGGCCGCCGCCGCCCAGGCCCAGGCGGCGCTCGCCCAGCACGCGGCCGAGTTCGGCCATGCCGGCAGCCGCTTCGACCGGCTGGTCGACGGCCTCAACCGCCTGCCGCGCCCCGCGCTCGCGCTCGGCACGCTCGGGCTCTTCGTCCATGCCATGGCCGACCCGGCCGGGTTCGCCGTCCGCATGCAGGGCCTCGCCTATGTGCCCGAGCCGCTCTGGTGGCTGCTCGGCGCCATCGTCGCCTTCTATTTCGGCGCACGCGAGGCGCATTACATCCGCATCCGCGCCCAGACCCCGCCCGCGCCGCCGCCGGTCGCCCCGCCGCCGCACAGCGCCAATCCCGCGCTCGACGAATGGCACCGCGCCGCCGCCGAACGCTGACCGGCGGGCTTCATCGTTCCGCAAATACTCCGGGGTCCGGGGCAGCGCCCCGGGGCCCGCCGCCCCGCGATTCCTCAGGCGCGGGCCACCGCCGCGAGGATCCGTGCCCAAGACCGGATCCCCTTGTGGAACGACCGGACGTCGTATTTCTCGTTCGGCGCATGGATCTGGTTGTCCTCGGTCGCAAACCCGGTCAGCAGCGCGTCCATCCCGAGGATCGACTGGAAGAAGCCCGCGATCGGGATCGACCCGCCGCAGCCGACATAGGCCGCCGGTACCCCCCATTCCGCGCTCAGCGCCGTGCGTGCGGCCTCGAAGGCGGGATGGCCGGTGTTCATCTCGCCCGCCGCGCTCGCACCATGGCCGTGGAATTCGGCCGTGCAGTCGGGCGGCAACTGCGCCTCGACCCAGGCGCAGAACGCCGCGCGCAGCGCCAGCGGATCCTGCCCGGGGACAAGGCGGAACGACACCTTGGCATGCGCCTCGGCCGGCAGGACGGTCTTGAACCCCGCGCCGGTATAGCCGCCCCAGATGCCGTTGATCTCGCCCGTGGGGCGCGACCACACCTGTTCGAGCGGGGTGCGGTCCACCTCGCCCGCCGGCGTGTTCAGCCCGACCGCGCCGAGAAACGCGGCATGGTCGAAGGCGAGGCCCTGCCACTGTGCCCGCACGCCCGGGTCGAGTTCCTTCACCCCGTCGTAGAACCCGGGCACCGTCACCCGCCCCGATGCGTCATGCAGCCCGCCGAGGATGCGGGTGAGCACGCGGATCGGGTTGATCGCCGGCCCGCCATACATCCCCGAATGCAGATCGCGCGCCGCTGCGCGGATCGTCACCTCCTCGCCCAGAAGGCCGCGCAGCATGGTGACGATCGCCGGCGTCCGGCTCTCGAACAGGTCGGTGTCGCAGATCAGCGCAAGGTCGGCCTTCAACGCGCCGGCATGGTCCTGCATGAAGGGCACCAGCGATGGCGAGCCCGATTCCTCCTCGCCCTCGAGGAAAACCGTGATCCGGCAGGGCAGCTGCCCATGCACCGCGATCCAGGCACGGAACGCCTCGAGAAAGGTCATCAGCTGTCCCTTGTCGTCCGACGCACCCCGCGCGCGGATGACCGGGCCGTTCGGGCCGTCCTCGATCGCCGGATCGAACGGGTCGCGGTGCCAGAGCGACAGCGGATCGACCGGCTGCACGTCGTAATGCCCGTAGAACAGCAGATGCGGCGCGCCCGAACCGGCATGGGCCACGACCATCGGCCGCCCCGGCGTGTCGTGCCGCGCCGCATCGAACCCCATGGACGCCAGATCGGCCACGAGCCAGTCGGCCGCCGCCGTGCAGGCCTCGGCAAAGGCCGGATCGGTCGAGATCGAGGGGATGCGCAGCAGGTCGAGCAGCCGGCCGGTCGCCGCCGGCATGTCGGCGTCGATCCGCGCCAGAACCGTGTCGATTGCGGGGGTTGCCGCGCTGTCTGCCACTATCGCCTCCTGCTGATCGTTCCGTGATCGCGCGCCCGACCGTAACAGGCCTGCCGCCCCTGTCCATCCCCGCGGCCGGACGCTATGTGAGAGGCAGTTGCAGGATGGAGGGTTCCATGGCGGGACTGCGGATCGCGATGGCGGCGGCGCTGGTGGCACTGGCCGGGCCGGCCCCGGCGCAAGTTTCGGGTGCGGATGCAGGAGTGGCGCTTTTCCCGCCGGGCAAGGCGGCGATCGTGTTCACCGATGCCGTGCGCCTGAACCGGAACGACCGGCGCACGCTCGAACAGGTCGTGGTCGCGGTGAAATACTACGGCGCCATCGCCTTCGCCCCCGACCGGGGCCTGATGTCCGAGGCGACGGCGGCGGCGCAGAACTATCATTCCGTGGCCGCGGCCGAGGCGGCGGCGCTTGCCGATTGCGCCGCGAAATCGGGCGGGGCGGCCTGCGTCGTCGTTGCGCAGGTGGTGCCCGAGGGGTTCGCCGCGCGGCCCCTGCAGATGTCGGCCGCCGCCACCGAGGCGTTCGGTGCCGATTATCTGCCCGCCAGCGCGCCCAAGGCCTTCGCGCTCTCGACTGCGACCGGGTCCTGGGGCTTCGCCCGCGGGCAGGGGGCGGCGGCCAAGGCCATCGCCGACTGCCGCACGCGGTCGGCGACCAAGGCCGCCGCGGATTGCGCTGTCGTGGTTGCCGATTGACCCGCCGCCGCGCCGGGGCGCGGGGGGCGTCAAATTGCCCCCTTTCGGTGCATTCGCTTTGATGAATATCAACGCCGGACGCGCGTTGTGCACGCAGGCTTGCCCGAGCCGAGACGCCAGGGAGACCAGAGATGAATTTCGACGCCGCGCTTGACGCTGCCCTTGGCCGCCTGCATGCCGAGGGGCGCTATCGCACCTTCATCGACATCGTCCGCCGCAAGGACCAGTTCCCCCGCGCGACCTGGCGCCGGCCCGACGGCACCGAACGCGAGATCACCGTCTGGTGCGGCAACGATTACCTCGGGATGGGCCAGCATCCGGCGGTGCTGGCGGCGATGCACGACGCGCTCGATGCG
The DNA here is from genome assembly GCA_046292445.1 of Gemmobacter sp. GTDB lineage: Bacteria > Pseudomonadota > Alphaproteobacteria > Rhodobacterales > Rhodobacteraceae > CALIZF01. Next base: position 55,149 of record JBKBQT010000005.1, read on the forward strand.
ACCGGCGCAGGGTCGGGGGGGACGCGCAACATCTCGGGCACGACGCTCTATCACAAGGCGCTCGAAGCCGAGCTGGCCGATCTGCACGGCAAGGAGGCGGCGCTGGTGTTCAGCTCCGCCTATATCGCCAATGACGCGACGCTGAGCACGCTGCCACGGCTCTTTCCCGGCCTCATCATCTATTCCGACGCGCTCAATCACGCGAGCATGATCGAGGGCATCCGGCGCAACGGCGGCGCGCGGCGGGTGTTCCGGCACAATGACGTCGCCCATCTGCGCGCGCTGATGGCGGCCGACGATCCGGCCGCGCCCAAGCTGATCGCCTTCGAATCGGTCTATTCGATGGACGGCGATTTCGGCCCGATCGCCGCGATCTGCGATGTGGCGGAAGAATTCGGGGCGCTGACCTACATCGACGAGGTGCATGCGGTCGGCATGTATGGCCCGCGCGGCGGCGGCGTGGCCGAGCGCGACGGGCTCGCCCAGCGGATCGACATCATCAACGGCACGCTCGGCAAGGCCTTTGGGGTGTTCGGCGGCTATATCGCGGCATCGGCGAAAATGGTCGATGCAATAAGGTCTTATGCGCCGGGGTTCATCTTCACCACCTCGCTGCCGCCGGCCGTTGCGGCGGGCGCTGCGGCCAGTGTGCGGCATCTCAAGGTTGACCAGGCGCGCCGGGATGCGCATCAGGCCAAGGCGCGCATCCTCAAGTTGCGCCTCAAGGGTCTCGGTCTGCCGCTGATTGACCATGGCAGCCATATCGTGCCCGTCCATGTCGGCGATCCGGTGCATTGCAAGATGCTGTCCGACATGCTGCTGGAAAACTTCGGCATCTACGTGCAGCCGATCAACTATCCCACTGTTCCCAAAGGGACCGAGCGGCTGCGCTTCACCCCTTCGCCGGTGCATGATGCGCCCATGATCGACCACCTCGTGCGCGCGATGGACAGTCTTTGGGCGCATTGCGCGCTGAATCGCGCCGAGGCCAGCGCCTGAGCACCAACGGCGGGTGCACACACCCCCGTGATGTGTTACGCGTGCGGTCAAGGCAACGAGAACCCGAGTCGCACGGGCTATCCGTCACAGGCCGCGGGGCACAGGGCCAAGGTGGGGCAGGCGCATGAGATGGCGGAAGGGTGAGCCTTCGGCACCGGAACCGGAACGGCCGAAGGGGTTCGACGACTTCGAGTTGCGCCTTGGCGACCTGATGCGCGGCGAACGGGCGACGCTCGGCAAGTCGCTTCTGGATGTGCAGCGCGAGCTCAAGATCAAGGCGACCTACATCGCCGCGATCGAGAATGCCGATCTGTCGGCGTTCGAGACGCAGGGTTTCGTTGCCGGCTATGTCCGGTCCTATGCGCGGTATCTCGGGATGGACCCGGAATGGGCCTATGCCAAGTTCTGCGGCGAGACGGAATATGAGGCGCCGGCGCTCGCCGCCGCGCCGGCCGCCTTTGCCGTGCGCGCAAGGCCCCAGCCGCGGATGCGCCCGCGCCCGGTCGATCCGCTGGGCGATCCCAATGCCGCCTTCGTGCCGCGGCGCGAAAGCTGGATCAGCCAGATCGAGCCCGGCGCCCTCACCTCCGTCCTGATCCTCGTGCTGCTGATCGGCGGGCTCGGCTATGGCGGCTGGACGATGCTGCGCGAGGTGCAGCGCGTTCAGGTCGCGCCGATCGACCAGGCGCCGAGCGTGATCGCCCAGATCGATCCGCTGGGCAATGTCGGCGGCGGCGCGTCGCTGCGGGTGGCCGAGCCCGAGGCCGAGCCTGCGGGGCCGGGCGCGGCGCCCTCGCTCGAGGCGATGGGGCGGCTCTACCGGCCCGAGACGCTCGACACGCCGGTACTGGTGCCGCGCGACGGGCCGATCGCCGCGATCGACCCCGGCCTTGCGCGCCCTCTGGCCGGAACGGCCGAGGCCGAGGCGGCCGAGGCTGCCGATCTTGCGCCGGTTCAGGTGACGCGCGCGGCCCCGCCGCCGGTCGAGATCTTTGCCGTCCGCCCGTCCTGGGTGCGGGTGCAGGCGGCCGACGGAACGGTGCTGTTCGAGAAGATCCTCGATCCGGGCGAACGCTATACCGTCCCGCAGGGCGATGCCCCGGCGCGACTTCGGGCGGGCAATTCCGGCTCGCTCTACTTCGCGGTGAACGGCGAGACCTACGGGCCGGCGGCGCCGGGCGCGCAGGTGGTGCGCAACGTGGCGCTGTCGCCCGAGGCGCTCAAGGAGAAATACGCGCTGGCCGATCTGACGCGCGATGCCGATCTGGCGCGGATCGTCGCGCTCGCCGAGGCGACGCAGGCCGAAGCGGTCGCGGCCGACTGACGCCGCCTTGCCGGGCGCGGCGCGGTGGCTTACCTGTCAGGTGACGCTGACAGCCGCAAGGAGCGCCCGCCCGTGACCCACAATCCCGTCCGCCCCTGGCGCAACATCGACCGGCGCCGGTCGCGTCAGATCCGGGTCGGCAAGGTGCTGGTCGGGGGCGATGCACCGATCAGCGTGCAGACGATGACCAATACCCCGACCGAGGATGTCGCGGCGACGCTCGACCAGATCCGGCGGGCCGCGGTGGCGGGGGCGGATATCGTGCGCGTGTCCACCCCCGATGAGGCCTCGACGGCGGCGCTGCGCGAGATCTGCGCCGAGAGCCCCGTGCCGATCGTGGCCGACATCCATTTCCACTACCGCCGCGCCATCGAGGCGGCCGAGGCGGGCGCGGCCTGCCTGCGGATCAACCCCGGCAACATCGGCAGCGCCGCGCGGGTGCGCGAGGTGATCCGGGCGGCGAAGGATCACGGCTGTTCGATCCGCATCGGCGTCAATGCCGGCAGCCTCGAGCGCGACCTTCTGGAAAAATACGGCGAACCCTGCCCCGAGGCGATGGTGGAAAGCGGGCTCGACCATATCAAGATATTGCAGGAAAACGATTTTCACGAATTCAAGATCAGCGTGAAGGCATCGGACGTGTTCCTTGCCGCGGCTGCCTACCAGCAGCTTGCCGAGGCGACGGATGCGCCGATCCATCTCGGGATCACCGAGGCGGGCGGGCTGGTGTCGGGGACGGTGAAGTCGGCCATTGGCCTCGGCAGCCTGCTCTGGGCCGGGATCGGCGACACGATCCGGGTGTCGCTGTCGGCCGATCCGGTGGAGGAGGTGAAGGTCGGTTTCGAGATCCTGAAAAGCCTCGGCCTGCGCCACCGGGGGGTGACGATCATCTCCTGCCCGTCCTGCGCGCGGCAGGGGTTCGATGTCATCCGCACCGTTTCCGTGCTCGAGGATCGGCTCGCCCACATCACCACCTCGCTCAGCCTGTCGATCATCGGCTGCGTTGTGAACGGGCCGGGCGAAGCGCTGATGACCGATATCGGCTTCACCGGCGGCGGGGCGGGCAAGGGGATGGTCTATCTGGCCGGCAAGCAGGCCCATACGATGGGGAACGACCGGATGATCGACCACATCGTGGAACTGGTCGAGGCCAAGGCGGCCGAGATCAAGGCCGCCGAGGCCGCGGCGGCAGAAAGCGCGGCGGCGGCCGAATAGCGGCCCCGCGCCGGTCAGCGCCCCATACGCCGCGTCAGTTGTGCCGCCTTGCGCGCGAGCTTGGCCGTCTCGCGTGCCTTGCGGGCCTGTTCGGCCTCGGCCGAGGCGGGCGCCTTGCCGGGGGGCTGCGCACCCTTGCCAGCGGGCTTGCCGCCCGGCTTCGCACCGCCCGGACGGGTCGCGGCCTTGGTCGCGCGCGTGATGGCGGTCGTCACCGCGCGGCGGGCGAAAAGGCGGGTGACATAGTTTACGATCTGGTCGAGGTTCATTCTGTGCCTCCGGTCTGGCTCGACAATGGGGGCTGGCGCCTGGCCCTGCAAGCGGCGCCCGCGGTCAGTCTTCGAACAATTCGCTCTGGCCCTCTGGGGGGGGGGCGTCATCGGGGTCGGGCGGGGCGGGACGGGTGTCGAGCAGCCCCGCCTCGCGCAATTCGCGGATGCCCGGCAGATCGCGCGCGCTCTCGAGACCGAAATGGTCGAGGAACCGCTGCGTGACCACGAAGGTCACCGGGCGGCCCGGCGTCTGGCGGCGGCGCCCGAGGCGGATCCAGTCGAGTTCGAGCAGCTGGTCGATCGTCCCGCGGCTGACCGCCACGCCGCGGATCGCCTCGATCTCGGCCCGGGTGACGGGTTGGTGATAGGCGACGATGGCCAGCGTCTCGATCGCGGCGCGCGACAGCTTGCGCGTCTCGGTCACCTCGCGGTGCATCAGGTGCCCGAGGTCGGGCGCGGTGCGGAACGCCCAGGCATCGCCGACCCGCACGAGGCGCACCCCGCGCCCCTCGTAGCGGCGGGCCAGCAGCACCAGCGCCTCGGCCGCATCGCAGCCCGGCGGCAGGCGGGCGTCGAGCGCGGCCGTCGTCAGAGGCTCGGCCGAGGCGAAGAGCATCGCCTCGACCATCCGCTCCTGCTCGGCCAGCGGCGGGGCGGGGAAGAGCGACGGCTCGCTCACGGCGTCCGGCCGCGCAAGACGAGCGGGGCGAAGGGTTCGTCCTGCCGCAACGTGATGCGCCCCTGCCGCGCGAGTTCCAGCGCCGCCGCAAAGGTCGCGGCGGTGGCCGAGCGGCGGCGGGCCGGCGTCGTCCAGCCCTCGGGCAGCCATGCCTCGAGCGGAACCCAGCCGGCCGCATCCCCGATCATCGCGCGCAGCCGGTCGAGCGCCTCGTCCATGGTGTAGACATCGCGCCGGTCGAAGGCGAGCGGGCGGAACGCGTCGCGGGTGCGCAGGCGGGCATAGGCCTGCAGCAGGTCGAGCAGGCTGGCGGTGTAGTCGATGCGCACCACGCGGCGCGCCACTTCGGGCGCACCGCGCGCAAAGACGTCGCGCCCGAGCTGGTCGCGTGCCATCAGCCGCGCCGCCGCATCGCGCATCGCCTGAAGCCGCTCGAGCCGCAGCGCCAGCGCCGCCGCCATGTCCTCGGCCGCCGGTTCCGCCGCGCCCGGCTCGGGCGGCAGCAGCAGGCGCGACTTCAGATAGGCCAGCCAGGCCGCCATCACGAGATAATCGGCCGCCAGTTCGATCCGCAGCGCGCGGGCCCGGGTGACGAAGGCGAGGTATTGTTCGGCCAGCGCCAGCACCGAGATGCGGCGCAGGTCCACCTTCTGGCTGCGCGAGAGCGTCAGCAGCAGGTCGAGCGGCCCCTCGAACCCGTCGAGATCGAGGACGAGCGCCTCGGGGCCGGCGGTGCCGCCGGTGTCCGAACCCGTGTCAGACATCGCCGCCGAGGCGCGCGAGTTCGGCCGCAAGCGCCGCGAGATCGGCCGCATCGGGCGCGCGGCGGGCGGCCAGCGCCCGATCGGCACGGGCAGCGGCGGCGGGCGTCAGGCGCCCGGCGGCGGCAACGACCGCCGCCATCTCGTCCCGCCGTCCATTGCAATGCAGCGCGACATCGCAGCCCGCCGCAATCGCGGCCGAAGTCAGCGCGCCGAGGTCCCCCGAAAGCGCCTGCATCGACATGTCATCGGTCATCACCAGCCCAGCAAAGCCGATCGCCCCCCGGATCGCCGCCATGACGGCGGGGGACAGCGTCGCCGCCCGGTCAGGGTCGAGCGCAGTGTAGACGACATGCGCCGTCATCGCCAAGGGCAGGTCCGCAAGGGCAGCGAAGGGGGCGAAATCGGTCTCGGCCAGGCGGGGCAGGGGGGTCTCGACGCGCGGCAGGGCGAGGTGGCTGTCGGCGGTGGCGCGGCCGTGGCCGGGGATATGCTTGACGACCGGCAGCACGCCGCCGGCGAGCAGGCCGTCCGCCGCCGCCCGCGCGCGCCGGGTGACCGTCGCCGCGTCGGTGCCCAGGCAGCGGTTGCGCAGGAACGGATGCGTGTCGGGCCCGGCGATGTCGCAGCAGGGCGCGCAATTGCCGTCGATGCCGAGGCCGCGCAGTTCGGCCGCGATGATGCGGTGGCGCAGCCACAGGGCGCGGATGGGATCGGCCGCGGCCCCGGCATGGTCGAGCGGTGGCGACCAGTCCCGCGCCAGCGGCGGGCGCAGGCGCTGCACGCGCCCGCCCTCCTGGTCGATGAACACCGGCGCATCGCGGCCGACGGCGCCGCGCAGCGTGTCGGTCAGGGCGCGGAGCTGGGGGGCATCCACGATGTTGCGGGCAAAGAGGATGAAGCCCCAGGGGTCGGCCTCGCGCAGGAAGGCCGCTTCGGCGCGCCCGAGCGCCGGGCCTTCGGGCGCAAGGATCGTCGCGCCGGCTGTCACCGATGGGTGACCGGCACGCAGCGCAGATCGCCCGATTCGATCGCGGTGCAGAACCGGCGGGCGTCGTCCTCGCTTTCGAAACTGGCGACGCGCAGGCGGATGAAATCGCGCCCCGCGCTCGTGGCCGGCTGCAGCACACGGGCCTTGCCCTCGATCAGCGCGCCGGCGCGGGCGGCGATGCGATCCCAGTCGGCGCGGGCGGCCTCGGCATCGTCATAGGCGCCAAGCTGGGCAAGGCGCGTGCCGGGGCGCAAGGAGGCCGGATCGCGCTCCTCGACAGCGCGGGCGGCGACGCTGCGCAGGCCCGACAGGCCGAGCGAGGCGAGATCGGCGCCCCCTGGGGCGCCGGGACGCGCGCGCGGACGCAGCGATCGGGCAAGGCCGTTGCCGGTGTCGCCCGCAGGGGCGGTCTCGGCGATGTCGATGGCCGATTCGCTCAGCGCCCGCGCGACCGCCGCCTCGATGGCCAGATCGGTATCGACCGGGGCCGCTTCGGCGGATGCGGCAGGCGGTGCGGCGACCGCCGGGGCGAGATCGTCGGGTGCAAAGGATGCCGGCGGCGGCGCAAGCGCGACGCGCTCGGCCGGGCGCGCCGCGCCGCCGGTCGCCACCACCGCATTCACCGCAAGGCCGGTATGGGCCGCGATCCGCCCGCCCGGATCGGCCGGCGCCACGCGCATGGGCCCCTGCACGGCCTGCAGCACCGGCACCCCGGTCACGTCGAGCACCGCGAGCCGGTAGCCCCACCAGGCCACGCCGGCCAGAAGGGCGACCGATGTCACGGCGCCCGCGATGTTGATCAGATACCCCATGCCCGCGGATGCGCGCGCCGGGGATTCGTCCGGGTCGAACCCGAAGGAAGCCTCCGCCATTGTCCTGCTCCGTCGCGGCCGGGCGGTGCCCGGTCCGTCGTTGCCTCACAGTCCCGGGCGTCTGCGCCTGTGCTCAGCGCATTTCCTCGGCCGGGACGACACCCACGATACCGAGGCCGGTGGCGATCACAACCTGCGTTGCCCGCACGAGGGCGATTTTGGCGGCCGACGTTGCAGGATTGCCCTCCTGCAGGAAGCGCAGGGATGCATCCTCGGTGCCGCGGTTCCACAGGGCGTGAAAGTCCGAGGCGAGATCGTAGAGATAGAAGGCCACCCGGTGCGGCTCGGCCCCGCGCGCGGCGATGTCCACAAGGCGCGGCCATTCGGCCAGCTTGGCGATCAGCGCCAGTTCGGCCGGATGGGCCAGTTGCGCAAGGTCGGCCGCGCCGAGGGCGGCATCGGCCGTGTCGATCCCCGCCTCGGCCGCCCGGCGCAGCACCGAGGCGGCGCGGGCATGGGCGTATTGCACGTAGAAGACGGGGTTTTCCTTGGTCTGCTTGCGCACCTCGTCATAGTCGAAATCGAGCGCGGCATCGTTCTTGCGGGTCAGCATGACGAACCGCGTGGCATCCGCCCCGACCTCTTCGACTACGTCGCGCAGGGTGACGAAGGTGCCCGCGCGCTTGGACATCTTGACCGGCTCGCCGCCGCGGGTGAGCTTGACGAGCTGCATCAGCCGGACCTCCAGCGGCACGCGGCCCCCCGACAGGGCGGCCACGGCGGCCTTCATCCGCTTGACGTATCCGCCATGGTCCGCGCCGAACACGTCGATCAGAAGGTCGAACCCGCGTTCGATCTTGTCGAAGTGATAGGCGATGTCGGGGGCGAAATAGGTCCAGGCGCCGTCCGACTTGCGCACCGGGCGGTCCACGTCGTCGCCGTGCAGGGTGGACCGGAACAGCGTCTGCTCGCGCGGCTCCCAGTCCTCGGGGGTCTTGCCCTTGGGCGGCTCGAGCACGCCTTCGTAGATCAGCCCGAGGCCGCGCAGCCGCTCGAGCGCCGCCTCGATCCGGCCGGTGCCGTAGAGCGCCTTTTCCGAGGCATAGACATCCATCCTGACGCCGAGCGCGGCCAGATCCTCGCGGATCATGGCCATCATCATCTCTGTCGCCGTGTCGCGGAAGAGGACGAGCCATTCCGATTCGGGCGCATCGATGTAGCGGTCCCCGAACCGGTCCTTGAGCGCCTCGCCGACCGCCACCAGGTAGTCGCCGGGATAGAGCCCGGCCCGGATGTCGGGCGAGAGGCCATGCGCCTCGCGGTAGCGCTCGTAGGCCGACCGGGCCAGCACCTCGACCTGCCCGCCGCCGTCGTTGATGTAGTATTCGCGCGTGACGTCCCAGCCGGCAAAGGCCATGAGGTTGGCCAGCGCATCGCCGAAGACCGCGCCGCGGACATGGCCGACATGCATCGGCCCGGTGGGATTGGCGCTGACGAATTCGATATTGACGCGCCGCCCCGCGCCCTGCGTTCCGCGCCCGTAGGCGGTGCCGTCCGCGAGGATCGCGGCCACGAGGCGCTGCCAGGTCGGCGCGGCGAGGCGCAGGTTGAGAAACCCGGGCCCGGCGACCTCGGCCGCAGCGAGGCGCGGATCATCGGCAAGCCGGCACGCCAGCGCCTCGGCGATGGCGCGGGGCGGCTGGCCGGCCGGCTTGGCCAGCACCATCGCGGCGTTGGTCGCCATGTCGCCATGGGCGGGGTCGCGCGGCGGCTCGACGGCGACGGCGCTGCGGTCGAGACCGGCCGGCAGCGCGCCCGCCGCCTCCATCGCGTCGAGGGCGGCGAGGACGGCGGCACGGATATCGTCGAAGAGGTTCATCGCGAGGGGCCTTTGCAAGGTTCCCTGCGCTCTACCGGTGCGCCCGGCCGGGGTCAACGCGGCGGGCAGCCGAGGCCGCGCGTCACTCGGCAGGATCGAAGCGCAGCGCGACGCCGTTCATGCAGTAGCGCAGGCCGGTCGGCCGGGGGCCGTCGGGAAAGACATGCCCCAGATGCCCCTCGCAGCGGGCGCAATGCACCTCGGTGCGGCGCATGAAGAAGCTGCGATCCTCGCGCGTTTCGACCGCGCCGTCGAGCGGCGCATAGAACGAGGGCCAGCCGGTGCCGCTTTCGAACTTGGCCGCGGCGTCGAACAGCGGCGCATCGCAGCCCGCGCAGCGGAACGTGCCGGGCCCCTTGGGAAAGTCGTCATGCGTGCCCGCGCGCTCGGTCCCGTGCTGGCGCATGACCTTGTAGCCCAGATCGCCGAGCCTTGCGCGCCATTCCGCCTCTGTGCGTGTGACCTTGTCCGGCATGGCATCCCTCGTGTTGTGCTGTCGCCACTTCGTCATATGTTGTATGCTAGGGCGTCACGGCAAGGGCCGTTGTGCCCGGTCCGGGAAAGGACGCCGCCATGCTGGCGCTAGGCAAGGGGCGCTATGCCGCCCGGTTCGCCGCAACCGAAGCCGATGTCGGACGGGCGCAGGCCTTGCGCCATCTGTGCTTTCGCGGCGGGGGCGGGATCGACGCCGATCCGTTCGATGCGATCTGCCGCCACGTCCTGGTCGAGGAAACCCGGTCGGGCACGCTGGTCGCCTGCTTCCGCCTCTTGCCGCTCGACAGCGGATGCGAGATCGGGCGCAGCTATTCGGCGCAATATTACGACCTTGCCGCGCTGTCCGCCTATCCGGGGCCGATGGTCGAGATGGGGCGGTTCTGCCTGCATCCCGACTGGCAGGATGCCGCGATCCTGCGCGTCGCCTGGGGGGCGATGACGGCCTATGTGGACGCGCATGGGGTGCAGATGCTCTTCGGCTGCTCGTCCTTTCATGGCACCGAGGCCGAGGGCTATCTCGACGCCTTCGCCATGCTGCGCGAGCGGCACCTTGCGCCGCGCCGCTGGTGGCCGCGGGTCAAGGCGCCGCAGGTGTTCCGCTTTGCCCGGCGTCTGGCCAAGCGCGCGCCCGACCGCAAGCGCGCCCTGCTGACCATGCCGCCCCTGCTGCGCACCTATCTCGTGATGGGCGGCTGGGTGAGCGATCATGCGGTAGTGGACCGCGACCTCAACACCCTGCATGTGTTCACCGGCCTCGAGATCGGCGCGATCCCGCCGGCGCGGGTGCGCGCGCTGCGGGCGACGGCGGGCTGAGGCCCGGCCCCGCGCCCGGCTGCGACGGTGTTTCGCCAATGCGCGCGGTTGACGCCCGGCGCGGGCGCGCATAGCTCCGCCCCATGGCACGCGCACCCCTTATGCAGCTTTCCGGCATCACCCTCGGGCATGGGGGCAATCCGCTGTTCGCGGGGCTCGACCTTGCCGTGCAGCCCGGCGACCGGGTGGCGCTGGTCGGGCGCAACGGGTCGGGCAAATCGACGCTGATGCGGGTGATGGCCGGGCTGGTGGAGCCCGATGCCGGGGTGCGCATGGTGCCGCCGGGGATATCGGTCGGCTACATGGAGCAGGACCCGGACATGGCCGGTTTCGAGACGCTCGGCGACTGGGCGCTTGCGGGGCTCGATCCGGGCGAGGGCTGGCGGCTCGAGGCGGCGGCCGAGGGGCTGGGCTTCGAGGCGGCTCGACCGGTGGCGACCGCCTCGGGTGGCGAGCGGCGGCGGGCGGCGCTGGCGCGGCTGCTGGCGGCCGAGGCGGACCTTTGGCTGCTGGACGAGCCGACCAACCACCTCGACATCGCCGCGATCGGCTGGCTTGAGGCGCGGTTGGCCGAGACGCGGGCGGCCTATGTGCTCATCAGCCACGACCGGGCGTTCCTGCGGCGGCTGACCCGGGCGGTCCTGTGGCTCGACCGCGGGCAGGCGCGGCGGCGCGAGGCGGGGTTCGAGGGCTTCGAGGACTGGCGCGAGACGGTCTGGGCCGAGGAGGATGCCGCGCGCCACAAGCTCGACCGCAAGATCAAGGCCGAGGCGCGATGGGCGGTCGAGGGGATCAGCGCGCGGCGCAAGCGCAACCAGGGCCGGGTGCGGGCGCTGGCGGACCTGCGCGCGGAACGGGCGGCGCAGATCCGGCGGCAGGGAACGGCGGATCTGGCGCTCGAGGCCGCGCCGCAATCGGGGGCGCGGGTGATCGAGGCGCGGGGCCTGACGCATCGCTTTGGCGATGTCGCCATCGTGCGGGGCCTCGATCTGCGGGTGATGCGGGGCGACCGGATCGCCTTCGTCGGGCCGAACGGCGCGGGCAAGACGACGCTGCTGCGCCTTCTGACCGGCGAGATCGCGCCCGACGCAGGCACGGTGCAGCTCGGCACCGCGCTGGAGGTTGCCGTGTTCGACCAGACGCGGGCGCAGCTTACCCCCGAGGCCAGCCTGTGGGAGAACCTGACGGCCGATCCGCGCCTCGGCGTCGGCGGGCGGGCCGATCAGGTGATGGTGCGCGGGGTGCCGCGGCATGTGGTCGGGTATCTCAAGGATTTCCTGTTCGACGAGGCGCAGGCCCGCGCCCCGGTGCGCAGCCTGTCGGGCGGCGAGCGGGCGCGGCTCTTGCTGGCGCGGATCATGGCACGGGCGTCGAACCTGCTGATCCTCGACGAGCCGACGAACGATCTGGATATCGAGACGCTCGATCTGCTGCAGGATGTGCTGGGCGAATATGACGGCACGGTGCTGCTGGTCAGCCACGACCGCGATTTCATCGACCGCGTGGCGACGCAGACCGTGCTGATGGAGGGCGCAGGGCGCGCGACCGTCTATGCCGGCGGCTGGTCGGACATGGTGGCGCAGCGGGCGGCGGCGGGGCTTGGAACGGTGTTCGCGGCCGATCCGGGGGCGGGGGAGGCCGGCGGGCCGAAGGGCGCCGCGCGGCCGGCCGGCGGCGCGGCCGGCGAGCCGCAGGGCCGGGGCAAGGGCCTGAGCTTTGCCGAACGCCACCGGCTCGACACGCTGCCCGACGAGATCGACCGGCTGACGGCCGAGATCGCGCGGCTGGGCGATCTGCTGTCGGACCCCGACCTCTTCGCCCGGGAACCGGTGAAATTCCGCAAGGCGAGCGAGGCGCTGGCCCAGCGGCAGGCGGCGCTCGCGGCAGCCGAGGACGACTGGCTGGCGCTGGCCGAGCGGGCCGAACCGGCCGGCTGACCGGGCGGCGGAGCCGATGCGCAGGCCGTTGCGTGGCATCGGCGCGCATGCTTAACTCGTTAATGACAACCCCGGTCGGCCTGTCGCGGAAATCGCTTGCCAGAACGCCGGGAGATGATAGAAGCGCGATAATAACAGTTGTCAATGAAACTAAAGACCCGCTACACGCCTCGGGGAGGGCGACCATGACACATCTTCTGCATCTGCCGCGCCGGCGCTTTCTGGCGGGGACCGCGGCCGCGACCGGGCTTCTGGCGGCGCCGTCGATCGTGCGGGCGCAGGCGCGCACCGTGCGCGTCGGCTACATCACCGCGCTGTCGGGGCCGCGGGCCGAGTTCGGCGCGTCCGACCCCTGGATGGTGTCGCAGATCCAGGCGTTGCTGGCGGACGGGCTGACCATCGACGGCAAGCAGTATCAGGTCGAGATCCTCACGCGCGACAACCAGTCGAACCCGAACCGGTCCGCCTCGGTCGGCAACGAGCTGATCCAGCGCGAGGATGTGGACATGCTGCTGGTGCAGGATCTCGACGCCTCGGTGGTCACCGGCGAGATGTCGGACCTCGCCGGCATCCCGTCGATGTCCACCATGGGGCCGTGGCAGGCCTGGATGTTCGGCCGCGGCGGCAACCCCGAGACCGGTTTTCCCTACAGCTTTACCTTCTTCTGGGGCGCGGACGATGCGATGAGCACCTTCGTGCGCATCTGGGACCAGATCGCGACCAACAAGATCGTCGGCGATTTCTACGTGAACAACCCGGCCGGCCAGTCCTTCGCGGATCCGCAGTTCGGCCTGCCGGCCTTCATGGCGCAGGGCGGATACAGCCGCGTGGAGGGCGGGCTCTACCAGATCGAGACGACCGATTTCGCGGCGCAGGTCGCGCGGTTCCGCGATGCGGGGGCCGATATCGTCACCGGTTTCGGCTTTCCGCCGCATTGGTCCACGTTCTGGGCGCAGGCCGCGCAGGCCGGATACAGGCCCGAAGCGGCGACCTATGCGGCCGCGTTCCTGTTCCCCTCGGCGATCGAGGCGCTCGGCGACCGGGGCGACGGGATGTCGACCGAGGTATGGTGGACACCCAAAGTGCCCTTCGCCTCGTCGCTGACCGGCCAGACTGCTGCCGAACTGGCCAAGGCGTGGGAGGACGGGTCGGGCGCCCAATGGGTGCAGACGCTCGGCTATTCCCATGCGCTGTTCGAGACGGGGATCGCCGCGCTCAAGGCCTCGGGCGACCCGAAGGACCGCGACGCGCTGCGCGATGCGATGGCGAACCTCAGGCTCGATACCATGGTCGGGCCGATCGACTTTGCCGGCTCGCCCATCAGGAACGTGGCACGGACCGAGGTTGCGGGCGGGCAGTGGCGCAAGACGAACGGCGGCAAGTTCAAATACGACGTGGTCATCACCGAAACCACGCTGGCGCCGTCCATGCAGGTCGAGGGCGAGACGGTCGCGCTGTCGAAGCTCTGAGACGATGCTCGAGGTTGCGCGGCTGACCAAGGCCTTCGGCCGCCTGACGGTGGTCGAGGATGTGGCGACCCGCGTCGAGGGCGGGGAAGTGCTGGGGGTGATGGGGCCGAACGGGGCGGGCAAGTCCACCTTCTTTGACCTTCTGACCGGCGTGACCCGGGCAGACCGGGGGACCGTCCGCCTTGACGGCACCGATGTATCAAAGCTGCCGCCCGAGGCGCGGGTGCGGCGGGGTCTTGCCCGCGCCTTTCAGGTGCCCAAACCGTTCGGCACGATGACGGTGGCCGAGCATCTGGAACTGGCGGCCATCGCCGGGGGCGGATTGCCGCGGCAGGCCGCCCGCAGGAAGGCGGCCGAGGTGCTGGAGGCGACCGGCCTAGGGCCGCGGGCGGCCGCGACGGGGGGCAGCCTGCGGCTGCTGGACCGCAAGCGGCTGGAACTCGCCAAGGCGCTGGCGACGGGGCCGAAGGTGCTGCTGCTCGACGAGATCTCGGGCGGGCTGACGGAACCGGAGGTGCAGGATCTGATCGGGCTGATCCGGCGCATCAGGGCACCGGGCCTCGCGATCCTCTGGATCGAGCATATCGCGCATGCCCTGCAGGCGGCCTGCGACCGGATCCTGATGCTCCATCTGGGCCGCGTGGTGATCGAGGATGCGCCGGGCGTGGTGACGGCCGATCCGCGGGTTCGGGCGCTGTATCTCGGGGCGGCGGCACATGGCTGAGCCGCTTCTGGACATCGCGGGGCTCGATGCCTTCTACGGCGATTTCCAGGCGCTGTTCGGCGTCGCGCTCCGGCTCGAGCCGGGCGAGCGGCTGGCGCTGATCGGGGCGAACGGGGCGGGCAAGTCGTCGCTGTTGCGGGCGATCGTCGGGCTGACTGCGGCGCGGGCGGCGCGGATGCGCCTTGCCGGCGCCGATCTGGGCGGGGTGCCGGCGGCGGGGCGGGCGCGGGCGGGCATCGCGCTTGCGCCGGAAGGGCGGCGGATGTTCCCGTCGCTCACCGTGGCCGAGAACCTGATGATGGGCGGGCGGATCGGCAGGCGCGGACCCTGGGACATGGCTTCGGTCACGCGGCTGTTCCCGATCCTGAAGGAATTCGCGGATCGTCCGGCGGGCCTTTTGTCGGGCGGGCAGCAGCAGATGGTGGCGATCGGGCGGGCGCTGATGGCCAACCCGTCGCTGCTGCTGCTCGACGAGGTGTCGCTGGGCCTTGCGCCGGTGGTGGTGGACGAGGTGCATGCCGCGCTCGCGCAACTGACGGGGCGGGAGATGGCGATCATCCTCGTCGAGCAGGACATCGCGCGGGCGCTCAAGGGCGCCGACCGGTTCCTGTGCCTGCTGGAGGGCCGGGTGCGGCTTGCCGGTGCAGCGCGGGGGGCGGACATGGCGGCGGTGGGGCGGGCCTATTTCGGAGAGGCGGCGTGACGCCCCGGCGCAGCGCGGGCGGGCGGGGCGGGCGCCTCCGGCGGGAGTATTTGCGGAACGATGAAGCCGGCGCGGAGGGGCGGCGGCGAGCGGTCCGGCTTTCGCCGCCGGCCGGGGCGCGATTGATGGCGCGTTGCGCCGCGTCGCGGAACGGGGCCATGGGCGGGGCGCGGGCAGGGTCGGCTGGCGGGGCGCGGGCAGGGTCGGGTTCGGGGCGGGTGGGCGCATGACCACTGCGGTCGAGACGCTGCTGGCGGGGCTGATGCTGGGCGGGCTCTATGCGCTGTTCGGGCTGGGGCTGGCGCTGATCTTTGGCGTGATGCGGATCGCCAACATCGCGCATGGGGAATTCGCCATCGGCGGTGCCTTCATGGCGTTCACGGTGGCGGGGGTGATCCCGCTGCATCCGGCGGTCTTGCTGCCGGTGGTGACGGTCATGATGTTCGCGCTTGGCTGGGGGTTGCAGGCGGGGCTGGTGAACCGGGTTCTGGGGGACGATCCGCTGCGCCCGCTGCTGCTGACCTTCGGGCTGTCGATCGCGGTGCAGAACGCGCTGGTGGAGCAGTTCGGCGCCGACAGCCGGAGCCTCGATGTCGGCGCGTTCCGCAATGCCGCCCTGCCGCTCGGGCCGATATCGGTGGGGCTGCTGCCGCTGACGATCCTTGGCACCGCGGTGGCGCTGTTCGCGGCGCTGCACTGGGCGCTTCGCCATACCGGGCTGGGCCGGACGATCCGCGCGACCTCGGATGATGCCGAGA
Source organism: Gemmobacter sp. (assembly GCA_046292445.1). GTDB lineage: Bacteria > Pseudomonadota > Alphaproteobacteria > Rhodobacterales > Rhodobacteraceae > CALIZF01. The sequence goes on from JBKBQT010000005.1 coordinate 70,980, forward strand.
TCGTCGCGCTGATGGGGGTGGACCGGCGGCGGGTGTTCGCGCTGGTGATGGGCCTGTCCTGTGCGCTTGCGGCGGTCGCGGGCATGCTGCTGGCGATGCGGACGGCCGTGACGCCGTTCTCGGGGGTGGAGCGGCTCCTGATCGCGTTCGAGGTGATCGTGATCGGCGGGCTAGGGTCGATCTGGGCGTCCTTCATCGGGGGGATCGCGCTGGGGCTGGTGCATGCGGTGGGGTTCCGGCTCGATCCCGGATCGGGGCTGCTTTACGGGCATCTGCTGTTGCTGGTGATCCTGCTCGCGCGGCCCGAGGGGCTCGCGGGCCGCAGGAGGACGCGGTGATGCAGCGGCTGGGCTGGGCGGCCTTCGCGCTCGGCGCGGCGGGCATGGCGGCGGCGCCGATGGTGCTTGGCCGGGGCGATCTGTTCCTGCTGATCGAGATCCTCGTGGTGATCGCGCTGGCGCAGTCGTGGAACCTGCTGGCGGGCTATGGGGGCCTTCTGTCGCTGGGGCATCACGCCTTTGTCGGGGTGGGGGGCTATGCGCTGTTCGTGGTGACGCGCGATCTGCCGGTGAACCCCTATCTGATGGTACCGCTTGCGGGGTTCTTCGCCGGGGCGCTGGCGCTGGCGCTGGCGCCGATCCTGTTCCGGCTGCGCGATGTCTATTTCGCGGTCGGCATGTGGGTGGCGGCCGAGGCGCTGCGGATCGTCGCGATCCGCTGGGATTTCATCGGCGGCGCCTCGGGCCTGCCGCTTTATGCCGCGCGGGCGTTGACGCGGGCGACGATGACGATGAACACCTACTGGCTCGCGCTGGGGATCGCGGTCGGGATGACGGTGCTGGTGGGCTGGATGATGGCGGGCACCTTCGGGCTGCGCCTGCGGGCGCTGCGCGACGACGAGGTGGCGGCGCGGTCGATCGGGGTCGGGCCGGGGGCAGTGCGGCTGACGGTCTTTGTCGTCTCGGCCATCGGCGCGGGGATCGCGGGGGCGGTGAGTTTCCTTGCGGCGGCCTTCATCAACCCATCGGCCGCGTTCGATGTGAACTGGGTGGTGACCGTGGTCTTCGTGACCATCATCGGCGGGATCGGCCGGCTTTCGGGGCCATTCCTCGGCGCCGCGCTGTATTTCGCGCTGCGCGAGACGCTGGCCTTTTCGGCGTCCTGGTATCTTGTCGCCCTTGGCGTCACGGCGATGCTGGTGATGCTGCTTGCGCCCGGCGGTCTGGCCGGGATCGTCGATTCGCTCTGGCAAAGGCTGCGGCCGCGGAGATCTGCATGACGACCGGATTCTATTTCAGCGAGCGCACGCTGTGGCATACGGCGGGCGAGCATGCGCTTATCCTGCCGCCGGGGGGCCATGTGCAGCCGCCGGCGGGGGGCGGCCATGCCGAAAGCCCCGAGAGCAAGCGGCGGTTCAGGAACCTGCTCGATGTCTCGGGCCTTCTGGCGCAGCTTGCCCTGCGCGACGCGCCGCCGGCGACGCGGACCGATCTGCTGCGCATCCATCCGGCCAGCTATCTCGACCGGTTCAAGGCGATGTCGGATGCCGGCGGCGGGAATGCGGGGTTCTATTCGCCGTTCGGCGCGGGATCCTACGAGATCGCCTGCCTGTCGGCGGGGCTGGCGAAGCAGGCCGTTGCCGATGTGTTCCTGCGGCGGGTGGACAACGCCTATGCGCTCAGCCGTCCGCCGGGGCATCACTGCCTGCCCGAGCAGTCGATGGGGTTCTGCCTTCTGGCCAATATCCCCGTCGCGGTCGAGGCGGCGCGGGCCGAACACGGGCTCGGCCGGGTGGTCATCCTCGACTGGGACGTGCATTTCGGCAACGGCACGGCCGCCTGCTATGCGGACCGGGCCGATACGCTGACCATCTCGATCCATCAGGACGGGTGTTTTCCGCCCGGCGCGGGGCCGGCGGAGGATCGCGGGACGGGGGCCGGGGCGGGGGCGAACCTCAACATCCCGCTGCTGCCGGGGGGCGGGCACCGGGCCTATCTCGACGCGATGGACCTGCTCGTGATCCCGGCGATCCGCGCGTTCGGGCCGGAGATGATCGTGGTGGCGAGCGGGCTGGACGCCAACGCCTTTGACCCGCTCGGCCGGATGCAGGCGCATTCGGGCACGTTCCGGGCGATGACGAAGGCGGTGATGGCGCTGGCGGACGAGCTTTGCGGCGGGCGGCTGTGCCTCGTGCACGAAGGAGGCTATGCCGAGGCGGTGGTGCCCTTCATCGGGCAGGCGGTGATCGAGACGCTGTCGGGGATCGCAACCGAGGTCGTCGATCCTTTCGAGGCGATCACCGCGGGGCAGCAGCCGCCGGCCGATTTCGACGCCTTCCAACGCGCGCGGCTTGAGGCGCAGGCGCGGGTGGTGCTGGGATGAGCGACATCGACGCCATGCTGGCCCGGCGCGATGCGCTGCTCGGCCCCGGGATGCCGACTTTCTACCGCCGGCCGTTGCATATCGTGCGGGGCGAGGGGGTCTGGCTCTGGGATGCCGACGGGCGGCGCTACCTTGATGCCTACAACAACGTGCCGCATGTCGGGCACTGCCACCCGGCAGTGGTCGAGGCGATCTGCCGGCAGGCCTCGACGCTCAACACCCATACGCGCTACCTGCACGCGGGCATCCTCGACTATGTCGAGCGTCTGACGGCGACTTTCGCGGCGCCGCTGCGCTCGGCCATCCTGACCTGCACCGGGTCCGAGGCGAACGACATCGCGCTGCGCATGGCGCAGGCGGTGACGGGGCGGACGGGGGTGATCGCGACCGATTTCACCTACCACGGAAACACGGCGGCGGTCGCGCATCTGTCCACCCGGATGCCGCCCATCGGCGGGGCGGGCGGGCATGTGCGGCACGTGCCGGCGCCCGACGGGCTGCGCCCGCTCGGCGGGACGGGGGGCGCGGCCTTCACCGCCGCCTGGGCAGGGGCAGTCGAGGCGGCGATCGGCGATCTGGCGGCGAGCCCGCACGGATTTTCCGCCCTCGTCATCTGCCCGTTCTTCGCCAACGAAGGGTTTCCGGCCCTGCCCGACGGGTTCCTCGCGCCGGCGGCCGCGGCCGTGCGCAAGGCCGGGGGCGTGCTGATCTGCGACGAGGTGCAGCCGGGGTTCGGCCGGCTCGGGCGGCATTTCTGGGGGCACCAGCGCGCGGGCGTCCAGCCCGATATCGTCACCATGGGCAAGCCGATGGGCAACGGCCATCCCGTGGCTGCCGTCGTCACCTCGCCCGAGATCATCGGGGCCTTCCGGGGCGCGTTCCGCTATTTCAACACCTTCGGGGGCAATCCGGTGTCGGTCGCGGCGGCCTCGGCGGTGCTCGACGTGCTCGAGGCCGAGCGTCTGCCGGAGAATGCCGAGACGACCGGCGCGACCGTGCGCGCGGCCTTCGAGCGGATCGCGGCGCGCCATCCGCGCATCGCGCAGGTGCGGGGGGCCGGGCTGTTCTTCGGTGCGGAATTCGTCAGGCCGGATGGCAGCCCCGACGGCGATTTCACCGCCGAGGTCGTCGAGGGGATGCTGGCGCGCGGCGTGATCCTCAACCGGCTGGGGCGGGGGATGAACACGCTCAAGATCCGGCCGCCGCTGGTCTTCGGCCCGGCCGAGGCCGACCTGCTGGCCGGCGCGCTCGCCGATACCCTCGCCGAGCTCGACCGGTGAGCGAGGCAGCGGCGGCGCTCGCCGCCTGGGGGCTGGGCGATGCGCCGCACAGGCTGGTGAGCCATCGCGAGAACCGCGTCTATGCGGTGGACCTGCCGTCGGGCGGGAGGGCGGCGCTGCGGCTGCATCGGGCGGGGTATCACGACCGGGCGGCGCTCTTATCCGAACTGTGGTTCATGAATGCCTGTGCCGATGCGGGCCTGCCGGTGCCGCGATCCATCGCGGCGGCGGACGGGCGGCTGCTCGTCGCGGCGGCGGGCAACGATTGCGACCTGCTCACCTGGCTTCCCGGCGCGCCCATCGCGCAGGCGGGCGAGCCGCTCGGCCCCGATGCGCCGGCGCGGTATCATGCGCTCGGTCTGGCGCTGGCGGCGCTGCACGGCGTTGCCGACGGCTGGACGCCGCCGGCGGGTTTCGTGCGGCCGGCCTGGGATGCGGCGGGGCTTGTCGGGGCGGCGCCGCTCTGGGGCCGGTTCTGGGACAATCCGGCCCTGACGGCGGGCGAGCGCGCGTGCCTCATCGCCGCGCGGGACCGGGCGCAGGCCTGGCTGGCCGCACACGAACGTGCGTTCGATTACGGACTGATCCACGCCGATGCGCTGCGCGAAAACGTGCTCATCCGCAACGGGGCGGCGGCGCTGATCGATTTCGACGATTGCGGCTGGGGCTTCCGGCTGTTCGATCTGGCCACGGCGCTGCATCCGCTCGAGGGCGATCCGGGGTTCGACGGCTTGCGCGCGGCGCTGCTGGAGGGGTATCGCAGCCTGCGCCCGCTGACCGACGCGGACGAGGCCGCGCTGCCGGCATTCCTGATGCTGCGCGGGCTGACCTATGTCGGCTGGATCGCGACGCGGATGGACGTGCCGGGCGCCGCGGCGCGGCAGCGGCGGGCGATCGACACGGCCTGCGCGCGCGCGGCGGCCTGGGCCGGCTGAGGCGTCAGGGCGCGATGGTCACGCGCGCCGCCATCCGCTCGATCACCGCGCCGTCGCGCGTCAGTTCGGCATCCGCCGCATAGGTGCCGGGCGGCCAGCCTGCGGCCGGCATCCGCCGCCCGGCAAAGCGCATCGCCCGCGCCTGCGTGCGCTCAAGCGTGGCGTCATGGTTCACCACCGCCCCATCCGGCCCGGCGAGACGCAGCATGAGCCGGTCGCCAGCCCGCACGCCGAAGAGATGCGCCCAGACGATCAGCGCGGGGGCGTCGCGGGGCAGGGCGGGCGTCTCGGGCAGGCCGGCCTTGACCGCCGCGAAAGTCGGCGGCGCGACCGCGACCCCGAGGCCGATCAGCCCGCCCGGCCGGTAGGGCGGCGGATCGGCCCAGAGCGTGACCGCCGGGGCGGCATCGCAGGTCGCCGCCGGGTCCGGGTGGAACGGATCGACCGCCACGCCGTCGCGGCGCACGGTCAGATGGAGATGGGGAAATTCCGTCCGCCCCGACAGGCCGATGCGGCCGACCGGCTCGCCCGCCGCCACCGCCTGGCCGCCGCGCACCGCGACCGAGCCTTGCGCGAGGTGGCACAGCTGCGTCTGCCACCCGCCCTCATGGTCGATCACCACCCCGTTGCCGCAATCGCGCCCCTCGAGCGCAGGGGCGGCCGGGTCGCCGACGGCGATGTCGGGCATGCCGTCGCGCACCGCCCGAACCGTGCCGGCCGCGGGTGCGAGCACGGCGACGCCCCGATCCATCGCGGCGCGCGTCGGCACGGCGAAGTCGGTCCCGTCATGGCCGTCATAGCTCAGCGGGCCGCAGGCGAAATCGGACGCGCCGGGGCCGGGATCGCGGTCCATGAACTGCTGGATGAAGCAGGTCTGCCCGAGCGTGCATTCGACCGGGACCACGAATGGCTGCGCCGCCGCAGGCAGGGCCGCGGCGGCGCGGAGGGCGGCCAGCGCCGCCCGGATCATTCCGCCGTCAGCAGCGGCGGCTTGGACCCGGCGAGGCGCGGCTTGGACGGCTCTTCCACGATCAGCTCGATCTTGTCGTCCTTCACCCCGACGCGCACGACCCCGCCCTTGACGAGCCGGCCGAACAGAAGCTCTTCGGCCAGCGGTTTCTTGATATGCTCCTGGATCACGCGGGCAAGCGGGCGGGCGCCCATCTTGCTGTCATAGCCGCGCTCGCCGAGCCAGGCCGCCGCCTCGGGCGTCAGTTCGATATGCACGCCGCGGTCGATCAGCTGCGCCTCGAGCTGGAGCACGAATTTCTCGACGACCTGGAGGATCACCTCCTTCGGCAGCGGCGCGAAGGACACGATCGCATCGAGCCGGTTGCGGAATTCGGGCGTGAAGGTGCGCTCGATCGCCGCCACATCCTCGCCCGACCGGGTCTCGCGGCCGAAACCGATGGCGGTCTTGGCCAGTTCCGAGGCGCCCGCGTTGGTCGTCATGATGAGGATCACGTTGCGGAAATCGACCTGCCGGCCGTTGTGGTCGGTCAGCTTGCCGTGGTCCATCACCTGCAGCAGGATGTTGTAGACATCCGGATGCGCCTTCTCGATCTCGTCGAGCAGCAAAACGCAATGCGGGTGCTGGTCCACGCCGTCGGTCAAGAGGCCGCCCTGGTCGAAGCCGACATAGCCGGGCGGCGCGCCGATCAGGCGGCTGACCGCGTGTTTCTCCATGTATTCCGACATGTCGAAGCGCAGCAGTTCCACCCCGAGCGTCTTGGCGAGCTGCTTGGCCACCTCGGTCTTGCCGACGCCGGTCGGCCCGGCGAAGAGGTAGTTGCCGATCGGCTTTTCCGGCTCGCGCAGGCCCGCGCGGGCGAGCTTGATCGCCGAGGACAGCGCATCGATCGCCGCGTTCTGGCCGAAGACCACCCGCTTGAGCGATTTCTCGAGGTCCTTGAGCACCTCGGCATCGTCCTTGGACACGTTCTTGGGCGGGATCCGGGCGATCTTGGCGACCACCGCCTCGATATCCTTGGGCCCGATGGTCTTGCGCCGCTTGGATTCGGCGACAAGGTGCTGCGCCGCGCCGGCCTCGTCGATCACGTCGATCGCCTTGTCGGGCAGCTTGCGGTCGTGGATGTAGCGCGCCGACAGTTCCACCGCCGAGCGGATCGCATCGGCGGTGTAGCGCAGGTCGTGGTGTTTCTCGAAATAGGGCTTGAGACCCATGAGGATCTTGACGCTGTCCTCCACGGTCGGCTCGTTCACGTCGATCTTCTGGAACCGGCGCGACAGGGCGCGGTCCTTTTCGAAGTGCTGGCGGAATTCCTTGTAGGTGGTCGAGCCCATGCAGCGCAGCTTGCCGCCCTGCAGCGCGGGCTTGAGCAGGTTCGAGGCATCCATCGCCCCGCCCGAGGTTGCCCCGGCACCGATCACCGTGTGGATCTCGTCGATGAAGAGGATCGCATCGGGGTGATCCTCGAGCTCCTTGACCACGGCCTTGAGCCGTTCCTCGAAATCGCCGCGATAGCGCGTGCCGGCAAGAAGCGCGCCCATGTCGAGGCTGTAGATGGTCGACCCCGACAGCACCTCGGGCGTCTCGCCGCGCACGATCTTGAGCGCGAGCCCCTCTGCAATGGCGGTCTTGCCCACGCCCGGATCGCCCACCAGCAGCGGATTGTTCTTGCGCCGCCGGCAGAGCACCTGGATGCACCGCTCCACCTCGGCCTCGCGGCCGATGAGCGGATCGACATCGCCCTTGCGCGCCTTGGTGTTGAGATCGACGCAGAACTTGGACAGCGCGCTTTCCTTGGCCTCGCCCGCCTCGGCCTTGGGCGTCTCCTGCGGCTCGTCGGCGCCCTGGACGGGCCGCGCCTCGCCGAAGGCGGGGTTCTTGGCGACGCCGTGGGCGATGAAGTTCACCGCGTCATAGCGCGTCATGTCCTGTTCCTGCAGGAAATAGGCGGCGTTGGATTCCCGTTCGGCAAAGATCGCGACGAGGACGTTCGCCCCCGTCACCTCGGTGCGGCCCGACGACTGCACATGGATCGCCGCGCGCTGGATCACGCGCTGGAAGGCCGCGGTCGGCACTGCCTCGGACCCCTCGACATCGGTCACGAGGCTCGAGAGGTCGTCCTCGATGAAGTCGAGCAGGGTCTTGCGCAATTCGTCGAGGCTGACCGAACAGGCCTTCATCACCCGCGCCGCGTCGGGTTCGTCGATCAGCGCAAGCAGGAGGTGTTCGAGCGTGGCATATTCGTGGCGACGGGCGTTCGCATGCGCCAGAGCACCGTGGATGGCCTGTTCGAGCGTGGTGGTGAACGAAGGCACGTGACTGCTCCTTTTCGATGCGGGCCGGTCGGGGGGGGAGCGCACAGCGCAACGGCCACGATCAAGCCTTGCCTCATGGTGTTAAACATCGGTTTTCCGCGCCGCGCTTCAAGTGAAATCTCCGGCGGGGCGCGAATTTCGTCGGGCGTGCAGCGGAATGTGATCGCGGTGCGGGCCGCTGCGTCAGAAACGGTCCTTCGCCGCGCGGACGGCGGCGAAAACCTGCGCCGGCGCGGCACCCTGCAGACCGACGGCGGCAGCGACAGCGGGCAGGTGGACACGCAGATAGGGGTTGGTCGCGCGTTCCTCGCCCAGCGTGGATGGGACGGTCGGCCTGCCCGCATCGCGGGCATCCGCGACCGCCTCTGCCCGGGAAATAAGCGCTGCATTGTCCGGTTCAAGCGTCAGCGCGAAACGGATGTTGGCGGCGGTGTATTCGTGGCCCGAACAGATCAGCGTTTCGTCCGCCAGACCGGCGAAGGCGGCGAAGGCCCCGTGCATATCCGCCGCCGTCCCCTCGAAGAGCCGGCCGCAGCCGGCGGCCATCAGGCTGTCGGCGGTGAAGGCGATCCCGTCGAAGAGGAAGGCGACATGGCCCAGCGTGTGCCCCGGCACCGCGATCACGCGCCCGGTGTTTCCGCCTATGGCGATGCTGTCCTCGGGCGCCACCGCGCGGTCCAGCGGCGGCAGGCGATGCGCATCGGCCGCGGCCCCCGTCACCGCCGCCCCGGTCGCCGCAACAAGGTCCGCGACGCCCGCGATATGGTCGTCATGATGATGCGTCAGCAGGATGTCGGTCAGCCGCCAGCCGCGCCGCCGCAGCTCGGCAAGGATCGGGTCTGCATCGGGCACATCGACGCAGGCCGTCGCCCCCGTTTCGGGATCATGGGCGAGGAATGCGTAGTTGTCGGCGAGGCACGGCACGGTCACAAGCGTCAGCGGCATGGCGTTCTTCCTTCGGATTTCCTATGTTTCCTCCGGTTGTGGCCCGACAGTGGCAGGGAGGCAATGCACCTCGACGTACACGACCTGCGCGAATTCTATTACCGCACGCGGCTGGGGCGAGCGGCGCAGAAGGCGATCCGCGCGCGGATCGCTGCGCTCGCCCCGCCGCGGGCGGGCGAGGTCGTGGCGGGTTTCGGCTTCGCGGTGCCGCTGTTGCGGCCCTACCTCGAGGCGGATGCGCGGGTGATCGCGCTGATGCCGGCGCCGCAGGGCGTGATGCCCTGGCCGGCCGGGCAGGCCAACGTCGCCGCGCTTTGCGACGAGGCGCACTGGCCGCTGCTGCCGGCGTCGGTGGACCGGCTCATCCTGATGCACGGGCTCGAGACGTCCGAGCGCCCCTCGGCGCTGCTCGACGAGGCATTCCGCGTGCTCGCGCCCGGCGGCAGCGTGATCTTCGTCGTGCCCAACCGCGCCGGCCTCTGGGCGCGGCGCGACGGGACGCCCTTCGGATATGGCCGGCCCTATTCGGCCGGCCAGCTCGAGGCGCAGATGAAGCGGCATGCCTTCACCCCGGAACGGGCGATCTCGGCGCTCTACGTCCCGCCGGTCGAGGCGCGGTTCTGGCTGCGGACGGCCGATTTCTGGGAACGGACGGGGCGGACCATCCTGCCGTGGCGGGCGGGGGGCGTGCTGATCGTGGAGGGGACCAAGGAACTCCATGCCCCGACGCGCGGCACTGCGGCGGCCGTGCAGCGGCCGATGCGCGTGCTCGAGGGCGCCGCACGGCCGGTCGCCGAACCGGGTTGAACCCGGCCCGCCGCCCCTTGCGCCAAAGCGTCGCAAGGGCCGCGCGGGCATTCCCGAACGTCAGTTATACTGGCGCCAAGGGGGTCACGGGGACGTGTCTTTCCCCGTTGCGGCACTGCGGCACCTCTGCTAGACGCACGCCAGATTGAGGGCACGGGGATCGCACTTCGTGTCACAGGCGGGTTGCGGCCGATCTCGCCGCGGCAGCCCAGATCAGGAAAGGATCGCCCTTGTCCGAACCCGCGTCGATCTCTGCCGGAATTGCCGCGCGTTATGCCGCGGCGCTGTTCGAACTCTGCGAGGGCGACAAGGCGATGGCCGCACTGGAGGCGGACGTCGGCGCGCTGCGCGCCGCGCTTGCCGAAAGCGCGGATCTGCGCGACGTGATCGCCTCGCCGCTGCTCACGCGCGACGAACAGGGGCGGGCGCTCGGCGCGGTCGCGGCGCGGATGGGGCTTGGCACGCTGACCGCCAACACGCTGGCGCTGATGGCGGCCAAGCGGCGGCTGTTCGTTCTGCCGCAGATGCTCGAGAACCTGACGCAGCGGATCGCCGCCGCGCGCGGCGAGGTGACGGCCGAGGTGGCATCGGCCACGCCGCTGACCCCCGCGCAGGCGAGAACGCTGGCCGACACCCTTTCGGCCCGGGTGGGCAAGACGGTCAAGTTGCAGACAACGGTGGACGAGGCGCTGATCGGCGGCCTCGTCGTCAAGGTCGGCTCGCGGATGATCGACACATCGATCCGCGCCAGGCTGGCCGCACTCCAGAATGCCATGAAAGAGGTTCGTTGACATGGGTATCCAAGCCGCTGAAATCTCTGCAATCCTGAAGGAGCAGATTCGCAATTTCGGCCAGTCGGCCGAAGTCGCGGAAGTGGGCCGGGTGCTGTCGGTCGGGGACGGGATCGCCCGTGTCTATGGCCTCGACAACGTGCAGGCCGGCGAGATGGTCGAATTTCCGGGCGGCATCCGCGGGATGGCGCTGAACCTCGAGACCGACAACGTCGGGATCGTGATCTTCGGCGACGACCGGGACATCAAGGAAGGCGACACGGTCAAGCGGACCAACTCGATCGTGGACGTGCCGGTGGGCGACGGCCTTCTGGGGCGTGTGGTGGACGGCCTGGGCAATCCGATCGACGGCAAGGGGCCGATCGTGTCGAGCGAACGGCGCGTGGCCGACGTGAAGGCGCCCGGCATCATCCCGCGCAAGTCGGTGCACGAGCCGATGGCGACCGGCCTGAAATCGGTGGACGCGATGATCCCGATCGGCCGCGGCCAGCGCGAGCTCATCATCGGCGACCGCCAGACGGGCAAGACCGCGCTCGCGCTCGACACGATCCTCAACCAGAAGGTCTACAACGACGCGGCCGGCTCGGACGAAAGCAAGAAGCTCTACTGCGTCTATGTCGCCATCGGGCAGAAACGCTCGACGGTCGCGCAGCTGGTCAAGAAGCTCGAGGAAACCGGCGCGCTGGCCTATACGATCATCGTCGCCGCCACCGCTTCGGATCCGGCGCCGCTGCAGTATCTTGCGCCCTATTCGGCGACCGCGATGGGCGAGTTCTTCCGCGACAACGGCCGCCATGCGCTGATGATCTACGACGATCTGTCCAAGCAGGCCGTCGCCTATCGCCAGATGTCGCTGCTGCTGCGCCGGCCGCCGGGGCGCGAGGCCTATCCGGGCGACGTGTTCTACCTCCATTCGCGGCTGCTGGAGCGTTCGGCCAAGCTGAACGAGGACCACGGCGCGGGCTCGCTGACCGCGCTGCCGATCATCGAGACGCAGGCGGGCGACGTGTCGGCCTATATCCCGACCAATGTGATCTCGATCACCGACGGGCAGATCTTCCTCGAGACCGAACTGTTCTACCAGGGCATCCGTCCGGCGGTGAACACCGGCCTGTCGGTCAGCCGGGTGGGCTCGGCGGCGCAGACCAATGCGATGAAATCGGTGGCCGGCCCGGTCAAGCTCGAACTGGCGCAATACCGCGAGATGGCGGCCTTCGCGCAATTCGGGTCCGACCTCGACGCGGCGACGCAGCGCCTTTTGAACCGCGGCGCCCGCCTGACCGAGCTGATGAAGCAGGGCCAGTATGCGCCGCTGACCAATGCGGAAATCGTCTGCGTCATCTTTGCCGGCACGAACGGGTATCTCGACAAGCTGGCCGTGCGCGACGTGGGCCGGTTCGAGGCCGGGCTGCTCAAGCACCTGCGCACGCGGCATGCCGACCTTCTGGCCGACATCACCACGAACGACCGCAAGGTCGCGGGCGATCTCAAGGACAAGATCGTCGCGGCGCTCGACGGTTTCGCGAAGGACTTCGCCTGAGGGCGCGGCATTAGGGGAGCACCGCGATGCCGAGCCTCAAGGCGCTGAAAGTACGGATCGGAAGCGTCAAGAACACGCGGAAGATCACCAAGGCGATGCAGATGGTCGCCGCCGCGAAACTGCGCCGCGCGCAGGAAGCGGCCGAGGCCGCCCGTCCCTATGCCGAGCGGATGACGGCCGTGATCGGCGGCCTGTCCGCGTCGGTGGCCACATCGACCGAGGCACCGCGCCTGCTGGCGGGCACCGGGCAGGACCGGACCCATCTTCTGGTCGTCATGACGGCCGAACGGGGCCTTTGCGGCGGGTTCAACTCGTCGATCGTGCGGCTGGCGCGGATGACGGCCGAACGCCTGCGGGCCGAGGGCAAGACGGTCAAGATCCTGACCGTGGGGCGCAAGGGCCGCGACCAGCTTCGCCGCGATCTGGCACCGCTCTTCGTCGGGCATGTCGATCTGAGCGACGTCAAGAAGCTCGGCTACGAGGATGCGCGGCGGATCGCGATGGACGTGATCGCCCGGTTCGAGGGCGGCGAGTTCGACGTCGCCACGATCTTCTACAACCGCTTCCAGTCGGTCATCAGCCAGATCCCGACGGCGATGCAGGTGATCCCGGCGAAATACGAGGCGCAGGCGACGCAGGCCGCGCTCTATGACTACGAGCCGGGGGAAGAGGCGATCCTGGCCGATCTTCTGCCCCGCGGCGTCGCGACGCAGATCTTCGGTGCGCTGCTGGAAAATGCCGCATCCGAACAGGGCGCGCGGATGAGCGCGATGGACAATGCGACGCGCAATGCGGGCGACATGATCAACCGCCTGACGATCCAGTACAACCGCTCGCGTCAGGCCGCGATCACCAAGGAACTGATCGAAATCATCTCGGGCGCCGAGGCGCTCTGACCGGACGGAGAGACACATGGCCACTGCAACCGGCAAGATCACGCAGGTCATCGGCGCCGTCGTCGACGTGCAGTTCGAGGGTGCGCTACCCGCGATCCTCAACGCGCTCGAGACGGAGAACAACGGCAAGCGCCTCGTCCTCGAGGTTGCCCAGCACCTCGGGGAAAGCACGGTGCGCGCGATCGCGATGGATGCGACCGAGGGCCTCGTGCGGGGCGCGCCCGTGACGGATACCGGCGCGCCGATCACCGTGCCCGTGGGCGATGCCACGCTCGGGCGGATCATGAACGTCGTCGGCGAACCCATTGACGAAAAAGGCCCGGTCGAGGCGTCCGAGCGGCGCCCGATCCACCGCGCGGCGCCCGATTTCGCCGCGCAGGCGACCGAAAGCCTCATCCTCGTGACCGGCATCAAGGTCATCGACCTGCTGGCGCCCTATGCCAAGGGCGGCAAGATCGGCCTCTTCGGCGGCGCCGGCGTGGGCAAGACGGTGCTCATCCAGGAGCTTATCAACAACATAGCCAAGGTGCATTCGGGCTATTCGGTGTTCGCCGGCGTTGGCGAGCGGACGCGCGAGGGGAACGACCTCTACCACGAGTTCATCGACTCGGGCGTCATCAACATCGACGAGCTCGACAAGTCCAAGGTGGCGCTGGTCTATGGCCAGATGAACGAACCGCCGGGTGCCCGTGCCCGCGTGGCGCTGACCGGCCTGACGCTGGCCGAGCAGTTCCGCGACCAGTCGGGGACGGACGTGCTGTTCTTCGTGGACAACATCTTCCGCTTCACCCAGGCGGGGTCCGAGGTTTCGGCGCTGCTGGGCCGCATCCCCTCGGCCGTGGGTTACCAGCCCACGCTGGCCACCGACATGGGCGCGCTGCAGGAGCGGATCACCTCGACCAAGAACGGCTCGATCACCAGCGTGCAGGCGATCTATGTGCCGGCCGACGACCTGACCGACCCGGCGCCGGCGACCTCCTTCGCCCACCTCGACGCGACGACGGTGCTCAGCCGCGCGATCTCCGAGCTCGGCATCTATCCGGCGGTGGATCCGCTCGAATCCACGTCGCGCATCCTCGATCCGCAGGTCGTGGGCGACGAGCATTACCAGGTGGCCCGCGACGTGCAGCAGATCCTCCAGCGCTACAAGGCGCTGCAGGACATCATCGCCATCCTCGGCATGGACGAGTTGTCCGAAGAGGACAAGCTGACCGTCGCCCGCGCCCGCAAGATCCAGCGCTTCCTGTCGCAGCCCTTCGACGTGGCCAAGGTGTTCACCGGATCCGACGGGGTGCAGGTGCCGCTCGACAAGACCATCGCCTCGTTCAAGGCGGTTGTCGCGGGCGAATACGACCACCTGCCCGAGGCCGCCTTCTACATGGTCGGCGATATCGAGAGCGTCGTCGCCAAGGCCGAGCGCCTGGCCGCGGCGGCGTGAGGCGGGGATGGCAACGCTTCAGTTCGATCTGGTCAGCCCCGAGCGGCGGCTCGCCTCGGTTGCCGCGACCGAGGTCATGATCCCCGGCGCCGAGGGCGACATGACCGCCCTTGCCGGGCACCTGCCGACGATCACCACGCTGCGGCCGGGCATCCTGCGGGCCGTCGCGGCAGGCGGGGACCAGGCCTTTGCCGTGACGGGCGGCTTTGCCGAGATCACCGGCACGGCCGTGTCGGTGCTGGCCGAGCGGGCGATCCCGGTTGCCGAGGTGACGGCGGGCGATCTGGACGGCTTCGTGGCCGAGGCGCGCGAACGCGCCGCGGCGGCCGGCGCGGATCGTGCGGAGGCCGAGAAGTTCCTGTCCGACATGGAAGCGCTCAAGGTAGCGGTCCAGGGCGCGCGCTGAGGCGCAGGCAGGTCCGGGTCAGGTCCGCCGCCAGGCCTCGCGTTTGCGGTATAGCGTCGATGCGGCCACGCCGAGCGCGCGGGCGGCCTGCGGCAGCGATCCGTCGGCGCGGGCCACCGCCGCCTCGATCACCATCTGCTCGATTTCCGCCAGCGTCCGGCCCGCGATCAGCGCGTCGAGCGCCCCCGGCGGGGGGGCGGTATCCGGCGGGGCGCGGCGGGGCGGCGGCGACGCGCCCTGACCAAGGTCGGGCGGCAACATCTCGAGCGTGACCACCGGCCCGTCGTTCAGCACCACCACATTGCGGATGACGTTGAGAACCTGCCGCACATTGCCCGGCCAGGGCAGCGCGCGGAACAGATCCTCCACCGCCGGATCGAGCGCCGTGAACGCACGCCGTTCCTCGGCCGCAAAGCGCAGCAGGGCACCCTGCGCGATCGCGATCACGTCGTCACCGCGCACCCGAAGGGGTGGCATGTGGATCGGGACGACGAACAGGCGATAGTAGAGATCCTCGCGGAACGCGCCGCGGCGCACCGCCTCCAGCGGGTCGCGGTTGGTTGCGCAGACGATCCGCACATCCACCTTGCGCGGCCGCGTCGCCCCGACCGGCGTGACGGCCGAGGTCTGGAGGAACCGCAGCAGCTTGGGCTGTAGCGCCAGGTCCATCTCGCAGACCTCGTCGAGGAACAGCGTGCCGCCATCGGCCGCCGCCGCCGCGCCCGGCTTGTCGGCGACCGCGCCGGTGAAGGATCCGCGGACATGGCCGAACACTTCGGATTCCAGAAGGTCGGGCGGGATCGCCCCGCAGTTGAGCGCGATGAACGGGCCCCGGGCGCGCGGTGACAGATCGTGGATCGCCTGGGCCGCGATCTCCTTGCCGGTCCCGCTTTCGCCGGTGATGAACACGGTGGCCATCGACCGGGCGACCGAGACGATCTTGTCATAGACCGCCTGCATGGGTGCCGAGGTGCCGATGAAGGCGCCGATGACGGCGCCGGCCCGCGGCGGCGCGCGCGGCGGCACCGCGGCGGCGGCGCCGCCGGCCCGCAGGGCGTTCTCGACCGCGCCGAGAAAGCGGCGCTCGTCAAAGGGTTTGACGAGGAAATCATGCGCCCCGGCGCGCATCGCCTCGACCGCCTTGTTGATCGAGCCGTTCGACGTGATGACCACGACCCGCGCGCCTGGCCGTTCGTCGAGCATCTCGCGCATCACCGACAGCCCGTCGCGGTCCGGCAGCATCAGGTCGAGCAGCACCACCGACGGCGCCTCGGCCCGCCAGACGGTGAGGCCCTGCGCGGCATTCCCGGCGATCGACACCCGGTGCCCGGCGGTTTCCAGCACCGAGCGATAGACGAGTTGCAGCGAGGCCGTATCCTCGATCAGCAGAAGCGGTGCCACCGTCATGCCGCCGCCCCTTCGCCCGAGATGCGGCGCGCCACGAAATGGATCAGATCGTCGAGCAGCGTCAGCAGGTGTGGCGCAAGGTCGGGCAGCGCGGCCGCGTCGCGCCGGTGGGCGACGACGTTCAGCGCCTCGGCCATGTGTTGCAGGCGCAGCGCGCCAACCGCCCCGGCAAGCGCGATCAGCACATGGGTCTGCGCGCGCAACTCGGGCCAGTCGGGATCGCCGAGCGCGACATGCATCTGCCGCTCGACATGGCGCAGATCCTCGAACAGCCGGCGCAGCAGTTCGGGCGCGGCCTCGGCGCCGGCGACCTCCATGAGCCGTTCGAACTGCGCCATGGCCATGACCGGCGCTTCGGCGCCGGCTTCGGCTTCGGGTGTCTCGGCGCCCGGACCGCTGCGGGCAAGGACCCGCGCGAGCGCCGCGCCGAAGGCCTCGATGCCGCCGACCGGCTTGGCGAGGATCGCATCCGCCCCCGCGGCATAGATCGCCTCGCGGTTGGCGCGCAGCACATAGGCGGTGACTGCCAGAACCGGGATGCGCGCCTGCGGGCCACCCATCGTGCGCAGCGCGCGGATCGCGTCGATCCCCGACAGCCGCGGCATCTCGATGTCGATCAGCGCGAGGTCGAAGGTTTCGCGGTCAAGCGCCTGGACAGCCTCGAGCCCGTCGGCGGCGACCGTCACCTCGGCCCCCAGCGTCTCGAGCATGCGGCGCAGGACAAGCTGGTTGGTCGGGCTGTCCTCGGCGATCAGGACGCGGTGCCGCGAGAGGTTGGGCAGCGGCGCCTCGACGCCGGCCACATCGACGCCCGGCGCCGCGCGGCAGCATTCGGGCGGCAGCGTGAGCGTGAGCGTCGCCCCCCCCTCGGGCCGGTTCTCGGCCGCAAGGCTGCCGCCGGCGCGGGTGGCGAGCTCCTTGGCGATGTGCAGGCCGAGGCCCTGGCCGGGCTTGACCGTTCCCGCCGGCCGGCCGGCGAACTGGAACAGCTGCGCCATGGCCGCGGGCGAGAATCCGGGGCCGTCGTCCTGCACCTCGAACACGAGGCCGCCGCCCGGCGCATGGCGCACGGCAAGCTGCACCCGGCCGCTGTCGGTATACTTGACCGCATTCGACAACAGGTTGGACAGCATCCGTTCCAGCCCGATCCGGTCGGCCATGATGACGGGGGGCAGCACGCCTTCTTCGGTCAGGACGAATTCGAGGCCCTTCTCGCGCGCCCGGGCCGACCAGCGCATCTGGATATCGCGCAGCAGGCGCGGGAGCTGGATATTCGCGGCCTGCGCGGATTCCCCGATCCCCAGCATCGCCGCGAGCCCTTCCTCGACGAGGCGGGCAAGCATCTCGCCGGCGGCCCGCATCCGTTCCAGCTGCGCCCGCGTATCGGCATCGACCCGTGCAAGGTCGATGAGCCGCAGGCCGCCCAGAACGTCCGACAATGCGGCGCGGATGTCATGGCCCAAGAGGGCGAGCGCGGCATCTTCCGCGTCCTCGTGCCATGCGGTGCCGGTCTGCGGGGCGGGACCCGTCACGACCTGCACCCGCGGCGAATGTGACCGGGCCCAAGCATGCGGCGCAGCCTACGCCACCGCCCCCGATACGCCAAGGGGTTGCGCGGCATTCGCGCCGTTCACCCGCGCGGATAGCCGAGCGTGGCGAGGGCTGCGCGGATCTCGTCGAGGATCGCCGGGTCGTCGATGGTCGCCGGCACGCGCACCGTCTCGCCGTCGGCGATCTTGACCATGGTCGCCCGCAGGATCTTGCCCGACCGCGTCTTGGGCAGGCGGTCCACAACCACCGCCTTCTTGAAGTCGGCGACCGGCCCGATCCGCTCGCGCACAAGCCGGACGCAATCGGCCACGACATCGGCATGCGCCCGCGCCACGCCCTTGTTGAGGCAGAGAAACCCGACCGGCACCTGGCCCTTGAGCGGATCGGCCACGCCCACGACGGCGCATTCGCCGACGTCGGGATGGCTTGCCAGCACCTCTTCCATCGCGCCGGTGCTGAGCCGGTGGCCGGCGACGTTGATGACATCATCGGTGCGCGCCATGATGTAGAGGTATCCGTCCTCGTCGATCATCCCGGCGTCGCCCGTCTCGTAATAGCCTGGGAAATGGCTCAGATAGGCCTTGCGGAACCGGTCCTCGGCGTTCCACAGCGTCGGCAGCGTGCCGGGCGGCAGCGGCAGGCGCACCGCGACCGCGCCGAGCGTGCCGGGCGGCACCGGATGGCCGCCCTCGTCGAGCACCTGCACATCCCAGCCCGGCATCGGCACCGAAGGGCTGCCGATCTTGATCGGCAGCGCGCCGAGGCCGACCGGGTTGGCGGCGATCGGCCAGCCGGTTTCGGTCTGCCACCAGTGATCGACCACCGGCACCTTGAGCTTGTCCTGCGCCCAGATCACCGTGTCGGGGTCGGCCCGCTCGCCGGCGAGAAACAGGGTGCGCAGCGACGACAGGTCATATTTGCCCACCAGCGCGCCCGCCGGATCGTCCCGCTTGATCGCGCGGAAGGCGGTCGGGGCGGTGAAGAAGGCAGCGACCCGGTGATCCTGGATCACCCGCCAGAAGGTGCCGGCATCGGGCGTTCCGACCGGCTTGCCCTCGAAAACGACGGTCGTGTTGCCGTGGATCAGCGGGCCATAGCAGATGTAGCTGTGCCCGACGACCCAGCCGACATCGGAGGCCGCCCAGAATACCTCGCCGGGCTTCACGCCATAGATCGCATGCATGGTCCAGTTCAGCGCCACGAGATGCCCGCCCGTCGGCCGCACCACGCCCTTGGGCTGGCCGGTCGTGCCGGAAGTATAGAGGATATAGGCCGGATGGTTCCCCTCGACCGGCACGCAATCGGCCGGCGCGACGCCATGCTGGAAGGCGTGCCAGTCGAGATCGCGCCCCGGGATCAGCGCCGCAACCTCCTGCTCGCGCTGGAGGATGACGCAGAATTCGGGTTTGTGCGCCGCGATTGCGATGGCGCCATCGAGCAGCGGCTTGTAATGCACGACCCGCCCCGGCTCGATCCCGCAGGATGCCGCGATGATGGCCTTGGGCCGCGCATCGTCGATCCGGGTGGCAAGTTCGGCCGCGGCAAAGCCGCCGAACACGACCGAATGGATCGCGCCGATGCGCGCGCAGGCCAGCATCGCCTCGAGCGCCTCGGGCACCATGGGCATGTAGAGGATCACGCGGTCGCCCTTGCCGACGCCCCGCGCCGCCAGCGCCCCGGCAAGCCGGGCGACCCGGTCCTGAAGCTCGGCAAAGGTCAGGCGGCGGACGCTGCCGGTCACCGGGCTGTCATGGATGATCGCCACCTGGTCGCCCCGGCCGGCGGCGACATGCCGGTCCACCGCGTTCCAGCAGGTATTCACAAGGCCGTCGCAATACCATTCGTAGAGCGGCGCACGATCGTCCCAGAGCGCCCTGGACGGCGGGCGGATCCAGTCGATGTCCTGCGCCAGTTCCATCCAGAACGCTTCGGGGTCGGCTTTCCAGCGCGTATAGACTTCGGTGTATCCCATGGCATGCCCTCCCCCGGCGTCGCCCGACTGTTACGCCGCGTTAAGGGGTTGCCGCAAGGATGGTGCCGCTACCATCGCAGGCTGCGACAAAGCTGCACGGAATCGTGGGCTGTTGCCGGTTGCCGCGCGGTCGGGCTATGGTCGGGCATTGATCGATGCGAGAGCGCCATGTGTTTTGCCTGTCATGAACTTGCCTGCGTGGGTGTCACCGGCTGCACCGCGGATGCAGCCGATAATGCGGCAAGTCCGGTCATCGTGCGCGATTACACCGCCTTGCTGGCAACAGGGCCGTCGCAGCGCTGGAACGCCGGGCTCGCGACCGGCACGCCGGTGTTCGTGACATACAGCTTCGTCGAAAGCGCAGACCTGCCGGCGCTGGCCGATTACAACCCCTACAACGCCTCGGCCTATGATGCCTTTTCCGATGCGCAGCGGGCCAACACGCGCGCAGCGCTCGCGCAGATCTCTGGCGCGTTCGGGGTGACCTTCGTCGAGACGGGGGGCGAGGGGATGGTGAACATCTTCGCCTCGAGCGGGGCGAGCTTTGCCGGCTGGGCCAATTACCCGCAGGTCAGCGACAGCTTCATCTTCGCCGGCCGGCTGGTCATCAACCGGTCCGACGATCTGAACCCCGGCACTGGATCCTACCAGGTGCTGCTGCACGAGATCGGCCATGCGCTCGGCCTCAAGCATCCGTTCGAGGGCGACGTGCGGCTGGCGGACGATCTGAACACGACCGCCAACACGCTGATGTCCTATGGCTGGAGCGGCGGGCCATACAGCAGCTTCAGCCCGCTCGATGTCGCGGCGCTCGAGCATCTCTACGGGCGCGCGGCGGACCTTGCCGGCTGGGTCTGGGGCTTTGCCGATGCCGCCTTTGCGGTCCGCGCGGCCGGGGCGAACGACACGATCGTCGGGGTGCGCGGCGCCAACCGGCTCGAGGGTATGGGCGGGGCCGACACGATCCTCGGCGGGCCGGATGGCGACACGATCCTCGGCGGCGGCGGGAACGACAGCCTGCGGGGCAGGGCGGGGGACGATTCGATCCTCGGCGGATCGGGCCACGACACGATCGAGGGCGGGCGGGGAAACGACACGATCCGCGGCGGGCCGGGCAACGATCTGCTCATCGGCGACGGCGAGGGCGAATGGGGCATGGACGCGATCTGGGGCGGGGCGGGGCGCGACACGATCCGCGGCGGCGGCGGGGCCGATACGCTGCGCGGGGATGCGGGCAACGACCTGATCGAGGGCGGCGACGGCAATGACCTGATCGAGGGCGGCGAGGGCGCCGATGCGCTCTATGGCGGCGGCTGGAGCGATACGATCTTCGGCGGGGGGGGCAAGGACCGGATCTGGGGCGGCGAGGGGTTCGACACGATCTTCGGCGGCGCGGGCGACGACCGGATCTGGGGCGGCGAGGGGTCCGACGACATCGACGGCGGCGAGGGCAACGACATCATCCGGGGCGTTGCGGGGATCAACCGGCTGCGCGGCGGCGCGGGGGCCGATACGCTCATCGGCGGCGCGGATTTCGACTATTTCTACGGCGGCGCCGGGAATGACCGGATGACCGGCGGCGCGGGGCCCGACCGGTTCGTGTTCGGCGAGGCGGACCGGGGCGGACTCGACCGGGTGACGGATTACGAGCCTCGGATCGACCAGTTCGACCTGCGCGGGATGGGGTTCCTGCGCAGCGATATCGCGGTGCTGGCGCGCGGCAACGGCGATGCGATGCTGTCGGTCGGCGGCAAGGCCGGCATCCGCGTCATCCTGACCGGCGTTGCGCCGGAGGATGTCTATCTCTTCGACGTCTTCGTCTGACGGCCGCGCCGTCACAGCGGCCCGCGGGTCGGGCGGTCGAACACCTTGCGGCCCATCAGCGAGCCCACGAGATCGACCATCAGCCGCGCCGTCATGCCCCGGTCGTCGAGGAACGGGTTCAGCTCCACCAGATCGAGCGAGGTGACAAGGCCGCTTTCGTGGAGCAGTTCCATCACCAGATGCGCCTCGCGGAAGGTGGTGCCGCCCGGCACGGTGGTGCCCACCGCCGGCGCGATGGTGGGGTCGAGGAAATCCACGTCGAGCGAGACATGCAGGAGCCCCCCCGCCGCCGCGACCCGCCCGAGGAACGCCCGCAGCGGCGCGACGATGCCCATCTCGTCGAGCACGCGCATGTCGGTCACGTCGATCCCCGCACGCGCGAGCGCCGCATGTTCGTCAGGATCGACCGAGCGGATACCGTAGAGGCAAAGCCGCTCGGGCGGCAACGGGGCGGGGAAGGGCGGAAAGGCCTCGAACCCCGACAGGCCGGACATATAGGCGATCGGCGTGCCGTGCAGGTTGCCGCTCTGCGTCGTCAGCGGCGTATGGATGTCGGAATGGGCATCGAGCCAGAGGACGAACAGCGGCCGGTCGCCCGCCGCCTCGGCAAGGCCGGCGACGGTGCCGAGCGACAGCGAATGATCGCCCCCCATGAAGATCGGAAACCCCTGGCGCGCCGCATCCCGCGCCGCGGCGCGCAGCGCAGCCGTCCAGCCGAGCGTCTCGGGCAGGCTGTGGACTGCCGGGTTGGGGCAGGCGGCAGGGATCGGCGTCATGGCAAGATCGCCCCGGTCCTCGACGCCATGCCCGAGGTCGCGGATCGCCTGCGCGATGCCGGCGACGCGGTAGGCGGCCGGGCCCATCAGGCAGCCGGGGCGGCGCTGGCCGCTGTCGACCGGCGCGCCGATCAAGATGCGGGTGCGGGTGTCGGTCATGGTGGGCCCTTTCCTGCTGCGGCGTCATGCTTGCCCGCGCCTGCGCCGTGGCGCCAGCGGATTCCGGCCTGCCCCCTTGCGCTGCGGGTGCAAAGCGCGTAGAGCGCGCGCACTTCACAGGCGGGGGCGGGTCGATCCGGGGAGACATCCCGGACGGTCCACCGGTTGCGGTCCTTCGGGCCCGTGAAACCCCCGCCGCGGCGCAAACCGGAAAGGACCGAACGATGGCGCTTCCTGAATTCTCCATGCGCCAGCTTCTCGAGGCTGGCGTGCATTACGGGCACCAGACGCAACGCTGGAACCCCAAGATGGCCGAATACATCTACGGCGATCGCAACGGCATCCACATCATCGACCTGACGCAGACGGTGCCGATGCTCGACGCCGCCCTCAAGGTCATCCGCGATACGGTGGCCCGCGGCGGGCGGATCCTCTTCGTCGGCACCAAGCGGCAGGCGCAGAAGGCCGTCGCCGAGGCGGCCGAGAAATGCGCGCAATACTACATGAACCACCGCTGGCTGGGCGGCACGCTCACCAACTGGAAGACGGTGAGCCTGTCGATCCAGCGCCTCAAGCAGATCGACCAGCTGATGGCCGAGGGTGCCGAGGGTCTGACCAAGAAGGAACGCCTCCAGCTCGAGCGCGAGCAGACCAAGCTTCAGGCCTCGCTCGGCGGCATCCGCGACATGGGCAGCGTGCCGGACCTTCTGTTCGTCATCGATGTCGGCAAGGAGGATCTGGCGGTGCTCGAGGCCAACAAGCTCGGCATTCCGGTGGTGGCCGTGGTCGATACCAATTGCTCGCCCAAGGGCATCAGCTATCTGATCCCCGGCAACGACGACGCGGCGCGGGCGATCGCGCTCTACTGCGATCTGGTGGCGCGGGCGGCGCTCGACGGGATGACGGCCCAGATGGGGGCCGCCGGCATCGACATCGGCGAGCTCGAGGCGCCCGAGGCCGAGGCGCTCGACGCCTGACGCAGGCCCGTTACCGGACCGTTACCGGGCGGGGGTAAGCCCCGCCCGAAACCCATTGCGACAACCTCAGGAGAACACCGATGGCGATCACCGCCCAGATGGTGAAGGAACTGCGCGATTCGACCGGCGCCGGCATGATGGACGCCAAGCGCGCGCTGACCGAGACGGACGGGAACATGGACGCGGCCGTCGACTGGCTGCGCACCAAGGGCCTTGCCAAGGCCGCCAAGAAGGCGGGCCGCGTGGCGGCCGAGGGGCTGGTGGGCGTCGCCGTCGCCGGCGGCAAGGGCGTCGCGGTCGAGGTCAATTCGGAAACCGATTTCGTGGCCAAGAACGGCGATTTCCAGGCGCTCGTCGCGGCGGTGACGCAGGCCGCGCTCGGGGTTGCGGATGTCGAGGCGCTCAAGACCGCCGACATCGGCGGACGCACGGTCGAAGAGGCGCTCAATGCCGCCATCGCCACCATCGGCGAGAACATGACGCTGCGCCGGCTTGCGGCGGTCGAGGGCGGGCATGTGGCGAGCTATGTGCACAATGCCGCGGCCGAGGGCATGGGCAAGATCGGCGTGCTCGTCGCCGTGACGGGCGACAATGCCGTCTTTGCCCGGCAGGTCGCCATGCATATTGCCGCGACCAACCCAGCGGCACTGTCGGAGGCCGCGCTCGATCCCGAGGTGGTGGAGCGCGAGCGCAGCGTGCAGACGCAAAAGGCGCTGGAAGAGAACGCGACCGCCGCCAAGCCCAAGCCCGAAGCGGTGATCCACAACAACATCATCCCCGGCCGGATGGCGAAGTTCTTCGAGGAGGTCACGCTTCTGGGCCAGAAGTTCGTGATGAACCCCGACATCACCGTGGCGCAGGCCGCGCGGGAGGCCGGGGTCGAGATCACCGGCTATGTCCGCATGGCGGTCGGCGAGGGGATCGAGAAGGAAAAGGAAGATTTCGCCGCCGAGGTGGCCAAGACGCTGGCCGGCTGAGGCCGCAGACCCCATCCAAAGACCCGAGCGGCCGCCTGTCCGGCGGCCGCTTGCGTCTCCGCCCGGGGGACGGGCGCGCGGGAGGCCGTGGCGGAGGCTGCCCATCCTGCGCTGCGGCATGGGGACGGGAAACGGTGCGGCCGGGGAAAGCCGCACCGTCCGTCTGGCGGACCGCCCTCGGGGATGAGGCGGCGATCCATCAGGATGCCGGGCCGCGGCCACGTGAATGCGCCACCGACGACCCGGCAGACCGGTTTCCCGGCTTGCGGGGCCCGATGTGAAATCCATCGGCACCACCGCTGTCCCACCCGGCGCAACGCCGTCACTCACGGAACACGGTCAGATTGCCGTGTGACGCAGCGTCAAAACAGTGCGGGATTCCTTACCTGTCGATAAAGACATGCGTCTCAGGGGCAGTGAAGATGTGGTTCATCATCGTCGCCTTGGCGACGGCATGGGCGGTGGTTTCCACATCCAGCGCCTCGCGTGCGAGGCGCAGGTGTTTTTCCACCGCGGCGGGCGTCACGCCCATGATGACCGCAGTATCCTGCGTCGTCTTGCCCTCGGCCACCCATTCGAGCGCCTCGCGCTGGCGCGCGGTGAGCGGCCGGCGCGCGATGCGGAACGGCATATGCGTGATGCGCAGGTGCATCACCATGCAGAAGGTATGGATTTCTTCGCCATGCTGCGCCCAGATCGCATCGACATCGGCATGGGTCAGCCCCGGCCGTGCCGTCAGTCCCATGGCGCCCTTGGCGCGGGGCGAGTGTTCGGAAAAGCTGATCGTGTAGCCGGCGGCAAAGCCTGCGCGCCGCGCCGCATCCATCGCCGCGATCTCGTCCGCTGTCAGGGCGCCGGCCGCCCGCTGATCCTCGGCCCATCGCCAGGAACAGGCGCCGGTGTTGCGCGAGGCCCAGCGGAACATCGGCGTGCGCATGAAGAACGCCATGTCGAAGCCGGGGTGGCTGCGGTCGTGGTTGGACAGGAAGAACGCATCCTGCATGTCGCCGATGGAATCGTCGCGGCGGTAACGGGTGAACCCGTAGGCGACACGGTCGAATCCGAACCCGTCCATCGTCGCGAGATGCAGCGCCCAGAGCTCCTCCGGGGTCTGCGTATTGGCGATCCGCTGCAGAAGGCCGAATCCGGTCACGATCCCAAAACCCCGGCGGGGCGCGCGGCATCCGCGATCCCCGGTCCCTGTTGTCCTCATCCCGTCTCTCGCTATACCGGTGCGCGGGCGGCGCTGTCGAGATCGGCGCATGACCGAGGGTCAAGGCATGCGCGATGTGGTGGTGATCGGCGGCGGCGTCATGGGGGCTTCGGTCGCCTATTGGCTGACGCGGCTTGAGCCGGGGCTGCGCGTGACGGTGGTGGAGCCTGATCCGACGCATGCGCGGTCCTGCACCGCGCTGTCGGTCGCCTCGATCCGGCAGCAGTTCACGACGGCGGTCAATGTCGCGCTGTCGCGATTCGGGATCGGGTTCCTGCGCCGGTTCGGGACGGAACTCGGGCTCGATCCGGCGGCGGGCAATCTCGGGCTGCGCGAGAACGGCTATCTGTTCCTCGCCGGCACGCCAGCCGCAGCGGCGGTGATGGACGAGGTCGCGGCGATGCAGCGTGCGCTCGGCGCAGGGACCGAGGTGCTGACGCCGGCCGAGATCGCCGGGCGCTTTGCGTGGATGGTGCTCGACGATGTCGCCGCGGGGTCGTTCGGGCCACGGGACGAGGGGTGGTTCGACAACATGGGCCTTCTGGCCGGGTTCCGGCAGGCGGCGCGGCGGCAGGGGGCGGTGTTCGTCACGGGCCGGGTGATCGGTCTCGCGCTGGACCGCGGCAGGGTGGCGGCCGTCCTGCTGGCCTCGGGCGAACGGATCGCCTGCGGCGCGGCGGTCAATGCGGCCGGGACGGCGGCGGGGGCGGTGGCGGCGATGGCGGGGATCGACATTCCGGTTGCGCCGCGCAAGCGCACCGTCTTCGTGATCGACGCGCCGAATGCCCGGCATCCCGAGGCGCCGCTGCTGATCGACCATCGGGGCTATTACCTGCGCCCCGAGGGTCGGCAATGGATCTGCGCCACCGTCCCGGCCGAGGACGGTCCCTGCGACCCGGACGACTGGGCGCCGGATCTGCACCTGTTCGAGGATGCGATCTGGCCGGCGCTCTACGCCCGCGCGCCGGGGTTCGACGCGGTCAAGGTGGTGCGGCACTGGGTCGGGCACTATGACTACAACGCGCTGGACCAGAATGCGATAATCGGCCCGCATCCGGCCTGCCCGAACTTCTACATGCTCTGCGGCTTTTCCGGGCATGGCCTGCAGCAGGCGCCGGGGGCCGGGCGGGGCCTCGCGGAACACCTGCTGACCGGCGGCTGGCAGAGCCTCGATCTGTCGGACCTGTCGGTGGACCGCATCGTCGCGGGGCGGCCCTTCCGCGAACGGGCAGTCGTCTAGCGGCGCGGGGCCGGGGGGGGGGACGCCCGCTATTCGGCCGCACGCTGCGTATCGCGGCGGCAGGCGGCGAGGGCGCGGGCGGTCAGGTCGGGCGCCAGCTTGCGCATCGCATCGTATTGCGTCAGGAACACCGACCCGGTGAGATCCGCGAGGAAATGTGCCCGCTTGAGGCGGTCCATCACCGGGCCCTTGACCTCGCTCAGGTGGAGCGTGACGCCGGCGGCCTTCAGCCCGGTATTGAGCCCTTCGAGCGTTTCGAGCGCCGAGCTGTCCACCTCGTTGACCGCCGAGAACATCAGCACGACATGGCGCAGCTCGGGCCGCGCCGCGACCTGCGCCAGCACCGTATCCTCGAGGAAGCGGGCGTTGGCGAAATAGAGGCTCTCGTCCACCCGGAGCGTGACGACATCGGGTGCGGTGATGACGGCATGCCGGTCCACGTTGCGGAAATGCTCGGTCCCCGGCACCTGGCCGACGATGGCGACATGCGGCCGCGAGGTGCGGTAGAGGTGGAGGAGAAGCGACAGCACGACCCCCGCCATGATCCCCGGTTCCACCCCGAGGCCCAGCGTCACAAGGATCGTCGCCGCCATCGCCGCGAAATCGGTGCGGGAATAATTCCAGGTGCGACGCAGCGCCCCGAGATCCACAAGGCTGAGGACCGCCACGATGATCGTCGCCGCCAGTGTCGCCTTGGGCAGGAAATAGAGCGCAGGCGTGAGCGTCAGCGTCGCCAGCGCCATGAGCACCGCCGTATAGGCCCCGGCCGACGGCGTCTGCGCCCCGGCGTCGAAGTTCACGACCGACCGCGCGAACCCGCCCGTCACCGGGAAGCCGCCCGACAGGCCCGAGCCGATATTGGCCGCGCCGAGGGCCACAAGCTCCTGATCCGGATCGATCCGCTGGCGCCGCTTGGCCGCGAGCGTCTGGGCGACCGAGATCGTCTCGACATAGCCGACGATCGAGATCAGCAGCGCCGGCACCGCGATCTGCGCCCAGAGCGCGGGATCGAGCGGCGGCAGCGTGGGCATCGGCAGGCCGGCCGGGATGTCGCCGACGATGGCCACCCCGGCGCGGGGCAGCGAAAGCGCCCATGCGGCGAGCGTCGTGGCGATGACGGCGATCACCGGGCCGGTGCGGGCGATGGTGCCGGCCGCGAGGTCGCTCAGGCCGCGCGCCTTGAGGAAGGCCTTCATCCGGCTGCGCGACCACCACAGGAAGGCGACCGTCGGCACGCCGAGGATCAGCGTCGCGAGGTTGATCGCGCCAAGGTCCGCGCCGATCCGGCCAAGGATTTCCAGCAGGCTGTGCCCGCCGCCCGGAATGCCGAGGATATGCGGCACCTGCCCGGCCGCGATGATGAGGCCCGCCGCGGTGATGAAGCCGGAAATCACCGGATGGCTCAGGAAATTGGCGACGAAGCCGAGCCTGAACAGCCCCATCGCCGTCAGCATCAGCCCCGACATGACCGCCAGCGCGATGGCCGCGCCGAGGTATTCGGGCGTGCCCTGCTGCGCGAACTGCCCCACCGCCGCCGCCGTCATCAGCGAGGCGACGGCCACGGGGCCGACCGCCAGCGTGCGCGACGTGCCGAAGACGGCATAAAGGATGAGCGGTGCGATCGAGGCATAAAGGCCCACCTCTGCCGGCAGGCCCGCAAGCAGCGCATAGGCCAGCGACTGCGGGATGAGCATGATCGTGACGATCACCGCTGCGATCGCGTCGTCGCGCAGGGTCGCCCGGTCATAGTGGCGGCCCCAGTCGAGGATGGGCAGATAGCGCCGAAGCGCAGCGGGGATCGCGGGCAGGCGGGGCAGGGGCGAGGGCATGGGGCGGCCTTGGGCTGGCTGGTTGCCGCGGGTATATACGCCTCGCACTACATATTACAAGTCTTGAATGTGTTCTCCCGCGGTCCGGCCCCTCATGCAGCCGGCGCGCCGCGGTCCGGGACGGACAGGTTCAGGCCGCCCTCCACTTGATGGAGCAGCCCATGGAGGCCACCTGATCGCGCGGGCCCGCCCCGGTCTGGGCGATCATGCGCATCGCCTCGAAAAGCTCGCGCCGGGCGTCCGGCGGGCCCGGATTGCGGCCCGAGGCGTCGAGCCGCCCGCGATACTGCAACCCGCCGCCGGCATCAAGGCCGAAGAAATCCGGCGTGCAAGCCGCGCCCCAGGCGCGCGCGACGTCCTGCGATTCGTCGTAGAGATAGGGGAAGGGAAAGCCCCATCTCTCCGCCTCGGCCCGCATCGCCTCGAACCCGTCCTGCGGATAGGCCTCGGCATCGTTGGACGAGATCGCAGCGACCCCGATCCCCAGCGGCATCAGATCGCGCGCATCGCGCACGATCCGGTCCATCACCGCCTGCACATAGGGACAGTGGTTGCAGATGAACATCACCAGCGTGCCCTTCGGACCGGATACGTCGGCGAGGCTGTAGGTCCGCCCGTCGGTCGCGGGCAGGGTGAAGGCGGGGGCTTTCCAGCCGAAATCGCAGACGGGGGGTGTGGCGGCCATCACTCGAACTCCATCTCGGTGAACACCTGACCGGCGTTGCGCGTCGCAAGCTCGCCGAAGGTGTCGAGGTGCGCATAGGGCGACTGGTCGACATAATAGGCCCCGGCGAGATCGCCGCCAGCCTCGAGATGCGCGGCGATCTGTTCGCGCAGGTAGACGAGGTAATCGCGGGTATAGCGCCGCACCTGCGCAAGGTTCGTCGGATGGCCGTGGCCGGGGATGATCCAGGTCGGCGCCAGCGGCTCGAACGCGCTCTCCCAGGTCTCGATCCAGCAGGCCGTGCAGGTATCGGCGAAGATCGGCGGCAGGCGTTCGTGGAACGCGATGTCGCCGGCGATCATGAACCCGAGGTCGGGCAGCCAGACCTGCGTGTCGCCGGGGCTGTGCGCGGGCCCGAGGTGCAGGACCACCACGCGCATCTCGCCCATCACGATCTCGCGCCGGTCGATGAAGGTTTCCGACGGCATCACGACCTCGGTGCCCTCGGCATTCTCGCGGGCATAGCGCTGCAGCGCGGCCAGATCCTCGCCGCCGTGGCGGGCGAATTCCTCGACCGCATCCTCATGCGCGAGGATCGGCACGCCCTGCGCCGCCCAGTAGCCGTTGCCGAGCATCGCATGACCCTGCCCGTTCTCGACGATGACAAGGCGCACGGGCTGGTCGGTGCGGCGGCGGATCTCGGCGTGCAGCGCCTCGGCCAGCCGGAACGAGGCGCCGGAATTGACGACGATCACCCCGTCGCCGGTCACGAGGAAGGACAAGTTGTTGTTGTGCCCCGCATTCTCGTAGGTCGGCGGCGCGGTCGCGCCGATCGCGGTCCAGACATGCGGGATGACCTCGACCGGCTTGTTGTAGAGCACCGATTGCGGATACTTGTCCGGTATGTCCTCGGATGCCGCCGCCGGCAGCGCCAGAAGCGCGAGCAGGGCCAGCGCGCGCATCACGCGCCCTCGGGGACAAACTGCCAGCGCGCGCCGTCTGTCCCCGGCTCCACCCGCCCGATGCCGCCGCCTGGCAGGTGAAAACCGACGATCCGCAGGCCCTCGGTCGCGATCGCCTCGAGCAGCGCCGGGCGCGTGGCGGCGGCCGTCGCGCCGTCCTGGTCCGACCCCGAGGGCCAGTCCGGCCGGTCGAAGGCGACATGGTGGTTGCCGATCGCATCGCCCACGATCATCGCCCCGGCGAGGCGGAACGCCATGTGACCGGGCGAATGACCGGGCGTCGCCACAGCCGTGACGCCCGGCACGGGGCTGTCGCCGTCGCCGAAGGTCTCGACCTCCAGCGCCGCAAGCCGCCGGGCGGCGCCGGCGGCAAAGGCCTGCCGCGGCAGGCCGATGGTCTCGATCGTCGCCGGATCGGTCCAATAGGCGTATTCTTCCGCGCCCATCATGTGGACCGCCTCGGGAAACACCGGTTCGTCGAAATCGTCCAGCACGCCCCAGAGGTGATCGGGATGGCCGTGGGTAAAGACGACATGCGTGACCGCCTCGGGCGCGAGGTCGATCGCGGCGAGCGCGTCGGCCAGCCGGCCGGCGGTCGGCATGAAATCCGCCCCCGCGCCGGCGTCGAACAGCACGGTGTTCGTGCCGTCGCGCATCAGCGTGACATTGCAGGGCGGCGTGATCGTCGTGCGCTGGTCGGCGAGCCCGTGGCGGGCCATGATCGCGGACAGTTCGTCCTGCGGCATCCCGCCGAGGATGAAATCGCCCGGCAGCGTCAGGAACCCGTCCGACAGCGTGTCGATCCGCAGGCCGTCCGCCGTCATGGTCGTGGCCAGCATCGGCCGGGGCAGGGCGCCCGCCGCCAGCCCGCCGGCCAGCACCATCCGCCGCGTGATCTGCATCGCCTGACCTCCCCTGACATTCGTAATGACGAATGTGTCGGAACCGGGGGCGCAATGCAAGGGGGCGGCCCTGCGCGCGGGACCGCCCCCGAGAAGTCACGAAAGACCGCCCGTATCAACGCTCTGGCAGGGCCTTGCAGGCGCGCCCGCACAGGTCAGATGAGCCTGCCCATCGCAACGGCGGTATCGGCCATCCGGTTGGAAAAGCCCCATTCGTTGTCATACCAGGCGAGGACGCGCACCATCCGCCCGTCCATCACCTTGGTCTGGTCCATGTGGAAGATCGAGGAATGCGGATCGTGGTTGAAGTCCGCCGACACGTTCGGCGCGTCGGTATAGCCGAGGATGCCCTTGAGCGGCCCGTCCGCCGCAGCACGGATCGCATCGTTGATCTCGGCGGCGGTCGTGTCGCGCGCCGCCTCGAACACCAGATCGACGACCGAGACATTCGGCGTCGGCACCCGGATCGCAACGCCGTCGAGCTTGCCCTTGAGTTCGGGTAGAACGAGGCCGACCGCCTTGGCTGCCCCGGTCGAGGTCGGGATCATGCTCAGCGCTGCGGCGCGGGCGCGGTAGAGATCCTTGTGCATCGTGTCGAGCGTCGGCTGGTCGCCCGTGTAGCTGTGGATCGTCGTCATGAAGCCGCGGGTGATCCCGATCGCATCGTTCAGCACCTTGGCCACCGGCGACAGGCAGTTGGTCGTGCAGGATGCATTGGACACCACGAGATCGGTCGGATGGAGCGTTTCGTGGTTCACGCCGAACACGACCGTCTTGTCCGCGCCATCTGCCGGCGCCGAGACCAGAACCCGCTGGGCGCCGTTTTCGAGATGCAGCGCGGCCTTGTCGCGCGCCGTGAAGATGCCCGTGCATTCGAGCGCGATGTGCACGCCGTCCCAGGGCAGCTCGCGCGGGTCGCGCAGCGCGGTGACCTTGATCGGGCCGCAGCCGACGTCGATCCAGTCGTCGCCGGTGGTGACGGTCGCGGGGAAGCGGCCATGCACGCTGTCGAAGCGCAGAAGATGGGCATTGGTCTCGACCGGACCCAGATCGTTGATCGCCACGACCTCGATATCGCTGCGCCCCGATTCGACGATGGCGCGCAGGATGTTGCGGCCGATGCGGCCGAATCCGTTGATGGCGACTTTGACGGGCATGGTGTCCTCCGGCTGTGCATCCTGTGTGCAGCAGTGTGCGTTGAATGGCCGCGAGCTATAGCGGCTTGCGGTCGCAGGCGGAAGTGACCGGGCGCCGCAGCTTCATTTTACATAATTCCGCTTATGCGTATTCTTGATGGCACCGCTCCGGGTGCTCCGCCCCTCGCCCCCGACCCGCTTGCGGCCATCCCGCCGCCGTTGCCCCTGACGCGGCAAGGCAATCCGCAGGATGTGACATGGCCAGGGCCCGGCTCGGCGCAAATGTGCCCGGCAGCAACGCGGTCGATCACGGCGGCAAAGCCGCATGACCCTGCGTCACTGAGACACAGCCGCTCTGTCAGTTCAGCGGCAGCGTGATCGAGAACCGGCTGCCTTCGCCCTTGGTGCTCTCGATCTTGAGCCGGCCGCGATGCCGGTTGACGATATGCTTGACGATCGCCAGCCCGAGCCCCGTGCCGCCCTTTTCCCGCGACCGGTGGTTGTCCACCCGGTAGAACCGCTCGGTGAGCCGCGGCAGGTGCAAAGGATCGATCCCCTCGCCGCGGTCGATCACCGCGACCGTCACGCCGGGGCCGCGCAGCGCGGGCACATGCGCCTCGCGCAGAATCTGCACCGTCACATGCTTGCCCGAGGCGCCGTATTTCACCGCATTTTCGATCAGGTTGTGAAGAACCTGCGTCAACTGGTCGGGATCGGCCGGAATTTCGAGCGGCTGGCCCGGCCCCTCGACGGTGATCGTCACCCCCGCCTCGCTCGCCATGCCCCGCAGCGTGGCTGCGACCGTGCCGACCAGCCCCGCGATATCCACCCGTTCGGAGGGGCGCACCCGTTCCTCGGCCTCGACGCGGCTGAGCGACAGAAGATCGCCGACCAGGCGGTTCATCCGCGCAGCCTCGCGTTCCATGATGGTCAGGAACCGGGTGCGCGCGCCGGCATCGTCGCGCGCGGCGCCCTTGAGCGTCTCGATGAAGCCCAGAAGCGCCGTCAGCGGCGTGCGCAGCTCGTGGCTGACATTGGCGACGAAATCGCGCCGGATCTCCGAGCTGAGTTCGATATCGGTGATATCCTCGAACGCAAGGCTCGCCCCCTCGCCGGCCAGCGGCGAAACGAGAACGCGATAGACCGTGTCGCGCGACGGGCCGGTGACGACATGGCGCGCCTGCCCGCCCTCGCCCCCGGCAAGGACGCGGTCGATCAGGCCGACCACGTCGGGCTGGCGGATCGCGGTCATGTAATGCCGCGTCTCGATTCCCTCGCCCAGCAGCGCCAGCGCCGGCGGATTGGCGCGCAGGATCCGCGCGTCGGGGCCGACGATGACGACCGGCATCGGGATGCCGGCAAGAAGGGCTGCGATCATGGCGTGCTCCGCATTCTGCTCGGGCGCTGGCTGCGGCGCGACGATGCTTTGCCGGCGTGCCGCCGGCAAGGGGGGCATCGGGCGAACCGGGCCGTTGCCTTGCGCGCTCAGGTTGTTTACGATCCGCTGCAGGTGGGGAACAGACGGGCAGGCAGGGCAGGATGCAGACCTTTGTCCGGGCAAGGAACTGGGCCCCATGCCGATCGGAGGCAAGGTGATGGCGGGCATGCCGCCAACCGGCACCGCGCTTGCGGTCGATCTGCGCAACGCGCCGGCCCTCGTGGCGGCCGAGGCGCCGGGATGGTCGGTCGTCGTCACGCGGTTCGCGCTTGTCGATGCGCGGCTGATCGCGCGCGTGATGCCCGATCTGGTGCTGTTCCCGCTGTTCGGCGAAGGGTTCGATGCGCTTCAGGTGGTCGAGCGGCTCGTCACGATCGGCTATCGCGGCCGGCTGTGCTGCATCACGCAGCCGTTGCCGGCACCCGAGGTCGTGCTGCGCGAACTCGAGGCGGCGAACGGCGGGCGCAGCCTGCGGATGGTCCTGCGGCCTAGCTGACGGCCGCCGCTGCGGCGATGCCGCGGGCGAAATCGTCCCGCAGGAGCGCCAGATCCTCGATCCCGACCGAGACGCGAAAGAACCCCTCGGTGATGCCGAGCGCATCGCGCGCGCCGGGCGAGAGCGCGCGATGCGACGAGGTCGGCGGATGCGACAGCGTGGTGCCGACATCTCCGAGTGTCGGGGCGAAGGCGACATCGGGCATCGCCGCGGTAAGCGCATTGGCCGCCGCCCTGCCCCCCTCGAGCACGAAGGCGAGCATGTTGCCCCCCCGCGCACCCAGCAGCGCCGCGGCGCGGTTGTGGTCGGGGTGATCCGGCCGCGCCGGGTAGAGCACGCGCGCCACACCCGGTTGCGCGGCGATATGATCCGCGAGCGCTGCCGCGTTCGCCTCGGCCCGGTCGTAGCGGAGCGCGAATGTGGCAAGGCCCCGCTCGGCCAGCCAGCAGTCGAAGGGGCTCGGCGTCAGGCCCATCGTCACGGCGAGCGTGCGCGTGCGGGCCCGCAGCGCGGGATCACGCACCGCCAGATAGCCGAGCGTGACGTCCGAATGCCCCGCCAGCAGCTTGGTGACCGAGTGGACGACGATATCCGCCCCGTGCTCGAAGCTGCGGATCGCCCGGGGCGTGCTGAACGTCGCATCGACGATCAGCACGATCCCCCGCGCCTGCGCCAGCGACGCGATCCCCTGCAGATCGGCGATGCGCAGCGTCGGGTTCGAGACCGTCTCGATCAGGATCGCGCGCGTTTCGGGCCGCAGCGCGGCGCCGAAGGCGGCGGCGTCGGTCGGGTCGGCGAGGCTGGTGGCGATGCCAAGGGCGGGCAGCGTCTCGGCCATCAGACGCAGCGAACGGCCATAGAGCTGATCCCCCCCCAGGACGTGATCGCCCGCTTTCAGGCACCCCAGCAGCGCCGCCGTGACCGCCGCCATCCCCGATCCGGTGACGATCCCGCCCGTCGTCCCTTCCAGCGCGTCGATGCGTGCCGCAAGCGCATCGGCATTGGGCGCCCCTTCGCGGCCGTATGTGTAGCCCGTGCCCGGTTCGGCATAGAGCCGGTCGAGATCTTCGGGCGACTCGGCCGCCCAGACCACCGACGGCACGATGGGCGACGCAACGGGGCGAGACCGGCCAGCGGCAAAGGCCATGCGGCGAACAAGGGAATGGGGCGTGTCGGTCATGGGGCCTCGGCGGTCAGGGATCGTGACGTTCGGCCGGCACGGCTGCACGGCCGGATCGGACCGCAGCGGTCGCATGCGGCGCGGCGCGGCGCAAGGGGCAGGATGCATCGTGCGGCGGGGTCGCGCTGCGGCAGGACCGGCCGAAAGACTTTCGTACGAAAGTCTTTCGGAAGCGCGCCGATCCGGCGGAAAGAGAAGAATGTTCTGCGAACATTCTTCGGCTTCGCTCAAAGTGCCCGCAAACCGGTCCGGTGCCGCTGCGCATTCGCGACATACCATGCCGCCGAGCCGAGCAGTCGCGCCCGCTCGGCATCGTCGAGCATGCGCACCACGCGCCCCGGCGCGCCCATGACGAGCGATCCCGCGGGGATCACCTTGCCTTCCGTGACCAGCGCGCAGGCGCCGATCAGGCAGCCGCGTCCGATCCGCGCACCGTTCAGGATCGTGGCGCCCATGCCGACCAGCGCGCCGTCCTCGATCGTGCAGCCATGCAGCATCGCGCGGTGGCCGATGGTGCAATCCGCCCCGATCGTCAGCGGAAAGCCGATATCGGTATGGAGCACGCAGGCTTCCTGCACGTTGGACCGGGCACCGATGCGAATGGGTTCGTTGTCGCCCCGGATCACGGCGCCAAACCAGACCGAGGCGCCGGAGCCGAGATGGACGTTGCCGATCACGCGTGCATCCGGCGCGACCCAGGCATCCGGGTCGATCGCGGGGACGACGTCTCCGAGGGCGTGAATCATGGCATCTCTCCGGTTCTGGCCGCGACCTCGGCATTGAGGGCGCGCACGAAGGCCGAGAGGCCCGGCTGGCGCGTGCGCCGCAGGCGTTCGGCGGTGACGATGGCGATAAGGTCCGCGGTGCAGGCATCGAGATCGCGATTGACGAGGACATAGTCATATTCCGCCCAGTGGCTGATCTCGTCCTGCGCCTTGGCCATGCGGCTGGCGATGACGGCTGGGCTGTCCTGGCCGCGCCCGGTCAGGCGGGCCTCGAGCGCCGCGATCGACGGCGGCAGGACAAAGACGCTGACCGTGTCGTCGCGCATCGCCTGGCGGATCTGTTGGCCGCCCTGCCAGTCGATGTCGAAGAGCGTGTCGCGCCCCTCGGCCAAGGCAGCCTCGACCGGCGCGCGGGGACTGCCGTAGAGGTTGCCGAAGACCTCGGCATGCTCCAGCATCGCGCCCTCGGCGATCATCGCCGCGAAGTCGGCGCGGCTGCGGAAATGATACTCCCGTCCGTCCACCTCGCCGGGGCGCGGCGGGCGTGTCGTGGCCGAGATCGAGAACCGGATCGCCGGATCCCAGGCGACCAGGCGGCGCGCGAGCGAGGATTTGCCCGCCCCCGAGGGCGAGGACAGGATCAGGAGGAGCCCGCGCCGCGTCGTCATTCGAGGTTCTGCACCTGTTCGCGCAATTGCTCGATCACTGCCTTCAGATCGAGGCCGAGGCGCGTCAGGTCGAGCGCCTGAGCCTTGGCGCAGAGCGTATTGGCCTCGCGCAGGAATTCCTGGGTCAGGAAATCGAGCCGCCGCCCGACGGCGCCGCCTTCGGCCAGCAGGGCGCGGGCGGCGGCGACATGGGCGGTCAGGCGGTCGATTTCCTCGGTCACGTCGGCGCGGCTCACGAGCAGGGCCAGTTCCATTGCCAGCCTTGCCGGATCGGCCGGCGTCTCGGCCAGCAGCCGCGCCATGGCTGCGGCCTGCTGGTCGCGCCAGCGCCCTTCGCGGGCGGCGGCGGCGACCCGCGCCTCGGCCGTCAGGCCTTCTATCCGCTCGAGATGGCCGGCGATCAGCATGCAGAGCGTCATGCCTTCGCCCCGCCGCATCGCGTCGAATTCATCGAGCAGAGCGGCGAAGTCGGCCGTCAGCGCAGTCAGCAGGGCCGCCGGATCGACATCGGCGCCGCCGGTTGCCGCCCCCCCGGCCTCGGCCGGGCCGGCTTCGGTCACGCCGCGCAGGCCGAGCACCTCGGCGGCACTCGGCGGTGCGACCGCGACATCCGCCGCGGCCGCCGCATCGGCGACGCTGCGCAAGGCAGCGAGGGCGGCGGCGAGGCCCGCCTCGTTGACGCGAAGCGCCGTCACACCGCCGTCGCGCGCCAGCTTGAGCACGAGCGTGACCGAGCCGCGCACGATGCGCGCGCCGAGCGCCGCGCGAAGCGCCTGCTCGAGCCCGTCGATCCCGTCGGGCAGGCGCAGCCGCGGCTCATATCCGCGGCCGTTGACCGAGCGCAGGTCCCAAGACCACGACAGCCCGGCCAGCACCCCCGCGCCGCTGCCGCGGCGGCTGGCGAAGGCGGTCATCGAGGCGAGCGGTCTGGCCATGGCGGATCCGTGTCGTTGCGGCGCGAGTTATGCACATCGGGCGGGCGGGGGGAACCCTTGCCCCGCCGTTGCGGCGGCGTGCGCGCAAGCGCGCTCTTGCCCAGCGGGATCGCGGGAAGGCGGCCTGCGCCTCCGGCGGGGATATTTGAGCCAGCCTGAAGGGAGCCCGTCGCGATTCACCAACTGTTCAGATTCCGCATCCGCCGCGGTCTGCCGTGGTGTAGGTTTACGGCGCGGTAATGTTTCCTGCGCTAGCGTTAACCACCCGGGCGACCGGGGGACGCGGGCGCCGGCGGGCGACGGAGGCGGGGCGGTGCAGGGCGACGGATGGTCTGGTGGCTTGCGGTCGGGAAGCGGATGGTCGGATGATGGTGCGGAGATCGGCGGGTGTCAGCTTGGCGGGCGGGGCGGATTCCCGCTTCACCGGCCGCCTGCGTCTCGGGGGTGGACTGGGGGCTGGGCTGGCGGGATCGTCCCGATGCGCAGGGCTGCGGCCGTGATCCCGCCGGAATTCGCCCAGCTCGAGGCCTATTGGGCGGCGCTGCGGGTCGGCGGCGCGATCCCGCCCCGCTCGGCGATCGAGCCGCGCGGGATCGCCGGCCTTCTCGACCGGACGGTGCTGATCGAGCGGATCGCGCCCTGCATCGCGCGGATCCGGCTCGCGGGGATGGCGCTGGTGGATCTGATGGGGATGGATCTGCGCGGCATGCCGGTCAGCGCCTTGATCGCGCCCGATGCGCGCGAGGCCGTCGGGGCGGCGATCGAGGCGGTCTTTTCAGGCCCGGCGCGCGGGGATCTTCTGCTCGAGGGCGAGCGTGGGATCGGCCGGCCCGCATTGGCCGGGCGGCTGCTGCTGCTGCCGCTGATCGGCCGATCGGGGCTGGTGGACCGGGCCATCGGGGTGATGGTGCTGGACGGGAGGGCGGGCCGGGCGCCGCGTCGGTTCGTTCTGGCGCGGGCGCTGCACAAGCCCGTCGGCGGGCCGGCCTCGGCTGGGCCGGCACCGGGTGCCGGCGGGGTAGCGGCCGGGGCGCCGGAGGCGGCGGGATTTGCCGAGCCGGGCGCCGACTGGCAGCCGTTCGCTGCCCGCCGATCGGGGGCAGAGGCCGGACGCGCAGCGGCGGGCGATGCGGCACCCGGGGCGGCGCAGGCGAGACGAACGGAGGTGCCCTATCTGCGGCTCGTCCGGCCCGACAGCGATTGACGGCGGCGACCGAATGCCCCGCGCCGGGCGGCGGCGCGGCAGCCGGGCGGGCGAATGCCGCGACCCTCAGCCTGCCGCGGCCATCCGCGCGCGGCGACGCTGGGCCGAAAGCTCTTCGGCGACGAGGAACGCGAGTTCCAGCGACTGGCTCGCGTTCAGCCGCGGATCGCAGGCGGTGTGGTAGCGGCTCGAAAGATCCTCGTCCGTCACCGCGCGCAGCCCGCCGGTGCATTCGGTGACGTCCTGTCCGGTCATCTCGAAATGCACGCCGCCCGGCACCGTGCCCTCGGCGGCATGGACGGCAAAGAATTCGCGCACCTCGCGCAGGACCGAATCGAAGGGACGCGTCTTGTAGCCCGAGGCTGACTTGATCGTGTTGCCATGCATCGGGTCGCAGGACCACAGCACATGCGCCCCGTGATCCTGAACCGTGCGGATCAGCCGCGGCAGGTGGTCGCCGACGCTGCCCGCGCCGAAGCGGGCGATCAGCGTCAGCCGCCCCGGTTCGTTCGCCGGGTTGAGCCGGTCGATCAGCCGGCGAAGGTCGTCGCCGGTCAACGTCGGGCCGCATTTCAGGCCGATCGGGTTCTGCACGCCGCGGGCGAATTCCACATGCGCACCGTCCGGCTGGCGCGTGCGGTCGCCGATCCAGAGCATGTGGCCCGAGCCCGCGACCGGCAGGCCCGTCGTGCTGTCCACCCGGGCGAGCGCCTCTTCGTATTCGAGCAGCAGCGCCTCGTGGCTGGTGTAGAACTCCACCGTGCCGAGCGTATGAGCGGTATCGGCGTTCACGCCGGCGGCGGTCATGAAATCGAGCGCCTCGGCGATGTGTTCGGACACGGCGCGATAGCGGTCGGCCTTGTCCTGTTCGGCAAAGCCGAGCGTCCAGGCATGCACGCGGTGGATATCGGCATAACCGCCCGTGGAAAACGCGCGCAAAAGGTTCAGCGTCGCCGCCGCCTGGGTATAGGCGGTGAGCATCCGGGCCGGGTCGGGGCGGCGCGCCTCGGGCGTGGGCTCGAAGCCGTGGATGATGTCGCCGCGGTAGGAGGGCAGCGTCACGCCGCCGACGACCTCGGTCGGGGCCGAGCGCGGCTTGGCGAATTGCCCGGCCATGCGGCCGACCTTGATGACCGGCACCTTGGCGCCCCAGGTCAGCACCACGGCCATCTGGAGCATGACGCGGAACGTGTCGCGGATCGTGTCGGCCGAGAATTCGGCGAAGCTTTCCGCGCAATCGCCGCCCTGCAGCAGGAAGGCCCGCCCCTCGGCCGCCGCCGCCAGATGCGCCTTGAGGCGGCGCGTCTCGCCGGCGAAGACAAGCGGCGGGTATTTGGACAGTTGCGCCTCGACGGCGGCGAGGGCTTCGGCATCGGGCCAGTCGGGCATTTGAACGCGGGGCCGGTCGCGCCATCCGGCGCGCGTCCAGGCCTGCGCTGCGGTCTTGCTGTTGCCGGTCATGGGTGCCCTCCGTCGTCGGTTGCGCCGTCTATACCGGCCGGGCCGCGCCGGTGCAAACACGGCCTTGCGGGCGGGCCGGTTCGCTGTATGGATGACGCAACCGACATGGAGTTGTCGCAAATGCCGCGCCCCGCGCCGCTGCACGCCGATATCCGCCGCGAGGGTCCGGCGGCGCGGCGGTTCGTGTTCCTGCTGCTCGACCGCTTCACGCTCCTGCCCTTCGCCAGTGCGGTGGAACCGCTGCGCATCGCCAACCGGCTGGCGGGGCGCCCGCTTTATGCCTGGGCGCTTGCCGGCGAGAGCGGGGTCGAGGCGGTCTGTTCGGGCGGCATCGCCTTCCGCCTCGACTTCGGCCTCGAAGAGATCGAGCGGGACGATGTGCTCGTCGTCTGCGGCGGGATCGACGTGCGCGAGGCGACGACACGGGGCATTCTCAACTGGCTGCGGCGCGAGGCGCGGCGGGGGGTGACGGTGGCGGGGCTGTGCACCGGGGCCTGGGCGATGGCCAAGGCCGGCCTGCTCGACGGCAAGCGCGCGACGATCCACTGGGAGAACCAGGACGGTTTTTCCGAGGCGTTCGAGGCGGTGACGCTGACCAAGTCGGTCTTTGTCATCGACGGCAACCGCTGGACCACGGCCGGGGGCACGGCCTCGATCGACCTGATGCTCAAGGTCATCGCGGCCGATCATGGCGAGGATCTGGCCGGCGCGGTGGCCGACCAGCTCATCCATTCCGCGATCCGCACCGACCGCGACAGCCAGCGGCTGTCGATCCCGACGCGGATCGGGGTGCGGCACCCCAAGCTTGGCCTCGTCATCCAGATGATGGAGGCCAACATCGAGGAACCGATCAGCCCGGCCGACCTTGCCGAGGACGTGGGGATGAGCACGCGGCAGCTCGAACGGCTGTTCCGGCGGTATCTGAACCGTTCGCCCAAGCGGTACTACATGGAGCTGCGGCTGCAGAAGGCGCGCAACCTGCTGATGCAGACGGACATGAGCGTGATCAACGTGGCGCTGGCCTGCGGCTTTGCCTCGCCGTCGCATTTCTCCAAATGCTACCGGGCGCAGTACAACACCACCCCCTACCGCGAACGCGGCACGCAGGGCGGGGGGATGCGCCTGTCGGTGTGACCGCGCCGCGGGCCGGCCGGCGTCACGCGCCGGGCGCCGCCATGCGGAAGATCGCGCCGGCATTCTCGGCGATGAACCAGATCGCGCCGTCCGGCGCCTCGCGCACGTCGCGCACGCGCCGCGTCTCGGGCGTCTCGATGCGGGTTTCGGCCCAGCCGGCGGGGCCGGGGGTTGTCGGGTCGAGCCGGGCGATCAGGTTGAACTTGAGGCTGCCGATCAGGTGATGCCCGCGCCAGTCGGGGAACATGCGGCCCGAGCAGATCGCATGGCCCGATGGCGCGATCGAGGGCACCCAGACATGCGCGGGGTCTTCATACCCCGGCGCGCTGCGCAGGTTGGTGATCGGCAGGCCGGAATAGGCGGTGCCATGCGTCACCTTGGGCCAGCCGTAGTTGGCGCCGCGCCTGACAAGGTTCACCTCGTCGCCGCCGCGCGGGCCGTGCTCGCTCACCCAGAGCCGCCCCCGGGCATCGAGCGCGGCGCCCTGCGGGTTGCGGTGGCCCCAGGACCAGATCTCGGGGCGCGCATCCTTTCGCCCGACGAACGGGTTGTCGGCGGGCACCGAACCGTCGCGGTTCAGCCGCACCACCGTGCCCTCGTGGCGCGACAGATCCTGCGCGAGCGCGTCGTTGCCGCGGTCGCCGATGGTCATCGCCAGCGTGCCGTCGGGCAGTTCGACCACGCGGCTGCCGAAATGGCGCCCCCCGCGCCCGCCCGGCGCGGCCTCGAAGATCACCCGCAGGTCGGTCAGGCTGCGCCCGTCGGACGCAAGGCGCGCCGCCGCAAGCGCGGTGCCGGCGCCATTGCCCTGCCGCTTGGAGAAGGTCAGGAACACCGCCCGGCTGCGAGCGAAGTCGCGCGGCACCATGACGTCGAGCAGGCCGCCCTGCCCCGCCACCTCGACCGGCGGCGCGCCGGACACGGCCGCGCGCGACCCGTCCGCCCCGAGCCGCAGCAGACTGCCGCCGCGATCGGTCACCAGCGCCCCGCCGCCGGGGACGAAGGCGATGCCCCAGGGCTCGTCGAGATCGCCGGCGACGAGGCGGATGACCGGCGCGGCCTGTGCGACGGCGCGGCGGGCAAGCGCGGGGGCCGCGATCGTCGCGGCGGCTGCGGCGGCGAGGAAGGATCGGCGATGCATGCGCGCTCCGGTTGTGTTTCGGCCCAACGAGATGGACATCGGGCCTTGCGGCGCCGGTTTCGACCCTTCGGCGGCACGAAATCGTTCACAACCCCGCGCGCTGGGTGCTTTTCATCCGCGCATCCGCACTCTAGGCTGGCTCAGGATCGAAAAATCCAACATGGGAGCAACAACATGAAGAAACTGCTTCTGGCCTCCACGGCCGCGTTCGCCTTTGCAGGTGCCGCGGCCTCGGCCGAAGACGTGAAGCTGGGGATCCTGATCGGGTTTACCGGCCCCATCGAATCCCTGACCGGCCCGATGGCGGCGGCGGCCGAACTGGCGATGGCCGAGGTCAATGCCTCGGGCAAGGCGCCGAACGGCTGGACATTCGTCCCCGTCCGCGCCGACACCGGCTGCATCGACAGCGCTGTTGCCGTGGCCTCGGCCGAGCGCCTCGTGACCTCGGACCGCGTCGCGGGGATCATCGGCGGCGACTGTTCCGGGGTCACCGGCGCCGTGCTCCAGAACGTCGCGCGCCCCAACGGGATGGTGATGATCTCGCCCTCCGCCACCTCGCCGGGCCTGACCACGGCCGAGGACGACGGCCTGTTCTTCCGCACCGCGCCGTCCGATGCGCGCGAGGGCGAGGTGATGGCCGAGATCCTGATGGAACGCGGCATCAAGTCGATCGCGCTGACCTATACCAACAACGACTACGGCAAGGGCCTGTCGGATGCGATCGCCAATGCCTTCATCGCCAAGGGCGGCACCGTGACGATCAACATCAGCCACGAGGACGGCAAGGCCGACTATTCGGCCGAGGTCGGCGCGCTGGCGGCGGCCGGCGGCGATCTTCTGGTGGTGGCGGGCTATCTCGACCAGGGCGGCCGGGGGATCATCCAGGCCTCGCTCGACTCGGGGGCCTATGACACCTTCGGCCTGCCGGGCGGCATGGTCGGCGACAACCTGCCGCTGGCCATCGGCCCGGCGCTCGACGGCTCGTTCGGGCAGGTCGCGCAGTCGGACGGCGCGGGTGCGGACATCATGATCGAGATCGCCAAGGCGGCCGGGTTCGATGCCACCTCGCCCTATTCGATGGAAAGCTACGATGCCGCCGCGCTGCTCATGCTCGCCATGGCCAAGGCGGGCACGACCGATCCGCGGGTCTACAAGGATCACGTGCTCGACGTCGCCAACGCACCGGGCGAGAAGATCTTTCCCGGCGAGCTGGCCAAGGCGCTGGAGCTGATCGCGGCGGGGCAGGATATCGACTATGAGGGCGCATCCTCGGTCGAGCTGATCGGGCCGGGCGAGGCAGGCGGGCGCTACCGCGAGTTCGAGGTCCGGGGCGGCAAGTACGAGACGATCCGGTTCCGCTGAACGGCGGCGATGCAGAGCGGGGCGGCCCGGCCGACGGCCGGGTTGCCCTTGCGCAACCACGAGAGCCGCCGGCGGGGCCAGCCTTGCCCGCAACGCGCGGCCGCACAGGGGACATGCATGATCGTCGTCGAGGATCTGCACAAGCATTTCGGCGGGTTCCGCGCCGTGGACGGCGCCTCGATCCGCATCGAGACCGGCAGCATCACCGGGCTGATCGGACCGAACGGGGCGGGCAAGACGACGCTCTTCAACTGCATCGCCGGGCGCCATGTGCCGACCTCGGGCCGGGTGGTGATGGACGGCGAGGACATCACGGGGCTGACGCCGCACGAATTGTTCCACAAGGGTCTGCTGCGGACGTTCCAGATCGCGCATGAATTCGGCTCGATGAGTTGCCGCGAGAACCTGATGATGGTGCCGGGCGGACAGGCCGGCGAGAGCCTGTGGAACGCCTGGTTCCGCCGCGGCGCCGTCGCGGCCGAGGAGCGGGCGCTGGCGCGGCGCGCCGACGAGGTGCTCGAATTCCTGACCATCAGCCATCTGGCCGAGGAGAAGGCGGCCAACATCTCGGGCGGGCAGAAGAAGCTGCTGGAACTCGGCCGCACGATGATGGTCGATGCCAAGGTCGTCTTCCTCGACGAGGTCGGCGCGGGCGTGAACCGCACGCTGCTGAACACGATCGCCGATGCCATCGTCCGGCTGAACAAGGAACGCGGTTACACGTTCTGCGTGATCGAGCACGACATGGATTTCATCGGCCGGCTCTGCGATCCGGTG
The DNA here is from genome assembly GCA_046292445.1 of Gemmobacter sp. GTDB lineage: Bacteria > Pseudomonadota > Alphaproteobacteria > Rhodobacterales > Rhodobacteraceae > CALIZF01. The sequence goes on from JBKBQT010000005.1 coordinate 115,795, forward strand.
ATCGTGATGGCCGAGGGGCGCGTGCTGGCCGAGGGGACGGCGGCGCATATCATGGAGAACGAGGCGGTGATCGAGGCCTATCTCGGAACCGGGCTGAAGAACAAGGTGAAGGCGGAACATGCCCATGGCTGAGGTCGCGGCGCCGTGGCCGGCCCCCGGGGCGCTGCCCCGGACCCCGGAGTATTTGCCGAACGATGAAGCCGGGGCGCGGCATGGCTGAGCCGTTCCTGATCGGCGAGGCGATGCGGGGCGGGTATGGCGCCGCCGACATCCTGCATGACTGCACCATCGCGGTCGAGCAGGGACAGATCGCGGTGATCGTCGGGCCCAACGGGGCGGGCAAGTCGACGGCGATGAAGGCGGTGTTCGGCATGCTGCGGTTGCGCGGCGGGCAGGTGCGGCTGGCGGGCGAGGATATCACCGCGCTCAGCCCGCAGGCGCGGGTCGCCAAGGGCATGGCCTTCGTGCCGCAGACGGGCAACATCTTTCCCTCGATGAGCGTGGAGGAGAACCTCGAGATGGGGGCCTTCCTGCGGCGGGACGATTTCCGGGTGACGCTCGAGCAGGTGTTCGACCTGTTTCCCATCCTGCGCGACAAGCGGCGGCAGGCGGCGGGCGAGCTGTCGGGCGGGCAGCGCCAGCAGGTGGCGGTCGGGCGGGCGCTGATGACCGAGCCGAGGGTGCTGATGCTCGACGAGCCGACGGCGGGGGTTTCGCCGATCGTGATGGACGAGCTGTTCGACCGGATCATCGAGGTCGCGCGGACCGGCATCTCGATCCTGATGGTCGAGCAGAATGCCCGCCAGGCGCTGGAGATCGCCGACAAGGGCTATGTGCTGGTGCAGGGCGCCAACCGGTTCACCGATACCGGCGCGGCGCTGCTGGCCGATCCGGAGGTGCGGCGCACCTTCCTGGGGGGTTGAGGATGCAGGCGGTTCTGGTGCTGGCGGTGGCGGCTTGGCCTGCGGGGGCGGCCGATCTGGCCTGCGCGCCCGACCGGATGTGCCGCAATGCGGCCTGCGCGGCGGCGGTGGATGGCGGCTTTCGCCTGACGGGGCATGACGGGCCCAATCCGGTGGTGGTCGCGCAGGGCGAGCGGGTCGCGATGCGGGCGCGGGTTTCGGCCGGGGCCGCGTCGGTCCGCTTCGAGGGGCGCAATGCGCAGGGGCTCGTCGAGCTGGTGATCTACGATACGGGCCGGGGCAGTTTTTCGCATACGCGGGATGCGGGGCGGCGCAATGCGCCGGTCTGGACCGGGCAATGCACGGTCGCGCAATGATGGCGGCGGCGACGCCAGCAGAGGGGTGACGGCATGGATTTTGCCAATGCGCTGGTGACATTCCTCAATTTCGTGTTCGTGCCGGGGCTGGCCTATGGCGCGCAGCTGGCGCTCGGGGCGCTCGGGGTGACGTTGATCTACGGGATCCTGCGGTTCTCGAACTTTGCCCATGGCGATACGATGGCCTTCGGCACGATGGTCACAATCCTGGTGACCTGGGGTTTGCAGGGGGCGGGCGTGAGCTTCGGGGCCTTGCCGACGGCGCTGATCGCCCTGCCCGTCGGCATCGCCGGGACGGCCCTGCTGGTGCTGGGGACGGACCGGGGCATCTACCGGTTCTACCGCAAGGCCAAGGCGGCGCCGGTGATCCTCGTGATCGTGTCGATGGGCGTGATGTTCATCATGAACGCGCTGGTGCGGTTCGTGATCGGGGTCGATGACATCAGCTTTACCGATGGCGGGCGGTTCATCGTGACGGCGCGGGAATGGCGCGAGATGACCGGGATGCAGGAGGGGCTGGCGATCCGCACGACCCAGGCGCTGACGCTGGCGGTCGCGGTCGTGGCGGTGGCGCTGCTGTTCTGGTTTCTCGGCTACACGCGCACGGGCAAGTCGATGCGCGCCTATTCGGACAACGAGGATCTGGCGCTGCTGTCGGGGATCAACCCCGAGAAGGTCGTGGCGGTGACCTGGATCATCGCTGCGGCGCTGGCGACGACGGCCGGGGTGCTCTACGGGCTCGACAAGAGTTTCAAGGCCTTCACCTATTTCCAGCTGCTACTGCCGATCTTTGCGGCGGCGGTGGTCGGGGGCCTTGGCAATCCGCTCGGCGCGATCGGGGGCGGGTTCGTGATCGCGTTCTCGGAAGTCGGGATCACCTATGCCTGGAAGCGGGTCCTGACCTATGCCCTGCCCGAGCGGCTGGCGCCCGACAGCCTCGTGCAGCTTCTGTCGACCGACTACAAGTTCGCGGTCAGTTTCGCGATCCTCATCATCGTGCTGCTGTTCAAGCCCACGGGCCTTTTCAGGGGGAAGGCGATATGACCGCCAACACGCGCGCCGCGGCCGTCGCCGCACCGGGATCGGCCAGAGTCCGCACCCTCGCCCTGTTCGCGGCCGTTGCCGGGCTGTTCGTGGCGACGGGGTTCATGACGTCGTGGAACGTCACGCTGACCATCGTCAACATGGGCCTGATCTCGGCGATCATGGCGCTCGGCGTGAACATGCAATGGGGCTATGCGGGCCTGTTCAACGTCGGGGTCGTGGGATTCGTTGCGCTCGGCGGCCTTGCTTGCGTGCTGATATCCGTGCCGCCGGTGCAGGAAGCCTGGGCGGCGGGTGGCATGCGGATCCTTCTGGGCCTCGTCCTCGGGGCGGCGACGGTCGTGGCGGGGGTTCTGGTCTATTCCAGGCTGCCGAGGGGGCGGCTACGGACCGCAGCGCTGCTGGTCGTGCTGGTCGGGGGCTATGCGCTTTACCGGGCGGTGCTCGACCCCGGTGCGGCGGCGGTCGAAGCGGTCAACCCCGCGCTCCTCGGTTATCTCGGCGGTCTCGGCCTGCCGGTGATCCTTGCCTGGCCGGCGGGCGGGCTGCTGGCGGCGGGGGCGGCCTGGCTGATCGGCAAGACGGCGCTGGGCCTTCGGTCGGACTATCTGGCCATCGCGACGCTCGGCATCGCGGAAATCGTGATCGCGGTGCTCAAGAACGAGGACTGGCTGAGCCGGGGGGTCAAGAACGTGACCGGCATCCCCCGCCCGGTGCCCTACGAGGTCGATCTGCTGCAGAACCCGGCATTCCTCGACTGGGCTGCGCGCAACGGATGGGAGGCGGCGACGGCGGCCTCGGTCCTCGTCAAGCTGTGCTATGCGGGCCTCTTTGCGGCCGTCCTCGTCGCTTTGGTCGCCCTGATGGAGCTGGCGCTGAAATCGCCCTGGGGCCGGATGATGCGGGCCATCCGCGACAACGAGGTGGCGGCCGAGGCGATGGGCAAGGATGTCACGCGCCGGCACCTGCAGATCTTCGTGCTCGGCTCGGCCGTGGTCGGCATGGCGGGTGCGATGATGACCACGCTCGACGGGCAGCTGACGCCGGGCACCTACCAGCCGCTGCGGTTCACCTTCCTCGTCTGGGTGATGGTGATCGTCGGCGGGTCGGGGAACAACTGGGGTTCGGTCCTCGGCGGGTTCCTCATCTGGTGGCTCTGGGTGATGGTGGAGCCGATCGGGCTCTGGGTGATGAGCGTCATCACGAGCGGGATGGCCGACGGCTTCGTCAAGACGCGGCTGATCGAGGCGGCGGCGCATATGCGGCTTCTGGTGATGGGGGTGGTGCTGCTCTTCGTGCTGCGGTTTAGCCCGCGGGGGCTCTTGCCCGAGAAATGACGCCCGATGTGCTGTGCATCGGGTCGGTCCTGTGGGATGTGATCGGCCGGGCGCCGGGCGCGGTGGCGCCGGGCGCCGATGTGCCGGGGCGGATTGCGGCGATGCCGGGGGGCGTTGCGTTCAACGTCGCGGCGGCGCTGGCGCGGCGGGGGATGCGCCCTGCCCTGCTGTCGGCGGTCGGCCGCGACGGGGCAGGCGATGCGCTGGTCGAGGCCTGCGGGCGGTCGGGGGTGGATCCGGCCTGGCTGCATCGCCCCGCGGACCGGCCGACGGACCGCTACATGGCGATCGAGGCGGCGGGCGGGCTCGTCGCCGCGATCGCCGATACCCGGACGCTCGAGGCGGCGGGGGCGGCCATCCTCGCGCCGCTGGAGGACGGGCGGCTGGGGTCCGCGGCCGCGCCCTGGGCCGGGCCGGTGGTGCTCGACGGCAACCTGACGGGCGATCTGATCGCCGCCATGGCCGCCGCGCCCGCCTTTGCCGCGGCCGACCTGCGCATCGCCGCGGCCTCGCCGGCCAAGGCGGCGCGGCTGGTTCCGCTGCTCGGGCATCCGCGCGCGACGGTCTATGTCAACCGCGCCGAGGCGGGCGTGCTGGCTGGCACGCGCTTTGGCGAGGCGGCAGAGGCGGCCCTGGCGCTGGTGGCGCGCGGGGCGGCGCGGGCCGTGGTGACGGACGGGGCACGCCGCTGCGCCGACGCCGCGGCCGGGCGCGGCGTCATCACCGGCCTGCCGCCCGCCGTCGCCGTGGCACGGGTGACGGGTGCGGGCGATATCTTCATGGCCGCGCATCTGGCGGCCGAACACGCCGGGGCCGACCCCGCCGCGGCCCTTGCCGCGGCCCTCTGCGGCGCGGCCGACCATGTCTCGACGGAGCACGCATCATGACCCTGCCCCTGATCCTGTCGCCGCCGGTCGCGGCGGCGCGCGCGGCCGGACGGCCGGTCGTCGCGCTCGAATCCACCATCATCACCCATGGCATGCCCTGGCCGGCGAATGTCGAGACCGCCCGCGCCGTCGAGGCCGAGGTGCGCGCCGGCGGGGCCGAGCCGGCGACCATCGCCGTCATGGACGGGGCGATCCGCATCGGGCTGACGGCGGGCGAACTCGACCGGCTCGGGCAGGCGGCGGGTGTGCGCAAGCTCAGCCGGGCCGACCTCGCCTGGTGCATCGCGTGCGGCGGGACGGGGGCGACGACGGTTGCCGCCACGATGATATGCGCCCATCTGGCCGGGATCGCGGTCTTTGCCACGGGGGGCATCGGCGGCGTGCACCGCGGCGCCGAAACCACCTGGGACGTGTCGGCCGACCTGCACGAGCTTGCCCGAACGCCGGTGACGGTGGTGGCGGCGGGGGCCAAGGCGATCCTCGATCTGCCCAAGACGCTCGAGGTGCTCGAGACGCTCGGCGTGCCGGTGATCGCCTATCGACAGGACGACTTTCCCGCCTTCTGGTCGCGCAGCAGCGGCCTGCGCGCGCCGCTGCGCGCCGACAGCGCCGACGCGATCGCGGCGGGGCACGCGATGCGGGCGCGTCTCGGCCTGCCGGGCGGGCAACTGGTGGCCAATCCGATCCCGCCCGAGGCCGAGATCCCGCGGGCCGAGATCGTGCCGGCGATCGAGGCCGCGCTGCACGATGCCGCAGCGGCAGGCGTTGCGGCCAAGGATGTCACGCCCTTCCTGCTCGCGCGGCTGAACGCGATCACCGCGGGGCGGTCGCTGGCGGCGAACATCGCGCTTGTGCGCGCCAATGCACGGCTCGGGGCGGCGATCGCGGCGGCGCTGCTGCGCTGACGCCGCATCCGGCCGCTGGGCCATTGTGCGCCCGCGGCCGAACCTTTACGTTCCCACCGCGCCGGGGCCGTCCCGCGTGCGCGGAGGACCGCCCCGATGACCGAACACGACGCTTCCCCGCCGCGCCGGCGCGGTCTCTTCGGGAGCCTCAGGAACAGCTTCCTGACCGGCCTCGTCGTGGTGCTGCCCATCGGCCTGACGATCTATCTGATCTGGACGGTCATCGGCTGGATCGATGCCTCGGTGCTGCCGCTCGTCCCGTCCGCCTACCAGCCCGACTTGCTGCTGCGGCGGCTGTTCGGGCCGGGGTATGACTGGAACATCCGCGGCCTCGGCCTGATCGTGTTCCTGATCTTCACGGTGATCGTGGGCTGGATCGCCAAGGGGCTGATCGGGCGGTCGCTGCTGCGCTGGGCCGAAAGCCTCGTGGACCGCATGCCGATCGTGCGGTCCGTCTACAACGCGCTCAAGCAGATTGCCGAAACGGTCTTTACCAGCACCGGCACCAATTTCGACCGCGCCTGCCTCGTGCAATGGCCGCGGCAGGGGGTCTGGGCGGTCGGCCTCGTGTCCGGACGGGTGCGGGGCGAGATCGCCGAGCGGCTGTCGGGCGACCATATCGCGATCTTCATGCCCACGACGCCGAACCCGACCACCGGCTTTCTGATGTTCGTGCCGGCCGACGAGGTCATCCTGCTCGACATGACCTTCGAGGAAGCGGCAAAGCTGATGATCTCGGCCGGGCTGGTCTATCCGAACCCCAAGGACCCCACGCGCCCCGTGGCGGTCGGCCAGGGCTGACGGCAGCGCCGGGGCGCGGCCCGATCGCCGGGCCGCAGTCCTCGCGGCCGCGTGCAAGGCCCCTCAGGCCATCAGCGCCGGCAGATCGAGCGTCGTGCGCTGCCCCAGCGCCGCCCCGTTCTCGCGCAGGAAGGCGTCGGCGGCGGCATGGCCCGCGCTGCGCAGCCGATGCAGCAGGAACGGCGTCGGCGCGACCTTGGTCGAGGCCGACAGATCGTTCATCAGCGCATCATCCGCGATCATGTGGAGCCGCACGTCCTTCATCGTGCCCCGCGCGATCCGCCCGTCGGCGATCAGTTCCTTGACGAAGTTGATCGCCCGCATCTCGCGCAGGAGCGACGAGTTGAAGCTGATCTCGTTGATCCGGCTCTGGATCTCGAACGGCGTGCGGGGCAGGTCCTCGCGCCGCAGCGGGTTGATGCTCACGACGATCACATCGTCCGGCAGGCCGGGGTCGAACAGCGGGAACAGCGCGGGGTTGCCGGTATAGCCGCCATCCCAGAACGCCTCGGTCGCACCCGTGCCGGGGTCGTGCATCTCGACCGCCTGAAACAGCGTCGGCAGGCAGGCCGAGGCGAGGATCGCCTCGGTCGAAAGCTCCGACCCCTCGAAGACCCGGATCTTGCCGGTCCGCACATTGGTGGCGCTCACGAAGAGGGCGGGCGGTTCATGCGCGCAGACCCGGTCGAAGCGGAACCGTTTGACGACCCGCTCCAGCGGGTTGCGCCAGGCCGGGCCATAGGCATAGGGGCTGAACAGCTGCGCCGCGAGGCCCTGGGGCGACACCGGCATCATCGCCTCGACCGCCTCGGTCCAGGCGCTGGCGAAGGGGATGAAGGGCAGCATCCAGGCCTGCACCCGCCAGTCGCCGGCCGCGCCGACCTGCGCCCAGAGATCGGCGAGCGCCGCCCGCGCACCCGCCCGCCCGTCCTCGAGCATCCCGGCCTTGAACGCCGCCCCGTTCAGCGCGCCGGCCGAAGTGCCCGAGATCGCCGCGACCTCGATCCCCGGCTCGTCCAGCAGCCGCTCGAGCACGCCCCATGTGAAGGCGCCGTGCGCCCCGCCGCCCTGCAACGCCAGATTGACCCTGATAACCATGCACACCCCTGTGGCCGGGGCGCGCGGCCCCCCGAACGGGTGGTCACCCGCCCGCCCGATCCCCGTTCCCCTGCTCTTGCCTACATCGCCGTCCAGCCGCCATCGACGCTGATCGTCGTGCCGGTGATCTGGTCGGCCGCGGCCGAGCACAGGAACAGTACCGTGCCGCCCATCTGCTCGACCGTCGCGAATTCGCCCGAGGGCTGACGCGACAGCATGACCTTGGCGATCACATCCTCGCGGCTCATCCCATGCGCCTTCATCTGGTCGGGGATCTGCGATTCCACGATCGGGGTGAGCACATAGCCGGGGCAGAGCGCATTCGCGGTGATCCCCGATCCGGCCAGTTCCAGCGCCGTCGCCTTGGTCAGGCCCACGACGCCATGCTTGGCCGCGACATAGGCGCTCTTGTAGGGCGAGGCGGTCAGGCCATGCGCCGAGGCGACGTTGACGATCCGGCCCCAGCCGCGCGCCTTCATCCCCGGAATCGCGGCGGCGGTGCAGTGAAAGGCCGAGCTGAGGTTGATGGCGATGATCGCATCCCATTTCTCGACCGGAAAGTCCTCGATCGGCGCGACATGCTGGATCCCGGCGTTGTTCACGAGGATATCGCAGCCGCCCGCAGCCTCGACGAGGGCGCGGCACTCCTCGCCGCGGGCCATGTCGGCCTTGATATAGCGCACCCGGACCCCGTGTTCGGCCGCCAGCGACGCGGCGAGGGCATGGTCCTCATCCCGGTCGGTGAAGGAATTGAGCACGACATCGGCGCCGGCCCGCGCGAGCTCGACAGCGATCCCGTGCCCGATGCCCGAGGTCGATCCGGTCACGATCGCGGTCTTTCCTGCAAGGTTCATGTCCTGCCCTCCTTCGCATCAACCGCGCGAAGGGTTGCATGCCGCGCCTGCGAAGGAAAGGGTGCTGCCAGCCGCGCCATTCGGCAGACAAAAAAACGCGGGCACGAGGCCCGCGTTCAGTGTTGAGGCAGGTTTCATACAGGCAAGAAACCTATCGAGCAGTGCCATGGTTATACGCGGGCTTCGCAGCGCTTCCAAGTCAAAAGTTTGAACCCGCGGCGCCGCGGCGCTAGGCTTCGGCGGGATGAACGCGCAGACAGGACAGGGCCGAACCGATGAGATCGCATATCCGCCCGCGCGCAAGCTGGTTGCGCGCCGCCTGCCTCGCCGCCCTTTCCGCCCTCGGCACGCCGGCCGATTCGCTAGCGGATGTGGTCACGCGGCACGGTATCGCGATGTATGGGGAACCCGAACTGCCACCCGGTTTCCCCCACCTGCCGCATGTCAACCCGGACGCACCGAAGGGCGGGCGGATCGTGTTCGGCGAACCGGGCGGCTTCGACAGCCTCAATCCGTTCATCCTCAAGGGCCGCGCCCCCTGGCCGGTCGCCAATTTCACGGTCGAGACGCTGATGGCCCGGTCCTGGGACGAACCGTTCACGCTCTACGGCCTGCTCGCCGAATCGGTCACGACCGATTCCGCCCGCACGTTCGTCGAATTCACCCTGCGCGAGGGCGCGCGCTTTTCCGACGGCGCGCCCGTCACGGTGGCCGACGTGATCGCCAGCCACGACCTTCTGGGCCGCCTCGGCAGCCCGCGCTACTTCGCCGCCCATGCCGCCGTCGCCGCAGTGCGGCAGACCGGCCCGCGCAGCGTCCGGTTCGATTTCCGCGCGCCGGACCGGGAACTGCCGCTGCTTCTGGCCCTGCGCCCGGTCCTCAAGGCCGCCGAGTGGACGAGCCGCGACTTCGGCGCCTCCAGCCTCGCGCCGATCACCGGATCGGGCCCCTATGTCGTCGCCGCGGTCGATCCCGGCCGAAGCCTCACCCTGCGCCGCAACCCCGACTGGTGGGCGCGCGATCTGCCGGTGATGCGCGGCCAGCACAATATCGACGAACTGAGGTTCGAATACTTCGCCGACGGACAGGCGATGTTCGAGGCCTTCAAGGCCGGCCTTCTGACCGTGTTCCGCGAAGCGAACGTCACCCGCTGGACCGGCGGCTACGACTTTCCCGCCCTGCGCGACGGCCGGGTCAGGATGGCCGAGATCCCGATGGGCGCGCCCTCGGGCCTGTTCGGTTTCGCCTTCAACACCCGCCGCCCGCCGCTCGACGACTGGCGCGTGCGCGCCGCCCTCATCGACAGCTTCAACTTCCCCTTCGTCAACGCCACCCTCAACGCCGGGGCCGAACCGCGCATCCGTTCGGTCTTTTCCAACTCGGCGCTCGGCATGCCGCCCGGCCCGGCCGACGCCCGAACGCGCGCCCTTCTCGCCCCCTTCGCCGCGACACTGCCGCCCGATGCCCTCGATGACCTCGCGCTGCCGCCCGGCGATCCGGGCGAGGCCAACCGCGCCGGCCTGCGCAGCGCCACGCGCCGGATGGCCGATGCGGGCTGGACGAATGCGGACGGCACGATGCGCGATGCCGCGGGGCGCGCGCTCGCGCTCGAGATGCTGCTGCCGCAGGGCGCTGCGGAGTTGCGCGCGGCCGCGACGCTCTGGGCCGCCGCGCTCGACCGGCTCGGCATCGCGCTGCGCATCACCGCCGTGGACGATGCGCAATATGCCGCCCGCACTGCCGAATACGACTTCGACATCACGCCGATGCGCCGCGCCATGTCGCTGTCCCCGGGCACCGAACAGCGTCTCTACTGGTCGCGCCGCGGCGTGACCGAACCGGGCACGCGCAACTGGCCGGGCGTGGACAGCCCCGCGGTCGAGGCGATGATCGACCGCCTGTTCGCCGCCGAGACCCCGGACGACCACGCCGCCGCCGCCCGCGCCCTCGACCGCGCGCTCATGGCCGGGCGCTATGTGGTGCCGCTCTGGTTCTCCGACCGCGCCCGCATCGCCCATGACGCCCGGCTGCACTGGCCCGCGCGCCTGTCGCTCTACGGCGCCTGGTCCGGGTTCCTGCCCGAGGTCTGGTGGTGGGCGGACTGAGCCGGCCGCGCGGCCCCCTTGCACCGCCGCCCCCCGCCCGCTACCCCGGGGCTTCAGGCTGGCCCAAATATCCCCGCCGGAGGCTCCCGCAGGCGCCGCCGGGCCGGACGGCCGGATCGGAGTGCGCCGCCATGACCACCCCCTCGCTCGTGCAGTCCCCGCCCTGGCCGCCCTGCCCCGCGCCCTTCAACCTCGCCGCCCATGCCCTCGGCGCGGCCGAGCGCCTGCCCGACCGCATCGCCCTCGTCATCGCTGCCCCCCATGCCGCCGAACGCTGGAGCTTCGGGCGCCTCGCGGCGGCCGTGCGCGGCACCGGGGCGGCGTTCCGCAGGCTCGGCCTGTCCCCCGGCGACCGGGTACTGATCCGGCTGGGCAACACGGTCGATTTCCCCATCGTCTTTCTCGGCGCGATCGCCGCGGGGCTGGTGCCGGTGCCGACCTCGGCGCAACTGACCGCGCCCGAAGTGGGACGGATCGCCGCCGAGATGCGCCCCGCGCTGATCGCCGCCGCCCCCGGCATCGCCCTGCCGCCCGCCCCCGCCTGCCCGGTCCTCGGCCCCGAGGCGCTCGCGGCGGCGCGCGACCATGCGCCCTGCGCCTGGGATCTCGGGGATCCGGATCGCCTGGCCTATCTCGTCTACACCTCCGGCACCTCGGGCCGCCCGCGCGCGGCCGCCCATGCCCATCGCGCGCTCTGGGCGCGGGGGATGATGCACCGCGGCTGGTACGGCCTGACGGCGGACGACCGCCTGATGCATGCCGGCGCCTTCAACTGGACCTACACGCTCGGCACCGGCCTGCTCGACCCCTGGACCCTCGGCGCGACGGCGGTGATCCCGGCGGCCGGCGTCACGCCCGACCAGCTCGGCCTGCTGATGAAGCGGCACGATGCCACGATCTTCGCCGCCGCCCCCGGCGTCTATCGCCAGATGCTGCGCGCGCCGCTGCCGACCCTGCCGCGTCTGCGCCATGGCCTCTCGGCGGGCGAGAAACTGCCCGAGGCCCTGCGCGCCGCCTGGACCGCCGCCACCGGAACGGCAGTGCACGAGGCGCTGGGGATGACCGAATGTTCCACCTTCGTCTCGGGCAGCCCGGACCGCCCGGCCCCGCCCGGCGCCACGGGCTATGCGCAGGACGGGCGCTGCATCGCGGTGATGGACGCGGCGGGCGCGCCGGTGCCGCGCGGCGCGCCCGGCACGCTGGCGGTGCACCGGGGCGATCCCGGCCTGTTCCTCGGCTATGACGGCCAGCCGGAGGAGACCGCAGGCCGCTTTGCCGGCGACTGGTTCCTGACCGGCGATACCGTCAGCATGGCCGAGGACGGCGCGATCACCTATCTGGGGCGCGACGACGACATGATGAACGCCGGCGGCTATCGCGTCTCGCCGCTGGAGGTGGAGCGGGCCATGGCATCTTTTCCCGGCCTCGGCGAGGTGGCGGCGGCCGAGGTGGCGGTGCGCCCCGGCGTCACGGTGATCGCGCTCTTCCACGAGGGGCCGGCGCAGGACCCCGAGGCGCTCGCCGCCCATGCCGCGGCGCAGCTTGCCCGCTACAAGCAGCCGCGCCTCTTCGTTGCGGTGCCGGCCCTGCCGCGCGGGGCCAACGGCAAGATCGCGCGCAAGCCGCTGCGCGCCTGGCGGCCGGAGGGCACGGCATGACGCTCGAATGGTGGTTCCTTCTGCTGGCCGCCTCGGTCGCGATCAGCCTGACGCCGGGGCCCAATGCGCTGCTCGCGCTCGACCATGGCGCGCGCTTCGGGCTGGGGCGGGCCGGCTTCACCATCGCCGGGGCGGTGCTGGGCATGGCCGCGCTGGTCGGGGCCGCCATGGCGGGGCTCGGCGCGCTGCTCCTTGCGTCCGAGACGCTGTTCACGGCCGTCAAGTGGATCGGTGCGGCCTATCTGGTGTGGCTCGGCCTGCAGCTCTGGCGGGCGCCCGGCTTTGCCGGACACCGGGCCAAGGGGCCCGCCCCGGGCGCGATCACCCCCGCCCGCGCCTTCGGCACCGGGGCGGGTGTGATGCTGTCCAACCCCAAGACGATCCTGTTCTTCACCACCTTCCTGCCGCAGTTCCTGCTGCCCGGAGAGCCGCTCGTCCCGCAGTTCGCCGTCGTCGCCGGCACGCTGGCGGCGGTCGAGCTGGGGGTGGAGCTGATGCTCGCGGCGAGCGCCGGGCGCCTTGCCCCCTGGCTCGTCCGTCATGGCCGCCGCTTCAACCGCATCACCGGCGGCGCCTTCATCGGCATCGGCGGCATGGTCGCCCTGACCCCGAGGGGATGACGATGGTTCCGCTCGACATCTTTTCCGACCCGGTCTGCCCCTGGTGCCTGATCGGCAAGGCGCAGCTCGACCGCGCGCTCGAGGCGCGCCCCGATCATCCCTTCCGCATCGCCTGGCACCCGTTCCAGCTCAACCCAGACCTGCCGCGCGCGGGGGCGGACCGGCGCGCCTATCTCGAGGCCAAGTTCGGCGGCCGGGCCCGCGCGGTGGAAATCTATGCCCGCATCGTCGAGGCCGCGCAGGGCGCCGGCGTGACGATCGCCCTCGACAGGATCGACCGGCAGCCCAACACGCTCGATGCCCATCGCGTGATCCACTGGGCCGGGATCGAGGGGCGCCAGAGCCTCGTGACCGAGGCGCTGATGCGCGCCTATTTCCAGCACGGGCGCGATATCGGCGATGCCGCGACCCTCGCCGCCATCGCGGGCGAGGCGGGGATGGATGCGGGCGCCGTCGCGCGGCTTCTGGCGACGGATGCCGACCGCGACGATATCGCGGCCCGCGATGCCGATGCGCGGGCCAAGGGGGTGAATGCGGTGCCGACCTTCCTGATCGACCGGCGCTATGTCCTTCAGGGCGCGCAGCCGGTGCAGCTCTGGCTCGAGGTGATCGACGAGATCGCGGGGCTCATTGCCGCGCAGGACAGATCGGGCGGCTGACGCTCTGGCCCAGCCCCGCGGCGCGTGATAGCCGGCCGGGGTCAAGGAGCCTGCGATGACCCGCCTCCCCCTGCCCGTCCGCCCGCTCGGACAGCCCGAGTTCATCGCGCTCATCGCGATGCTCTTTGCCACCATCGCCTTTTCCATCGACGCGATGCTGCCCGCGCTCCCCGCGATCGCGGCCGACCTCACGCCCGCGGCGCCCAACCGCGCACAACTGGTGCTGACAAGCTTCGTGCTCGGCATGGGGATCGGCACCTTCGTCGCCGGGCCGCTGTCCGACAGCTTCGGCCGCCGGCCGGTGATCCTCGGCGGCGCAGCGCTTTATGCCGCGGCGAGCCTTGCGGCGATGCTGGCAGGCAGTCTCGAGGCGCTGCTGGTCGCCCGCGTGGTGCAGGGGGTCGGCGCGGCCGGGCCGCGCATCGTCTCCATCGCGATCATCCGCGACCTTTACGCGGGGCGGGAGATGGCGCGGATCATGTCGTTCGCAATGATGATCTTCACGCTCTTTCCGGCCGTCGCGCCGCTGATCGGGTCGGGCATCATCGCGCTGACCGGCTGGCGGGGGATCTTTGCCGCCTTCATGCTCTTCGCGCTGGTGGTGAGCCTGTGGCTCGCCCTGCGCCAGCCCGAAACGCTGCCGGCCGCCGCCCGCGCCCCGCTGCGTGCCACCACCCTCGTTGCGGCGGCGCGCGAGGTTCTGGCCCATCCGGTCGTGCGCCTGTCGATCCTCGTGCAGACGCTGCTCTTTGCCGCGCTCTTCGGCACGCTGTCCTCGATCCAGCAGGTTTTCGACCAGACCTTCGGCCGGGCCGCCGCCTTTCCGCTCTGGTTCGCGCTGATCGCCGTGATCGGCGGCACGGCGAGTTTCCTCAACGCGCGCGTCGTGGTGCGGCTCGGCATGCGGGCGATGATCCGCGGCACGCTGAATGTCCAGATCGCGCTTTCGGTAGTGATGGCGTCGGTCACGCTCGCCGGGCTCTGGCCCGAGCCGCTCTATTTCGCCGCCTTCATGGTCTGGGCGACTTCGGTGTTCTTCATGGCGGGCCTCACGCTCGGCAACATCAACGCCATCGCGATGGAGCCGATGGGGCATGTGGCGGGCATGGCGGCCTCGGTCGTCTCGTCGGTGGCGACGGTCGGCGCGGTGTTCCTCGCCGCGCCGATCGGCCTTGCCTTCGACGGCACGCCCGGGCCGCTGGCCGCCGGAGTTCTGTTCTGCGCGCTTGGCGCGCGGCTCCTGATGCTGCGGCTGCCGGGCTGATCAGCGGAACGGCTTGCGCGGCGGTGCGCCGGGACGGCCGGCCGGCAGGCGGCCGCGCTGGATCACCGTCGCGGGCTTGGGCGGCGTGCGGGGCGCGGGGGCAGGCTTGGCCGCAGGCGCAGGCTTGGGCGGCACCGGAGGGGCCGGCGGGGCGGGGCGGGCGGGGGGCGTCTTGCCCGCGGCATGATCGGCCAGATCGCGGGCGATGGCGAAGGCGCCCTTGATCCGCTCGGCCTCCGACCCCCAGTCGCGCACCAGCACCACCTTGTTGTCCTTGACCCGGGCGCTGCCGCCCTCGGCCTGAAGAAACGCGACCAGCCCCGCCGGATTGGCGAACCGGTCGCCGTGGAACTGCACCGTCGCCCCGCGCGGCCCGGCATCGAGCCGCGCGATCCCCGCCCGCTTGGCCATCGCCTTGATCCGCACCACGAGCAAGAGCGTGTTCACCTCGCGCGGGAGCGGGCCAAACCGGTCGATCAGCTCGGCCGCGAAGCCTTCGAGCTCGACCTTGCTCGCCAGCCCCGACAGCCGGCGGTAAAGCCCGAGCCGCACGTCGAGATCGGGCACGTAACCCTCGGGGATCATGACCGGAACGCCGAGGTTGAGCTGCGGCGACCAGTCGGTGCCGCTGTCGGTCAGCCCCTCGATCTCGCCCGAGCGGATGCGCGCGATCGTATCCTCGAGCATCTGCTGGTAAAGCTCGTAGCCGACCTCGCGGATATGCCCCGACTGTTCCTCGCCCAGAAGGTTGCCCGCCCCGCGCTGGTCGAGATCGTGGCTCGCCAGGCTGAACCCCGCCCCGAGGCTGTCGAGCGAGGCCAGCAGCTTGAGCCGCCGTTCCGCCTGCGGCGTCAGCGGGCTGCGCGGCTTGGTCGTCAGATAGCAATAGGCGCGCGTCTTGGCCCGTCCGACCCGGCCGCGGATCTGGTAGAGCTGCGCGAGGCCGAACATGTCGCCCCGGTGGATGATCATCGTATTCGCCGTGGGGATGTCGAGGCCCGACTCGACGATCGTCGTCGCCAGCAGCACATCGGCCTTGCCGTCGTAGAAATCGTTCATTCGCTGGTCGAGATCGCCCGCCGCAAGCTGGCCATGGGCGGTGATGAAGGACACCTCGGGGACCTGTTCGCGCAGGAATTCCTCCATCTCCGGCAGGTCGGAGATGCGGGGGACGACAAAGAATGACTGCCCGCCGCGATATTTCTCGCGCAAGAGCGCCTCGCGCAGCGTTACGGTATCGAATTCCGACACATAGGTGCGGATGGCGAGCCGATCGACCGGGGGGGTGGCGATGATCGACAGATCGCGCACCCCCGACAGCGACAGTTGCAGCGTCCGGGGGATCGGCGTCGCGGTCAGCGTGAGGACATGGACGTCCGAGCGCAATTCCTTCAGCCGCTCCTTGTGCGCAACGCCGAAATGCTGTTCCTCGTCAATGACAAGCAGGCCGAGGTTGCGAAATCGGATCGACTTGGCGAGCACCGCATGCGTGCCGACCACCACATCGACGCTGCCATCCGCCAGCCCCTCGCGCGTCTGGGCCGCCTCGCGGGCCGGAACAAACCGCGACAGAGGTCTGACATTGATCGGAAATCCCCGGAATCGCTCGGCAAAGCTGCGATAGTGCTGGCGCGCGAGCAGCGTCGTCGGCGCGATCACCGCCACCTGCAGGCCCGACAGGGCGGCGACAAAGGCCGCGCGCATCGCCACCTCGGTCTTGCCGAAGCCGACATCGCCGACGATGAGCCGGTCCATCGGCACGCCCTTTTCGAGATCCTCGAGCACCGCGCCGATGGCGGCAAGCTGGTCGTCCGTCTCGACGTAGGGAAAGCGGGCGCAGAACGCATCCCACATCCCTTCGGGCGGGGTCAGGACCGGCGCGGCCCGCAACTGCCGCTCGGCGGCGACGCGGATGAGCTTGTCGGCGATCTCGCGGATCCGCTCGCGCAGCTTGGCCTTCTTGGCCTGCCAAGCGCCGCCGCCGAGCTTGTCGAGCATCCCCTCCTCATGCCCGTAGCGGCTCAGGAGCTCGATGTTCTCGACCGGCAGATAAAGCCGGTCGCCGCCCGCATACTCGAGCGCGAGGCAGTCGTGCGGCGCGCCGAGCGCCATGATCGTCTCGAGCCCCCGGAACCGCCCGATCCCGTGCTCGACATGCACCACAAGGTCGCCGGGGCTGAGCGATGTGCTTTCGGTCAGGAACTTGTCCGCCCGCCGTTTGCGCCGCGCCCGGCCCACGAGGCGGTCGCCCAGAACGTCCTGTTCGGCGATCACCGTCAGCCCCGGCGCCTCGAACCCCGCCTCGAGCGGCCAGACGGCCAGGCAGAGCGCACCCTTGCCCGCCGGAATGTCGCGGGCATCGCGGATCACGCGGGCGTCGCCGATGCCCTGATCGGCGAGCAGCCCGCCCATCCGGTCCATCGCGCCCTCCGAGAAATGCGCAAGGACGACGCTCGACACTTCGCGCCGCTTGCGAAGATGGTCCGCGAGAGCGCCGAAAAGGTTCAGTTTCTCGTCCTGCCTTTCCGGCGCGAAGTTGCGTCCCAGCCGCCCCCCGGCGTCAATGATCCCCGGCCCCGGCGGCATCGGATTGGGGGCAAGGTAAACCTGCCGCCGCCCCGCCACGGCCGCCGCCCATCCGGCGTCGTCGAGATAAAGGAGCGCCGGCGGCGCGGGTTTGTAGACCGTATCGGGCCGCCCCTTGGCTGCCATCGCCTCGCGCCGGGCATCGTATTGGTCGGCGATCTGCTCCCACCGCGCAGCGCGCGCCGCCTCGGCCTGGTCGTCGAAGGTCACGGCCGCACCGGGCAGATAGTCGAAGAGCGTGTCGAGATCGGGGTGGAAGAACGCCAGCCAATGTTCCATCCCCGCGTGCTTGCGCCCCGCGCTCACCGCCTCGTAGAGCGGATCGTCCGCGCCGCCCGCGCCGAACTCGGCCCGGTAGCTCTGGCGGAACCGGGTGATCGCGGCCTCGTCCAGCATCACCTCGGACACCGGCGCCAGCTCGATCCGGCCCAGCCGGTCGGTCGAGCGCTGGGTTTCCGGGTCGAACCGCCGGATCGCATCGAGCGTATCGCCCCACAGGTCGAGCCGCACCGGCCCGCCGTCGCCCGGGGGAAACACATCGACGATGCCGCCGCGCACCGCGAAATCCCCCGGCTCGGACACCGTCGGCGCGGGCGAGAATCCCATCCGCACCAGCGCGCCGCGCAGCCGCTCGAGGTTGATGCGGTCGCCGACCCCCGCCACGACCGAAGCCGCCGCGACGGTTGCGCGCGCCGGCACGCGCTGCGTCGCCGCCGCGACGGTCGTGACCACGATCGGCGGCACCGGCAGGCCCTGGGCGAGCGCGGCGAGCGTCGCCATCCGCGCCGCCGAGACGCCCGGATTGGGCGACACCCGGTCGAAGGGCAGGCAGTCCCACGCCGGAAAGCCCAGCACCAGCCGGTCCGGCGCCCAGAAGGCGAGCGCGGCGCGCATCGCCTCGGCGCGCTTGTCGTCGCGCGCCACATGGATGACCGCCCGCCCCTCGGCCTCGCGCAGCACCAGCCGCGCGTCGAACCCCTCGGGCGCGCCGCCAGCCTGGATGCGTGTCGTCTCTGCCATCGCCGCCCCCCGGCCCGCCCCTCAGAGGCCGAGCACCGTCACGTTGAGGTTCTGATACATGCCCCAGAGCGCGGTGAAGAAAATGGCAACCATGCCGATCGCCTGCACCGCCCGCCGCTGCGCCCGAAGCCGCCGGTAAAGCGCCTCGCCCCCGGAAGCCTGCGCCAGCACCGCCCGCGCGGTGCGCATCGACAGCGCGCCGACCAGCGTCATCGGCAAGGCGAGCAGAAACACCGCCTGGCAGAACTCCACGTCGTAGACGAAACCGAGCACGCCGAGCGCGGTCAGCAGGAATGCCGTCAGCCCGGTCAGCCACAGCCCCGCCACATCGCCGATATAGGCCAGCCGGCGGGCATTGATCCGGGCGAGCGCGGCAACATCCTCGGCGGCCGCCCCGCCCTTGCGCCGCGCGCGCAGCACGAGGTCCCAGGGCACGCCCATGACGTAATGCGATGCCGACGACCACAGCACCGCCAGCGCGATCCAGAACCACAGGTTCGAGAACGACCGCATGTCGATGAGTTCAAAGATCGTCTCGTACCACTGCACGCCCGTGCCGTCCCCCGCTGCGCGCCGCCCCGCCGACCCGCCTTGAGGCCCGCCTCAAAGCATGCGACGGATGGACTGGCAAGCCTTTACGGAACCCCGCCATGCCGACCCTGCGCCCGCCCTTCCCCGCCACCCGCCTGCGCCGCCTGCGCCGAACGCCCGGCTTGCGCGATCTGGTGCAGGAAACGCGGCTGTCGGTGAAGGATCTGATCTGGCCGGTGTTCCTGCGCGACGGCAGCGGGGTCGAGGAACCGGTGCCCTCGATGCCGGGCGTCGCGCGCCTGTCGATCGACCGCGTGCTGCGCGCGGCCGAGGATGCCGCGCGGCTCGGCATTCCCGCGATCTGCCTCTTTCCCTTCACCGATCCCGCGCGGCGCACCGAAGGCTGCGAAGAGGCCTGGAACCCGGACAACCTGACCAACCGCACGATCCGCGCGCTCAAGCGCGAGGTGCCCGAACTTGCCGTGATGACCGATGTGGCGCTCGATCCCTACAACAGCAACGGGCACGACGGGCTGGTGCGGGACGGCGTCATCCTCAACGACGAGTCGGTCGAGGCGCTCGTGCGCATGGCGTTGGCGCAGGCCGAGGCGGGGGCCGACATCCTCGGCCCCTCCGACATGATGGACGGGCGCATCGGCGCGATGCGCAGCGCGCTCGAGGCGGGCGGGCACCGCGATGTCGCCATCCTCAGCTATGCGGCCAAGTTCGCCAGCGCCTTCTACGGCCCCTTCCGCGATGCAGTGGGCGCCTCGGGCCGGCTCGTGGGCGACAAGAAGACCTACCAGATCAACCCCGGCAATGCCGACGAGGCGCTCGCCTGCGTCGCGCGCGACCTTGCCGAGGGGGCGGACATGGTGATGGTCAAGCCGGGCATGCCCTATCTCGACCTCTGCATCCGGGTAAAGCGCGACTTCGCCGTGCCGACCTTTGCCTATCAGGTCTCCGGCGAATATGCGATGATCCGCGCGGCGGCACTGAACGGCTGGATCGACGGCGACCGCGCGATGCTCGAAAGCCTCGCCGGGTTCAAGCGGGCGGGCTGCGACGGGGTGCTGACCTATTTCGCCCCGGCGGCGGCGCGGGCACTCGCCGGCTGACCCTCCCGCGGCTGGCCGCGGCCCGCCCGATCCTGCCCCGATCCCGGCGAAGTGTCGCCGCAGCCCCGCAGATCGGGTGACAGGTCACCGCAATTCCGCTATATCTTGGGCAGCCGGGCAACCAGACCCGACACCTTGGCAGAGCAGGACCGCAGCATGACCGCCCCCATCCTCCATCATCCCAGCCCGCAGCCCGCAGCGACTTGCCGCTCGCGGCGCACCTTCCTCGTCCTCTCCGCCGGCGCGGCCCTCTCGGCCTGCGCGAACGGCGTCGGATCGAGCGGCGGCGCGACCATCGACGCCCGCGTCGATGCGACGCGCAACTTCCTGTTCTCCCGCTATCCCGGCACGCGCGAGCTGGCGCAGAAGGCGCAAGGCATCCTCTGGATGCCGCTGGTGACCGAGGCCGGGCTCTGGGTCGGCGGTGGCTACGGCCGCGGCGCGCTGCGCATCAACGACGTGACGGTGGACTATTACTCCGCCACCCGCGCCACGATCGGCCTGCAGATCGGCGCACAGCAATACGCCCATGCCCTGTTCTTCATGACCGAGGCAGCTCTGGGCGATTTCCGTGCCTCGGACGGCTGGGCCGCCGGCGCCGATGCGCGCTATGCCCTGCCGAACGAAGGCGCCAGCATAGGCCGCGCGACCACCGAGACAGCACCCGTCATCGCACTCGTCTTCGGCCAGTCCGGCCTCATCGCCGGCGTGACGCTGGCCGGGATCAAGTATACCCGGATCATTCCCTGATCGACGCTGACCCAGCGGCCGCGAGCGCCCTGCCTGCGGGAGCCTCCGGCGGGGATATTTGGGCCAGCCTGAAGCCCGTTCAGCTTTTCTTAACCCTGCGCGGCCATCCTGCACGTACGGTACAGGCGGGGACGCCGATGACCGTCCAGACTGAAGCGTGGCACCCCGTCTCCCCGTCAAACCATCGACGCCCGCGGCGGGGTGCCCATCGCCGCCAGGAGAGGCGCAGGCCGCGCGTCACGGCGCGCCGCTGCGCCCCTGCGCGGACAAGGGGCTTCAGGCTGGCCCAAATATCCCCGCCGGAGGCTCCCGCAACCGGGTGCGGGCGCAACGGCGGGTCACGGCGCCGCCGGCTCAGCCCCGCGGCGCGAAGGCGCGCAGGCGGCGGATCAGCGACGACGTGTCCCAGCGGCCCCCGCCCATCGCCTGCACGTCCTTGTAGAACTGGTCGATCAGCGCCGTCGCCGGCAGCGGTGCGCCGATCTCGTCGGCCGTCTCGAGGCAGATCCCGAGATCCTTGCGCATCCAGTCCACCGCAAAGCCGAAGTCGAACCGGTCCTCGAGCATGCTCACATGCCGGTTGGCCATCTGCCATGACCCTGCAGCGCCCTGGCTGATGACCTCGACCACCGCCTTGCCGTCGAGCCCCGCCCTTTCGCCGAAATGCAGGGCCTCGGCGAGGCCCTGCATGAGGCCCGCGATGGCGATCTGGTTCATCATCTTGGCAATCTGCCCCGCGCCCGAGGGGCCGAGCAGGCGGCAGATGCGCGCATAGGCGGCCATCACCGGCTCGGCAGCGGCAAAATGCCCCGGATCGCCGCCGCACATGATGCTGAGCGCGCCGTTTTCCGCGCCGGCCTGCCCGCCCGATACCGGGGCATCGACATAGCCGAGGCCGCGCGCAGCGGCGGCGGCGGCAAGCTCGCGCGTCACGCGGGCCGATACCGTGGTGTGATCGACAAAGACCGCCCCCGGCGCCATGCCGGCAAACGCGCCCGCATCACCGAGGCAGACCGCGCGCAGATCGTCGTCGTTGCCGACGCAGGCCATCACGAACGCCGCCCCCGCCGCCGCCGCCGCCGGCGTCGGTGCCGCGGCGCCCCCGTGCTGCGCGGTCCAGGCCGCGGCGCGGGCGGCGGTGCGGTTGTAGACGGTTACCTCATGCCCCACCCGCGCAAGATGGCCCGCCATCGGAAAGCCCATCACCCCGAGCCCGAGAAACGCCACCCTTGCCATCGCCTTCCCTCCGTCCCTGCCATCCGATAGGCTTGCGGGACGAAACAGGGATCGCCGCGCGAGGTCAATGGGCGCATGGGTGTCGTCTTCCGCTGGCTGTTGCGCATCTTTACCGGGCTGGTCGTGGTTGCGGCACTGGCGGTCGGGTTTCTCTACCATGTCCTGTCGCGGTCGATCCCGGATTACGACGCGACGCTGCAGGTCGCAGGCCTGACCGCGCCGGTCGAGATCGTGCGCAGTGCGGCCAATGTGCCGCATATCTTCGGCGCGACGGATGGGGACGTCTTTTTCGGTCTCGGCTTTGCCCATGCGCAGGACCGCCTCTGGCAGATGACGCTGCTGCGGCGGACCGCGCAGGGCCGGCTGTCGGAGGTTTTCGGCGCGCGAACAGCCAAGATCGACGAGCTGATCCGCCGGCTCGACCTCTATGGCGCCGCGATCGATTCCGTCCCGGCGCAGGACGAGCGAACCCGCGCCGCGCTCGAGGCCTATGCGGCCGGGGTGAACGCCTGGATCGCCGAGGTCAATGCCGGGGCGCGCGGGCGCGGGGCGCCGGAATTCTTCGTCTTTCCCCCCGATATCGCCGTCTGGCAACCGGCCGATTCCCTCGCGATCATCAAGCTGATGGGGCTGCAGCTTTCGGCCCATCTCGAGGCCGAGGTGCTGCGCGCGCGCGTGTCGCTCCTGCTCGGGCCCGAGCGGGTGCGCGACATCCTGCCCGACGATCCGTCGCAGGGCATCGCGGCGCTGCCCGATTACGCCAGCCTCTTTCCGGGGCTGGCGCCGTCGCAGGCCGCGCTCGATGTGTCGCGCGATCCGCTCTCGCCCTTTCCGCGCCTGCCCTTCGCGGGGGCCTCGAACGCCTGGGCGGCCGCGCCGTTCCGGTCGGCGGCGGGGGGCACGCTGCTGGCGAACGATCCGCACCTGGGGTTCACCGCCCCGGCGATCTGGTATCTCGCGCGGCTCGAACTGACGACGGGGGGCGTGATCGGCGGCACCATCCCCGGCATGCCGGCGATGCTCGTCGGGCGGTCGGAGGCGCTCGGCTGGGGCCTGACGTCGAGTTACCTCGACGATCAGGACGTGATGATCGAACGGGTCAACCCGGACAACCCCGAGCAATACCTCACTCCCGAAGGCTGGAAGCCGTTCCGGACCCGCCGGTCGATCCTGACCGTGGACGGGGCCGAGCCGCTGACGCTGACCCTGCGCTGGACCGAGAACGGGCCGGTCCTGCCGGGCACGCATTACGACCTTGCGAGCGTCACGCCGCAGGGCCATGTCGCCGCCATCGCCTGGACGCTGCTCGACCGCGCCGACACGTCGATGTCGGCCGCGCTCGGGATCATGGCGGCGGGCAGCGTCGAGGCGGGGATCGCGGCCGGCGAAGGCTTCATCGGGCCGAGCCAGAACCTGTTCCTTGCCGACCGCGAGGGGATCGCGATGGTCACCATCGGCCGCATGCCGCGGCGCGATCCGCGCCACATGACCGAGGGGCGCCTGCCCAGCCCCGGCTGGGTCGCCGAGAACCGCTGGCAGGGGATGTTCGAGTATGCCGAGAACCCGCTGGTGCGCGATCCCGCCAGCGGCATCATCGGCAACACCAACAACAAGACCGTCGAGCGGCCCTTTCCCGCCCATGTCAGCCACCTGTGGGGCGATGCGACACGCATCCAGCGCTGGCTGCGGCTGATGCGGGCGCGCGACATCCACACGCGCGAAAGCTTCATCGAGGCGCAGCTCGACACGGTCAGCCCCGCCGCGCGCACGCTTCTGCCGCTGATCGGGGCCGAGCTGTGGTTCACCGGCGAGGCGGCGCCGACCGGCACCGCCGAGCGGCGCCGCCAGCAGGCGCTGGCGCTGCTCGCGGCCTGGAACGGCGAGATGAGCGAGCATCTGCCCGAGCCG
This sequence comes from Gemmobacter sp., assembly GCA_046292445.1. GTDB lineage: Bacteria > Pseudomonadota > Alphaproteobacteria > Rhodobacterales > Rhodobacteraceae > CALIZF01. The sequence goes on from JBKBQT010000005.1 coordinate 139,455, forward strand.
CTGATCTACAAGGCCTGGCTGCGGGCGCTGAACGACCGGCTCATCCGCGACGAGCTGGGGCCGCTGGCCGACAGCTTCAACCATCCCGATCCGGTCTTTGTCGAACGGGTGTTCCGCAACACCGACGGCGCCGGGGCATGGTGCGACGTGGTGCAGTCGGCCGATACGGAGACCTGTCCCGAGATCGCGCGCCTCGCGCTCGACGATGCGCTGGTCTGGCTGGTCGAGCGCTATGGCACCACGATCGAAAGCTGGCGCTGGGGCGATGCGCATCAGGCGACGCATGACCACACGGTGCTCGGCACGATCCCGGTGCTACGGCATGTGGTGAACATCCGGCAATCCACCTCGGGGGGGGATCATACGCTCTTGCGCGGGCGGACCAGCGGCGTCGATCCCGATCCGTTCCAGAACGTGCATGGCGCCGGCTATCGCGGCGTCTATGACTTCGCCGATCCCGACAGTTCGGTGTTCATCCTGTCCACCGGGCAATCGGGCCATCCGCTCAGCCGGCACTACGACGATCTCGGGGTGCTCTGGCGCCGGGGGGAATATATCCCGATGTCGCTCGACCCCGGCCTTGCCCGGGCGGGGGCGGTGGGCGTCACGACGCTGCTGCCGCGCGAGGCGCCCTGAAGAGGCCCGCCACGCGGCGCGCCGCACGGGCCGGGTTGACGCGGCGCGGCGCCATGTCACCTATGGGCGGGCCGGGCTGCGAAAGACAGCCGCAAGCGATGACGGGGGGATGGACCGATGGCGGGCGACTTCGACGCCTGGGTGGGGCGTGTCGAGACGGCCGAGGATGTGATCTCGGCCGCGCAGGCGCGCAGGCTCGCCGCGACGCTGGATGCGGCCTCGGCGACGCCGCTGGGCGATCTGGTCGAGGGGGCGGCGGTGCCGCCGCTCTGGCACTGGATCGGGTTCCTGACCGAAGTGCCCCTGGCGGGCCTCGGCCCCGACGGCCATCCGGCGCGCGGCGGCTTCCTGCCGCCGGTGCCGCTGGAACGGCGGATGTGGGCCGGCGGGCGCGTGACCTTCCACGATGCGCCGCTGCGCCTAGGCGCGGCGATGAACCGGCGTTCGGAAATCCTGAAGGTAGCGGAAAAGACCGGCGGCGCGGGGCGGATGGTGTTCGTCACCGTCGCGCACCGCCTGACCGGCCCCGAGGGGCTGGCCGTGACCGAGGAGCAGGACATCGTCTATATCGCGATGCCCGAAACCTTCGCGCCGCCCCCGCCGGTGCCGGCCCCGGCGGCGCCGGTCTGGGCCGAGGACGTGCCGATCGACACCGTGCGGCTCTATCGCTATTCGGCCTGCACGTTCAACGGCCACCGCATCCACTACGACCTCGCCTATGCGACGGAAGTCGAGAAATACCCCGGCCTCGTCGTGCACGGCCCGCTGCAGGCGACGCTGATGCTCGAGGCCGCGCGGCGGCACGGCGGCGGGCGGACGCCGCGGACGTTCAGCTATCGGGGTGTCCGGCCGGTCTTTCATTTCGACCGGCTTGCCGTGATGGCCGAGGCCGAGGGCGACGGGGTTCAGCCGGTCTGCACCGTCACCGGCGAGGGGTATGTCGGCATGCAGGGGCGCGTCGGCTGGGCCGGCTGAGGGGGGAATGATGGCGGGTATCCTGAACGGCCTTCGCGTTGTCGAGGGCTCGGCCTTCGTGGCCGTGCCGCTGGCGGGGCTGACGCTGGCGCAGATGGGCGCCGATGTGATCCGGTTCGACCGGATCCAGGGCGGGCTCGATGCGCATCGCTGGCCGGTGACGGCGGACGGCACGAGCCTTTTCTGGGCCGGGTTGAACAAGGGCAAGCGCAGCCTGGCCGTCGATCTGTCGCATCCCGAGGGGCAGGAGATCGTGGCGGCGCTCATCACCGCGCCGGGGCCGGATGCGGGGCTGTTCCTGACCAACCTCAGGGTGCGCGGCTGGATGGACTATCCCGCCCTGTCGGCCCGTCGGCCCGACCTCATCATGGTCAGCCTCACGGGCACGCGGCGGGGCGAGCCGGCGGTGGATTACACGATCAACCCCGCGCTCGGCTTTCCGATGGCGACCGGGCCCGAAGGCTCGGCCGAACCGGTGGCCCATGTGCTGCCGGCCTGGGACTGCATCGCCGGGCAGATGGTGGCGAATACCGCGCTGGCGGCCGAGCGGCACCGCCTGCGCAGCGGGCAGGGGCAGCTGTGCGAACTGAGCCTCAAGGATGTGGCGGCGGGCATGCTCGGGCATCTGGGGATCGTCGGCGAGGTGCTGGTCAACGGGGTGGACCGGCCCAAGGCGGGCAATGCGCTCTACGGTGCCTTCGGGCAGGATTTCGTCACCCGCGACGGGCGGCGGATCATGGTGATCGGGCTTACCGACCGGCAATGGCGCGGGCTGGTGGCGGTGATGGGGCTCGAGTCGGCGATGGCGGCGCTGGCCGCGCGCGAGGGGCGCGACCTGCGGCGCGAGGGCGACCGCTGGCTTGCCCGGGCCGAGATCGCCGCCCTGATGGCCCCCTGGATCGCCGCGCGCGATCTGGCCGAGATCGCGGCGCGCTTCGATGCCGCCGGCCTCACATGGTCGGTGTTCCGCAGCTTTGCCGAGGCGGTGCGGGGCGATGCCGACCTGTCGCCCGACAACCCGATGGTGGCGATGGTCGATCACCCGGGCATCGGGCCGCTGCCGACCCCGGGCAGCCCGGTGAGCTTCGGCGCCGTCCCGCGCGTGCCGCCGGGACCGGCGCCGCGGCTGGGCGAGCACAGCGAGGCGATCCTCGCGGATGTGCTCGGCCTTGGCTCGGGTGCGATCGGTCGGCTGGTCGATGCCGGGGTGGTCGCCGTCGCGCGCTGATACCGGCGGTTCGGAAACAGGCCGTTTCCGCAGGCGGGGTCGATCGGCCGGCCTCGCCCATGCCATGCTGCCCCATCGCTACGGTCATGCGGCCCCGTTCCCGCGACCCCGACGGCAGAAGCGCCGGCCCTTCATTCCGGCGGGCGGGGGCGGCCGCAAGGCTGCCCCCGCAACGATCCTGCGCACCGGCCGGGCATCCGGCGCGCGCGCCGCGCCGTCACAGGTCGCGGAACCGCCTTTCCTGCCGCGCCGTCCAGCGCACGGCGAGGTGCCAGGCATCCGCGCCCTCGCGTTCCTCGGTCACCACGCCCTGATCGTGCAGCCAGGCGCGCCGCCGGCCCTCGCCGAAGCCGATGCGCAGGTGCCGGTCGTGCCGTTCCTCCGACAGCGCCGCCGCCACCGCGGCAAGCAGCGCCGCCACCCCCTCGCCGGTGAGGGCCGAGACCGCCAGAACATCGTCCCGCCGTGCCGCCTGCGCGTCGAGCGCGGCCCGCGCCGCGCCATCGGCGAGGTCGAGCTTGTTCCACACCTCGATCAGCGGCGTCGTCTCGGCAACGCCGAGCGTGGCGAGGATGTCGCGCACATCGGCCGCCTGTTCCTCGGTCTCGGGATGGGCGATGTCGCGGACATGCAGGATCAGATCAGCCTCCAGCACCTCCTCGAGGGTTGCGCGGAATGCCGCGACAAGCTGGGTCGGCAGGTCGCTGATGAAGCCGACCGTGTCCGAAAGAATGATCTTCGGCCCCGCCGGCAGTTCGACCCCGCGCATCGTCGGGTCGAGCGTGGCAAAGAGCATGTCCTTGGCCAGCACGCCCGCCCCGGTGATGCGGTTGAACAGCGTGGATTTGCCGGCGTTGGTATAGCCGACAAGGGCGACGATGGGGAACGGCACCTTGGCGCGCGCCGCGCGGTGCAGCGTGCGGGTGCGCACGACCTTGTCGAGCTGGCGCCGCAGGCGGATCACCTGTTCGTCGATCGCCCGCCGGTCGGCCTCGATCTGCGTCTCGCCGGGGCCGCCGACAAAGCCGAAGCCGCCGCGCTGGCGTTCGAGGTGGGTCCAGGCCCGCACCAGCCGCGTGCGCTGATAGCTGAGCGCGGCAAGCTCCACCTGCAAGACGCCCTCGCGCGTGCGGGCGCGGTCGGCGAAGATCTCGAGGATCAGCCCGGTCCGGTCCAGAAGCTTGACGCCCCACGCCTTTTCGAGGTTGCGCTGCTGCACCGGCGTCACCGGCCCGTCCACCAGCACGAGGCCCACATCGGCGGCCTTGAAGATTTCGCCAAGCTCGGCGATCTTGCCCGACCCGAACAGCATCCCCGGCAGGGCGCGCGGCAGGCGCACGACATCGGCCCCCGCGATCTCGAGATCAGGGAGCGCGGCGGCCAGCGCCACGGCCTCGGCCAGCCGCAGCGCGGGTTCGCGCCGGGCCGCCTCGCTGCGGATGTCAGGGTGGAGCACCCAGGCGCGCATCACGCCCCTGCCCCATGGCGCATCATTCAGTCGTCACCCTCATAGAGGCTGATCGGCTGGCCGGGCATGATCGTGCTGATCGCATGCTTGTAGACCAGCTGGCTCTGCCCGTCGCGGCGCAGCAGCACGCAGAAATTGTCGAACCATGTGATCACGCCCTGCAACTTGACCCCGTTGATGAGAAAGATCGTCACCGCAACCTTGTTCTTGCGGACATGATTAAGGAATGCATCCTGCAGGTTCTGTTTGTCGCCGGCCATCGTTTCTTGCCTTTTGTTATCGCCGCTCTCGGCCGCGGCGTCCCTCGCGGGCCGATGAAAGATTATGTCCCGGGGGGAGTCAAAGGGTTTCGCTTGCCGCCGGAGGCCCGCGCGGAACGGTCAGCGGACCGGCATCCCCGCCTCGCGCATGCATTGGCGCGCGCTTTCGTGCACGTCGATCTCGCTGGCGCCGGCAAAGGCCGCCGATGTCACGCAGTCGAGCGTGTCATTGAGCGGCCGGACCGCGCATCCGATGCTCTGATACAGCGTCACGAGCGACTCGGTCAGCCGCGTGCCCTCGGCCGCGTCGGTCCAGTCATCCTCGGCATAGGCACGCATCAGGTTGAGCCAGCCCGACACGACAGCGGGCCCGAGCAGGATGCACCGCTGGTCGGTGACGAGGTTCGGCTGGATCACCGTTTCGGCGGCGGCCGGGATCGGTGCCAGAACCAGGGCCAGCGATACCGGCACAAAGCGCAATGGAATCATGGATCAACCGTATCAGACGGACCGTCGCCGGATCAGCAGCAGCGCCGAGAGCGCCAGCAGCATCGCAGCAAGCGGCGCCGGAAGCGGCACGACCGGCGTCTTGGGCGTATCGCGCGGAACCGTTCCGCCGCCCCCGAAGGGCACCGACCCGAGGCTGGTCACATCCGGGGTGCGGGCCTGCGGCGTCACGGCACCGGGAAGTCCGATCCGCTCGCCGGCCGGCAGCGGGTCGAACAGCCGTTCGCCCAGACCGGCAAAGAGCGCCGCGATCGTCGTCGCCGGATTGTTGAACACCCGCTGCACGTTCTGGGTCGACAGATCGAGCACGAAGACCCGATCGGGATCGCTGGCGGCATCGACGGGAAAATCGGGCAGGCGCAGCGTCGCCTGGCGACCGACCGCCGGCGTCTCGAGGCGCAGGTAACCGGGCAGGCCGCGCGGCTGGGAATGGGCGCGCAGCAGATCGGCGGTGCGCAGCCGGGGCTCTCTCTCCGGCATCTCAGGCGTTGCGTCGCTGCGAAGACCCGAGTCAGCAACTGCCAGGCGGCGGTCGCCGGCATCCGCGATGCGCAGGGTCAGCCGCGGGGAAAACAGTTGCGGCACCGGCTCGCGTGCCTCGCGCGGTTGCCGGCGGTTGACGAATTCCGGCGCCCAGGGCCAGCCGCTTGCCTGCGCGGGCTGGCGCGACAACACGCTGCCCGCATCAGCCGGCGGCACGACGATCTCGCCTTCGGACCCGCGTGCGGCAAAGCTGCGCAGCAGTCCCGGAACCCGGTCTGCCGCCATATAGCCCGCCGGCAGCGTCAAGCGCTCGCGAAAGACCGGGCGGATCGCGCTGACGATGGCCCAACGCTCGGGAAGGGCCCGAAAGGCCGGCCCAACTTCGGCCTCGGCGTGAAGACCGACATCAGACGCCACCGAACCCGGCCGCGCCCCGATCACCCAGGTGGGCGCCGCGAGGGCGGGAACAGCGGACAGGCCAGCAAAAACGGAAAGGACGAGAACACGCGGCAACATTGTGGCAACTCCACGGACACACTATGGCGGGAATGCGCCGACGTCGCAAAAAAGTCAAACTCTTTTCGAGAATTTACCATGATCTGCGGGTGGCTTAGCGCAGTCAGCGCCGCCATACGCCGGGGGCCAGCAGCGCCAGCACGGCGAGCATCTCGAGCCGGCCGAGCACCATCCCGGCTGCAAGGATCACCTTGGCCCCGTCGCCCAGCCGCTGGAACCCCTCGCCACCCGCGAGCGCCAGTTCCGACAGCGGCCCGGTTGTCGCCAGCGCCGCGACGGCCAGCACGACCGACCGCTCGAACCCCACCCCCGCGGCCGCCAGCGCGGCGGTGAGACCGCCGAGGCTCAGCGCGAAGAGCATGAAGGTGACGAAGGCGAGATAGGCCCCATCGCGCCGCAAGGCGCGCATCGCCGGCCCGCCGCCGCCGATCGACGAGGGATGCGCGATCCGGTCAAGCTCGCGCCGCGCGTGGCGATAGAGCGCGTAGACCCGCAGGAGCCGCACCCCGCCCGCCGTCGTCGCCACCCCGCCGCCGATCACCGCCAGCCCGAGCAGCAGAAGGCCCGGCGTCTCGAGCCCCGACCAGACCCGCGCATCGGCCCAGCCGGTCGATTCGTATCCCGTCGTCGTCAGGAACGACAGCACCGTGAAGACCGCCCCCCAGAGCGCGCGGCCCGCCGATACGAGGTCGTCGGGCGTCTCGCTCTCGATCGCGCCGAGCCAGTGGCGGGCAAAGAGCGCGGCCGGCACCGCGGCCACCAGCGCCGCCGCGAGCCGCACCTCGGGGTCGCGCCAGACCGGCTCGCCGCGGTCGCGCCGCGGCGCGCCCGGCATGCTGCGCCGCGTGACCGCGAACAAGAGGCCGGCGAACACCACCGCCTCGCCCGCGAACCCCGCCTGCCCGCCGTCCAGCCCCAGCACCGGCGATATGCCCGACGTGGACAGCGTGCCCATCGCATGGATCAGCGCGACCGTGGAGCCCTCGCCCGCGATCAGCAGGGCAAGCCACAGGGCCAGCGTGATCGCGGCATAGACCGGGAACAGCATCTGCGCATGCGACAGCGCCCTCAAGGCGGGGTCGGCCCGCCGCGCCACCGGCCCGCGCGCGGGCCGGTCCGGTCCGGCGGCGCCGGGGGTCAGAACCTCGAAGCCCCCGAGGTTCATCGGCGCGAGGATCGAGGCGGCCGCGACGAGCACGAAGAACCCGCCCAGCCATGCCACCGTGCCGCGCCAAAGATGAACCGACATCGGCAGCCGGCCGAGCGTGTCGTAGAACGTGCCGCCGGTGGTGGTGAAACAGGCCACCATCTCGAACCAGGCGTTGATGAGCCGCGTGTCGGGCACCGCCACGACGAACGGCAGCGTGGCGACGAGCGGCATCACCAGATAGGCGAGCCCGAGGCTCGCAAGCTGGCTGCGCGCGACATCCGGGGGGCGCCGGTTCACCGTCGCCAGCGCCAGCATCGCCGCCAGCACAAGCACCATCAGCCCGGAATAGAGGAACGCCCGCCCGCTGCGGTCGTCGCCCGTGGCAAAGCCATGCGCCGCCGGCAGCGCCATGGCCGCCCCCCCGATACCCATCAGGATGACGATCATCGGAAGATCGCGCGCGCGCATCGGTCAGAAGAAGTCGATCGAGACCTGGAGGAGCCGCTCGACCTCCGGCACGTCCGCGGCGAGGGTGAACAGCGCGATCACGTCGCCCTCCTCGATCCGAAGATCCCCGGTCGGGCGCAGAACCTTGCCGCCCTTCATCACCGCGCCGACAAGAACGCCGCCCGGAAAGGCGATCTCGCGCACCAGCCGCCCGGCGATGGGCGAGGTGGACAGCACCTGCGCCTCGATCACCTCGGCCTCGGCATCGCCGATGGCATAGATCGCCCGCACCCGCCCGTGCCGCACATGGCGCAGGATCGACGAGACCGTGGTGGCGCGCGGGTTGATATAGGCGTCGATGTCGAGCGCAGCCATGAGCGGGACCAGCGTCGGGTCGTTCACCAGCGCGATGGCCATCTTGGCCCCCGCCTGCTTGGCGCGTACCGCGACAAGGAGGTTGGTCTTGTCGTCGTCGGTCAGCGCCACGACCGCATCGGCACGGGCGATGTCGGCTTCCTCCAGAAGCTCCATGTCCATCCCGTCGCCGTTGAGCACGATCGTCCGCTCCAGCGCGTCGGCCGCAAGCTCGGCCCGCTTGCGGTTGCGCTCGATGATCTTCACGCGCACCCGGTCGGTCCGCTTCTCCAGCGCCTGCGCGACGGCAAGGCCCACGTTGCCGCCGCCGATGATGACGATCCGGTCCTGCTTGCGTGTGGCCTTGCCGAAGATCTCGAGCGTGCGGTTCACGTCGTCGGTATGCGTGAAGGCATAGATGTTGTCGCCCGCAAAAAGCTGGTCGCCCGGTTCGGGCGCAAAGAGCCGCCCCGCGCGCCGCACGCCGACGACGATCGCGCGCAGGGTCGAGAACAGATCCGAAAGCTGCCGCAGCGGCGTGTTGAGCACCGGGCAGTTGTCGTCGAGCGCGATGCCCAGAAGCTGCGCCCGCCCGTCCATGAACGCCTCGGTATCGAAGGTCGCGGGCGCGGCGAGCCGTTGCAGCGCCGCCTCGGCCACTTCCTTTTCCGGGCTGATGACGACGTCGATCGGCAGGTGATCCTTGCGGTAGAGGTCGGAATAGATCGCGTCGAGATAGGATTGCGCGCGCAGCCGCGCGATCTTGCGCGGCACGGAAAAGATCGAATGGGCCACCTGGCAGGTGACCATGTTCACCTCGTCCGAATGGGTGGCGGCGATGATCATGTCGGCGTCCCGCGCCCCGGCGCGGTCGAGCACGTCCGGCCAGGACGCATGTCCCGCGATGCCCTGCACATCGAGCGTCTCGGCGGCGCGGCGCGCGAGGTCGGGGTTGGAATCGACCACCGTCACGTCGTTGCGTTCGCCGGCGAGGTGGCGCGCGATCTGCCAGCCGACCTGCCCGGCCCCGCAGATGATCACCTTCATGCCTGCAGCCCCAGGCGGTTTCCCCGATCCTCTGCATCGCAGAACCCGGCCCGCGGGTCAACGCCGCCCGCGGGCGCCGGAAGGGCCGTTGACCGCGCGCCCGAAGGCGGATCATCCTTGTCGCGCCGCCGAGGACACCGCCCGCCATGCCCCATCTGCGCTATGACCATGCCGCCGCGCTGTCGCGCCTCGTGGACATGCAGGGCTTTGCCCGCGCGATGCGCGATGCATTGGCCGCGACCGGGGTCTTTCCGGTCGGCGGCATCCGCGTGCGCGGCCATGCGGCGAGCAGCGAATGCGCCTTCGACGGCGGCGGCGACGGGACGGGCGACTGGCTCTGGCTCGACATGGAGCTGCGCATGGGCCGCGGCCGGTCCGAGGCCGAGCGGGCGCGCCTGCGCGATACGCTCTACGATGCCGCGCGCGCCTATCTCGAACCCGCCGTCGCCCCCCGCCCCTTCGCGCTGAGCCTCGAGCTGCGCGAGATCGACCCCGCGTTCAGCGCCAGGGGCTGGAACACCGTCCACGCCGCGCTCGCCCGCCGCTAGCGTTCGGTCAGCTTCAGCTCGATCCGCCGGTTCTGCGCCCGCGCCGCCGCGCTGTCGCCTTCCGCCACCGGCCGGTGCTCGCCGAACCCCGTCGCGGCCAGCCGGAAGGGCGGAAAGCCGAGGTCGTCCTGCAGGAACCGCACCACCGACAGCGCCCGCGCCTGGCTGAGCGCCCAGTTGTCGGCAAAGGCGCCGGTGCCCGAAAGCGGCACGTTGTCGGTATGCCCGTCCACCCGCAGGATCCAGTCGATGCTGGGCGGGATATCCGCGGCGACCTCCTGCAGGATCTCGGCGACCCGGGCGATCTGCGCCCGCCCTTCGGCCGCGAGTTCCGCCGAGCCCGGCGCGAACAGCACCTCGGACGAGAACACGAAGCGGTCGCCGACGATCCGCACGCCTTCGCGCCCGGCGAGCACGTCGCGAAGCTGGCCGAAGAACTCGGACCGGAAGCGTTCGAGCTGCCGCGCCTCTTCCTCGAGCCGCTGGCGCTCGGCCGCCTCGAGCGCGGCGATCCGGCGCTGTTCGGCGGCGACCTGCGCCAGCGCGGCGTTGAGCTGCCCGCCCAGCGTCTCGATCTGGATCTCGGCATCGGCGCTGGCGGCCTCGGCCGCGTTCAGGATGCCCTGGAGCGTGGCAAGCTGCGTGCGCAGCGCCGCGACCTGCTGGTTGAGCAGCGCGACCTGCCGGGCGGATTCGCCCGATGCCGCCTGTTCCTCGGCCAGCCGCGCCTCGGCGGTCGACAGGAGAACCGCGCGCATCTCGGCCTCGGTCATCGCCTGCAGCGCCGCCTGTTCGGCCGCCAGCCGCGCGGCGAGCGCCTGGGCGAGCTGATCCTCGACCGCGAGCCGGTCGGTGCCCACCAGCGCCGACAGCCGCGCCGCATCCTCGCGCGCCAGATCGCGCGCCAGCACCGCCTGCGCCAGCCGCAGGTCGAGATCCTTGCGCGCCGCATCCGCCGCCGCCAGCAGCGTCAGCGTCTGTTCCGCGCGCCGGCGCTGTTCCTCGAGCGCGAGCGTCATGGCCGAGAGTTCCGCATCGGCATTGCGCAACCGCTCGCGCAGCGCCTCGGCCGCCGCCGCCTCGGCCAGCCGCCGCGCCTCTTCCTCGGTCAGGCGCGCATCCGCATCGGCCAGCCGCGCCCGCAGCGCCTCGGCGGCGGCGAGATCGGCGAGCCGCTGGCGCTCGGCATCCGAGAGCGCCGCCTCGCGATCGGCCAGATCGGCCGCCAGCGCCGCCGCCGCGGCGCGCTGCGCATCGAGGTCGGCCGACAGCGCGGCGGCCTCGCTGTCGCGGGCGGCGAGGCGGGCGGCGAGGTCGGCCAGCGATGCGGTCTGCGCCGCCGACTCGCGTTGCAGATCGGCGACGAGCGCTTCGAGCGCCGCGCGCTGCGCCGCCGCCAGCCGCGCCGCCTCGGCGCCGGCGTCGATCTCGCTGCGGGCCTGCGCAAGGGCGAGTTGCAGCGCCTCCTGTTCCGAGATCAGCCGGGCCTGCGCATCCTCGAGTTCGGCGACCGATGCCGCCAGCCGCGCCCCCTCGCCCCGCGCCGCGTCCCGCTCGGCCAGCAGCGTGAGCACCTGCGCCTCGAAACTGGCGATGCGCACCTCCGCCGCCGCGATCTGCCCCGAAAGCTGCGCCAGCAGCGCCGATTGCGCCGCCGCCTCGGCCCGCGCCTCGGTCAGCGCCGATCCGAGCCGCCCGGCCTCGGCCTCGGCCGCCTCGGCCCGCCGGGTCTGCAGGCCGAGCGCATTGGCAAGACCGGCGACCTGCGCGGCAAGGCTGTCAAGCTCGCTGTCCTGGCTCGTGATCGTCTCGCGCAGGACCGATTGCGCGACGGTGAAGATGGTCAGCACGAACATCAGCACCAGCAGGAGCGTCGTCATCGCATCGACGAAGCCCGACCAGATCGGCGGATCCGCCCGCGGCCCGCCGCGGCGCGACAGGGCCATGGCCTAGCCGCCCGCCCGGGCGCCGCGCGTGAGCGCCCGGATCGCCTGCGTCAGCCCGGCAAGGTCGCCGCGCAGATCCGCGACGGCCTCCTGCCGGCCGGCCGACAGTTCCTCGAGGATGCGCAAGAGCTGCACGTCGATCGACCGCAGGCGCATGCGCGCCTCGGCATCGGCATGGGGGCTGCCCTCCTCGGCGCCCATGCCGCGCGCCATCCGGTCCTGCGCCTCGGCGATCTGCGCGAGCAGCGCCGACTGGCCGGTGCGCGTGCGGTCGGCCGCCTCGGCCTGCACCGCCAGCCGGTCGAGCGCCGCCGCCATTGCCGCCAGTGCCCCGGCAAGCTGATCGCGCTCGGCCGCATCGCGGGCGGCATTCGCCTCGATCCGCTCGAGCAGCGCATCGAGCGCCCCGGCCACCGCGCCGCCGTCGCCGCCGCCCGCCTCGCCCCCGGCAAAGCCGAGCCGCGTGATGGTGGACAGCCATTCCTCGAGCTCGCGATAGAACCGGTTCTGCCCATGCCCCGCGAACAGGTCGAGCAGACCGACGATCAGCGACCCCGCCAGCCCGAGGAGCGAGGACGAGAATGCCGTCCCCATGCCGCCAAGCTGATCCTCGAGGCCCGACATCAGCTTGTCGAACACCTGGATGCCCGTCTCGCCCTCTTGCGGGGCGAGGTTGCGGATCGTCTCGACCATCGCCGGCACGGTCGTCGCAAGGCCGAAGAACGTGCCCAGAAGGCCGAGAAAGATCAGAAGGTTGCCAAGATACCGCGTGACCTCGCGCGCCTCGTCGATGCGGGTGGCCACGCTGTCGAGGATCGACCGGCCGGAACTGTCGGAGATCGCCATCCGCGCCGCCCGATTGCGGCTGCCGAGCATGGCGGCGAGCGGCGCCAGCAGGCGGGGCGGGGCGGCGAATTCCTGCCCCGGGCGGGCGGCGACGAAATCCTCGACCCAGGAGACCGACGTGACGATCTGGAACACCTGCCAGAAACAGGTGAGCACACCGATGAAGAACACCAGCGCGATGAAGCCGTTGAGGACCGGGTTGGCCATCACGATCGACCGCGCCGCCGGCAGGATCAGCCATGCCCCCGCGCCGGCCATGGCAATGACGGCCAGCATCAGCAGGATCTGCCGCACCGGCTGGGTAAAGGTTATCGGTCGTCGAGCCTCACGCGCCGGTCTTTCCACGGGTTCGCTTGCCTGGCCTGTCGCTTGTTTGCCTGCGCGAGTTTAGGCTTGCCGCGCCGCCGCCACAATCGGTTATGCACAGCGCCGTCACGCCGCGGTGCAGAGATGCCGCACCCGCGCCGCCAGCCAGTCGAGCTCGGGATCGGCGAGGCCGAGGCCCGCCAGATGCGCCGCCGTCGCCCAGAGGTAGTCGCAGTTGCGCCCCCGCCCGCCGATCGCGGCGGCGATGATGCGCGCCTGTTCCTCGCGCGGCAGGCCGCCGCAATACTGCGGATGCTCGCGGTTGATGACATAGGCGAGCGCTGTGATGCGCCGGCCGTCCTGCAGGTCGAGCGGCAGACGCGCCTCGACATAGGCCGAGGAAATCAGCTCGCGCGCGCGCAGATGCGCGATCGTCGCATCCTCGGTCCCCGGCGCCGCGCGCAGCGCAAGCCCGTGGCACAGCGCGCCGGGCATCGCGTCGAGCGCGAGCACGAGGCCCGGCGCCGCGACCGTGCCGCGGTGGTGGATCGAGCGCATGCAGAAGCTGCGGTGCCAGCCCGCAGCGGCCGCCGGCACGCGCTCGGTCACCGGGAACTCGGGGTTCCACATCAGCGAGCCATAGCCGAACACCCAAAGCCCGCCGTCCATCGCCGCCCTCGCCGCTGGTCCTCGCCCTGTGCGCCCTCTATCTAGACGGCGGACGGGGATGGAAAGGGGGCGCGATGCGCTGGCTCGGCTGGGGGCTGACGGGGCTTGTCGCGCTCTGGGCCGGCTGGTGGTGGATCGCCGCCACCACGGTCGAACGCAGCGCAGCCGCCTGGTTCGCCGCGCTCGGCGATGCCGGGTGGGACGCGCGGCAGGGCGGGCTGTCGGTGGCGGGGTTCCCGTCGCGGCTCGATCTGACGGTGACGGCGCCGCAGCTCTACGATCCCGTGCAGCAGGTCGGCTGGACGGGCGCCTTCGCCCAGGTGCTCGCCCTCGCCTACCGGCCCTGGCACGTGATCGCGGCCCTGCCCCCCGACCAGACGATCCGGCTGGGCGAGGCCGAGCTGCGCCTGACCTCCGACCGGCTGCGGGCGAGCCTTGTCGTCGCGCCCTCGCCCGCGCTGACGCTCGAGCGGATCGCGATCGAGGGGGACGGGCTGCGCCTTGCCGTCGCGAATGGCGCCGCGGTCGCGGCGAGCCTGCGGGCGGGAACGCGCGGCGTCGGGGGTGGCGAGGGGGGTGGCGGGCGCGTGCATGACGCCGCGCTGGCCCTTGCCGGCCTGCGGCTCGACGCGCCGCTGCCGCCCGAGGCGCCGGCGGGGGATGCGTCGCTGCGGCTCGAGATGCGGCTGACCTTTTCGGACCCGCTCGACCGGCATGCGCCGCGCACGCGGCCGCGCGTTCTCGCGCTCGACCTCGCCGAGGGGCGGCTGGTCTGGGGGCCGATGGTGCTGGCGGCACAGGGCAGCCTGCGCGCCGATGCGGCAGGCCTTGCCGAGGGGCGGATCGAGATCACCGCCGACGACTGGCCGCGGGCGCTCGCGCTGGCCACCGCCGCGGGGCTGGTCGATCCCGGCCTCGCCCCGACCTGGGCCGCGATGGCCGGCGCGCTGTCGGACGCGGCCGGCACGCCGGGGCGCGTGGCGATCCCGCTGATCCTCGGGAACGGCCGGATGAGCCTCGGGCCGCTGCCGATCGGTCCGGCGCCCCGGCTCTGATCGCACCGAACCGGCGCAACCGTCCGATTTGCGTTGATCGGCGCACGGATTTCGGGTCCAGTCACGGTATTCCCGCCGCCCCGACCCGAAAGGACGCCCGATGGACGATCACCCGCCCACCGCCCGCCCTGACCTGCCGATACCCGCCGAAGGCCTGCGCCCCGGCGACCGCATGCCGGTGCTCACGGCGCGCACGAACGTCAACCCGCAGTTCAAGATCGACGCGATGGCCGGCCGCTGGGTGGTGATCGGCGTGATCGGCAGCACCGCCGCACCGGGCATGGCCGACCGGGTGATGGCCGTGTCGGCCGCAACGGATGTGTTCGACGATGATCATGCGAGCCTGTTCCTGGCCACCCAGGACGCGGCCGACGAGGCCGACTCGCGGTTGACCGACCGGATTCCGGGCCAGCGGACGATCTGGGACGGCGATCTTGGCATCGCCCGCGCCTTGGGCGCGGTGATCGACGGCGCCCCCGCGCGCCTCGCCCCGCTCTGGCTGGTGATCGACCCCGGCCTGACGATCCGCCATGTCATCCCCTGCCGCGCCGATGGCAGCGATCTGGCCGAGATGCTTGGCATTCTGCGCGCCGCCCGCCCGCCGGCCGTCTGGCTCGGCTACGAGGTGCCGGCGCCGATCCTGATCCTGCCCGACGTGTTCGAGCCGGCGTTCTGCGATCACCTGATCGGCCTCTACGCGGCGCAGGGCGGAACGCTGTCGGGGTTCATGCGCGATCAGGGCGGCAAGACGGTGCCGGTGCACGATCCGTCCTTCAAGGTGCGCCGCGACTACATGATCGAGGATCAGGCGCTGATGCGGGCGGTGCAGGCGCGCATCCTGCGTTGCGTCGTGCCGCAGATCGAGCGGGTGCATTTCTTTCGCTGCACCCGGATGGAGCGCTACCTCGTCGCCTGTTACGACGCGGCCGAGGGCGGGCATTTCCGCCCGCACCGCGACAACACGACGCTCGGCACGGCGCATCGCCGCTTTGCGGTCTCGATCAACCTCAACGACGACTTCGAGGGCGGCGAGGTAAGCTTTCCCGAATATTCCCCGCGCGGCTTCAAGGCCCCGCGCGGCGGTGCGGTGATCTTTTCCTGCGCGATGCTGCATGCGGTGTCGCGGGTGACGGCGGGGCGGCGCTATGCCTTCCTGCCCTTCCTCTACGACGATGCCGCGGCCAAGATCCGCGAGGCGAATGCGGCCCGGGTGCCGACGGCGGCGAACTATCGCGCCTGACTAGCGGCAATAGGGGCCGCTGCGGTGGCTGGCGGTGTCGAAATGGAAATGATCCTCGTGATACCCGTCCGATCCGGGGCCGAGGGTGGTGCCGAAGGGTCCGCAGGCGGCCCGATAGGCGCTGCGCATCATGTCCCGGTGCGGCCCGCGAAAGCTGCGCAGCACCTCGATCCGCTGGCCGTTCGCCAGAACGAAGGCGCGGATGTCGATCGCCTTGCCGCGTGCATGTTCGCTCAGCGGCGCGCCGCTGCGGTGGTTGCGGGTGCGGCAGACGTAATGCGCCGCGATCTCGAGCCGGGCAAGGCCGCCCCCGGTCCGCCCCACCGCCCGCTTGGCCCCGTTCTCGACCCAGGACAAGAGCGCGAGCGCCGTCGGGCAATCCATCAGCGCCGGCGTCGAGAGCGCCACCCCGCCGACCGCCGTGACCTGCACGGGCCGCGCTATGCCGCAGCCGCGGATCCGCCCGGTGATGGGCGCGACGCTCGCGCCCTGGATCGCCGGATTGCCGCAGACCGACCCGCGCCGCGGCAGGACCGCATCGCCCCCGGGCGCCGGGCGGATGATGGCGGCCGCCGGTTGCGGCGCCGGGGCAGCGGCGGGGGGGCGCGGCTGGACCACCGCGCCGCCGCGCGGGCCGAGGCCGCC
>JBKBQT010000006.1:0-148355 GCA_046292445.1 Gemmobacter sp.
CACCGTCTGTGCCGCCCGCGGCACCAGCGCCGCGATCTCGGCCGCGCGCGCGCGCACCGCCGCCTCGGCGCCGAACCCATAGCGGCCCCAGGCGAGGCTGTCGAGCCGCGCCGCCCGCGCCTCGGCGCCGCGGCCCAGCAGGTCGAGCGCCTCGGCCCGGATCATCAGCAGCGTGGCCAGAAGCGCGGCATTCTCGGCCGCCTTGACCGGCGGGATGGCGCGGTCCGCAAGCCGCAGCGCCTCGTCCGCCTGGCCCGAGCTGAGCGCAAAGGCGGCCATCTGCATGTCCACATGCGCGCCATGGATCGCCCCGCCCGGCAGCGTGCGGTAGAGCCGCGCGGCGGCGGCGAAATGCAGCACCGCCGCCTCCACCTCGGCCGCCAGCGACAGGCGCGCCACCGCGAAATGGCTGAAGGCGCGGCGGTTGTCCTGCCAGCCGGCGGCCTCGGCCAGCGCCAGCGCCCGCCGCGCCGCCTCGCGCCGCAGCCCGGAGGGCGTGCGCGGGCCGAGCGCGGTCTCGATCGCCTGCGTCCAGGCGCGCGGCGTCGGCCCCGGATCGCCGCGCGAGCCCCGCCCGATCCCGCCGGGGTTGAGCCGCGCAAGAATGCCTGGCAGCGCCGCCGCCACCTCGGCCCGGCTCATGCCCGAGCGCAGTTCGGGCGCATAGGTCGCGCGCAGCACCAGCATGTCGAACCCGGTCAGGACGGTGTGGAAATTGTCGTCGTTGAACACCGAATCCGACAGATGGTAGAGATCGTTGAGCGGGCCGAGCGCCTGCGCCAGTTCCTCGTGCAGGCAGTCGCGCACCTCCTGCGGCGGCACGTCGGCGGGGACGAACACCGCCACCTCGTCGCGCACCCTGAGGTCGGCCCAGTCGGTCTGCGCGCTGCGCCGCGCCGCGCGGAACTGGGCCCAGGTGCTCACCCGCGGGACGACGAAACAGGCCGCCTGCGGCACCAGCGCCTGCATCGCGGCGCGCGGCAGGAATTCGACGGTGATCCCGGCCGCCTCGCCGGGCCGGGCGGCGGCGATGTCGATCCCCGCCTCGGCGCGCAGGCGGGCGATGAGACGGGCAAGGTCGGCCGCCGCCTCGGGCGGCACCGATCCGGTCAGACGCACCCGCACCGGCCCCTCGAACCGCGTCAGCCGGTAGAGGCTGCGCCCGCTTTCCATCTCGAAATGGAGGGTGAGGAAATCGCGCGCGATATCCGTGTTCGACCGCTCGGGCGCCGGCGCCCGTGCCGCGGCAAAGCTGCGCATCGGGGGCAGCGGATCGCCCGCCACCGCCCGGCGCTGCGGCACCTCGGTCACCGGCGCGGCGCAGGCCGCGAGCGCGAGGGCGACGAGGGCGCAGGCGGCAAGGCGCCGCAAGGTTCGGGTCATCGGGCGCCTCCGCAGGTTGTGTGCGATTAAATCAGACCGGGGCCGCTTAAGGAACCCGCCGCGCAGGCGCCATCTGCGAAACAATCCGGCCCCCCGGTTGCGTGCGGCGGTGTGGCTTGGCGCGGCGCGGCGGCGCGGCTACAACGGCGCGGGGCAGGGGGGCCGCATGCGCATCGCCACATTCAACATCAATGGCATCAAGGCGCGCCTCGCGGCGCTGACCGACTGGCTCGCCGAAACCGCGGCCGATGTCGTCTGCCTGCAGGAGATCAAGTCCGAGGACGACAGGTTTCCCGCCGCCCATTTCGAGGATCGCGGCTGGCATGTCGTCACCCACGGGCAGAAGGGGTTCAACGGCGTGGCGATCCTGTCGCGCATGCCGCCCGAGGATGTCGTGCGCGGCCTGCCGGGCGATCCGGCCGACGATCAGGCCCGCTGGATCGAGGCGACGGTGGTCGGCCGGCGGGCGGTGCGCGTCTGCGGCCTCTACCTGCCCAACGGCAATCCGGCGCCTGGGCCGAAATACGACTACAAGCTGGCCTGGATGGCCCGGATGCGCACCCGCGTGGCCGCGCTCATGCAGGCCGAGGAGCCGCTGGTGCTCGCCGGGGATTACAACGTCATCCCGCAGGCCGAGGATGCGGCGCGCCCCGAGGCCTGGGTGGACGACGCGCTGGCGCTGCCCGAAAGCCGCGCCGCCTTCCGCCGCCTGCTGCACCTCGGCCTGACGGATGCCTTTCGCGCGCGCGAGCCGGGGCCGGGCCACTATACCTTCTGGGATTATCAGGGCGCGGCCTGGGAGAAGAACAACGGCATCCGCATCGACCACCTGCTGCTCAGCCCGCAGGCGGCCGACCTGCTCTGCGAGGCCGGCATCGACAAGGCGGTGCGCGGCGGGGACAAGCCGTCGGACCATGTGCCGGTCTGGGTGGACCTCGACGCCTGACGCCGCCCGGGCCGCCTTCACCTCGGGCCGCCGTCGCCTCGGGCCGCCGCCTGCTCAGGCCGCCGTCACGTCGTGGCCGTAGAGCCAGTCGAACCGCCCGACCAGCGCCCCCGGCGCAAGCGCCCCGATGGCCCGCAGCCCCAGATGCGCGACATCGCGCACCGGCCCGCGCAGGTGATAGGCCCAGGCATTGCGCGACGCCGCCGCCACGATGCGGGCGGCGCGCGCGGCGCGGGCCTGCTGATAGGCCGCAAGGCGGCGCGCGAGCGGCCCCGTTCCCGCAAGGCGCGCCGCCAGCACCCAGGCATCCTCGAGCGCCATGTTCGCGCCCTGTGCAAGGAAGGGCAGGGTGGGATGCGCCGCATCCCCGAGGATCGCCGCCCCCGCGTCCCCTTCGGCCCACCACCACCGCGCCGCGACCGGATGGCGGAAGAGGCCCCAGAGCCAGGCGTCCCCCACCCGGTCGAGCCAGCCGCGCACCCGCGGCGAAAAGCCCGCGAAGGCAAGGCGCAGCGCGATGGGATCGTCCTTGAGCGACCAGCTTTCCTCGACCCAGCGCGCCCGGGCCTCGACCGCGACGATGTTGCGCAGGGTGCCGCCGCGCAGGGGATAGCTCACCAGATGCCGCCCCGGCCCCATATGCACCTCGGCCACCGCGCCTGCGGCCGGGGTTTCGGGAATTGTCGCGCGCCAGGCCACCTGCCCGGTAAAGGCCGGCGCGGCCGGTCCGTTCAGCGCCCCGCGCAGCACCGAGTGCAGCCCGTCGGCGCCGATCACCAGGCCCTCGCGCATCCCGGCCCCCTGCGCGGTCACGAGCCGGACGCCGCCGGGGCCGGTCTCGGCGGCGACGATGCGCTGCATCATGCGGAACTGCACCCCGGCATCCCGCGCGCCCTGCGCCAGAAGATCGACCAGATCGGCACGATGCACGAAGCGGTATTCCTGCCCGGGGCGCTGGCGGGCAAGGTCGAGCGTCGCCACCACCCGGTCGTCGCGCCCGTCGCGCAAGGATACCGCCGCCGCCCGCAGCCCCGCCGCCGCCAGTGCCTCGCCAAGCCCGAGCGCCCGCAGGACCGCCGCCCCGTTCGGCGACACCTGCAGGCCTGCGCCCACCTCGGCCAGCGCGCCGGCCTGTTCGAGCACCGTCACCTGCGCCCCGCGCAGCGCCAGCGCCCGCGCCGCCGCAAGCCCGGCGATCCCCGCACCGACCACCGTCACCGCGCGTCCCGCCAGCGTCATGGCGCCCGTCCCGCGCGCCGCCCGATGCGCCCGGCGCCGACCCGCAGGCCCACCGCAAGGCGCGGGGGCTGGCCCCGGCACGATCCTGCCTGCATGATCCCGCCCCCGGACCGCCCGCCGGCCGCGCTGCCGCCCTCAGTCGTCGCGGTGCACCCGCTCGCGCCGCTCGTGCTTTTCCTGCGCCTCGAGCGTCATGGTCGCGATCGGGCGGGCGTCGAGGCGGCGCAGGCTGATCGGCTCGCCGGTCATCTCGCAATAGCCGTATTCGCCGTTCTCGATCCGCCGCAGCGCCGCCTCGATCTTGGCGACGAGCTTGCGCTGCCGGTCGCGGGTGCGCAGTTCGAGCGCGCGGTCGGTCTCCTCCGAGGCGCGGTCGGCGATGTCGGGCACGGCGCGGGCGCTGTCCTGGAGCGCGTCGATCGTCTCGGCCGACTGGGCCAGAAGCTCCTGTTTCCACACGATCAGCTTGCGTCGGAAATATTCGAGCTGCCGGTCGTTCATGAACGGCTCGCTGTCGGCGGGGCGGTAATCCTCGGGTAGAAAGACCTCGGCCTTCATCTCTGCTCCCTCATGCAGGCCCGACGGCCGCGGATCGTCGTTTGCGGTCATCCGGCACCCTCTTGCGCGGGCCTCTTAACGCAACGCCGGGGCGTTGTCACTACTGCAAGGGCGCGGCTTGCCGGATAACCGCGCCGCCCCTATGCTGCGCGAAAGCGATGCAGCAACCCTCGGGCGGACCATGCGATTTTCCTCGACCGACAGCTATGTGGCGACCCCTGACCTCAGCATCGCGGTGAATGCCGCCGTCACGCTCCAGCGGCCGCTTCTGGTCAAGGGCGAGCCGGGCACCGGCAAGACCGAACTCGCCCGTCAGGTCGCCGCCGCGCTCGGCCTGCCGATCATCGAGTGGCATGTCAAATCGACAACCCGCGCGCAGCAGGGCCTCTACGAATACGATGCCGTCAGCCGGCTGCGCGACAGCCAGCTGGGCGATGCCCGGGTGCAGGACGTGCGCAACTATATCCGCAAGGGCAAGCTGTGGCAGGCCTTCGAGGCGCCCGGCCGCGTCGTGCTGCTGATCGACGAGGTGGACAAGGCCGACATCGAGTTTCCCAACGACCTGCTGCAGGAACTCGACCGGATGGAGTTCTTCGTCTACGAGACCGGCGAGACGATCCGCGCCGCCCACCGGCCGGTGGTCATCATCACCTCGAACAACGAGAAGGAACTGCCCGACGCCTTCCTGCGCCGGTGTTTCTTCCATTATATCCGCTTTCCCGACCCCGAAACGATGCGCGCCATCGTGGCGGTGCATTTCCCCGGCCTCAAGGATGCGCTTCTGACCGCCGCGCTCACCCAGTTCTACGAGATCCGCGAGACGCCGGGGCTCAAGAAGAAACCCTCGACCTCCGAAGTGCTCGACTGGCTCAGGCTCCTGCTGGCCGAGGATCTTTCGCCCGAGGATCTGCGCGCGGATGCGCGCAGCGCGCTGCCGAGGCTGCACGGCGCGCTGCTGAAGAACGAACAGGATGTGCAGCTGTTCGAGCGGCTCGCCTTCATGGCGCGGCGGCAGGGGCGCTGACGCGGGGGCGCTGCGCGGGCGGCGCCAGCAGCCGCGCCTCCCATCCGGCGAGGGCGGGGCGCGCGGCGGGCGCGCTGCGGGCCGCGCAGGCATCGGGGAACAGGGCCGCCAGTTCGGCCCGCAGCCCCGGCGGCGCGGCCGCCAGCGTCGTCGGGCCGGCCTGAAAGCTCTCGGTCTCCAGCCCCTCGGACCACACGATGTGATGCCCGCCCAGCACGAGATGCAGGTAGGTCACCCGCCGCACCGGGCGCTGCACCACCGTCGTGCCGTTCACGAGGTGGATCGCCGCCGCCAGCACCTCGGGCGCGCCGAACAGCAGTTCGGCCCGCGCGCCGCCGATCAGGATGCGGTGCTGCGGCGAGACGGTCAGATCGCGCGCCGGCCGCCCCGGGCCGAAGGCGCCCGCGCGGATCGTGACCGGCGCGAGATGCGGCGCGCGCGCCAGATCGCCGGGGCCGAGCGCCGTGCGCGCGAGCGCGACGAGCGGTTGCGGCCCTGCGTCGCGGGTCAGCACCGGATCGCCCGGCGCCAGTGCCTCGACGGGCCATTGCCCGCCCGGCACGGCGATCAGCGTTCCGGGGGTGAAGCAGGGGACCACGAGGTTGGTGTAGGAAACCGTCGGCACGCCGGCGAACCCCGGCCCCTCCTGTGCCCGCACCACCACCAGCGGCTTGCCGACCGGCGGCCAGGCGCTGGGCGGGCCGACGAAGGACAGCCCCTCGATCGTGCCGAAGGCGGGGTTGGAGTTGCGGATGTTGTAGCCGATGACCTGATACTGCTGCCCGGTGTCGGGATCTTCGAGCGTGAGCAGATATTCCGCCTCGACCACCGTGCCCGAGGCATAGGTCACGCCGCCGATCGTCTGCGCCCCGTCGAGCCGCTGGTTGGCGTCGTTGTCGTCGAAATTGCCGTCGTCGTCCGCGATCCGCGTCTCGACCCAGTTCGGGGCGTTCAGCGTGATCGTCCGGCCGACGAGATGCGAGCCGTCCCCTTGCGTGAACCCGCTCAGCGAGCCGCCGTCGCTGACGGTGACGTTCTCCGCCTCGAGCATCCAGACCGAATATGTCGCCATGCGCGCCCCGCCGCCTTGCCCGGCCGCTCCGATCCGGGCGGCCGCCAGTGTTGACGGCAGAGGTTACCACCCGGTTGACGGGCGAAATTGGGCGGCGGCGTGGTGATGCTGCGGCGGGCGGCGGCGCGGCCGCGCCGGTCAGGCGACGAGCGCCCGCGCCTCCCACCCGCTGAGCGTGCGCGAGGCGGTCGCCTGCCTGTCCCCCGCCGCAAGGTCGGGAAAGAGCGCGCGGATTTCGGCCCGCAGCCGCGGCGGCGCGCCCGGCGACAGGGCGGCGACCGGCAGGAAGCTCTCGGTCTCGAGGCCTTCGGCCCAGACGATCTGGTGGCTGTCGAACACGAGGTGCAGATAGGTGACGGCCCGCGGCGCCGCCTGGCGGATCGCCCCGCCATCGACGAGGTGCACGGCGGCCACCAGCACCTCGGGCGTGCCGAACATCAGATCGGCCCGCGCGCTGCGCACGAGGATGCGGTGCTGCGGCGAAACCGTCAGATCGCGCCCCGGCCGTCCCGGCCCGAAGGCGCCGGCGCGGATCGTCACCGGCGCGAGGTGCGGCATCGCTGCGGCCATGGCGGCGCTGACGGTCGTGCGGGCCAGCGCGCGCAGCGGCTGCGGCCCCGCGCCGCGCACGCAGACCGGGTCGCCGGGGGCGAGCGTCTCGATCAGCCGCGGCCCGCCTGGGCAACGGATGCGCGTGCCGGGGGTGAAACAGGGCACGACGGTGCCGGCATAGGGCAGGCGCGGCTGGCCGAAGTCGCCCGGCCCCTCGCCGGCCTGCACGACCGTCAGCGCCACCCCGACCGGCGGCCAGGCGCCGGGCGGGCCGACGAAGGCAAGGCCCTCGACGGTGGCATAGGTCGGGTTGGAATTGTTGACGTTGTAACCGATGACCGTATAGGTCTTGCCGGTCGCCGGATCGCGGAGGACAAGGCGGTATTCGGCCTCGACGATCGTTCCGTTGCGGAAATTCTCGCCGTTGATCCGCTGGGCGCCGTCCAGCACCTGGTTGCGGTCGTTGTCGTCGAAGAACGGATCGTCGTCGCGGATGCGGGTCTCGAGGAAGGCGTTGTTGTTCAAGGTGATGCTGCGCCCCACGAGATGCGAGCCGTCGCCTTGGGTGATCCCGCTGAGCGATCCGCCGCCGCTGACGGTGATGTTGGCGGCCTCGAGCATCCAGACGGAGAATGTCGGCATCTGCGGCGGCGCTCCTTCTGTTCTGGCTGCGGAAACAGCCCCACGCGCGGCTAGGGCATTGTTTCGCCGCACTGATGGCGATTTCGTGGCAGAAATGTGGCGCCGCCGGGGCGGTGTGGCGCCATGACCCCGGGCGCGCGGGCATCCGCCGCGATTGCGGTGCTCGACCGGATCGCGGCCGGCGAGGCGGCCGAGCGGGCGCTGACCAACTGGGCGCGCGCGTCGCGCTATGCCGGGTCGGGCGACCGGGCGGCGGTGCGCGATCTGGTGTTCGACGCGCTGCGCCGCTGGCGGTCGTCGGCCGCGCTCGGCGGCGGCGAGACGGGGCGGGCGCGGCTGATCGGCCTTCTGCGCGGGCAGGGGGCCGATCCGGCAGACCTCTTCACCGGTGCCGGCCACGCCCCGCCCCCCCTGACCCCGGCCGAAGCGGCGCCGCCCCGCCCGCTCGGGCCGCTCGAGGCGCTCGACTGCCCCGACTGGCTCGCCCCGCCGCTTCAGGCCAGCCTCGGCGCTGATTTCGCGCCGGTGATGGCCGCGCTGCGCGATCGCGCGCCGGTGTTCCTGCGCGTCAACGCGGCGCGGATCGGGCGGGATGACGCCGCCGGACGGCTGGCGGCCGAGGGCATCCTGGCCGTGCCCGACCCGCTTTCCCCCTGGGCGCTGCGGGTGACGGGCGGGGCGCGGGCGATCGCCGCCTCGGCCGCCTATGCCGCGGGTCTGGTCGAGCTTCAGGACGGCGCGAGCCAGGCCGTCGTCGCGGCGCTCGGCCCGGCGCCGGGTCTGGCGGTGCTCGACTTTTGCGCCGGGGGCGGCGGCAAGGCGCTGGCGCTGGCGGCCTGCGGGGCAGACGTGACCGCGCATGACGCCGCACCCGGCCGCATGCGCGACCTGCCCGCCCGCGCCGCCCGCGCCGGGGCGGCGATCGCGACGGCGCCGCCCTTTCGCCCCGGCGGCTGGCCGCTCGTGCTGGCCGATGCACCCTGTTCCGGCTCGGGCGCCTGGCGGCGCCAGCCCGAGGCGCGCTGGCGGCTGACCCCCGCCGCGCTCGCCGCCCTGACCGCGGCGCAGGACGGCGTGCTCGACGCCGCGGCGGGTCATGTCGCGCCGGGCGGGCGGCTCGCCTATGCCACCTGCTCGATGCTCGGCGTCGAGAATGCGGACCGGATCGCCGCCTTCACCGCCCGGCACCCGGGTTGGCGGATCGCAAATACCCGCCGTTGGACCCCGCTCGATGGGGGCGACGGGTTCTATCTTGCGGTGCTGGCTGCACCCGGTGGTTGATCGGCGATGACCGTCGCGTGTGTATCGCGGTTTCATTCCCGCCGAAGCTGTGCCAGCGTTGTGATTAAATCCCGCTTAAGGTTTTGCGGTCCCTATGGGTCTGGCCCCGAATCTGCCCCCGGAACCCGTGATGTCGAGCCTGTCGCCCATCGTCGCACCCATCGGCCGGAATGTCGCGCGCCTGTCGGGCCGTGCGCTGCCGCTGGCGGCCTTGGCGCTTGCCTGCGGCACCGCGGCCCTGATGGTGGCGCCGGGGCCTTGGCGGCTGGGCCTGCTCGCGGTGGGCGCGACGCTTCTGGTCGTCGCGCTGGTGCTCGGGGGCGGCGGGATGGCCGCCGGGTTGCGCCGGCGCCGGATGGACCGCAACGTCCGCCTCATCGTGGGCGAGGATGCGGCACCCTGCTTCACGACCGACCGCGAGGGGCAGGTGCTCTACCGCAACCGTGCCGCCGAGGCGCGCTTCGAACGGGTGGAACACGACACGCTTGTCGCCACCCTCGGCGACATCTTCGCGCATCCCGCCGCCGTCCTCTACCGGCTGCAGAGCCGCGCGGCCAACCTCGGCGCGGCGCGCGAGGATGTGGTGACCCGCCGCGGCCATCTGCGGCTTTCGGTCCACCGGCTCGATGCGAACGGCTATCTCTGGCGGCTGGAGGAGATTGCCGATCGCGCCGGTCCCGGGGCCGCGCGCGGGGCCGAGGGGCTCAGCCTGCCGATGCTCGTCGCCGCCAAGACCGGCACGATCCTCTTCATGAACGAGGCGCTGCGCCGGATCGTCGGCGGCCGGCCGCGCACGCTCGACCGGGTCTTCGCCGATCCGGACTTCCGCTCGGGCGATATCGCGCTGGTGTCGGGGCAGGACGGGCCGGTGCGCGCGCAGGTGGCCGAGATCGGCGGCGCGGGCGAGCGGCGCGAGATTTACCTGCTGCCCGTCACCGCGCCGGCCGCGACACCGGCGGCCGCGGATGAGGATCTGCCCGTCGCGCTGGTCCAGCTGACCGCGGGCGGCAGCGTGCGCGCCGCCAATCGCCGGGCGCGCGATCTGCTCGGGATCGATGCGGGTGCCGAGGTGGCCCTGCCTGACCTGCTCGACGGACCCGGCCGCCCGCTGCGCGACTGGCTCGCCGACCTTGCCGCAGGACGCCTGCCGCCGCGGCCCGAGGTGATGCGGCTGCGGCACGCGGCCGAGGATCGCTTCGTCCAGGTCGTTCCCCATCTCGGCCCGGACGGCGCGCTTGCGGCGGTGCTGACCGACGCGACCGCGATCAAGACGCTCGAGGCGCAGTTCGCGCAGGGCCAGAAGATGCAGGCGATCGGCCAGCTTGCGGGCGGCGTCGCGCATGACTTCAACAACCTGCTGACGGCGATATCGGGCCATTGCGACCTGCTGCTGCTGCGCCGCGACAGCACCGACCCCGACTATGGCGACCTGATGCAGATTCACCAGAACGCCAACCGCGCCGCCGCCCTCGTCGCACAGCTGCTCGCCTTCTCGCGCAAGCAGACGATGCGGCCCGAGCGGCTGGACTTGGCCGATGTGCTGACGGATGTCACGCATCTGCTCCGCCGCCTTGTCGGCGAGAAGGTGACGCTCGAGCTCGAGGCGCATGAGGACATCGACCCGATCCGGGCCGACCGGCGCCAGCTCGAACAGGTGCTCGTCAACCTCGTCGTCAATGCCCGCGATGCGATGCCCGGCGGCGGCACGATCCGCATCGCCGTCGCGCAGCGTCATCTCGACGCGCCGCTGCCGCATGGCCGCGCCACGGTGCCGCCGGGCGACTATGCCGTCGTCAGCGTGGCCGATGCCGGCGCGGGCATCCCGCGCGAGCTGCACGACAAGATCTTCGAGCCCTTCTACACCACCAAGCGGGCCGGCGAGGGGACGGGGCTCGGCCTCTCGACGGTCTACGGCATCGTCAAGCAATCGGGCGGGTTCATCTTCGTGGACAGCGCGCCGGGCGAGGGCAGCACCTTCACGCTCTGGCTGCCGACCCACCGGGCGGCCGACGGGCAGGATCAGCCGCGTGCCGTCCCTGCGCCGCCCCGCCCGACCGTGCCCGCGGCCGGGCCCGACGCGGCCCCCGTGCCTGCTGTCCCGCCCGCTGCGGTGCCGGCGGCCTTGCCGCGCGGCGGGCGGGGCGTCGTGCTGCTGGTCGAGGACGAGGCGCCCGTGCGCGCCTTCGCCAGCCGCGCGCTGC
This sequence comes from Gemmobacter sp., assembly GCA_046292445.1. GTDB lineage: Bacteria > Pseudomonadota > Alphaproteobacteria > Rhodobacterales > Rhodobacteraceae > CALIZF01. Next base: position 10,899 of record JBKBQT010000006.1, read on the forward strand.
GGCTGCGCGGGCATACCGTGCTCGAGGCCGAGAACGCCGAGGACGCGCTGCGCATGCTCGAGGATCCGGCGCTGGCCATCGATGTCTTCGTGACCGATGTGATGATGCCGGGCATGGACGGGCCGTCCTGGGTGCGCCAGGCGCTCGAACGGCGCCCCGGTGTGCGGGTGGTGTTCGTGTCGGGCTATGCCGAGGACAACCTGCCGGACGCCCAGGCGGACCTGCCCGAGGCGGTGTTCCTGGCCAAACCCTTCAGCCTCGAGGACCTCGCCACGACCGTCCAGCGCCAGCTGCACTGACCGTGGCGGCGCCTCGCCGGCTCAGTCGAGCGTGTCGTAGAGCGCGAAATCCGCGGCCATCGTGCGGCGCAGGGCGGCCAGCGTGCCGGGCGCGAGATCGACGCTCGCCTCGGGCGAGACGTTCAGGGTCGGCAGGACCAGCGCACAGCCCAGCCGATCCTCGAGAAAGGCCACGAACCTGTCCATCGCCTCGTAGCGGAAGATGCGATCGACAGCGGGCTTTCCCTCGGGCGCAAGGAACCGCGCCTGCGCTCCGACATTGGCGAAACCCGGCTGTGGCTGGCGGCAATAGGCCTGTGCGAAGGCATCGAAACTCATGTCGCTCGTCCGCATCCGCTCATCCTCGATGTCCTCGCGCCGGCGGTATCGGTACCAGCTGCCCAGCCAGTCCAGCGGCTCGCGCATGAGGGCGACCGTGGTGAACCGCGCGCCGGAGGCAGCGGCGAGATAGGGGCCGATGAAACGGTGATAACGCCGCGCCGTCGTATGCTTGAGCACCGGCGGGCGCTGGACGGACAGCGCCGCGAGCGGCTCGAGCGCGGCGGCAATCGCTGTCGAACCGGTCTTGGGGGTGGCGAGGAAAACCAGCCTCTGATCCCAGAACACCAGCATCCCGATCCCTTTCCTTCGCCGCGCCCGCCCTGGGGCCTTCGGCGCGTAACTAACCCTTAACCACTTTCGGAAAAAGCTGCATTCGAGGCGAATCCGGTTGATATGTTCCGCATTTGTTTGCATAGGGGATCGGAACGCAAGCGGAACATCGCGGCGGGCAGGGCGGGGGCGGGCGGCGTTGCCGCGGCAGGGCAGGCATGGAATAAGGGGCAGGCGATGAGCATGGCAAACCTACTCGAGCTGAACGGAAAACGCGACATGGACAAGAAGAAGGCGCTCGAATCGGCGCTCGCCCAGATCGAGCGGCAGTTCGGCAAGGGCTCGATCATGCGCCTCGGCACCACCAATGCGGTGATGGATGTCGAGGCGACGTCGACGGGCTCGCTCGGGCTCGACATCGCACTCGGGATCGGCGGGCTGCCCAAGGGGCGGATCATCGAGATCTATGGCCCCGAAAGCTCGGGCAAGACGACGCTGACGCTCCATGTGGTGGCCGAGGAACAGAAGAAGGGCGGCGTCTGCGCCTTCGTCGATGCCGAACACGCGCTCGACCCGCAATATGCGCGCAAGCTGGGCGTGAACCTCGACGAGCTTCTGATCAGCCAGCCCGACACAGGCGAGCAGGCGCTCGAGATCGTCGATACCCTCGTGCGCTCGGGCGCCGTCAGCCTCGTGGTGGTCGATTCGGTCGCGGCCCTGACCCCGAAATCCGAGATCGAGGGCGACATGGGCGACATGCAGATGGGCAGCCAGGCCCGGCTGATGAGCCAGGCCATGCGCAAGCTTACCGCCTCGATCGGCCGGTCGAACTGCATGGTGATCTTCATCAACCAGATCCGCATGAAGATCGGCGTGATGTTCGGCAGCCCCGAGACCACGACGGGCGGCAACGCGCTCAAGTTCTATGCGAGCGTCCGGCTCGACATCCGCCGCACCGGCGCGGTCAAGGACCGCGACGAGGTCGTGGGCAACGCCACCCGCGTAAAGGTCGTCAAGAACAAGGTCGCGCCGCCCTTCAAGGAGGTCGAGTTCGACATCATCTACGGCGAGGGCATCTCGAAGGCCGGCGAGCTCGTCGATCTCGGCGTCAAGGCCGGGGTGATCGAGAAATCGGGGTCGTGGTATTCCTTCGGGGACGAGCGGATCGGCCAGGGCCGCGAGAATGCCAAGGCCTTCATGAAGTCGAACCCGAGCGTCGCGGCCGAGATCGAGGCGCGGATCCGCGGCGCGAACGGGCTCGACCTCTCCGTGCCGCCGGGGCCCGACGACGATCTGACCGAGATGTGACGCCCCGGGCAGCGGGCGGCCCTTTCGCCCGCCCGCACCTGCCCTGTGGACAGCCCGCAATGCCGCCGCTACACCCGGCGGCACTGCCTTGCCCCAGGACGATCCCATGCCCTCGCTGAACGACATCCGCTCGACCTTCCTCGATTTCTTCGCGCGCAACGGCCACCGCATCGTCGCCTCGAGCCCGCTGGTGCCGCGCAACGATCCGACGCTGATGTTCGCCAATTCGGGGATGGTGCAGTTCAAGAACCTCTTCACCGGGGTCGAGCGGCGCGACTATGTGCGCGCGACGACGGCACAGAAATGCGTGCGCGCGGGCGGCAAGCACAACGATCTCGACAATGTGGGCTATACCGCCCGGCACCATACGTTCTTTGAAATGCTGGGAAATTTCAGCTTCGGCGATTACTTCAAGTCCGAGGCGATCCCCTTCGCCTGGGAACTGCTCACCAGGGACTTCGCGATCCCGAAGGACCGGCTGAGCGTCACGGTCTATCACACCGACGACGAGGCGGCGGCGATCTGGCGCAAGGTCGCGGGCCTGCCCGAGGAGCGGATCATCCGCATCGACACCGACGACAACTTCTGGCGCATGGGCCCGACCGGCCCCTGCGGCCCCTGCACCGAGATCTTCTTCGACCATGGTCCCCATATCTGGGGCGGCCCGCCCGGCAGCGCCGAGGCGGACGGCGACCGGTTCATCGAGATCTGGAACCTCGTGTTCATGCAGAACGAACAGCTCGCCGACGGGAGCCTGCGCGAGCTCGACATGCAGTCGATCGACACCGGCATGGGGCTCGAACGGATCGGCGCGCTGCTGCAGGGCAAGCACGACAATTACGACACCGACCTCATGCGCGCCCTGATCGAGGCGAGCGCCCAGGCGACGAGCGCCGATCCTGACGGGCCGGGCAAGATCCACCACCGCGTGATCGCCGACCATCTGCGCTCGACCGCCTTCCTGATCGCGGACGGCGTGATGCCCTCGAACGAGGGGCGCGGCTATGTGCTGCGCCGGATCATGCGCCGCGCGATGCGCCATGCCCATATGCTCGGCGCGGCCGATCCCGTGATGCACCGCCTCGTGCCCGCGCTGGTGCGCCAGATGGGCGCGGCCTATCCCGAGCTTGGCCAGGCGCAGGCGCTGATCGCCGAGACGCTGCGGCTGGAAGAGACGCGGTTCAAGGAAACGCTCGACCGCGGGCTGCGCCTGCTCGACGACGAACTCGCGCGCCTGCCCGAGGGCGCCGACCTGCCGGGCGCCGCGGCCTTCCGGCTCTACGACACCTTCGGCTTCCCGCTCGACCTCACGCAGGATGCCTTGCGCGAGAAGGGGCGGGGGGTGGACGTCCAGGGATTCGACGCCGCCATGGCCGCGCAGCGGGCCAAGGCCCGCGCGGCCTGGGCCGGCTCGGGCGAGACGACCGATGCCGCGATCTGGTTCGAGCTGGCCGAGGCGCATGGCGCGACCGAATTCCTCGGCTACGACACCGAGACCGCCGAGGGGCAGATTCTCGCGCTTGTCGCCGGCGGCGCCGCCACCGGTGCGGCCCCGGCGGGGCAGGCGGTGCAGGTCGTTGTCAACCAGACGCCGTTCTACGCCGAATCAGGCGGCCAGGTGGGCGATCAGGGCATGATCCGCACCGATACCGGCGCCGCCCGCGTAACCGACACGCGCCGCGCCGCCGGCGTGGTGATCCATGTCGCGACGGTGACCGAGGGCAGCCTGCTGCGCGGCCAGCCCGCCCGGCTCGAGGTCGACCACGCCCGCCGCAGCGCCATTCGCGCCAATCATTCGGCCACCCATCTGCTGCACGAGGCGCTGCGCGTCCGGCTCGGGCCGCATGTCGCCCAGAAGGGCAGCCTGAACGCGCCCGACCGCCTGCGCTTCGACTTCAGCCACGGCAAGGGCCTCACCCCGGCCGAGATCGCCGGCGTCGAGGCCGAGGTCAACGCCTTCATCCGCCAGAACAGCCCGGTCGAGACGCGCATCATGGCCCCCGACGACGCCCGCGCCCTCGGCGCCCAGGCGCTTTTCGGCGAGAAATACGGCGACGAGGTGCGCGTCGTGGCGATGGGCGTGCAGCCGGGCACCGGCAAGGGCCCCGACGGCATGACCTGGAGCCTCGAGCTCTGCGGCGGCACCCATGTCGCGCGCACCGGCGACATCGGCGCCTTCGTCATCCTCGCGGACAGCGCCTCCTCGGCCGGCGTGCGGCGCATCGAGGCGCTGACGGGCCAGGCGGCACTCGACCACCTGCGCGCGCAGGACGCCCGGCTGGCCGAGATCGCGGCGATCCTGAAGGCCGCGCCCGCCGATGCGGTCGAGCGTGTGCGCAGCCTCGCCGAGGATCGCCGCGCCCTTGCCGCCGAGGTCGCGCAGCTTCGGCGCGATCTCGCCACGGGGGGGGGGGGCGCGGCAACCCCCGAGGCCGTGCCGGTCGGCGGCGTACCCTTCCTCGCCCGGAGCCTCGCCGGCGTCACCGGCAAGGACCTGCCCGCCCTCATCGACGCCGCCAAGGCGCGGCTCGGCTCTGGCGCGATCCTCTACATCGCCGACACCGGCGGCAAGGCGGCGATTGCGGCCGGTGTCACCACCGACCTGACGGGGCGCATCTCGGCGGTCGATCTGGCCCGCGCGGCGGCAGAGGCGATGGGCGGCAAGGGCGGCGGCGGCCGGCCCGATCTTGCCCAGGCCGGCGGCGCCGACCCGGCCCGCGCCGAAGACGCCATCCGCGCCGCCCGCGCCCTCCTGGAGAGCTGAGCCATGCCCGCCGCCTACTGGATTGCCCATGTGACCGTGACCGACCCCGAGGCCTACGGCCGCTACGCCGCCATCGCCACCGAGGCGATCAAGGCCCATGGCGGCGAATTCCTCGCCCGCGGCGGGCGGCATGTGCAGCTCGAAGGCACCGATCGCGCCCGCAACGTGGTTGCGCGTTTCCCGAGCCTCGAGGCGGCGGTGGCCTGCTACAACTCGCCCCTCTACCAGTCCGGCCTCGCCCATGCCAAAGGCGCGGCGCTGCGCGATCTCGTCGTGGTCGAGGCCGCCGACTGAGCGTGCGGGCAACCGCCGGGAACTGGCCCGCCCCCGGCTTCAGGCTGGCCCAAATATCCCCGCCGGAGGCGCACGAATGCCGCCCCGCGATCCCGCGGGGCTGCTGGCGTCGGCCTCAGGCCTTGCCCTTGTAGATGTCCACCAGCGTCGCAAGCAGGCGCAGCGCCTCGTCCCGCGGCCGCTGGAACGAATTGCGCCCGATGATCGACCCGTTGCCCCCGCCGTCGCGGATCGCGCGGGCATCGTCGTAAACCTGCTCCTCGCCCTTCGCCGCACCGCCCGAGAACACCACGATCCGCCGCCCGCCGAGCGCGGCCTGCATGCAGTGGCGAACCCGCGCGGCCTGCGTTGCGATGTCGATCCCCTGCTTGTCGTAGACCGCCTTGGCCTCCTTCAGCATCAGATGGTCGGTCGACAGCTTGATCTTGATGATATGCGCGCCGAGCAGGCCGGCGATCTGCGCGGCATAGGCGGCAACGTCGATCGCCGTCTCGCCCTCCTTGGTGATCGCCTCGCCCCGCGGATAGGACCAGATCACCGTCGCGATGCCCTTGGCCGCCGCCTCGGCCCGCATGGCGCTGATCTCCTCGAACATCTCGAGCGCCATGTCCGATCCGGGATAGATGGTGAATCCGATCGCCGCACAGCCGAGGCGCAGCGCATCGTCGACGCAGGCGGTGATCGCCTGGTTCTTGCCGGCGGTCTCGGACATCAGCGAATTGGCGCTGTTGGCCTTGAGGATCGTCGGGATCTGCCCGGCAAAGGTATCCGCCCCCGCCTCGAGCATCCCGAGCGGCGCGGCATAGGCGTTCAGGCCGGCATCGATGGCAAGCTGGTAGTGGTAATGCGGGTCATAGCCAGCCGGGTTGGCGGCAAAGCTGCGCGCCGGGCCATGCTCGAACCCCTGATCGACCGGCAGGATGATCATCTTGCCGGTGCCGCCCAGCCGCCCCTCCATCAGGATGCGGCACAGGTTCGCCTTCACGCCGGGGGTTTCGCCTTCGTAATTGGCAAGGATTTTCTGGACAATGCGGGTCGCGCGCATGAGGGCCTCGTTGACGGATGCAGATGGGCGGGGCTGATGGCGACCGTCTAGGGTCGGACCGGCCGCTTGTCCATGCGCAAGCAGGCCATGCCTGCGGGATTTCGCCGCACAGGCGGCCGCGTCAGGCCGAAACCGGCACCGCGGCGACGCCGATCTCCACGCCGTCGGCATAGATGACCGCCGGCGCATCGAAGACCAGCACAAAGAGCCGCACCGAAGCCGCCCGGACATGCCGCAGGAACACGCCGTCGGCCAGCCGCCCCACGGGGACGAGCGCGGCCTCCGTCCCGAACATCGCCCGCGCCCGCCAGTCGCGCAGCAGCACCGCCTGCCCGGCGGGCAGCATCAGCGGCCGGTCCGGCCGGTCGTGGCCAAGCGCGCCTGGCGCCACGGCGACCATCGCCGCATCGGCCAGCACCGTCACCGTCACCGCCCGCAGGCGCCGGACGCCGGCCCGCGTGACGATCCGGTCGCCGGGGCCGAGATGCTCGACCGGCAGCGCGCCGTCGAGCGTCAGGACAAGCGTGCCCATCGGCAGGCCGACGGGCGTTCCGGTCCGGGTGGTGGTGGTGTTGCTGCCGTTTCTGCTCAGTGCCATGTGATCGCCTCTCGCGTGCGTCTTGCCGGACAGATCGGCCGCAATCGTGGCAACATTGTGTTCACGGCGGCCGAAACGGCGCCCCGAAGACGGATTTTCGGTGCTCGCGCCCCGCGCGGCGGTCTGCTAGAAGATCGGCGAATTCGGGGCGGCCCGGCCTTGTGCGCGGCCGCCCCGCGGCTTATCACGCGCCGGCATTGGCGCAGGGGCGAAACGCGGGTGTGGCGGAACAGGCAGACGCACCGGATTTAGGTTCCGGCGCCGCAAGGCGTGGGGGTTCAAGTCCCTCCACCCGCACCAGGGAATGAAAAGGACGACAGACGGATGCAGGTCACCGAAGTGCTCAGCGAAGGCCTCAAGCGCAGCTACACGATCACGGTCACGGCCGCCGAGCTCGAGGCGAAGGTGACCGAGAAACTGGTCGAGGCCCAGCCCGAGGTCGAGATGAAGGGGTTCCGCAAGGGCAAGGTGCCCATGGCGCTCCTGCGCAAGCAGTTCGGCCCCCGCATCCTCGGCGACGCGATGCAGGACGCCATCGACGGCGCGATGAAGGCGCATTTCGACAGCACCGGCGATCGCCCCGCGCTGCAGCCGAAGATCGAGCTGACCAACGGCGAGGGCTGGCAGGAAGGCCAGGATGTCATCGTCGCGATGACCTACGAGGCGCTGCCCGCGATCCCCGAGCTCGACCTGTCGGCGATCACGCTCGAACGGCTCGTCGTGCCCGCCGATGAGGCCTCGGTCGCCGAGGCGCTGGCCAATCTCGCCGCATCGGCGCAGGATTTCGCCGACCGCGCCGAAGGCGAGCCGGCCCGGAGCGGCGATCAGGTGACGATCGATTTCGTCGGCCGTGTCGATGGCGAGGCCTTCGAGGGTGGATCGGCCGAGGATTATCCGCTGGTCATCGGCTCCAACGCCTTCATCCCCGGTTTCGAGGACCAGCTTGTGGGCGTGACGGCCGGCGAGGCGCGCGACATCGCGGTGACCTTCCCGGCCGACTACAACGCCGCCCACCTGGCCGGCAAGGAAGCGGTCTTTTCCTGCAAGATCAAGGCGGTGAAGGCCCCGGTGCCGGCCGCCATCGACGACGATCTCGCGCGCAAGTTCGGCGCCGGCGATCTCGAGGCGCTCAAGGCGCAGGTGGTCGAGCGGCTGGAGGCCGAATACAAGGGCGCCGCCCGCGCGGTGATGAAGCGCGCGCTGCTCGACCAGCTCGATGCGCTGGTGTCCTTCGACCTGCCGCCGAGCCTCGTCGAGGCCGAGGCGCGCCAGATCGCGCATCAGCTCTGGCATGAGGAACACCCGGACGTCGAGGGCCACGACCATGCCCCGGTCGAGCCGACCGAGGAACACAAGGCGCTCGCCGTGCGCCGCGTTCGCCTCGGCCTTCTGCTCGCCGAAATGGGCCGCCGCGCCGCAGTCGAGGTGACCGATGCCGAGATGACCCAGGCGGTGCTGGCCCAGGCGCGGCAGTATCCGGGGCAGGAACGGGCCTTCTTCGAATTCATCCAGAAGAACCAGGGCGCGCTGCAGCAGATCCGCGCGCCGCTCTTCGAGGACAAGGTGGTCGATCACATCTTCGCCGCCGCGACCGTGACCGACCGCACCGCGACCAAGGCCGACCTGCAGGCGGCGGTCGAGGCGCTCGACGAGGCCTGATCGCGCCGGCCCGCCTGCTCCGGCCGGCGCGCCTCGCGTGCGGCAGGCAACGCGCGCATCACGCTGCGGCGGTGCCTCAGCCCGCCGCCGCCGCCAGAACATCCTCCGGCGTGCCGATGCTGCGCGTCGCGGCGCCCGGCACGATCCGGCGGATCATGCCCGACAGCGCCTTGCCCGCGCCGATCTCCCAGAATTCGGTCACACCGGCCGCGGCCATGAACCCGACCGACTCGCGCCAGCGCACCGAACCGGTCACCTGCTCGACCAGCAGCGCCCGGATCACCCCCGGATCGCTCACCGCCGCCGCGCGCACATTGGCCACAAGCGGCACGCAGGGCGGCGCGATGGCGACATCGGCCAGCGCCGCCTGCATCGCCTCGGCCGCCGGCTGCATCAGCGCGCAGTGGAAGGGCGCCGAGACCGGCAGCATCACCGCCCGCTTGGCGCCTCGCGCCCGCGCCAGGTCCACCGCCCGCGCCACCGCCGCCGCATCGCCCGAGATGACCACCTGCGCCGGGTCGTTGTCGTTCGCGGCCTCGCAGACCGCCCCCTGCGCCGCCTCGGCCGCCACCGCCACCGCATCGTCGAAGCCGAGGCCCAGCAGCGCCGCCATCGCGCCCGCGCCGACCGGCACCGCCGCCTGCATCGCGCGGCCCCTGATCCGCAAGAGCCGCGCCGCATCCGCCAGCCCGATCGACCCCGCCGCGCAGAGCGCGGAATACTCGCCCAGCGAATGCCCGGCCACGAAGGCCATGCGCCCAACCTCCAGCCCCTCGGCCTCCAGCGCCCGCAGCGCCGCGATCGAGGTCGCCATCAGCGCCGGCTGCGCATTGGCCGTCAGCATGAGATCCTCGGCCGGCCCGTCCCGGACCAGCCGCGACAGGGGCTCGCCCAGGGCATCGTCCACCTCGTCGAACACCGCCCGCGCCACCGTCCACCGCTCGGCCAGCGCCCGGCCCATGCCCACGACCTGCGCCCCCTGCCCGGGAAACACCAGCGCCCGCATCCCGCCCGCATCTGCCATTGCGCACTCCCCGTTGCGACCCTGCGCCCCTTACCGCAGGCGCAGGTCCGGCCGCAAGCAACCCGCCGCGCGCCGCCCCGGCGGGCGCCGCACCCGCCCGCGGCTTCAGGCTGGCGCAAATATCCCCGCCGGAGGCGCACGGTGCCATCCCGCGTTCCCGCCGGGCCGGCGCGCGCAGCAAAGGGGCGGCGGCTCGCCCCGCCGCCGGCACCCGATCCGGCCGTTCAGTCGGCCTTCATCGCCTCGATCGAGATGCGCACATCCACCGCATCGCCGATGAACGGCACATAGGCCCCGAGATTGAAGGCCGAGCGCGATAGCGTCACGGTCGCATCGAATCCGGCCCATTCCCGGTTCTCGAGCGGATGCATCCTGGCCTTGTTCAGCCGCGCCGCCAGCGTCACCGGCTGCGTCACGCCGTTCATCGTCAGATCGCCGGTGATGTCGGCGGTCGTCTCGCCCGTCACGGTGATGGCGGTCGAGGCGAAGGTCACCGCATCGCGCCCGCCGAAGAAGTCGTCGGACATGAAATGCGCGAACCGCGCCTCCCAGCCGATGAGCATCGTCGTGACCGGGAAGGCGACCGTGACCGACGATGCGGCGGGATCGGCCTTGTCCCACAGGATCTCGCCGCCGAAGCCCGAGAACATCCCGAAGCCGGTCGAATAGCCGAGGTGATCGTAGGAAAAGACGATCTGCGCATGGCTTGCGTCGAGCACATAGCGGTCGGCGGCAAGCGCGGGCGCTGCCGCCAGCGCAAGGGCGGTGGTCAGAAGAAGGCGTCTCATCGGTTCCTCCGTCAGGGGGTTTGTCGCGCAATCCTGCCGGCTGCGCCGCGGTGCGGCAACCTGCGGGCCCCCACAGGCCCTGTTCGCCGATGCACGGCTTGCGCCCGGCCCCGTGCCGTGTATAAGGCGCCATCCTTCCGCGCAGCACGCAACCGGCGCACTCCCTCGTGGACGGGGGCGGAAGGGACGCCCCGTCCGTTGAAAGGCGCCCGAGACGAAAGGGACGACATGCCGCTTTACGAGCATGTCCTGATCGCGCGGCAGGATCTGTCGAACGCGCAGGCCGAAGGCCTTGTGGAACACTTCAGCACCGTGCTTGCCGACAACGGCGGGTCGGTCGTTGCCTCGGAATACTGGGGCGTGAAGACCATGGCCTACAAGATCAACAAGAACCGCAAGGGCCATTACGCCTATCTGCGCAGCGACGCCCCCTCGGCGGCCGTGCAGGAGATGGAGCGTCTGGCGCGCCTGCACGACGACGTGATGCGCGTGCTGACGGTCAAGGTCGACAAGCACGAGGAAGGCCCCTCGGTCCAGATGCAGAAGCGCGACGAGCGCGAGCGGGGCGATCGCGGCGACCGGCCCGACCGGGGCGAGCGTGGCGACCGGCCCGAGCGCAGCTTCGATCGCGGCGGCGACCGGGGCGGCTTCGGCGGCGACCGGGGCGGTGACCGGGGTGGGGATCGCGGCGGCTTCGGCGGCCCGCGCCCCGACCGGCGTTGATGCGCGGCCCGAGGAAAGGATAACAAGCCATGGCTACAAAACCGTTTTTCCGCCGGCGCAAGGTCTGCCCCTTCTCGGGTGCGAATGCGCCCGCGATCGATTACAAGGACGTGCGCCTGTTGCAGCGCTACATCTCCGAGCGGGGCAAGATCGTGCCCGCACGGATCACTGCCGTTTCGGCCAAGAAGCAGCGCGAGCTGTCCGCCGCGATCAAGCGCGCGCGGTTCCTCGCCCTTCTTCCCTATGCCGTGAAGTGAGGGGGGCAGACCGATGCAGGTGATCCTTTTGCAGCGCGTGGCCAAGCTTGGCCAGATGGGCGATGTCGTGAAGGTCAGGGACGGCTATGCGCGCAACTTCCTGTTGCCGCAGGGCAAGGCGCTGCGCGCCTCCGAGGCCAACATCAAGGCCTTCGAGCTGCGCAAGTCGCAGCTCGAGGCCGAGAACCTCGAAACCCGCAAGGAGGCCGAGGCTGTCGCCGCCAAACTCGACGGGCAGGTTTTCGTCATCATCCGTTCGGCGTCCGATTCCGGTGCGCTCTACGGCTCGGTGACGACGCGCGATGCCGCAGAGGCGGCGACGGCGGCCGGCTTTACCGTGAACCGCGGGCAGGTCGTTCTCGACAAGCCGATCAAGGATCTCGGGATCCACCGGGTCTCGGTGGTGCTGCATCCCGAGGTGACGGTGGGCGTGACGCTCAACGTCGCGCGCTCGCCCGAGGAGGCGGAGCTGCAGGCCTCGGGCAAGTCGATCCAGGAGCTGGCGGCCGAGGCCGAGGCGGCGGCGGAATTCGAGATTGCCTCGCTCTTCGACGATATCGGCGGCGCGGCGGCCGAGCCGGCCTGACCGGGCCCGCGGCGCGCGTGGCGCATGGCCCGTGCCGGGAAACCGGCGCGGGCTTTTCCTTGTGCGGCGGGCGCTTGCCGGTGCGCCCGCCTGTCGAAAAAGCCCGGTTGCGGCCTTGCCGCGCTGCGCCTAGGTGCGCGAGGGGCGAACAGCGGAGGGTGGAATGTTCGATCTGACGGGCAGGGCGGCGCTGGTGACGGGCGCATCGGGCGGGATCGGGGCGGCGGTGGCGCGGGCCCTGCACGGCGCCGGGGCGGCGGTCGCGCTGTCGGGCACGCGCATCGAGCCGCTCGCCGCGCTGGCGGGCGAACTGGGCGAGCGGGCGCATGTGCTGCCCTGCGATCTGGGCGACGCGGCGGCGGTCGATGCGCTGCCGCGGCAGGCGGCCGAGGCGATGGGATCGCTCGACATCCTTGTCAACAACGCCGGGATCACCCGCGACGGGCTGATCGCGCGGATGTCCGATGCCGACTGGCAGGCGGTGATCGACGTGAACCTGACGGCCGCCTTTCGCCTGACGCGGGGGGCGCTCCGGGGCATGATGAAGGCGCGCTGGGGCCGGGTGATCTCGGTCGGCTCGGTGGTCGGCACCGCCGGCAATGCGGGTCAGGCCAACTATGCCGCCGCCAAGGCCGGGCTGATCGGGTTTTCCAAGAGCCTCGCTGAAGAGGTGGCGAGTCGCGCGATCACGGTGAATGTGGTGTCGCCCGGGTTCATCGCGACGGCGATGACCGACAAGCTGAACGATGCGCAGCGCGGCACGATCCTCGCGTCGATCCCGGCTGGCCGGATGGGCAAGCCCGAGGAAATTGCCGCGGCCGTTCTGTATCTTGCGAGCGAGGAGGCGGCCTATGTCACCGGCGCGACGCTGCATGTGAACGGCGGGATGGACATGATCTGACGCCGCGGCGGGGCGCCAGACAAGGCGTTTGCCATGGCCGCGCGACGTGCTATAGGCGGCGACGGTCGGGCCGGGGACAACCCGCCGCCCGGAACAACGGGACAATCGGCCGGGCAAAGGCGCCCGTGCGGCATGTGAAGAGGAACTATCCATGAGCGACATCGCCGAGCGCGTGAAGAAGATCGTCGTCGAACATCTGGGCGTGGAGGAGGACAAGGTGTCCGAGGGCGCTTCGTTCATCGACGATCTGGGCGCGGACAGCCTCGACACGGTCGAGCTTGTGATGGCGTTCGAAGAGGAATTCGGGATCGAGATTCCCGACGATGCCGCCGAGACGATCCAGACCTTCGGCGATGCGGTGAAGTTCATCACCGAGGCGCAGGCCTGATCCGCGGCGGGGCGCATCGCGGCCCGCAGGGCGCCCTTCGGGGCGCCTTTTTCTTTGGCGCACCGGCCCGGCGGGGTCGCGGGGTGGCGGCCTGTGCCCTTGGCGGGGAAATTTGATCGCAGAAGAAGGGGGGAGGTTCGGCATGGTCATGCGCGGGGCGACGATCGGGGCGATGTTCGGGGATGCAGGGGCGGGGACGTTTCTCGGCCTGCCGGGCTGGGACGGCGCGCCGGGGCCGCGGGCGGTGGTGATCGGCGCGGATACGGCGACGCCCTATGCCAGCGTGGGGCCCTATTGCGCCGGCGGCGCGGCGGCGATCCGGGCCGGATCGGCGGGGCATGCGGCGGTGCGCGGGCACTGGAGCTTCGATCTGGGCGGCGTGGCGGTGCCCGAGGGGGCGGCCGCGGATGCCGGCGACGTGGCGGTGGGGCCCGATCCGGCGGCGAACCGGGCCGCGATCGGCGCTGCGGTGGAGCGGGTTCTGGCGGCGGGGGCGGTGCCGGTGCTGCTGGGCGGGGATGATTCCGTCGCGATCCCGTTCATCGCGGCGTTCCACGGGCATGGCGCGGCGCATGGGGTGGGTGTGGTGCAGCTCGATGCCCATGCCGATTGGCGCGACGAGATCGGCGGCGAGCGGATGGGGCTGAGTTCGGTGATGCGCCGGGCGTCCGAGATGCGGCATGTCGGCGCGATGGTGCAGGTCGGGCAGCGCGGCATCGGGTCGGCGCGGGCGGCCGAGGCCGAGGCGATGGCGGCGCGGGGCGTGACGCTGGTGACGGCCGGCGAGTTGGCGCGGGCCGGGGTGGGGCGGGCGCTCGAGGCGGTGGTGCCGGGGGTGCCGGTGGTGGTCGTGCTCGACTGGGACGTGATCGACCCGGCCGTGATGCCGGCGGTGATCGCACGGACGGCCGGCGGGCTCGGCTACTGGCATGCAGTCGATCTGATCGCGGGGGTTGCCGCGCGCGCGCCGATCGCGGGGGTGGCCTTGACCGAGTTCATGCCGGACCGCGATCTGGACGGGCAGGGGGCGGCGTTTGCGGCCAGCCTGGTGACGACGGTGATCGGGCTCATCGTGCGGCAGGGCCGGGCGGTCGGGGGGTAACGGTGCGCGGCCGGGCGGTCTGGCGGCGGGCGGTCTCGCGGCGGGCGGTCTGGGGCCGGGCGATTGGCGCAGGCGCAGGGGCCGGGGTTCAGGCGCCGGCGAGGTCCGGCTCGGCGCGGGCATAGCGCAGGCGGCGGGCGGCGCGCAGCGCCTCGCGCAGGGCCGGGCCGTTGGCGACCTTGCGGAACGGATGGCGGGCCTGGTCCTGGCGGTGGTGCCGGGTGCGCCCGACGGCGGGCGGTGCCGTCACGCCGGCCCCGGCAGCGGCGAGTTCGGCGGCAAGGGCGGCGACGAGATCGGCCTTGTCCACGTCGATCTGGGAATCATAGCGCCAGACATGGCGCCGGGCGCCGCAGGCGGCGGCCATGCGGCTGGTGGTGTCGAACCAGGCATCCGCCCCCGCCGCCCAGTCGAGGAAGGCGGCGGCGTCGAGTTCGGGCTGGAAGTCGGTGGTATCGGCGTTCTTCCAGCGCTCCTGCTGCTGGGCCTTCTGGTAAGAGATGTAGACGTCGAGCCGGCTGCGCAGGATGAAGCCGACCTGCGTGCCCGGCCGCTGCATGAGCGTGGCGAGCACCGGCATGGGAAGCTGTTTCGGGAATACCTTGTAGGCCATCAGCCCGAGGCCGGCAGCGCGGGCATCGGCCGCGAGGAGATCGAGCGCGGCATGCGGCTCGCTGCGGAAGAAGCGGATCAGCGCGGGGTCGCGGGGGGAGTCGACGGTCGTCCCGAGGTGCTCCGACAGGCTGTCGAGGGCGGTTCCGGCCTTGATCCCGAAGGCGCCGCGGCCGTTGAAAAGCTCGTTGTAGGCGACCGCGCCGCCGAGCGCGCCGACGCATTCGCAAAAGAAGTTCGTGCCGCTGCGCGGAACGGAGATCAGCAGGAGTTCGCAGAACGCGGGCATGGGCCGGTTTCCTTGTCGCGCAGGCGGGGTCGTGCAGGCGGGGTCGTGCAGTCGGGCGCGCCCGACTGTGTGCGGCGCGGCGCGGGCGGGGTCAAGCGGAGCGGCGTGAGGCGGGGCGGGCGTCGGGCGGGGCGGGCGTCGGTTGCGCGGCCCCGGAAGCTTCGCTATCAGCGGCGGACGGAAAGCAGGATGGGGTCGGGCATGCGCCGGGTGGTGGTCACGGGTCTGGGGATGGTCACGCCGCTGGCCTGCGGGGTCGAGGCGACCTGGTCGCGGCTTCTGGCCGGGCAGTCGGGGGCGGGCCCGATCACGCGGTTCGATCCGTCGCAGGTGGCCACGGGCTATGCCTGCGAGATCCCGATGGGCGACGGCACCGACGGCACGTTCAATCCCGATGCATGGATGGAGCCGAAGGACCGGCGCAAGGTGGACGACTTCATCCTCTACGGCATGGCGGCGGCGGCGCAGGCGGTGGAGGACAGCGGCTGGGTTCCGGCGACCGAAGAGCAGCGCGAGCGGACCGGGGTGATGATCGGGTCGGGGATCGGCGGGCTGTCCTCGATCGCCGAAACGGCGCTGTTGATCCGGGACCGGGGGCCGAAGCGGGTCAGCCCGTTCTTCATTCCCGGGGCGCTCATCAACCTCGTGTCCGGGCAGGTGAGCATCCGCTTCGGTTTCAAGGGGCCGAACCATGCGGTGGTGACGGCCTGTTCGACGGGTGCGCATGCGATCGGGGATGCGGCGCGGATCATCGCCTTTGGCGATGCCGATGTGATGGTGGCGGGCGGGGCGGAGGCGCCGATTTCCGAGATCGGGATCGCGGGGTTCAACGCCTGCAAGGCGCTGAGCACCAAGCGCGCCGACGATCCGGCGAAGGCGAGCCGGCCCTATGACGCGGACCGCGACGGCTTCGTGATGGGCGAGGGGGCGGGCTGCGTGGTGCTCGAGGAATACCAGCATGCGCTGGCGCGCGGTGCGACGATCTATGCCGAGGTGCTGGGCTATGGCATGTCGGGCGATGCCCATCACATCACCGCGCCGTCCGAGGATGGCGACGGGGGTTTTCGCAGCATGAAGGCGGCGCTGGCCCGGGCGGGGCTGGAGCCGGGGGCGGTCGATTACATCAACGCGCATGGCACCTCGACCATGGCCGACACGATCGAGCTCGGGGCGGTCGAGCGGCTTTTGGGCAACGCGGCCGCACGGGCGACGATGAGTTCCACAAAATCCTCGATCGGGCATCTCCTCGGCGCGGCGGGGGCGGTCGAGGCGATCTTCTGCATTCTGGCGATCCGCGATCAGGTGGCGCCGCCGACGATCAACCTCGACAATCCGGCGGTCGCCACGCCGCTGGACCTTGCCCCGCACCGGGCGGTCAAGCGGCGGATCGATGTGGCGCTGTCCAATTCCTTCGGCTTCGGCGGGACCAACGCGAGCCTCGTGCTCGGCCGGGTGGCCTGATGCGGGGCCTCGCCTCCAACGCGCTGACGCTGCTGATCGTCCTTCTGGTGGTCGCGGCGGGGCTGCTCGCATGGGGGCGGGAGCAGTTCGAGGGGCCGGGGCCGCTGACGCAGGCGGTTTGCGTGCGGGTGGAACGGGGGGCGTCGTTGCCGGCGGTGAGCCGCGCGCTCGAGGCGCAGGGCGCGGTGCGCGATGCGCGGATCTTCCGCATCGGGGCGGATTATGCGGACAAGGCGGGGGATCTGAAGTTCGGGGCCTATCTGATCCCGGAAGGCGCGAGCATGGCCGAGGTGCTCGACATCATCACCCGGGGCGGGCAATCGACCTGCGGGGCGGAGGTCAACCTGCGGATCGGGGTGGCGTCGGCCTCGGTGCTGCTGCGCGAGCTCGATCCGGCGACGCAGGTCTATGTCGAGGTGGCGGTGTTCGATCCGGCCGCTGCGCCGCCGCCGGAATACACTGCGGCAGTGGCGGAAGCGGGCCTGCGCTACCGGGTGACGCTGGCCGAGGGGGTGACGTCCTGGCAGGTCGTCCAGTCGCTCAAGGCGGCGGAGTTCCTGTCGGGCGAGGTGGGCGCGGTGCCGCCCGAGGGGACGCTGGCGCCCGATAGCTACGAGGTGGCGCGGGGGGCCGACCGGGCGGCGCTGCTGGCCGAGATGGCGGCGCGGCAGACGCGGATCCTGAACGATCTCTGGGCGGCGCGGGCCGAGGGGCTGCCCTACCGGACCATCGAGGAGGCGCTGGTGATGGCCAGCATCATCGAGAAGGAAACCGGCGTGCCCGACGAGCGCGGCACGGTGGCGAGCGTCTTCGTCAACCGCCTGCGGGCGGGGATGAAGCTGCAGACCGACCCGACGGTGATCTACGGCATCACCAAGGGGCAGGGCGTCCTGGGCCGGGGCCTCCGGCAGAGCGAGCTTCGGGCGGCAACGCCTTGGAATACCTATGTGATCGACGGATTGCCGCCGACGCCGATCGCCAATCCGGGGCGGGCGTCGATCGCGGCCGCGCTCGATCCGCCGGATACGCCCTACCTGTTCTTCGTGGCTGACGGCACGGGTGGGCATGCCTTTGCCGAAACACTGGCCGAGCACAACCGCAACGTCGCCCGCTGGCGCGAGATCGAGGCGCAAAGGGCGCGGACGGCGCCCTGACGGGGTGTTGCGCGGGGCAGCGCACGCTTCGTTAAGGTTCTGAGAACACTAAACTTCTTGACCCGGCGTCCGATCCGGCCTATACCTTTCGGCATGCTAGGAGACGTGGGCAAGGCGGCCAGGGGGCGACCCCGGGCCGTTTTTTCATGTCGGCTCGTGCGGGGGGCATGAGAGGCAGGCAGATCAGGCATGACGATGCAGACGCGCGTTGACGCGCCCGCGACCCCGACCGCGCACCCTGACGTGGCGCTTTCGGGGGCGTGGGAGCTTTACACGACCGCAGCGGAGATCTTCACGGTGCTGCTCCGCGAGGTGCGCGAGGAGCACAAGGACAATGCGCGCGAGGTGATGACCTATGCGCGCGATCTGAAGGACGCGCTCAAGCTGGTCCTGAACGAAAGGGCGGCCATTGACAAACTTCGCAAGGATTACGGCGGCATCGGGGACGGACCCGGGCTCGACTTCGATGCGGCGCGCGCTGAGATCGGGCGCCGTCTGGCTTGCCTCCGCGACGCAGGAGGCGGTGGATGAGTTCCTGTCGGGGCTTTCGGACGAGGCGCTGCTGGCGCTTCCCTGGCTGTTCGAGTTCTGGGCGCTGCCGCATCAGCTGCCGCCCGAGGGGGCCTGGCGGACCTGGGTGATCCTGGGCGGGCGCGGCGCGGGCAAGACCCGCGCCGGCGCCGAATGGGTGCGTGCGCAGGTTGAGGGGGCACGGCCGGGCGATCCGGGCACGGCGATGCGCGTGGCGCTGGTGGGCGAGACCATCGATCAGGCACGCGAGGTGATGGTGTTCGGGGAGAGCGGGATCATGGCCTGTTCGCCCCCCGACCGCCGCCCGGCCTGGGAGGCGACGCGGCGGCGGCTGGTCTGGCCCAACGGGGCGGTGGCGCAGGTGTTTTCGGCCCATGACCCCGATTCCTTGCGCGGCCCGCAATTTGATGCAGCCTGGGCGGACGAGCTTGCGAAATGGCCCAAGGCGGATGCGGCCTGGGACATGCTGCAATTCGCGCTGCGTCTTGGGGATCATCCGCGGCAGGTGGTGACGACGACGCCGCAGAACGTGGCGGCGCTCAAGGCGATCCTGCGCAACCCCTCGACGGTGGTCACGCATGCGCCGACCGAGGCGAACCGGGCCTATCTTGCGGCCAGTTTCCTCGAGGAGGTGCGGGCGCGCTATGGCGGGCAGCGGCTGGGGCGGCAGGAGCTCGACGGGCTGTTGATCGAGGATGTGGAGGGGGCGCTCTGGACCAATGCGCGGCTCGATGCCTGCAAGGTGGACCGGGTCCCACCGCTGAACCGGATCGTCGTGGCGGTCGATCCGCCGGCGACGGGGAGCGCGACGGCCGACGAATGCGGGATTGTCGTGGCGGGCGTGGTCACGGCGGGCGAGCCGCGCGACTGGTGCGCCTATGTCCTTGAGGATGCGAGCGTTTCGGGCTCGCCCCATGTCTGGGCGCGGGCGGTGGTCGATGCCTATCGCCGGCACGGGGCCGACCGGGTGGTGGCCGAGGTGAACCAGGGCGGGGCCATGGTCGAGGCGGTGCTGCGGCAGGAGGATGCGTTCGTGCCCTATCGCGCGGTGCATGCCAGCCGGGGCAAGGCGGCGCGGGCCGAGCCGGTGGCGGCGCTCTATGAGCAGGGGCGGGTGCGGCATGTGGCGGGGCTGGCCGCGCTCGAGGATCAGATGGCGCGCATGGCGGTGCGCGGCTTTGACGGCAAGGGCAGCCCCGACCGGGTGGATGCGCTGGTCTGGGCGATCACCGATCTAATGATCGATCCGGCCTCGACATGGCGGCGGCCGCGGGTGCGGATGCTCTAGGGCCCCCGGCGGGGGGCGCGACTGAGGGAAACGTGGGTCCGCTCGCGGCGCCTTCCCGGATGGGGGGCGAGGCATTGCCTTGGCGCGCGGGCGGCCCTTGAGGAGGATGGCGGATGGTGGCGGACGGATCGAAACGGGTCGAGGTCAAGGCCTCGGCCACCGGGCCGGTGATCGCGTTTCAGGCGGCAGGCCGGGTGGCCTGGAGCCCGCGCGATACGGTAAGCCTGACGCGCAGCGGATTTCAGGGCAATCCGGTCGGGTTCCGGGTGGTCAAGCTGATTTCCGAGGCGGCGGCGGCGCTGCCGCTGGTGTGCCAGGACGACGAGCGGCGGTATGAGGTGCATCCCCTGCTGGCGCTGATGCGGCGGCCGAACGGGGCGCAGGGCAAGGCGGAGTTTCTCGAGGCGGTCTATGCGCAGCTTCTGCTGTCGGGCAACGCCTATGTCGAGGCGGTGGCGGGCAGCGGGGCGGTGCCGGCGGAATTGCATGTGCTGCGGTCGGACCGGGTGTCGGTGGTGCCGGGGGCGGATGGCTGGCCGGCGGCCTATGACTATGCTGTTGGCGCGCGCAAGCACCGGTTCGCGGTCGGCGAGGGGCCGAGCCCGATCTGCCATATCAAGGCGTTCCATCCGGCGGACGATCATTACGGCCTGTCGCCGATGCAGCCGGCGGCCACCGCGCTCGATGTGCACAATGCCGCCTCGCGCTGGTCCAAGGCGCTTCTGGACAATGCCGCGCGGCCTTCGGGGGCGATCGTCTACCGCGGGGCTGACGGGGCGGGATCGCTTGCCCCCGACCAGTATGAGCGGCTGGTGGAGGAGCTGGAGGCGAACCATCAGGGCGCCCGCAATGCGGGCCGCCCGATGCTGCTGGAGGGCGGGCTCGACTGGAAGCCGATGGGATTTTCCCCGTCGGACATGGAGTTCCACCAGACCAAGGAGGCGGCGGCGCGGGAGATCGCGGTGGCCTTCGGTGTGCCGCCGATGCTGGTGGGCATCCCCGGGGACGCGACCTATGCCAATTATCAGGAGGCGAACCGGGCGTTCTTTCGCCTGACGGTGCTGCCGATGGCGGCGAAGGTGACGGCTGCGCTGTCGGCCTGGCTGTCGGGGTTCACGGGCGAGGCGGTGGAGCTGCGCCCCGACCTTGACCAGGTGCCGGCGCTGGCCGCCGAGCGGGATGCGCAATGGGCGCGGGTGGCGGCGGCCGATTTCCTGACGCTGGGGGAGAAGCGCGCGCTGCTCGGCCTGCCGCGGGTGGCGGAGGACGAATGACGACGCGGCGCACGACGGGCGGATCGCGGTATCTCTACGACAGTTTCGATGCCGCCGCGGCGCGGATCGAGGCGAACGAGCGGGTGGCCGACGAACGCTGGGCGGCGCTGGACCGGCGGCTGATGCTGATCGACACCGCGCTGGAGCGGCTGGAGCGGCGTCTGTGGCTGGGGGTTTACGGGGTTGCGGCGTTTCTTCTGGCGCAGGGCGCCGAGGCGCTGATCGGGGCGGCGCTGCGCTAGCGCGCGGCCGGTAGGAGGCAGCATGGACATGGACGACGGGATGGGCCTGGAGCGCAAGTTCCACCGGCCCGCGGCGGGGCTTGCCCTGCGGGACGGCGCGGTGATCGAGGGCTATGCCTCGGTCTTCGGCCTGCCCGATCAGGGCGGCGATGTGGTGGCGGCGGGGGCCTTTGCCGCTTCGGTCAAGGCGGGCGGGCGGGTGGCGATGCTCTGGCAGCACGACCCCCGCGAGCCGATCGGGGTCTGGGAGGCGGTGGACGAGGACGCGCATGGGCTGCGGGTGCGCGGCCGGCTGCTGCCCGAGGTGGGGCGGGCGCGCGAGGCGGCGGCGCTGATCGCGGCCGGGGCGATCGACGGGCTGTCGATCGGCTACCGCGTCAAGCGGGCGGCGCGGGACGGCGAGGGGCGGCGGGTGCTGACCGAGGTCGAGCTGTGGGAGGTGTCGCTGGTGACCTTTCCGATGCTGCGGGCGGCGCGGGTGGCGGCCAAGGCGGCGCCGGGCCCGGATGTCTGGGCGGTGCTGGCGGCGGGCTTTGCCGAGGCGCGGCGGGGGCTTGCGGGGTGAGCGGGGCCGCGCCTGCCGCGCGGCGGGGCGGGATTCGAGGGTGAGGCGGTTCAGGAGGACGGAGATGGAAATCGGGGACGAGGGCGCGGGGATCACCGCGTTTCTGAACGAGTTCAAGGGCTTTCAGGCCGAGATCAAGGCGAAGATGCAAAAGGCGGACGAACGGATGATGATGCTGGATCGCAAGACCGCGGGCCTGTCCCGCCCCGCCCTGTCGGCTGCGGCCGAGATCGAGGTGCCGCACCGCAAGGCGTTCGACGCCTATCTGCGGGTGGGCGACGATGACGGGCTGCGGGGCCTGACGCTCGAGGGCAAGGGGCTCAACACGGTCGTGGCCGGCGAGGGCGGATACCTTGTCGATCCGCGCACGGCCGACACGGTGCGCAGCGTGCTCAAAAGCACGGCGAGCCTGCGGCAGGTGGCCAATGTGGTCACCGTCGAGGCGACCTCGTTCGATGTGCTGATCGACCATGGCGACGTCGGCACCGGCTGGGGCACCGAGACCGGCAGCGTGACCGAGACGGCGACGCCGGTGATCGAGCGCATCTCGATCCGGCTGCATGAGCTGAGCGCGATGCCCAAGGCGAGCCAGCGGCTGCTCGATGACAGCGCGTTCGACATCGAGGGCTGGCTGGCGGGCCGGATCGCCGACAAGTTCGCGCGGGCCGAGGCGGCGTCGTTCGTCAGCGGCGACGGGGTGAACAAGCCCTTTGGCTTTCTCACCCGGCCGAAGGTGCCCGAGGCGAGCTGGACCTGGGGCAACCTCGGTTATGTGACGACGGGCGTTGCGGGCGATTTCCACGGCACCAGCCCGGCGGATGCGATCGTCGACCTCGTCTATGCGCTCGATGCCTCCTACCGGGCGAACGGGAGCTTCGTGATGAACTCCAAGACCGCGGGCGCGGTGCGCAAGATGAAGGACGCGGACGGGCGGTTCCTGTGGGCCGACAGCCTGCAGGCGGGCGAGCCGGCGCGGCTGATGGGCTATCCGGTGCTCATCGCCGAGGACATGCCCGACATCGCGGCCAATGCCTATGCCATCGCCTTCGGCGATTTCGGCGCGGGCTATACCATCGCCGAGCGGCCCGACCTGCGGGTGCTGCGCGATCCGTTCAGCGCCAAGCCGCATGTGCTGTTCTATGCCACCAAGCGGGTGGGCGGCGATGTGAGCGATTTCGCGGCCATCAAGCTGCTCCGTTTCGCGGCGGCCTGAGCGGGCCTGCCGTGACGCCTCTTCGCCCCTGACGGGGCGGGGGGGCGGGCGCGTGCCCGGACTGATGCGCCGGCTAGCCTGACGACCCTCCGCCCGGACGGCGCGGGGTGCGCGCCCGACCTAGGCCTGAGGGAATGGAGTGACGGCGATGATGCTGACGGAAGTGTCGGCGGTGCCCCTGGCGGCGCTGCCGGTGGAGGGGCTGCGCGATCACCTGCGCCTCGGGTCGGGGTTCGGGGACGAGGGGGTGCAGGATGCGCTGCTCGCCGGATACCTGCGCGCGGCGCTGGCGGCGATCGAGGGGCGCTGCGCCAAGGCGCTGATCGCGCGGCAGTTCCTGTGGACGGTGACGGCCTGGCGCGATGACGCCGGTGTGGCGCTGCCGCTGGCGCCGGTGGTGGCGGTGGTGTCGGTGGTGCTGCGCGACGGGGCGGGCGAGGCGGCGGCGGTCGATCCGGCGCGCTGGCGGCTGGCGGCGGACATGCACCGGCCGCGGCTTTTGCCGCGCGGCGGGTGTCTGCCGCGGATCCCGGCCGATGGTGTGGCGGAGGTGACCTTCGAGGCCGGCTTCGGCATCTGGGATGCGGTGCCGCCCGATCTGCGGCAGGCGGTGATGATGCTGGCCGCGAATTTCCACGAGGTGCGGCACGAGGCGGGGTTCCGCGAGGAAGGGGCGCTGCCTTTCGGGGTGATGCGGCTGATCGAGCGGTGGCGCACGGTGCGGGTGCTGGGGGGCGGGCGGTGAGCGTGCGCCTGGTGCTCGAGACGCTGGTGAAGGTGCCGGACGGAGCGGGCGGTTTTGCCGCCGTCTGGCAGCCGCGCGGCACGCTCTGGGCCGAGATGGCGGCGGGGGCGGGGGGCGAGGCGTTCCGGGGCGAGGTGACCGAGGGGCGCGTGCCCTGGCGCATCCGCGTGCGGGCGGCCCCCGAGGGTGTCCCGTCGCGCCCGCGCCCGGACGAGCGGTTGCGGCTGGGCACGCGGGTGTTCGTGATCCTGTCGGTCGGCGAGGCGCCGGGCGGGCGGTATCTGACGCTGTTCGCGCGCGAGGAGGTGGCGGCGTGACGGGGCGGGTGGTGCGGCGCGGCGGCGCGATGGAGGGGGCGGGATGAGTTACGCGATGGCGGCGGCGTTGCAGGCGGCGGTCTATGACCGGCTGTCGGGGGATGCGGCGCTGGCGGGCCTGGTGGGCGGGGCGGTTTACGATGCCGTCCCGCCCGGCGAGGGGCCGGGCACCTTCGTGCTGCTCGGCCCGGAGGAGGTGCGCGATGCCTCGGACCGGTCGGGCGCGGGGGCGGAGCACCGGTTCACGGTGAGCGTGGTCAGCCGCAAGGCGGGCTTTGCGGTGGCCAAGGCGGCGGCGGCGGCGATTTCGGATGCGCTGCTCGGCCCGCCGCTGGCGCTGGCGCGGGGGCGTGTGGCGGGGCTGTGGTTCCTGTCGGCGCGGGCGCGGCGCGAGGGGGCGGGGGCGGTGCGGCGGATCGACCTCGTGTTCCGGGCGCGCGTCGAGGGGTAGGGGCGCGTGATGCGCCGGCCCCCTGCCGGCGGGGGGCAGGCCGGACGGCCATGCCGGTCCGGCGCGACGCCCGGGCGATCGCGGCCGGTCGCGGGCAGGATTTCAATTCACTTCGGAGGCGAAGATGGCGGTGCAGAACGGCAAGGATCTGCTGTTGAAGGTCGATCTGACCGGCGACAGGCAGTTCGAGACGGTGGCGGGGCTGCGCGCGACGCGGATCAGCTTCAACGCCGAGACGGTGGATGTCACCTCGCTCGAGAGCGCGGGCGGCTGGCGCGAGCTGCTGGGCGGGGCGGGGGTGAAATCGGCCAGTATC
This sequence comes from Gemmobacter sp., assembly GCA_046292445.1. Lineage (GTDB taxonomy): Bacteria > Pseudomonadota > Alphaproteobacteria > Rhodobacterales > Rhodobacteraceae > CALIZF01. Next base: position 35,684 of record JBKBQT010000006.1, read on the forward strand.
AGCGGCGCCGGCGTGTTCCGCGATGCGGCGACGGACGAGCGGGCGCGGCAGATCTTTTTCGACGGCGAGGTGCCGGCGTTCCAGATCGTGATCCCCGATTTCGGCGTGGTCGAGGGGCCGTTCATGATCTCGTCCATCGAATATGCCGGCAGCCACAACGGAGAGGCGACCTATGAGCTGTCGCTGGCCTCGGCCGGTGCCCTGACCTTCACGGCGCTGTGATGAACCCCTGGGCGGGCGAGGTGGCGGTGGTGATCGACGGGCGGCGGCATGTCTGCCGCCTGACGCTCGGCGCGCTGGCCGAGATGGAGGCGGCGCTGGCGGCCGAATCGCTGATCGAGCTGGTCGAGCGGTTCGAGGCGGGCCGGTTCGCGGCGCGCGATGTGCTGGCGGTGCTGGTGGCCGGGCTGCGCGGCGGCGGCTGGGACGGGACGGCGGCGGACCTTGCGCGCGCCGAGATCGAGGGCGGCGTGGCGGGCGCGGCCCGGGTGGCGGCGCAGCTTCTGGCGCGGGCGTTCAGCGGGCCGGGCTGATCCGATGGATTGGGCCGGTTTGATGCGGGCGGGGCTGCACGGGCTGGGGCTGACGCCCGATCAGTTCTGGCGGCTGACCCCGTGGGAATTGCGGGTGATGCTGGGCCTTGGCGCCGAGGCGGCGCCGATGGGGCGGGCGCGGTTCGAGGCGCTGGCGGCGAAATACCCGGATCGGAGGGGCGATGGCTGAGGATTTCGAGGCGCAGGTGGCGGCGCTGGAGGCGACGCTGGGCAGCATGGGCAGTGTCGCGGCGTCGTTCGACGGCGAGTTGCGGCGGATGCGCGAGAGTTTCAGCGCGACGGGCCGCGAGGCGGCGAGCCTGTCGGCGGGGATCGGGGGCGGCCTGCGGCGGGCCTTCGACGGCCTCGTGTTCGACGGGATGAAGCTGTCGGATGCGTTGAAGACGGTGGGGCGGTCGATCGTGGATTCGGTCTACCGCACCGCGATGCGGCCGGTGCAGAACGCTTTGGGCGGGGCGGTGGCCGACCTTCTGGGCGGCATCCTGCCGTTCGAGAAGGGGGGCGCCTTCACGCAGGGGCGGGTGATGCCCTTTGCGCAGGGCGGCATCGTGACCGGGCCGGTCAGTTTTCCGATGCGCGGCGGGCGCGGCCTGATGGGCGAGGCGGGGCCGGAGGCGATCCTGCCGCTGGCGCGGGGTGCGGACGGGCGGCTGGGTGTGCGGGCGGGCGGCGGCGGGCGGCCGGTGTCGGTGGTCATGAACGTCTCGACGCCCGATGTGGGCGGCTTCGAGCGCAGTCAGGGGCAGGTCGCGGCGGCGGTCGCGCGGGCCCTTGCGCGCGGTCAGCGGAACGGGTGAGCCATGGCGTTTCACGAGGTGCGGTTTCCCGCCAGCCTGAGCTTCGGGTCTGTCGGCGGGCCGGAGCGGCGGACGGAAATCGTCCGTCTGTCCAACGGGTTCGAGGAGCGCAACACGCCCTGGGCGCATTCGCGGCGGCGCTATGACGCGGGGCTGGGCCTGCGCAGCCTCGACGATGTGGCGGCGCTGGTGGCGTTTTTCGAGGCGCGGCGGGGGCAGCTTTACGGGTTCCGCTGGAAGGACTGGGCGGATTACCGGTCGGGGCCGGCGCGGGCGGCGGTGACGCCGTTCGACCAGGTGCTGGGCCTCGGCGACGGAGTGCGGACGGATTTTCCGCTGGTCAAGGTCTATGCCGCCGGGCCCGAGCCCTATGCGCGGCCCGTGGCCAAGCCGGTTGCGGGGACGGTCGTCGTGGCCGTGGCCGGGCGGCCGGTGGCCGAGGCGGTGGAGTGGGATCTGGACGCGCGCAGTGGCATCGTCGCGTTCCGCGATGCGGTGCCAGAGGGAGCCGAGGTGACGGCGGGGTTCGAGTTCGACGTGCCGGTGCGCTTCGACACCGACCGCATCGCGGTATCGGTCGCCTCGTTCCAGGCGGGCGACGTGCCGCAGGTGCCTGTGGTGGAGATCCGGCTGTGAGCCTCGGGGCGCATCTGGCGCTGGGGGCGACGACGGTCTGCCGGTGCTGGGCGGTCGTGCGGCGGGACGGGGCGGTGTTCGGGTTCACCGATCATGACCGGGATCTCGCGTTCGAGGGGATCGTCTTCCGCGCCGGGACCGGCCTGACCGCCAAGGCGCTGAGCCAGACGACGGGCCTTGCGGTGGACAATGCCGAGGCGGTCGGGGCGCTGTCGGATGCGTCGGTGACCGAGGCGGATCTTGCGGCGGGGCGGTTCGACGGGGCCGAGGTGCGGGCCTGGGCGGTCAACTGGGCCGATGTGACGGCCCGGGCGCTGGAGTTCCGCGGGACGATCGGCGAGGTGGCGCGGTCGGGCGGGGCGTTCCGGGCGGAGCTGCGCGGGCTGGCCGAGGCGCTCGGCCAGCCGCGCGGGCGGGTGATCCAGCGGCCCTGTTCGGCAGTGCTGGGCGATGCGCAGTGCCGGGTGGACCTGAGTGCGGCGGGGTATCGGGCGGAGCGGGCGGTCGAGGCGGTCGAGGGCGGGCGGCTGTTCCGCTGGGACGATTTCGGCGGCTTTGACGACCGCTGGTTCGAGAAGGGGCGTCTCACCGTGCTCACCGGGGCGGCGGCGGGGCTGGTCGGCGTCGTCAAGGGCGACCAGCTGTCGGCGGCGGGACGGGTGGTGGAGCTGTGGGATGGCCTGCGCGCGCCGGTCGAGCCGGGCGATGCGGTGCGCCTTGAGGCGGGCTGCGACAAGCGGGCCGAGACCTGCCGGCTCAAGTTCCTCAATTTCCTCAACTTCCGCGGCTTCCCGCATGTGCCGGGCGAGGATTGGCTGACCGCCTATCCGGTGTCCTCGGGCCGCAACGACGGCGGGAGCCTGACGGGATGAGCGTGATCGTGGCCGAGGCGCGGGGCTGGATCGGCACGCCCTATGTGCATCAGGGATCGGTCCGGGGGGCGGGAGCGGATTGCCTCGGCCTGTTGCGCGGCATCTGGCGTGCGGTGCTGGGGGACGAGCCGGTGGCCGTGCCGCCCTATACGCCCGACTGGGGCGAGCCGGCGCGGGACGAGGTGCTGGCACGGGCGGCGGCGCGGTGGCTTTTGCCCAAGGCGCTGGCGGCCGAGGCGCCGGGCGATGTGCTGCTGTTCCGCATGCGCGACGGCGGCATCGCCAAGCATCTGGGGATCGCGGCCGAGGTCGGGGCGGCGGCGACATTCGTGCATGCCTATACCGGGCATGGGGTGGTCGAGAGCCCGCTGTCGGCGCCGTGGCGGCGCCGGATCGCGGGGCGTTACGCCTTTCCGGGCGTCTGAGGGGACAGGGGCATGGCGACGATCCTATTGGCGGCGGTCGGGGCGGCGGCGGGATCGACCGTCGGCGGCACGGTTCTGGGCCTGACCGGCGCGGTGGTCGGCCGGGCGGTCGGGGCGACGGTCGGGCGGGTGATCGACCAGGCGATCCTCGGGCGCGGATCGGCCCCGGTCGAGGTCGGCCGGGTTGAGCGGTTCCGCCTGATGGGCGCCGGCGAGGGCGCGGCGATCCCGCAGGTCTGGGGCCGGGTGCGGATCGGCGGGCAGGTGATCTGGGCCTCGCGCTTTGCCGAGACGCGGGTGGAGCAGGGGGGCGGCAAGGGCGCGCCGGGGCCGCGGACGGTGGAATTTTCCTATACCGTGAGCCTTGCGATCGCGCTGTGCGAGGGGCCGGTCTTGCGGGTGGGGCGCGTCTGGGCGGACGGGCAGGAGATCGGGGCGGGCGATCTCAACCTGCGGATATACCTCGGGGATGAAGATCAGCTGCCCGACCCGAAGATCGCGGCGGTCGAAGGGGCGGGCGAGGCGCCGGCCTATCGCGGCGTTGCCTATGTAGTGATCGAGGACCTGGCGCTTGGCCGGTTCGGCAACCGGGTGCCGCAGTTTTCCTTCGAGGTGATCCGGGCGGTGCCGGGCGGCATGCAGGATGTGGTGCGGGCGGTCGCGCTGATGCCGGGGACGGGCGAATATGCGCTGGCCACGAGCCGGGTGCATGTGGCCGAGGGGCCGGGGGTCAACCGGTCGGTCAATGTCAACACGCCGTCCGGGCGGGCCGATGTGCTCGAATCGCTCGACCAGCTCGTGGGCGAGTTGCCGCGGACCGGCGCGCTGAGCCTGATCGTGAGCTGGTTCGGCGACGATCTGCGCGCCGGCCAGTGCCGCGTGAAGCCGAAGGTCGAGCGGCGGCGCGACGAGGGCGCGGGCCAGCCGTGGCGGGCGGGCGGCATCCTGCGCAGCGAGGCGGAGGAGCTTGGCGCCCTCGACGGCCGCCCCGTCTATGGCGGCACGCCGTCCGATGCCAGCGTGATCGAGGCGATCGCGGCGGCGCGGGCACGGGGCCTTGCGGTGATGTTCTATCCCTTCCTGCTGATGACCCAGCCGGCGGGCAACGGCCTGCCCGACCCCTATGGCGGAGACGAGCAGCCCGTCCTGCCCTGGCGCGGGCGGATCACGCTGTCGCTCGCGCCGGGCCGCGAGGGCTCGCCCGACCGCAGCGCGGCGGCCGAGGCCGAGGTGGCCGCGTTCCTCGGCGCGGCGCAGCCTTCCGACTTTGCGGTGGTGGACGGGCAGGTGGTCTATTCCGGGCCGCCGGACGACTGGGGCTGGCGGCGGTTCGTGCTGCATTATGCGCATCTGTGCGCGCTCGCGGGCGGGGTCGAGGCGTTCTGCGTCGGCTCGGAACTGCGCGGCCTGACGCAGGTGCGGGGGGCGGGGGACAGCTTTCCCTTCGTGGACGGCCTGCGGCAACTCGCGGGCGCGGTGCGCGCCATCCTCGGGCCCGGCTGCAAGATCAGCTATGCCGCCGACTGGTCCGAGTATTTCGGCTATCAGACCCCGGAGAGCGACCTGCGGTTCCACCTCGATCCGTTCTGGGCGGATGACAATGTCGATTTCATCGGCATCGACAATTACATGCCGCTGTCGGACTGGCGCGAGGGCGAGGATCACGCCGATCTGGCCGTGGCGCGGTCGATCTACGATCCGGCCTATCTGCGCGGCAATGTTGCGGGGGGTGAGGGGTTCGACTGGTTCTATGCCAGCGAGGCGGGGCGGGCGGCACAGATCCGCACGCCCATCACCGATGGTGCCTATGGCGAGCCCTGGGTGTTCCGCTACAAGGATCTGCGCGGCTGGTGGGAGAATGTGCATCACGACCGGGTGGGCGGGCTTCGCGTGGCCGAGCCGACGGCCTGGGTGCCGCAGTCCAAGCCGTTCTGGTTCACCGAATACGGCTGCCCGGCGATCGACAAGGGCACCAACCAGCCGAACGTCTTTCTCGACCCCAAGTCGTCCGAAAGCTTTGCCCCCCGCCATTCGACCGGGCGGCGGGACGATGCGATCCAGCTGGCCTATCTGACCGCGGTCGATGCCCATTGGCGCGACCCGGCCGCAAATCCGCTCTCCGCCGCCTATGGCGCCCCGATGGTGGACATGACGCGCGCCTTCGTCTGGGCCTGGGATGCGCGGCCGTTCCCGGCCTTTCCGGGCAATGCCGCGCTCTGGGTCGATGCGGCCAACTGGGGGCGCGGGCACTGGATCAGCGGGCGGGCAGCGTCGCAGCCGCTCGCCGCCGTGGTGGCGGATATCTGCGCGGCTGGCGGGGTTGCGGCGGATGTCTCGGGCCTGCACGGGATCGTGCGCGGCTATGCCCGGGCCGAAGTCGGCACGGCACGGGCGGCGCTGCAACCGCTGATGCTCGCCTATGGCTTCGACGCGCTCGAGCGCGACGGGGCGCTGCGGTTCCGCATGCGGGACGGGCGGGCAGATGCGCGTCTGACGCGGGACGATCTGGCCGAGCACCCTGAGGCGGAGGGCGATACCGAACGCCTGCGGGCGGGCGAGGCCGAGATTGCGGGCCGCGTCCGGCTCGGCTTCGTCGAGGCCGAGGCCGATTTCGCCGCCCGCAGCGAAGAGGCGGTGTTTCCGGGCGACAGCGCCGCAGCGGTCTCGGCCAACGATCTGCCGCTGGTGCTGACCCGGGCCGAGGCGCGCGGGATCACCGAGCGCTGGCTGGCCGAGGCGCGGGTGGCGCGCGACGGGCTGCGGCTGGCGCTGCCGCCATCGGGGCGAGGGATCGGTGCGGGCGATGTGGTGGATCTGGCGGGTGCGGGCCGGTTCCGCATCGACCGCGTCGAGGCGGCGGGGGTGCGGCTGTGCGAGGGGGTGCGGATCGATCCGGGCGTCTATCCGCCATCGGATGCCGCCGAGGAACGCGCGGTGCCGCGCCCCTTCGTGCCGCCGGTGCCGGTGTTTCCGGTGTTCCTCGACCTGCCGCTCTTGCGCGACGGTGCCGATCCGGTCGCACCCCACATCGCCGTGGCGGCACTGCCCTGGCCGGGGACGGTCGCGGTCTGGGAGGGCGAGGATGCCGGCGATGCGGGCTTCCGGCTCAACACGCTCGTCGAGGCGCCGGCGACGCTCGGGCTGACGCAGGGCCCGCTGGCCGCCGCGCCCCCCGGCCTGTGGGACATGGGCCCGCCGCTGCGCATCGCGCTGAGCCGGGGGAGCCTTGCGGCGGCAAGCGATGCGGCGGTGCTGGGCGGGGCGAATGTGCTGATGATCGGCGACGGCTCGACCGACCGCTGGGAGGTGCTGCAATTCGCCCGCGCAACGCCCGTCGCCCCCGGGGTATGGGACATCGCCCGCCGCCTGCGCGGACAGGCGGGGACGGATGCGGTCATGCCGGCGGTCTGGCCGGCCGGTTCGGTCGCGGTGCTGCTCGATCCGGCGGTCGTGCAGATCGCGCTGCCGGCGGCCGCGCGCGGCCTCGTGCGGCGCTGGCGGATCGGCGCGGCGGCGCGGGGGCTCGACGATCCGGCGGTGGTGGCGCGGGCGGATGCCTTCGACGGGATCGGCCTGCGTCCCTATGCCCCCGCCCATCTGCGGCGCGAGAGGTTGCCGGGCGGTGACCGGTTCCGCTGGCTGCGCCGCTCGCGCCTGCCCGAGGCCGACAGCTGGGCCGGCGAGGACGTGCCGCTGGGCGAGGCGGCCGAACGCTATCGCCTGCGGGTGGTCAGGGAGGGCGCCATCCTGCGCACGGTGGAGCTGACGCAGCCGCAATGGACCTATCCCGCCGCCGACCGCAGCGCGGACGGCGTCGCGGGGCGCTGGACCGTCGAGGTGGCGCAGCTGTCCGAGCGGTTCGGCGCCGGTCCGGCGCGGCGCCTCATGCTTGTGGACTAGCCGCGGCCGGCACGGCGGCCGGCGCCCCTTGGCGCTACGCCCGCCCCGTCCTATGTGCTAAGATGACGCACAGGGAGGACCCGCCATGCCCCAGCACCTGCCGGCCATCGCCGCGCTCGATCCGGTCTGGCACCGCATCCGCGACGAGGCGCTCGCCGCCGTCCAGGCCGAGCCGCTGTTCGGCGGCCTCCTGCACGGCAGCATCCTGCATCACGCCTCGCTCGAGGGCGCGCTGGCCTACCGGTTCGCGCTCAAGCTCGAATGCGCGGACATGAGCTCGCAGCTGCTGCGCGAGATCGCCGATGCCGCGCATGCCGGCGATGCCGCCATCGGCGAGGCCGCCCGCGCCGACATCGCGGCGGTGTTCGAACGCGATCCGGCCTGCCACCGCATGCTCGAGCCGCTCTTGTACTTCAAGGGTTTCCAGGCCGTGCAGGCCTACCGCATCGCGCATTGGCTCTGGCGCGAGGGGCGGCGCGATCTGGCCTATTTCGTCCAGATGCGCATGTCCGAGGTGTTCGGCGTCGATATCCACCCGGCGGCCCGGATCGGCCGCGGCATCATGATCGACCACGCCCATGCCATCGTCATCGGGGAAACCGCCGTGGTCGGCGACAATGTCTCGATGCTCCATTCGGTCACGCTCGGCGGCACCGGCAAGGCGGACGGCGACCGGCATCCCAAGATCGGCGACGGCGTGCTGATCGGCGCGGGGGCCAAGGTGCTGGGCAATATCACGATCGGCGCCTGCTCGCGCGTCGCGGCGGGCTCGGTCGTCCTTCAGGACGTGCCGCCCTGCAAGACGGTCGCGGGCGTGCCCGCCCGGGTGGTCGGCGAGGCCGGCTGCGCGCAGCCCGCGGTCAGCATGGACCACCGCCTCGCCGCGCCGCTCGGCTGATCGCGCCCCGCTCAGGCCCCGCGCGCAAGGGCCGCGACCCCGGTCCGTGCGATCTCGCGCAGGCCGAGCGGGCGCATGAGCTCGGCGAAGGCGTCGATCTTCTCGGGCGTGCCGGTGATTTCGAAGACAAAGCTCTCGAGCGTCGAATCCACCACATTGGCGCGAAAGATCTCGGCCAGCCGCAGCGCCTCGATCCGCGCCTCGCCGCGTCCGGCGACCTTGAACAGCGCCAGTTCGCGCTGCACCGCCGGCCCCTCGACCGTCAGGTCGTGCACCTCATGCACCGGCACCATCCGCGCCAGCTGCGCCTTGATCTGCTCGATCACCTGCGGCGTGCCGGTGGTCACGATGGTGATGCGGCTTCGGTGGCCGGTGTGGTCGGTCTCGGCCACCGTCAGGCTTTCGATGTTGTAGCCGCGCCCCGAAAAGAGGCCGATCACCCGCGCCAGAACGCCCGGCTCGTTGTCCACCAGCACCGCGAGCGTATGCGTCTCGCGCACCTCGGCATGCGGGTCGCGCAGGTCGTAGGCGGAATGGCTCGACGAGCCGGATTTGATGTTGAGCGGCGCCATCCTGGTCTCCCGGGCCATGGCCTTCAGGCTGGCCCAAATATCCTGCGGGGGTCCGGGGGCGCAAAGCCCCCGGGGCGTGGTGTTTCGATGTCAGACGAGGACCGAGCCCCTGGCGTCGATCGCGCCCTGCGTATCCGCATCGCCCAGCAGCATCTCGTTATGCGGCTTGCCCGAAGGGATCATGGGGAAACAGTTCTCGTGCTTTTCCACCAGACAGTCGAACACCACCGGACCCGGGTCGCGGATCATCGCCATGATCGCGTCGTCAAGGTCGGCCGGGTCGCTGCAATGGATGCCCTTGGCGCCGAAGGCCTCCGCCAGTTTCACGAAATCCGGCAGGCTCTCGGACCAGGAATGCGAATAGCGCTCGCCGTGCAAGAGCTCCTGCCACTGGCGCACCATCCCGAGGCGCTCGTTGTTGAGGATGAACTGCTTGACCGGCAGGCGGAACTGCATCGCGGTGCCAAGCTCCTGCATGTTCATCAGCCAGGACGCCTCGCCCGCGACGTTGATGACCAGCGCCTCCGGATGCGCGACCTGCACGCCGATGGAGGCCGGAAAGCCGTAGCCCATCGTGCCGAGGCCGCCGGAGGTCATCCAGCGGTTCGGTTCGTCAAAGCCGAGGAATTGCGCCGCCCACATCTGGTGCTGGCCGACCTCGGTGCAGATGTAGCGGTCCATCCCCTTGGTCAGCGCCTCGAGCCGCTGGAGCGCGTATTGCGGCTTGATCGTCGTCGTCGATGGTTTGTAGGCAAGGCAGTTGACCTGCCGCCAGGCGTCGATCTGCGCCCACCACCGCGCGAGCGCGGCGCGGTTCACCTGCCGCCCGCGCGCTGTCCAGAGGTCGAGCACATCGCGCAGCACCAGCGCCACATCGCCGACGATGGGCACGTCCACCCGGATCACCTTGTTGATCGACGACGGGTCGATGTCGATGTGGGCCTTGCGGCTGCCGGGGCTGAAGGCGTTGATCCGCCCCGTGATCCGGTCGTCGAACCGCGCGCCGATGTTGATCATCGCATCGCAGCCGTGCATCGCGAGGTTCGCCTCGTAGAGCCCGTGCATCCCCAGCATCCCGAGCCAGAGCTTGCCGCTCGCCGGATAGGCGCCCAGACCCATCAGCGTCGAGGTGACCGGAAAGCCTGTCGCCTCGGCCAGTTCGCGCAACAGCCGCGACGCCTCGGGCCCGGCGTTGATGACGCCGCCGCCAGTGTAGAGCACCGGCCGCTCGGCCGTCTCGATCATCGCCACCAGCCGCTCGATCTGCACCGGATCGCCCTTCACGCGCGGCTGGTAATGCGCGGTGCGGGTGCGTTCGGGGGGGGTGTATTCGGCGGTGGCGAACTGCACGTCCTTGGGGATGTCGATCAGCACCGGGCCGGGCCGCCCTGACCGGGCGATGTGGAACGCCTGGTGGATCGTCTCGGCAAGGCGCGCGGTATCCTTGACCAGCCAGTTGTGTTTCGTGCAGGGGCGGGTGATGCCGACGGTATCGGCCTCCTGGAACCCGTCGGTGCCGATCATGAAGGTCGGCACCTGGCCCGTCAGCACCACGAGCGGAATGGAATCCATCAGCGCATCGACAAGGCCCGTGACCGCATTCGTCGCCCCCGGCCCCGAGGTCACCAGCACCACCCCCGGCCTGCCGGTCGAGCGGGCATAGCCCTCGGCCATGTGGACCGCGCCCTGTTCGTGCCGCACGAGGATGTGGCGGATGCCCGATTGCTGGAAAATCTCGTCATAGATCGGCAGGACGGCGCCGCCGGGATAGCCGAACACCACCTCGACGCCCTGGTCGCGCAGCGCCTGCACCACCATCCTTGCGCCCGTCATCACTTCGGCCATCGCCTGCTCCATCCTGCCTTTGCATCGCGCAACAAAAAGCCCCCGAGGTCATCGGGGGCGCATGGGTATCCGTTCTGGCGTCCGTTACCGGCCCATGCGCCTGACCTGTCCGACTACGAGGTTGACGGTCATCGCACTGGCCCCTTCATGCCCACGCGGCGGACATTATGGCGGGGTCCGTGGGGCGTCAACAGGAAAGCGGCAGCAATATGTGTCGCGGGCGGTGTTCTCGGCGCAGTATTCTTTCGTTCGATCGCGGGGCTGCGCAATCTTGCGACGGAATGTGCGGTGCGGGCCGGTCATGCGAACGGGGCCCGAAGGCCCCCGCCGCGGTCTCGTCGGCCTTGATGCGTCGGCCGGCCGGTCAGACGATGAGGAAGTCGCTTTCCTGCAGTGCCTCGAGCGAGACGCGCGCGAGCGTCAGCATCCCGTCGGCGCCGAAGTCGAACACCACGTCGCGCCCCTCCTGCACGCCGAGCGCGAGGATCTCCGCCGCGTCGGCACCCGCGAAGGCGCCGATCTCGATCAGGTCCTCGCCCGACTTGAAGTCGGTGATGACATCCTCGCCAAAGCCTTCGGCAAAGACGAACACATCCGCGCCCTTGCCGCCCGTCATCGTGTCGTCGCCGGCGCCGCCGACGAACCGGTCGGCCCCCGCACCGCCGATGAGCAGATCGTCGCCGTCGCCGCCGTCGAGCGTATCGTTCCCGCCCCCGCCGTTCAGCGTGTCGGCACCGGTGCCGCCTTCCATCAGGTCGTTGCCGTTGCCGCCGTTCAGCCGGTCGTTGCCGGTGCCGCCCTCGATGAAGTCATCGCCGTCGCCGCCGCAAATGCTGTCGTTTCCTTTGCCGCCGGCGATCGTGGAGCCGCCCGCTCGACGGGTTGACCGTGATGTCCGAAAAGTCGTTATCGACCGGATTGTTCATCGAGTAGCGGAAGAAGAAGGTATCCGGCGTCACCATCGTCATGGTCGTCGGATTGAGGATCGGGTTCCCGAAACCGTCGTCCAAGATGCTGAAGCCTGCGAAGGTCTGAGGGGATATGCGAAGTTCTGCATTGCTCATGTGGTCCGTCGGATGCACTTGCCGTGCACCATCAGGTCGCGGGTGCGAGAGCATTCAAGCGGCACAGTGTCGGCAATCGGGAAGATCGCCCGGATTGGATGCGCATGCTGGCCTATTCGCGGCCGGTTGTGGCCGGGAGCGGTCGAACTCGCGGGGGTCGGTTCAGGCCGCCATGCTCGCGATATAGGCGGCGTAAAGCGCGAGGAACCCGAACCCCGCCACGCGCGGGATCGAACCCGCCCGCGCCACCAGCACCACCACCATCACCGAGATCGCCAGCATCACCGGCACGTCGAACGCGATGAACCGCCCCTCGACCGGGATCGGCGTGACCACCGCCGTGATCCCGAGGATGGCAAAGACGTTGAAGATGTTCGATCCGATCACATTGCCGAGCGCGATATCGCGCTGGCCCTTCAGCGCCGCGGCAAGCGATGTGGCCAGTTCGGGCAGCGAGGTGCCGACGGCGACGATGGTCAGGCCGATCACCGCCTCGGACACGCCGAGCCAGCGGGCGATCTCGGTCGCGCTGTCCACCAGCAGCCGCGCGCCGACCATCAGCACGACGAGGCCGACGACCGTCAGCCCGGCGCTCTTCCACAGCGGCAGGGTCGGCAGACCGTCCTCGGGCGCCGATCCGACGCGCTGGAGCGCGCGCAGAAGGAACGCGGCGATCCCCGCGACCAGCAGCATGCCCTCGATCCGCGTTACCGTGCCGTCCCAGAACACCGGCACCAGCGCGGCCGAGGCGACGAGCATCCAGAGCATATCCTCGCGCAGCGCCGCCCAGCGGGCCGCGATGCCGCCGAAGGCCGCCGACACGCCGAGGATCAGCAGGAGGTTGGCCGTGTTCGACCCGACGACATTGCCGATCGCGATCCCCGGCACGCCGCCGAGCGCGGCCTGCACCGAGACCAGAAGCTCGGGCGTCGATGTCCCAAAACCGACGATGGTCAGCCCGATCACCAGCGGCGGCACGCGAAACGCCCGCGCGATCCCCGAAGCCCCCTTCACCAGCCAGTCGCCACCGAAAAACAGACCCAGAAGGCCCAGGACGAAAAACACGGCGACAAGCATCGGGGAAGGGGTCCTTTTGCGTCCGCGCCGCGGCTTCGGGCGCCGCTGTCACATGGGGGTCGCGCCCAGCATCGCAAGGTTGCGGCGGGCGGATGCCGAAGCGGCATCGCATCTGTTGCCTGCCCGCAACCCTACGCGCCGGACCGTCAGCCGGGCGCGTGGCAGACCATGCCGGCCTTGTTCCCGTCCGGGTCGCGGACGTAGGCGGCATAGAAATCGGGACCGTAGTGAGGGCGCAGGCCCGGCGCGCCCTCGTCCTGTCCGCCATTGGCCATCGCCGCGGCATGCGCCGCATCGACGGCGGCGCGCGAGGCGGCAAGAAAGCTGACCATGGTGCCGTTGCCGGGCGCCGCCGCCCTGCCGTCGAAAGGCCGCGTCACCCACAGGTGAACGCCCGGTTCCGCAGCGCCCCATGCCGACGACGCCGCATCGTCATGCGCAGCCACCCGGGCGTGCCCGAGCGGCGCGAGGACCGCATCCCAGAACGTCCGCGCCCTGTCGATGTCGTTCGTGCCAAGGCAGACATAAGCGAACATCACCGCCCCGTCCCCTGCAGAACCCCATGCTCAAGCGCATAGCGCGTGAGGCCCGCGGTCGAGGATATCCCCAGCTTGCGCTTGATGTTCTTGCGGTGCGTCTCGACCGTCCGCACGCTGATGTCGAAGGCCGCCGCCACCGCCTTGTTCGACTGCCCCTGCGCCAGCGCGAGCAGGATCGCCTGTTCGCGCGCCGTCAGCGCCTCGCGCCCGTCCGATGTCGTCGGGGCGAGCGACGCCGTCGCCCCGGTGCACAGATACCGCCCGCCGCCCATGACGGTGTCGATGGCATGCTTGACCTCCTCGACCGGCACGTCCTTGAGCACATAGCCCATCGCGCCGTAGGACAGGGCGGTGCCGATGTATTCCGGGCTGTCGTGCATCGACAGGATCAGGATGCGGGTTCCGGGCCGCCGCTCGAGCATCAGCTCGGTCGCCGCCAGCCCCGAGACCTGCGGCATGTTGAGATCGAGCAGCACCACATCGGGGTCGAGCGCGACGACCCGGTCCACCGCCTCCTGCCCGTTCGACAGCGTGCCGACCACCGCGATGTCGTCCCATGTCTCGAGCAGCGCGCGGATCCCCTCGGCCACCATCGGGTGGTCGTCCACGATCAGCACGCGGGTCGGGCGCGTCACGCCGCCCCCCGTGCCGGATCGGGCGGGAGCATGTGGGTCAGCGGAACCGTCGCCTCGATGATGCATCCCGACCGCGATGACAGGATGCGCAGGGTGCCGTCAAGCTGTTCGATCCGCTCGGCCATGTTGCGCAGGCCGAGGCCCGGCCCCACCGTCCGGTCGGCCGGCATGCCGCGCCCGTTGTCCTCGATGCGCAGGATCGCGCCCTGCCGCGTGCCGCGCACGAACACCGTCACCTCGGTCGCGCCGGCATGGCGTTCGATGTTGGTCAGCGCTTCCTGCGCGATGCGGTAGAGGGCGATCTTGGCCTCCTTGTCGAGCCGGTTGCGGAACACCACCGTCTCGAAGCGAACCCGGATGCCGGTCCGCCGGCCGAATTCCTCGGTCAGCGACTGGAGCGCCGGGCCCAGCCCGAGGTCGTCGAGCACGCCGGGGCGCAGATCGCGGCTGATCCGGCGCACCTCCTGGATCGCGCCGCCGAGCGCGTCGATCCCCTGCGCAAGGCTCTCGCCCGCGCCGTCATGGCCCATCGTCTGGCGCCGCCGCGCCAGTTCGAGCGTGTAGCGCGCGCCGACGAGCATCTGGCTGATGCTGTCGTGCAGTTCGCGCGCGACGCGCCCGCGCTCTTCTTCCTGCGTGTCGAAGATGCGCTGCGTGAGGGCCTTGAGCTTGGCATCCGCCAGCCGCCGCTCGCGGATGGTGATGACCATGCCGCTGGCGAACACGGCCAGCAGCGCGGCCAGCGTGACCGCCCCGATCCAGCGGAACGTGCGGTCAACCCGGCCCTCGACCTCGGCCCGGGCGGCGGCGACGGTCGCCTGCACGTCGTCGATGAAGATGCCGGTGGCGACCGCCCATCGCCAGTCCTGCAGGCCCTGCACATAGGTGACCATCAGAGCCTCCTCCCCCGTCGAGGGCTTGGGCCAGTAATAGGTGTGATAGCCTGCGCCCTGCTTGGCGAGGTCGATCAGCCGGTCCACCACCGGCGTGCCGCGGCTGTCGGCAAGGCCTGACCATTGCCGCTCGATCAGCCAGGTCTGGCGCGGCGCGACGATGTTCCGGCCGTCATAGTCGAAGACGGCAAAATAGCCGTCGTTGCCGTAGACCATCGCGGCGAGGATCTGCGCGACCTCGCGCATGGCGCGGCGATCGTCGGGCGCGGCATTGCCGTAGATGATGAAGAACGCCGTCCGCGCGATCTGGATGTAGTTGCGCAGTTCCGCCTTCTTGGCCTCGATCAGCGCGGTTTCGAGCGCCGCGATCTCCTGCTGCGAGGTTGCGCGCGCCTCGCGGGCGACAATCCAGGCGATCAGCGCGACGGCCACGATCAGCGGGATCGTCGCAAGCAGGAACAGCTTGTGCCCGTAGCCGGGCTTGAGCCGTGCGGCGAGGCGTCGGATCGGGCGCGGCATCGGCTGGTCTGCGTTCCCCGGGGTTGCGGCATCGCAAGGACGATGCGCGCGCGGGCGGTCCGCGTCAACGCCGCCGCGGCGCTCTGCCGGCCCCGGGCGGCCGCCGCGATCCGGGGCCGAGATTGTGCCGCGTCTCCGTAACAGTGGGTATTTCCAGATCGCTCCGGCGCCGCTAGGGTCGCGCCCACGCTACGATCCGCCCGGCCGTTCAAGGGTGGGCGACACATATGGGGAGGATCTCGATGGATCGTCGTTCTTTTCTGACGAAGGCCGCGGTCGGCGGCACGGCTGCGGCCGCTGCCACGACGCTGGCGGCACCGCTTTACGCCCAGGGCAACCGCACGCTGACCATGGTCACCACCTGGGCCCGTGGCGGCGCCGGCGTGCATGACAGCGCCGAGCGTGTGGCAAACAGCATCACCGCGATGACGGACGGCCAGATCACCGTTGATCTCAAGGCCGCGGGCGAGCTCGTCGGCGCCTTCGAGGTGTTCGACGCGGTGACCTCGGGCCAGGCCGACATGTATCACGGCGCGGACTACTACTGGGTCGGCCAGCATCCGGCCTATGCCTTCTTCACCGCCGTGCCGATGGGCATGACGGCGCAGGAGCTGGTGAACTGGTATTATCAAGACGGCGGGATGGAGCTGCACGACGAGATCAACGAGATCTTCGGGCTCAAGGGCTTCCTCGCCGGCAACACCGGGGCGCAGGGCGGCGGCTGGTTCCGCAAGGAGATCAAGTCGGCGGCCGATTTCAACGGCCTCAAGTTCCGCATGCCCGGCCTTGGGGGCCGCGCGCTCGGCAAGCTCGGCGCGTCCGTGCAGAACATCCCCGGCGGCGAGATCTATCAGGCGCTCGCCTCGGGTGCGCTCGACGGCACCGAATGGATCGGCGCCTGGGCCGACGAGAAGATGGGTCTGCAGGAGATCACCAAGATCTACTACACCGCCGGCTTCCACGAACCCGGTGCCGGGCTGTCGGCCACGATGAACCGCGATGTCTACGACAGCCTCACCCCCGCGCAGCAGAAGATCTTCCAGATCGCGGCAAGTGAATGCCACCAGTGGAACCTCGCGCAGTTCCTGTCGAACAACGGTGCGGCGCTCGCCCGCCTGCAGGCCGGCGGCGTCACCGTGCTCGAGTTCCCCGATGACGTGTGGGATGCCTTCGCCCGCGCGACGCAGGAGGTGCACGACGAATACCTCGGCGATCCGCTCTACAAGAAGGTCTACGACAGCGCGATGGCTTCGATGAAGTCGTCCTCGGCCTGGCTCAAGCTGACCGACGGCGCCTATACCGCGCAGCGCGACCGCGTCCTCGGCTGAGGCCCGGTCGCTGACAGCACCCTCCGGCCGCAGGGCCGGGGGGTGTTTGCCGTGAACCCGGACGGCGATCCGGGACGAAGCAACAACGGGGGGACGGATGCTCGACGCCATCGGCTGGGTGCTCGGCAACATCGGACAGGCGGTCGTCAACATCGGCTGGGCGGTGTTCAACCCGTCGGCCTGGACGAATCTGTCGGACATGCGGCAGCTCGCGCGCCTCATCTACTACGGTGCGTCGGTCGAGTTCTTTTTCGCGGTCTTCACGATCTTTCTGGCGCTCACCGCCGCCGGCCTCGTCTGGCGTCCGCTGATGTGGGGCGTGGTGCGCGGGCTCGAGGGCTTTGCCAACGGGCTGGGGCGGGTTGCGGCCTGGGCGGGGCTTCTGATGGTGCTCCAGCAGCTTCTGATCGTGTTCCTGCAGCGCATCTTTCGCGTCAGCGCGATCGAGATCGGCCCCTTCGGCTATACCTTCAGCCGCGATCTGTCCTGGTGGTCGGAAGAGCTCAAGCTCTACAACGCCATCGTCGTCTGTCTGTGCATCACCTATACCTTCGTGCAGGGCGGCCATGTGCGGGTGGACCTCATCTATTCCCAGGTGCGGTTCCGCACGAGGAAGCTGATCGACATGTTCGGCGCGCTCTTCTTCATGATGCCGGTGGCGACGCTGACATGGCTCTATGCCTGGCACTTCATGTGGCGCAGCCTTGTGAACCCCAAGGTCTCGGCGTCCGACACGCTCGCGCAGCTCGAGCGGAAGGGCGGGATCATGCGCTGGCAGGTGGAAACCATCGGCTTCTCGCCCAACGGCTTTGACGCCTATTTCCTCTTCAAGGTGCTGATCGTAACGTTCTGCGGCCTCGTGTTCGTGCATGCGATCGCGGTGTTCTACCGCAACCTGCTCGAATACCTCGAAGGCCCCGAGAGCGAGGGCCGCTACCTCGACCGCGACCCGTCCGGCGACGCGGCACCCCTGGCGCATTGAGGTCATCATGCCTTTCGGACTGGACGGGGTCGAGGTCGGCCTGATCATCACCTTCTTCTTCCTTTTCGCCGGGATCCTGTCGGGCTTTCCGGTCGCCTTCGCCATCGGCGGGGCGGGGATCATCACCTTCGGCGTGCTTGCCGCGCTGAACGATGCGGGCCTGCTGATCCACCAGGCGGTTGACACGTCCAGCGCGGCCTATCGCGCGCTGCAGGCGGCGGGGGTCGCCAACATCGACATCACGACCTTCCGGTATCCCGACCTGCCGACGGTCGGCGAGCCGATCTTTCCGCAAGGCTGGCAGACCGCGATGGACCGCAACCTGTCGTTCATCGTCAACCGGATGAACGAGCGGGTGATCGCCGGCCAGTCGATCGAGACGCTGCTGGCGGTGCTGATGTTCGTGATGATGGGCATCGTGCTCGAGCGGTCCAAGATCGCGAACGATCTGCTCACCACCATGGCGCGCGTGTTCGGCCCGCTGCCCGGCGGGCTTGCCGTGGCGGTGGTCGTGGTGGGGGCGTTCCTCGCCGCCTCGACCGGCATCGTCGGGGCGACGGTGGTCACGATGGGCCTCATCACGCTCCCGACGATGCTGCGGGCGGGCTATTCGCCGCAATTGGCGACCGGGGTGATCTCGGCCTCGGGCACGCTGGGGCAGATCATCCCGCCGTCGATCGTGATCGTGCTGCTGGGCACGCTGGCGGGCGATCTCTATTCCTCGGGGCAGGAGATCCGGGCGCAGGCGGCGGGTTGCGGCGATGCGCTCACGTTCCTCGGCCGCGCGCCGGTGATCTCGGTCGGCACGCTGTTCCAGGCGGCGATCCTGCCCGGCGTCCTGCTCGCCGTGCTCTATGCCGCCTATGCCTTCGGTTTCGCGCTGGTCAATCCGGCGCAGGCACCCGCCGTGGTCCTCGGCCGCGGCGCGGATCAGGAGGTCATCACCCCGGCCGAGGCGCGGACATGGTTCCTGATGGTGCCGACCGCCCTGATCGGCGCGTTCATCCTTGCCATGCAATGGGGCGGGATCGGCAGCCAGACCATCACCGTGTCGAGCTTTACCGAGGTCGGCCAGGCGGCCGAGCTGCGCACCCGCGTGTCCGACCGATGCCGCGAGGCGATGATCGCGTTGCACGGCCAGGAAAAATGGGATCGCGCCGTGGCCCAGCAGGCGGCGATCGACGCCGGCGGCGGCGCGCAGGCGGCGACCCAGCGGTCGGCCGAGACGATGGACGAGGCGCGCCGCGCCGCCGTCGCCGCGGCAGCGCCCGTCGGGACGGGGGTCGGCGTGCTCGTCCTGCTCTTCGCGCTGGCGCTGACCACCGCGCGGGGCGTGGCGCCCTCGGCCGATGCGCGCCCGCTCGTGATCGGCGGCGGGGGCCTCGCGCTCGCGCTGCTGGCCGATATCGCGCTGATCGGGCCCGAGACGACGCCCGGCACGACCTTCCTCATCCTCGCGATCCCGTTCGGCATCGTCCTGTGGGCGATGCGCGATGCGGCGGCGCGGCTGGCGCGGAACGACCTGATCCGGGTGACCTTCCCGCCGCTGATCCTCATCATCGCCGTGCTCGGCTCGATCCTCGGCGGCGTGACGAACCCGACGCCCGCCGCGGCGCTCGGCGCGGCCGGGGCCATCATGCTCGCCGCGTTCCGCCGGCTTCAGGACCAGAACAAGAGCGGGCGGATGGTGCTCGTCACTGCCTATGCGACGATCATCATGCTGCTGGTCGGGGTGAACTTCGATCTGCGCGTGTCGGTCGGCAGCCCGACCTTCGAACAATGGATCGCGTTCCTCGTTGCGCAGATATCCTATCACGTCGCGGTCGCGGGCGTGCTCTATGCCTGCTGGGTGCTGTTCTCGACCGGCGTGCTGACCCCCGTGGTGCGCGAGACGGCCAAGATCACCTCGATGGTCTTTGCCATCCTGATCGGGAGCCAGGTTCTCAACCTCGTGCTGATCTCCTTCGGCGGCGAGCACTACATCCAGAGCTTCCTGCGCGCCTTCGACAACGAGGCGACGGCATTCCTGATCGTGATGCTGGTGCTGTTCATCCTCGGCTTCGTGCTCGATTTCCTCGAGATCATCTACATCGTGGTGCCCATCGTCGGCCCGGTGATCTACGGCGGCAGCTACGATCCGGCCTGGGTGACGATCATGATCACGATCAACCTGCAGACATCGTTCCTGACACCGCCCTTCGGCTTTGCGCTCTTCTACCTGCGCGGGGTCGCCCCCAAGGAGGTGACGACAGCCCATATCTACAAGGGCGTGCTGCCCTTCGTGGTGCTGCAGGTGGTGA
Organism: Gemmobacter sp.; assembly: GCA_046292445.1. Classification (GTDB taxonomy): domain Bacteria; phylum Pseudomonadota; class Alphaproteobacteria; order Rhodobacterales; family Rhodobacteraceae; genus CALIZF01. The sequence goes on from JBKBQT010000006.1 coordinate 55,520, forward strand.
TGCTGATGCTGCTGTGGCTCTTCCCGCAGGTGGTGACGATCGTTCCGGCTCTGCTGGGCTGAACCGCCAGGGGCTCAGAGCAGGAGGTCGCCGCCGAAGTCCGGCGGCGCCGTGATCCGCTCGGACAGGGCCGCGAGGTTGCGGATGCCGAGAACCGTGACCGTCGCGCCATTCGCGAAGGTCAGGACGGCGCTCCCGTCCTCGCGCGACAGCGTGAAGGCCTGCGTGGTGCCGATCTGATCCTGCCGCAACGCGAAATCGGTGATGACCGTTTGCGTGCCGGGCCCGGGCTGGGTGAAGATGAACACATCCGCCCCCGCGCCGCCGGTCAGCGTGTTGTTCCCGGCCCCGCCGTCGAGCGTATCGGGCCCCTTGCCGCCGAAGAGCAGGTCGTCGCCGTTCCCGCCGAACAGGACGTCCGCGCCGTCGCCACCGCGCAGGACGTCGTCCCCGGCCCCGCCGAAGAGCGTATCGCGGCCACGGTCGCCGACCAGCGTGTCGTTCCCCCGGTCGCCCGACAGCACGTCATTCCCCGCCCCGCCAAACAGCCGGTCGCGACCGTCGCCGCCAAAGATCGTGTCGTCCCCGCCGCGCCCCTCGATCACGTCGTTCCCGCCCCGGCCCTCGATGGCATCGCCCTCCGGTGTGCCGATCAGCGTGTCGGCCCGCCGGGTCCCGACGATCGGCGCCGGGCCGCCGAAGGTCTCCGGCAGGAGGGTCAGCGTCGACGGCAGGAGCGCCGGCCGGATCGCGGCAACCGGAACGATGGCCACATCGACGACCCCGGCGGCGAGCGCCGCGGCGATGTCGGACTCCGGTAGCGGCGCGACGGAGAACGTCAGGTTGTTGGCCGTGCCGATTTCCTGAAGCAGCGGCAGAAGTGCAGCGTTGACCGTGATGCGTGTGCCCTGAAGGTCCGAGAGCGAGGTCACGCCCGAGCCCTCCCGCGCCACGATAGCAAAGGGCGGGACGAGGGGATCGACGCCGGTAAAGTCGAGCCACGAGCCGCCCGAAGTGGAAGTCGGTGCAAATGTGCTCATATCAATCGTCTCCGCTTGGGTCCGGCGCGAAAATAGCCATTACGGCCAGCGAAGTCCACCCTGCGAACGTCCCGGCGCACGCGACTGGATCGGGTCGGATCAACGCCCGTTCGGATCGGGCGCCAGACGCCGACCGCGTCGGTCAATGCAGCATCGTCGCTGACGAATTCGGCTGTCTCGTGGAGCGGCACCAGCGGGCCGGCGCGGCGCGTCGGCCTCAGCCGCGGTTGCCGATCCCGTCGGGCAGGCTGATCCGGGCGACCTGTTCGGCGATGGGATCGACCGACAGCGGATGCAGCGCGGCCGAATGCGTTGCCGGATCGCCGATCGGCTGCCAGCGGCCGCCCTTGTAGATCTCGACCGCGTCGAACTGCGCCTTGTAGCCCATCTTGCGGCTGCCCGGCACCCAGTAGCCGAGATAGACGTAAGGCAGCCCTGCCTCGCGCGCGATGGCGATATGGTCGAGGATGATCCATGTCCCGAGGCTGTGGTGCACGAGCGCGGGATCGTAGAACGAATAGACCATCGACAGCCCGTCATCGAGGATGTCGGTCAGGCAGACCGCCGCGAGCGGCCGCCCCCGCTCGCCCTCGCGCGGGGGGCGCGAATATTCCACGACGCGGCTGCGGATCGGGGTTTCCTCGATCATCGCCGAGAATTCGAACACATCCATGTCGGCCATCCCGCCATCGGCATGCCGGCTGTCGAGATAGCGGCGGAACAGCGCGAACTGCTCCTCGGTCGCCCAGGGGCTGGTGGCGTTGCGGCGCAGCAGGGCGTTCTTTCTCAGGGTGCGCCGCTGGGTGCGCGAGGGGCGGAAGTCGGCGACCCGGATCCGCGCCGACAGGCACGCCGAGCATTCGGCGCAGGAGGGGCGGTAAAGCACGTTCTGGCTGCGCCGGAACCCCTGCTTGGACAGCGCATCGTTCAGCCGCTCAGCCTGGTCGCCCTGCAGCGCGGTGAACAGCTTGCGCTCCATCCGCCCGTCGAGATACGGGCAGGGCTGCGGCGCCGTCACATAGAACTGCGGCGCGATGGGAAGGGTGTGGCGCATGGGATGCTCGCTGCCTCTGCCCGTCACGCTAGCAACGAAGGCCGGGGCCGCCAAGCGCGAAATGCGCGGGGTTTTCACGCCTTTGCGGGCCAGCGCAGGCGCGGCGGGCGGGCCCCTGCCGGTCAGGCGCGCAGGGCGGGGCGGTTGATCGCGGCCGTGCCGAGCAGAAGATCGGTCAGGCCCTGTCCCCGCGCGCCGGTCAGCATCAGCACGATGGACGCGACCTGCACCAGCACGGTCGAGATCGACAGCGTATAGCCCAGCGTATGCCCGATCGCATGTGCCAGATCGAACGGACGGCCCATCCGGTCGCGCATCTCGATCGCGACGAGGCGCATGCCGGGCGTGGCCGAGGCGGCGGCGAGCGTGACGATCCGGTAGGCAAAGCCGATCGCCAGCCAGAGCACCGGAAAGAAGAACAGCGCCGTGAAGGCGGTGAAGGGCACGGCGATGAGGGTCAGCAGCAGGATGAGGGCGCTGTCCACCGCCCAGGCCACCAGCCGCTTGACCGGCACCCCGTCGTAGAAGCCGGGCGAGACCTCGGGGTCGGGCAGGCCGGGGCCGGGCGCAGCGGCAAAGGGGGGCATGGGCGGCATCCTTGGCGGCAAGGCCCGCACGAAGCGACGTGCGGGCGCGGCTTGCGGGCGGCCCCCCGGCAGGGGGCCGCCCGCGGCGGGTCAGTAGGCGCCCGAACCGGTGGCCGGGGGGGCCGCGGGGGGCGTTGCCGCCGCAGCGGCGGCGCGGGCACGGTCATCCATGAAGGCGTCGAATTCCGACTTGTCCTTGGCCTCGCGCAGGCGCTGCAGGAAAGCCTCGAAGGCCGCCTGTTCCTCCTCGAGCCGGCGCAGCGTCTCGGCCCGATAGGCATCGAACACGGTGTTGCCGCTCGGCGCCATGCCATAGCGATGGGGCATCGTCGCGGCGCGGCGGGCGCCGCAGGACTGCGATTTGTTGAACATCCGTTTGCTCCAGATCATGTAGCCGAGAAGCGCAAGGCCGATCGGCCAGAAGAAGACAAAGCCGAGCACCATGGCGGCGATCCATGCGCCCTTGCCGCGGTCGTCGAGCCAGGCTTCGGCCCGGGTCAGCCAGCCGCGCGGCTCTTGCATCGAAAGGGTGGTCATCGGGCATCTCCCTGGTTGGCGTCTGCGTCATGTGAAGCTCTTTCACATTAAGGCAGATCGGAAGGCGGCCGGGCGGTTTCAAGGGGCGATGTTAAACAAATTCACATGCCGCGCAGGACCCTTGCCATCGCCTTGCGGAGCCAGAGAAAATCCGGTCCACCCCGGCCCGGTCCCGGGCTTGCGCTGCGCATGGTTGACGCGCCGGGCCGGCGGGGCCAGTGTCGAGGCATGCCAACGCTCGCCGCACGCCTGACCCGCCAGCCGATCCCGCACGATCCCGCGGCCGGCGCCGAGGCGCAGCGCGCCTTCGGCGCGGTCGAGCCGGCGCTTGGCGCGCTCATCGCCGGCGCGGCGGGGGGGAGCCCCTATCTGCGCGCGCTCATGACGCGCGAGGCCGATTGGCTGCACGCGGCGGTCGAGGATCCCGAGGGCGCGGTGGACGCCGCGCTCGGCGCGCTGCCGGCCGTGCCGCTGGCCGATCTCGGCCCGGCGCTGCGGCAGGCCAAGCGCCGGGTGGCGCTGATCGCCGGTCTGGCCGATCTAGGCGGCGCCTGGCCGCTCGAGGCGGTCACCGGCACGCTCACCCGGCTGGCCGATGCCGCAATCGATGCCGCGCTGCGGGTGCTGGTCGCCGAGGCGGTGCGGCGCGGGCGGCTGCCGGGGCAGGGGCCGGGGGACCGTGCCGCTGCGGCGGGGATGATCGTGCTCGCCATGGGCAAGCTGGGCGCGGGGGAGCTCAACTATTCCTCGGACATCGACCTGATCTGTCTTTTCGACGAAACCCGCTATCCGGGCGCCGAGCAGGAGGCGCGGGCGGAGTTCATCCGCATCACCCGCCGGCTCTGCGCGCTGCTGTCCGACATCACTGCCGAGGGCTATGTCTTTCGCACCGACCTGCGGCTGCGCCCGGATGCGGCGGTCACGCCGGTCTGCCTGTCCACCGCCGCGGCCTATGCCTATTACGAAAGCGTCGGGCGGACGTGGGAGCGCGCGGCCTATATCAAGGCGCGCCCCTGCGCCGGCGACATCGACGCGGGGCGGCGGTTCCTGCGGGCGCTGACCCCTTTCGTCTGGCGCCGGCATCTCGACTTTGCCGCGATCCAGGATGCCCATGACATGCGGCTGCGCATCCGCGATCACAAGGGGCTGGCCGGGGCGCTGGTGCTCGACGGGCACAACCTCAAGCTCGGGCGGGGGGGCATCCGCGAGATCGAATTCTTCTGCCAGACGCGGCAGCTGATCGCGGGCGGGCGCGATCCGGGCCTGCGCGCGCCCGATACGGTCGGCGGGCTTGCGGCGCTGGCGGCGGCCGGCTGGGTGCCGGGGGCGGTGGCGGGCGATCTGACGGCGGCCTACCGCGCGCACCGCGAGGTGGAGCATCGGCTCCAGATGGTGCAGGACGCGCAGACGCAGACGCTGCCCGCCAGCCCCGAGGGCTGGGACCGGATCGCCCGGCTCTGCGGGCAGGGCGATACGGGCGCCTTCCGCGCGGCGCTGCGCGACCGGCTCGAGGCGGTGCATGCCCTGACCGAAGGGTTCTTCGCCCCTGCCGCGGCCGAGGCGGGGCCCGAGCTGACGCCCGAGATGGCGGCGGTGGTCGAGGGCTGGCGCGCCTATCCGGCGCTGCGCTCGGACCGGGCGGCCGAGATTTTCCGCCGCGTGCGCCCGCGGCTCTTGTCAGGGATCCTCGCGCGCGCGGCGAACCCGGACGAGGCGCTGGCCGCCTTCGACGGGTTCCTGCGCGGTCTGCCGGCGGGGGTGCAGCTCTTTTCGCTCTTCGACGCCAATCCGCCGCTGGTCGATCTGATCGTCGATATCGCGGCGACGGCGCCGGCGCTGGCGCGGCACCTCGCGCGCAATTCGGCGGTGCTCGACGCGGTGCTGGGCGGCGCCTTCTTCGCGCCCTGGCCGGGCCGGGCGGCGCTGGCGGGCGAACTGGCCGGGCGGCTGGCGGGCGTGCCGGATTACGAGCGTCGGCTCGGTGCCGCGCGGATCTGGGCGCGCGAGTGGCACTTTCGCATCGGCGTGCATCACCTGCGCGGGCTCGTCGATGCCTTCGAGGCCGGCAAGCAGTATGCCGATCTGGCCGAGGCGGTGCTCGCCGCGCTCTGGCCCGTCACGCTGGCCGACTTTGCCCAGCGGCACGGCACGCCGCCGGGGCGCGGCGCGGCAGTCGTGGGCATGGGCTCGCTCGGGGCCGGGCGGCTCAATGCGCAATCGGACCTCGACCTGATCGTGATCTACGATGCGGCGGGCGTCGAGGCCTCGGACGGGCGGCGGCCGCTCGACACGCGGACCTATTACGCGCGGCTGACCAAGGCCTTTGTCACCGCGCTGACCGCGCCGATGGCCGAGGGGCGGCTTTACGAGGTGGACATGCGGTTGCGCCCTTCGGGCCGGCAGGGGCCGGTGGCGACCTCGCTCTCCGCCTTCCGCACCTATCAGGAGACCGAGGCCTGGACCTGGGAGCATCTCGCCCTGACCCGCGCGCGTCCCGTGGCGGGCGATCCCGCCCTCGGCGCCGAGGTCGAGGATTTCCGCCGCGCCCTTCTGCGCGCGCAGGCGGGGGCGGCGCGGATCCTGCCCGACACCGGCGCGATGCGCGCCAAGCTGCTTGCGCATCGGCCCGGGGATGCGTGGGAGGCGAAGGCAGGGCCGGGCCGGCTGATGGATATCGAGCTTTTCGCCCAGGCGCTGGCGCTTCTGGCGGGCGATCCGGCGCGGCGGACCGAGGCGCAGTTGCGCGCCGGGGTGAAGGCGGGGCGGCTGGGTGCGGCGGAGGAGGCGGCGCTGCGCGCCGCGCTGCGGCTGCTGTGGCCGCTGCAGGCGGGCGCGCGGCTGCTGGGCGAGGCATCGAGCGACCCCGCGGCGCTCGGGCAGGGAGCCCGCGGGTTCCTGCTGCGCGAGACGGGGGCGGCCGATGCCGCGGCACTGGCCGGGCGCCTCGCTGCGGCCACGGCCGATGCCGCGGCCATCATAACGGCCGGACTTGGGGTCGCGGCGGCGGCCCCGGCCGCCGCCGGCCATGACGCGGAGGGGACTGGCGATGCAGCGTGACGAGGCCGATCCGAAGGGGCTGATCCGCGAGGCCTACCGGATCGAGGGGATCGGCACCACCGACTGCCGCTCGATCCTGATCGACTGGGCGCTGAGCCTGCCGGCGGGGCTGGCCTATCCCGACGCGCTGCGCATCGTGCTCGCCGCCCACGGCACCGATCCCGACCATCCGATGACGCAGGTTCTGCGCGAGGGTCTGGGCGATCCGCCGGCGCCGGTCCGGCGCGGCGGGCGCGCCGGGCGGGTGCCGCGCTAGCCCTTCCCGGCGCGCTAGCCTTTCTTGGCGCGCTGGCCGGCGACGATCGCCCGCATCCCCTCGAGCGGCACGAAGCCGCGCACCATCGTCTCATGGATGACAAAGCTCGGCGTGCCGTTGATCTGCAGCCGTTCGCCGAGCGCGCGGTTGGCCGCGATCACCGCGGTGACCTCCGGCGCATCCATCCGGGCGAGCACGGCATCGCCGTCCACCCCCGCATCCGCCGCGATCCGCCGCAGCGCCGCCGGCGTCGGCGGGCCGGCCAGCGCGATGAGCGCGTCATGCGCGACCTTGTAGGCATCGGGCCCCGCGATCTGCAGCACCGCGATCGCAAATCGCGACGAGGTGACCGAATCCGGCCCGAGGATGGGGAATTCCTTGACCACGATGCGGATATTGCCGTCGCTTTCCACCAGCGCCTGCACGTCTTCATGCGCGCGGCGGCAATAGCCGCAGCGGTAATCGACGAATTCGACCACCGTGATGTCGCCGGCAAGGTTCCCGCCCGCCCAGGAGGCCGGGTTTTCCTCGAGCGCGGCGCGGTTGTCGCGCAGGGCGGCGATATCGGCATCGGCCTGCGCGCGCGCCTCGCGCTGTTCGATCACGCCGATCGCCTCGAGCAGCACTTCGGGGTTGTCGAGCAGATAGGCCCGCACCTCGGCGCGGAAGGCGGCGCGTTCCTCGGCCGTCATGCTGCCGAGATCGAGCGCGGCGGCGGGAAGGGCCAGCGCAAGCGCGGCGGCGGCGAGGAGGGGGCGGAAGGGGCGCATGCAGGGCTCCGGGGCAAGGTCGAGGTCGGGCAAGCCTTAGATCGGCCAAGGTCGAGGTCGGGCGAGGGCGTTGACGCCGCGCGGTGACGCGGGCAATGGCTCGGGGGCAGCATAGGGGGGGCGGCATGCGGGTTTCAAGGCGCGGCACGGTCGATCCGTTCATCGTGATGGACGTGATGGAGGCGGCGCGCGCCGCCGAGGCGGCCGGGCGCAGCGTGATCCACATGGAGGTCGGCCAGCCCGGCACCCCGGCCCCGGCTGCCGCGCTGGCGGCGGCGGCGGCAGCGATGGCCGCCGGGCCGCTGGGCTACACCGTGGCGCTCGGCCTGCCGGAGTTGCGGGCGGGGATCGCCGCGCTCTACCGCCGGCGGCACGGGATCGACCTCGACCCCGGCCGGGTGATCGTGACCGCCGGGTCCTCGGCGGCCTTCGTCCTTGCCTTCACCGCGCTTTTCGAGGCGGGCGACCGGGTGGGGCTCGGCCTGCCCGGCTATCCGTCCTATCGCCACATCCTGTCGGCGCTGAGCCTTGTGCCGGTCGGGATCGAGACGCGGGCGGCGGCGCGGTTCCAGCCCGAACCCGATGCCCTGCCGGGTGGGCTTGCCGGCCTCATCCTCGCCTCGCCCGCCAACCCAACCGGCACGATGCTGGGCCGTCCGGCGCTCGCCGCGCTGATCGCAACGGCGCGGGACCGCGGCATCGCGGTGGTGTCGGACGAGATCTATCACGGCATCAGCTTCGGCCCCCGGCCCGTCACGGCGCTGGAGGTCACGGACGATGTCTATGTCGTCAATTCCTTCTCGAAATATTTCTCGATGACCGGCTGGCGCATCGGCTGGATGGTGGTGCCGCCCGGCCATGTGCGCAGCATCGAGCGGCTGGCGCAGAACCTCTTCATCTGCCCGCCGCATGTCGGGCAGGTGGCCGCCCTCGCCGCCCTCGATGCAGGGGAGGAGCTGGAGCGGAACGTGGCCGTCTATGCCGCCAACCGCGCGCTGGTGGTGGCGGGGCTTGCGGCGGCGGGGCTGCCGGTGGCGCCGCCCGACGGGGCATTCTATGCCTATGCCGATGTGTCGGGCCTGACCGGCGACGCCCGCGCCCTTGCCGCCCGGATCCTCGCCGAGGCCGGGGTGGCGGTGACGCCGGGGGTCGATTTCGACCCGGCCCGCGGCAACCGGTTCATCCGGCTGAGCTACGCCCGGTCCACCGCCGAGGTGGCCGAGGGGATGGACCGCCTTGCGGCTTTCCTCGCACGCGCGTGATTCCCATCCGGCGCGGCCTGCGTTAGGGTCCGGAAAAACCGGGCAGGCCATGCGCATCCTCCTATCCGTCCTTGTCAGCCTCTGGGCGGCGCTCGCGCAGGCGCAGGCGCAGGGGCAGGGCGATTTCAGCGCGCTTGCCCGGCTCGACCCGGCCGCCTCGCGCATCGCCGACGAGGGCGGCGGGGTGGTGGTGGAACTGGCGCTGTCGCGCGGCGTGCCCTGGCGGGTGCGGCTGGCGGACGGGCCGCCGCGTCTGATCCTCGATTTCCGCGAGGTGGACTGGGCGCCGCTGCGGCTGGTGCCGGGAACGGCCGCGCGGGTGACGGGGCGGCGCGGCGGGCGGATCGCGGGGGGCTGGTCGCGCCTCGTGCTGGAGCTCGCGGGGCCCCATCCGGTCGCCATGGCCGAGATGCGCATGGCCGCCGACGGCGCGGCGCTGGTGCGCGTGCGGCTCGGCCCGCCCGATGCGGCCGCCTTTGCCGCCCGCGCCGCCGAGCCCGATCCCGACGCCTGGCGCCTGCCCGCGCCGGCCATCACCGGCCCGCCCCGCCCGCGCCAGACGGGCGACCGCCCGCTGGTCGTCGTGCTCGACCCCGGGCATGGCGGGATCGACCCGGGGGCCGAGCGCGGCGGGCTGACCGAGGCGGCGCTGATGCTGCAATTCGCGCGCGAACTTGCCGACCAGCTGCGCCGGGACGGTCGGTTCACGGTCGTGCTCACGCGCGAGGCGGATGTCTTCGTCCCGCTCGACGGGCGGGTGGCGATCGCGCATGCGGCGGGGGCGGATGTGTTCATCTCGCTGCATGCCGATGCGCTGGCCGAGGGCGAGGCGACGGGCGCGACCGTCTATACGCTCGCCGAGGCGGCGACCGATGCCGCCGCCGCCGCGCTGGCCGAACGGCATGACCGCGACAGCCTGCTGGCGGGCGTGACGCTGCGCGGGCAGGACGATCTGGTGGCGCGGGTGCTGATGGATCTGGCCCGCACCGAGACCGCGCCGCGGTCGGACCGGCTGGCCGACACGCTGGTCGCGGCGCTGCGCGAGGCCGGGCTGCGGCTGCACCGGGTGCCGCGGCGGGGGGCGGCTTTCTCGGTCCTGCGCGCGCCCGATATCCCGTCGGTGCTGGTCGAACTGGGCTATCTCTCCTCGGCGCAGGATCGCGCGCGGTTGTCGGATGCCGGCTGGCGGCGGCGCATGGCGGCGGCGATGGTCGCCGCGCTGGCCGACTGGGCGGTGGCGGATGCGGCCGAGGCGGCGCTGCTGCGCCAGTAGGGCGCGAAGCTGTGAAGCGACCGCCCGCCCAAGTGCGGCCCAACCGCTTTGACCCCCCGCGCCATGGGCGCTAGACTGCACGCCGGTCAAGCGGGGGTCTGTGCGTGCTGCGGTTCATCGGCGGGTTTCTGGGCGGTATCTTTTCCTTCGTCACGCTCGGCGCGTTCTTCGCCGCGCTGACGGTGGGGGGGGTGCTGTGGTTCTACAACCGCGACCTGCCGTCCTACGAAAGCCTCGCGTCCTATGCCCCGCCGACGATCAGCCGCATCTACGACGGCGAAGGCCGGCTGATCGACGAATTCGCCCGCGAGCGGCGCATCTTCGCGCCCTCGGTCGAGATCCCCGATCTGGTCAAGCAGGCATTCATCAGCGCCGAGGACAAGAATTTCTACACCCACCAGGGCTATGATGCGACCGGGATGGCGGCAGCCCTGCGCGATGCGATCGTCAGCCGCGGCGAGACGCTGCGCGGCGCCTCCACCATCACGCAGCAGGTGACCAAGAATTTCCTGCTCTCGGGCGACCGCACGGGCGAGCGCAAGATCAAGGAGATCATCCTGGCCACCCGCATCGAGGCGGCGCTGAGCAAGGATCAGATCCTGGAGCTTTACCTCAACGAGATCTTCCTCGGCCAGAACAGCTATGGCGTGGTCGCGGCGGCGCAGACCTATTTCAACAAGACGCTCGCCGATCTGACGCTGGAAGAGGCCGCCTTCCTCGCAGCCCTGCCCAAGGAGCCGTCGAACCTGCATCCGGTGCGCAACCGGGCGCGGGTGACCGAGCGGCGCAACTATGTGCTGCGGCAGATGTGGGAGAATGGCCATATCACGCGGGCCGAGATGGAGGCGGCCATCGCCGCGCCGCTCGCCACCGTGCAGTCGGGCGATTTCGAATCTTTCCGCGTCGGCCTGCCGGACCGCGACTATTTCACCGACGAGATCCGCCGCCAGCTTTCGGGCCGCTTCGGCGACAACGAATTCTTCGAGGGCGGCCTGACGATCCGCGCCACGGTGGACCCGGACATGCAGGAGGTCGCCGCCCGCGCCCTGCGTGACGGGCTGGAGCGGTTCGACCGCAATCAGGGCATCTGGCGCGGCACGCGCAAGGCGCTGCCGCCCGAGGCGCTGGCGAGCGAAGAGGCCTGGCGCGCCGCCCTCGCGAAGGAAGAGGTGCCGCGCGATGTGACCGGCTGGTTCGTCGCCGTGGTGCTCGAGGTCGGAAAGACAACGGCGCGGATCGGCATCGAGGGCGTGCCCGAGGATGAAGGCGGCCATGTGATCCCGGCCTCCGATGTCACCTGGGCGCGCAAGCGGCAGGCGGACGGGCGGCTCGGCCCCAAGGCGAAGGTGCCGGGTGACCTTCTGTCGGTCGGTGACGTGGTGCATGTGCGCCCCGTGCTCAATCGCGACGGCAGTTTCGAGCGCTGGTCGCTGCGCCAGATCCCCGAGGTTCAGGGCGCCTTCATGGCGATGGATGTGAACACCGGCCGGGTGATCGCCATGCAGGGCGGCTTCAGCTACCAGCATTCGGTGTTCAACCGCGCGACGCAGGCCATGCGCCAGCCGGGATCATCGTTCAAGCCCTTCGTCTATGCCGCCGCGCTCGACAGCGGGTTCACCCCCGCGACCATCGTCATCGACGCGCCGATCGAGGTGGCGACGGCACAGGGGCTCTGGACGCCCAAGAACGCCTCCAACCGCTTCTACGGGCCGACCCCGGTGCGCACCGGCGTCGAGCAGAGCCGGAACCTGATGACGGTGCGGATCGCGCAGGAAATCGGGATGGACATCGTCGCCCGCTATGCCGAGAAATTCGGCGTCTACGACCGCATGGGCCAGTATCTCGCCAATGCGCTCGGCTCCGAGGAGACGACGCTGTGGCGCATGGTGGCCGCCTATGCGATGTTCGCCAACGGCGGCGAGCGGGTCGAGCCGACGCTGGTGGACCGCGTGCAGGACCGCTGGGGGCGCACGATCTATCGCCACGACCAGCGCATCTGCGAGGATTGCCGCACCGCCAGCCTTGCCCCCGGCGCGATCCCGCGCATCACCGCCACGCGCGAGCGGGTGATGGATCCGGTGACCGCCTATCAGCTCACCTCGATGATGGAGGGCGTGATCCAGCGCGGCACCGGGCGCGGGATCAACGTCGGGGTGCCGATCGCCGGCAAGACGGGGACGACCAACGACGCCAAGGACGTGTGGTTCGTCGGCTATTCGTCGAACATCGCCGCCGGGTGCTATATCGGATACGACCAGCCGCGCAGCCTCGGGTCCGCCTCGGGCGGCGGGATGTGCGGGCCGGTGTTCGAGGCCTTCATGAGGGAAGCGGTCAAGGTCTATGGCGGCGGCCGGTTCCGTGTGCCGCCGGGGGGCTATTTCCTCAAGATCGACCGGTTCTCGGGCGCGCGGCTGCCCGAGGATGCCACGGGCGAGAACGTGGTGGCCGAGTATTTCCGCAGCGGCGAGGAACCGGTGTTCGGCTTTGCCGGCCTGATCGACGGCGGCTTTGCCATGGGGTCCAACCTGCCGCTGTTCCGGCTGGGCGAGACCGACGGGTCCGAGACGGGCGAGACGGTCACGACCTCGACCGGGCGCACGACGGTGGTGCCGAAAAAGGCCGATTTCGGCACGGTCAGTTCCGGCGGCCTCTACTGACCGATTCGGCGGGCCCGGGCGGACGGCGCTGCGCGCCGGGCCGCCCGCGGTGCCATCCGCTTGCCATGGGCCGGGGTGCAGGCTATCACCCCGCGCCGGACGGAAGAGGAACGTGACCCATGCGCGCAGAGACCGAAAAGCATGTCGAGGCGATCCGCAAGTCGCTCGCGCTGCTTGCCCAGCGGATGGATTACGCGACCGCGCCGCACCGGCTCGAGGAATTCGACGCGCTGATCGAGGGGCCGGATTTCTGGAACGACCCCGCGCGCGCGCAGAAGATGATGCGCGACCGGCAGGCGCTGATCGACGCCGTGGGCACCTATCGGCGGCTCGAGGCGCAGTTGTCCGACAACCTCGGGATGATCGAGCTCGGCGAGGAAGAGGGCGATGCCGAGGTCGTGGCCGAGGCCGAGGCGGCGCTCGGGGTGCTCGCGCGCGAGGCGGCGGCGAAGGAACTCGAGGCGCTGCTCGACGGCGAGGCGGATGCCAACGACACCTTTCTCGAGATCAACGCCGGCGCAGGCGGCACCGAAAGCTGCGACTGGGCGCAGATGCTGGCGCGGATGTATGTCCGCTGGGCGACGGCCAAGGGCTATGAGGTCGAGCTGCTCGACGAAAGCCCGGGGGACGAGGCGGGGATCCGCAGCGCCACCTACCGCATCAACGGGCGCAATGCCTATGGCTGGCTCAAGTCGGAATCCGGCGTGCACCGGCTTGTCCGCATCTCGCCCTACGACAGCCAGGCGCGGCGGCATACGTCCTTCAGCTCGGTCTGGGTCTATCCGGTGGTCGATGAGACGATCGAGATCGTGGTGCCCGACAAGGATATCCGGCTCGACACGATGCGGGCCTCGGGTGCGGGCGGGCAGCATGTGAACAAGACCGACTCGGCGGTGCGCATCACCCATCTGCCGACCGGGATCGTCGTGACATCCTCGCTCAAGTCGCAGCACCAGAACCGCGAGGTGGCGATGAACGCGCTCAAGGCGCGGCTCTACCAGATGGAGCTGGACAAGCGGAATGCGGCGATCAACGCCCAGCACGAGGCCAAGGGGGACGCCGGCTGGGGCAACCAGATCCGGTCCTACGTCCTGCAACCCTACCAGATGGTCAAGGATCTGCGCACGGGGGTGGAGACGTCGGACACCGCCGGCGTGCTCGACGGCGATCTTGACGCCTTCATGGCGGCGACGCTCGCGCTCGATGTCGCCGGCAAGAGCCGGGCCGAGGCGCAGGCGGGCTGAGCGGGGGCGCCGCGCAACGGTGCCTTGCAGATACATCTTCCGCCCGGTGTCGGTCGTGCTAGGATTTGCCCGCAGAACGGGAGGCAATCCATGACCGATGTCGATACCGCACCCCCCCCCGGCGCGACCGCCCCGACCTTCCGGCGCCTCGAGGTGGCCGACCTTTCGGCGGCGCTGGCCGATGGCTGGGCCGATTTTCGCCGCGCGCCGCAGTTCGGCGTGTTCTTTGCCGCCGTCTATGTCGTGATGGGCCTTGCCATCGTCTGGGCGCTGGCCGAGACGGGGCAGTTCTGGTGGATCATTCCGGCCGCCTTCGGCTTTCCGCTGCTGGCGCCGTTCATCGCGACCGGGCTTTACGAGGTAAGCCGGCGGCTCGGCACCGGCGAGGCGCTCGACTGGGGCGCGATCCTGCGCGCGCCGGGACGCCACGGCAACGGGCAAATCCCGGCGCTTGCCGCCCTGATGGTGGTGTTCTTCATGATGTGGCTGGTCGTCGCGCGGGTCGTGCTCGCGGTATTCCAGGGCACCGGATCGCTGCCGAATGTCACGCAGTCGCTGTGGTCGCTGGTCACGCCCGAGGGAATCACGCTGATCCTGATCGGCGGCGCGATGGGGGCGGTGATCGCCTTCGTGCTCTTTGCCACGCAGTTCGTCAGCCTGCCGATGCTGCTCGACCGCGATATCGACTTTGTCACGGCGATGATCGCCTCGGTGACGCTGGTGCGCGAGAACCTCGCGGTCTCGCTGCGCTGGGCGGTCATCATCGCGGTGCTGACGATGGTGGCGATGATCCCGGCGTTTCTCGGCCTGTTCATCGTGCTGCCGGTTCTCGGCCACGCGACATGGCACCTCTACCGGCGTGCGATCGCCTGATCGAGGCGCGAGATCGGGGTTGCGGAAACAAAGGGGCCGGCCACCGCGCGGTGGCCGGCCCCTCGTGTCTCGGCGTGGTCCGGCGCGGTCAGCCGGCGATGCGCGCGGCGCCGACCGGCTGCTTGGCGGTGCTTGCGGTCGAAAGCGGGTCTTCCTGCCGCTGGACCGAGCCCTCGAAATGGGCCCCGGATTCGATCGCGATCGTCTTGTGGATGATGTCGCCCTCGACCCGCGCGGTCGAGGTCAGGCGCACCTTGAGGCCGCGGACGCGGCCGATCACGCGGCCGTTGATGACGATGTCGTCCGCCACCACCTCGCCCCGGATCGTGGCGCCTTCGCCCACGGTCAGCAGATGGGCGCGGATGTCGCCTTCGACCACGCCCTCGACCTGGATATCGCCGGTGGTCTTGAGGTTGCCGACCACCGTCAGGTCGGTGGACAGGATCGAGACCGCAGGCTTGGCCTTGGGGGTCGTCGGGGCATAGTCGGGCTTGGTGGCTGCGGTCATCGCGTCGTTGGCCTTCTTCTCCGGCTCGGCCGCGGTCTTGGGGCCCGGCTCGTTGATCCTGCTCTTAGAAAACATTGTTGGCAGCCTTGATGTATGTCATCGGGTTGACGGGTGTTCCGCCGAGGCGGACCTCGTAGTGCAGATGCGTCCCTGTCGAGCGCCCTGTATTCCCCATATCACCGATACGGGTGCCGCGCGAGACACGTTCACCGTTTCGCACGCTGATTTTCGACAGATGGGCATAGCGCGTCTCGATCCCGAAAGCGTGGCGGATGGTGACCACATTGCCATAGCCTGCGTGCCAGCCGGCCTCAACCACCGTGCCGTCGGCCGTGGCATGGATCGGCGTGCCGCGCGGGCCGGCGAAATCCGCGCCCGCATGCATCCGGCCGCTTCCCGTCTTGGGGTCGCGCCGCCATCCGAAGCCGCTGGTGAAGCGGACCTGCCCGCGAACCGGATTTGCGAAGGGCACGCGGGCGACCGCGGCCCGGTAGAGCGCCATGCGGTCGAGCCCGGCAAGGATCGCATTCGCGCGCGCCTCGTCGCCCGAAACCGGCGCGCCCTTGGACGAGAAGCGCAGCGGGGCGAGCGTTTCGGACGGCGCCGCGCCGCGCCGCACTTCGCGCAGCACCTCGTCGGGCTTGAGGCCGGCGGCGCGGAACATCCGGTCGAGCGGTTCCATCGAAACGCTGACCGCCTTTTCGAGCCGGCCGAAGATCTCGGCATTGCGTTCCTCGAGCAGGCGGCGTTCGAGATGGGCCATGTCGGCCTCGGCGCGGGCCTGCTGCGCCTCGGCGAGCACGATGTCGCGTTCCTCGGCCGCCACGCCGAGCGTCTGTGCCACCAGCTCGAGCACCGCCGCGGCCTCGGCGGCCGCGAGCGCCTCGGGGCTGCCCGGCCCGCCCTGCTCGGCGATGCTGCGGCGCAGCGCGGCGAGGTCCTGACGCGACGCATCGCGCTCGCGGATGGCGCGGCGCAGCGTCGCCTGCACGACATCGAGGCCGGTTTCCGCCTCGCGCCGGGTTTCCTCGGACGCGAGCAGGCGCGACTGCATCGTCGAAACCTCGGCCATGGCGCTAACAAAGCGCCGCTCGGCCTCGGCCGCCTCGGCAAGCGCCGCGTCCCGGTCGCGGGCCAGCGCGTCGAGCCGCGCCTCGTAGACCGCGCGGTCGCGGGCGATCTGGACGTGCCCCGGACCGGAGCCGAGGGTGTCGATCATCAGCACCGCCGTGACGAACACCGCCCAGGCGAACAGGATCGTGCCGCCGGCGATAGCGGCGACCTGAGTCGCGGGTGACAGGCGGATGAACCGGGTGTCGGTGTCGGACTTGAGGAACACGCGCAGTTCGGGAAACCGTTGGCCCAGCGCCCGGTCGATCCGGTTGGCGATCCGTGTCCGCATGCAAGCTTCCTGCCCCGTCGGGGCAATTCGCCTGCCCCGTCCCTGCGACGGTGTGCCAAAGAACGGCGCAGGCAGGCAAGGAATTTACGACTTTTGCGGGGCGTGCCGCCGGTTCTGCCATCATTCCGGCAAGATTTCGCCGATCGCCCCGGCGCGAGGGGTGCCCTCAGGCGTCAGCCGGTTCGGTCAGCGGCCAGTAGAAATCGGGCGGAATGCCGGCCTCGGCGCGTTTTTCCTCGTTGAAGGGCGGCTTGAGCGTGCCGTGGAAATGCCTGCGCACGAGGCTGTGGAACACCGCCTTGGGGTCGCGGTCGTGCCGGCCGCAGAGGAAATGGAACCATTTCGACCCGTAGGCGACATGCCCGACCTCTTCGGCATAGATCGTCGCCAGCGCGGCCGCCGCCTGCGCCTCGCCCGCCGTCTCGAAGATGGCGACCATCTGCGGCGTCACGTCGAGCCCGCGCGCCTCGAGCACCATGGGCACGACGGCAAGGCGGGCCATCAGGTCGCCCGCCGTATCGGTCGCGGCGCGCCAGAGGCCGGCATGGGCGGGCAGGGCGCCGTAATGGCTGCCCGCCGCCTCGAGGCAATCGGCGAGCAGGGTGAAATGCCTCGCCTCCTCGTCGGCCGCCTTCACCCAGTCGTCGTAGAACCCCGCCGGCATCGGCACATGGGCAAACCGGGCGATGATGTCCCAGTGCAGGTCGATCGCGTTGAGCTCGATATGCGCGACCGCATGCAGCAGCGCGATGCGTCCCGCCGGCGAGCCGGGGCGGCGCCGCGGCATGTCGCGCGGGGCGAGGAGTTCGGGGCGCGCCGGGCGGCCCGGCTGGTCCGGCGGGCTGGCGTGCCCGACCGGCATCGGATCGCCGCCCACGCGCGCCGCGAACCATGCTGCCGCATGGGTCCGCGACAGCGCCGCCTTGGCCCGCGCATCGCTGGCCGACAAGACGGCCACTGCCCGTTCGGCCAGCGTCACAGCGCCCTGACCGCCGCCAGCACCTCGTCGGCGTGCCCGGGCACCTTCACCTTGGGCCAGGCCCGCGCGATGCGCCCGGCGCCGTCCACCAGGAAGGTCGCGCGTTCGACGCCGAGGTATTTCTTGCCATACATCGCCTTTTCGACCCAGACGCCCCAATCCTCGCAGACCGTGCCGTTCTCGTCCGAGGCGAGGATGATGCCGAGCCCGTGCTTGCGGCAGAACTTGTCGTGGCTTGCCACGCTGTCCTTGGAAATGCCGATGACGGTGGCGCCGGCGGCCTCGAACTCGGCCTTGCGGGCGGTGAAATCCAGCGCCTCGGTGGTGCAGCCGGGGGTGTCGTCGCGGGGATAGAAATAGACCACCACCGGGCCGGGCCGCAGCGCCGACAGGGTGACGGTGCCGCCGCCGTCGCGCGGCAGGGTGAAATCGGGGGCCATGTCGCCGGGATCGGGCATCTGTCGGTCCTTTCGGTCAGGTCACGCAACGGTGTGGGTTCTAGCGGTGGCGCTGGCAAGTTAAAGTGTCAGTCTTGCATCGGAGCGGCGGCAGGGTCGGCGCGGGAACGGGGGCGATGGCCGGGATCGGCGACGGAACCACGAGGCGGCACGGGCCGCGCCCGGTCGGGCGGGGCGGCCGGGCGATGCGCGCGGCGGCGCGGGCGGTGATGGCGGTGACGCTTGTGCTGACGCTCCTCCTCGGCGGCCTTGGCCTGCTGGCGGTGTTCGGGCCGCGCTCGCTTGCGCTGCCGGGCTGGATGCTGGCCGAGGCCGAGGCGCGGATGACGCAGGCGCTGGTGCAGCGGGGCGGGGCCGGGATGTCGGTGTCGCTCGGCGCGATCGCGGCCGACGCGGTCGGCGGGGCGCCGCGGCTCACGCTGCGCGATGTGCGGCTGAACGCGCCCGACGGGACGGCGCGGCTCCGCCTGCCGATGGTCGAGGCGCGGTTCGATCCGGTGGCGCTGGCACGGGCGCAGCTGCGCCTGACCGACCTTGCGGTGCCCGGCGCGCGCATCCGGCTGCACCGCGATGCGGATGGGCGGTTCGACGTGTCGCTGGGCGAGGGGTCCGAGGCGCTGTCGCTCGCCGCGCTGTCGGGCGCGTTGCAGGGCCTCTTCGCGCTGCCCGAGCTTGGTGGTGCGGTGCGGCTGGCGGCGACGGGCGCCACGCTCGCGCTCGACGACCGGCGGACAGGGCGGGTCTGGACGGCCGGCGACGGGCGCATCCTGCTCGAACGCGGCGAGGGCGGCGCGCTGAACCTCGAGGCGGGGCTGGCGCTGGTCGATGCCGGCGGGCGGGCGCAGGTTTCGCTGCGGCTCGATGCGGATGGCGCGGTGCGCCTGCGCGCGCGGATCGACGATGTGGCGGCGGGCGATCTTGCCGCGCAGTCGCCGGCGCTCGGCTGGCTGTCGCTCGTCGATGCGCCGCTGTCGGGCCGTCTCGAGGCCGGTTTCGACGCGGCCGGCGCGCTTGCCTCCCTGTCGGGCGCGCTTGACGTGGCCGAAGGCGCCATCCGTGCCGATGCGATCGCCGCGCCGGTCCCGCTCGACCGGGCGGGCCTGCGCTTTGCCTATGATCCGGCAAGCCTGCGCATAACGCTCGATGCCGTCCGCATCGAAAGCCCGACGCTGCGTCTTGCCGCCGAAGGGCACGTGTCGCTGGTCGAGATGGCAGGCGCGCGTCCCGGCGCCTTCGTCGCGCAGGTGAGCCTTGCCGATGTGTCGATCGATCCCGCCGGCACCTTTGCCCAGCCCATGCGGTTCGACGCCGGCGCGGTGGACCTGCGGCTGCGGCTCGACCCGTTCGCGCTCGACATCGGGCAGCTGGTGCTGCTGACCGAGGGGCGGCGGATGGATGCGCGCGGGCGGCTCGGCGTCGATCCGGCGGGCTGGCGCATGGCGCTCGACGCCACGCTCGACGCGATCCCGGCCGACCGGCTGCTGATGCTCTGGCCCGTCGGCATGGTGCCCGGCACCCGGGCCTGGCTGATGGAGAACGTGCAGCGCGGCACGCTCGAGCATGTCCGCCTTGCGCTGCGCAGCGCGCCCGGCGCCGCCGCGGCCCTGTCGCTCGGCTATCGGTTCAGCGATGCCGAGGTGCGCCTGCTGCCCGGCCTGCCGCCGGTGACGGGCGCCTTCGGGCATGCCGCGCTCGAGGCGGGCCGCTACGCGCTGGTGCTCGACGCCGGGCGGGTGGAGCCGCCGCAGGGCAGGGCGATCGATGTGGCGGGATCGGTGTTCGAGGTCGCCGACATCATGCAGGTGCCGGGGATCGCGACCGTCACCGTCGCCGCAACGGGCAGCGTGACCGCGATACTGTCGCTGATCGACCAGCCGCCGTTCCGCTTTGTCACGGCGGCGGGGATGGCGCCGGATATCGCCGCGGGCACCGCGCGGCTCGAGGCGCGCGCGACGCTGCCGCTGGTCGAGGGGCTGACGCCGGCCGACGTGGATTTCAGCGTCGCCGGCACGCTCGAGCGGGTGCAGAGCGGCCGGCTCATCCCCGGCCGGCGCTTTGCCGCCCCGGTGCTGTCGCTCGCCGCCGACCCGACCGGCATCTCGATCGGGGGCGCCGCGCGCATCGACGGCGTGGCGGCCGATGCGGTCTGGCGCCAGCCCTTCGCCGCCGGCACGCCGCCGCCCGCGACGGTGACGGGGTGGATCGCGCTCGACGATGCCTTTGCCCGCGCCTTCCTGCCCGGCCTGCCCGAGGGCACGCTGGCCGGCGACGGACGGGCCGATGTGGTGATCGACCTGCCGCGGGGCGGGGCGGCGCGGCTGCGGCTGACCTCCGATCTGGCGCGCGCCATCCTGCGCCTGCCCGCGGTCGGTTGGGACAAGCCCGCCGCCGCGCTCGGCCGGCTCGTGGTCGAGGGCCGGGTCGGGGCGGTGCCGGCGATCGAGCGGCTGCTGATCGAGGCGCCGGGCCTTGCCGCGGCCGGATCGGCGACGTTCCGCGAGGGTGGCGCGCTCGGACGGCTGACGCTGGACCGGGTGCGGCTGGGCGACTGGCTCGATGCCGGGGCGGTTGTCGAAGGCGACGGCGGGCTGGCGCTGACCGGGGGCAGTCTCGACCTGCGCCGCCTGCCGGGCGGGCCGGCCGGGGCGCTGGCGCCGGGGCAGGGCGGGGGCGCCGGCCCGCCGCCGCTGACGGTCGCCCTCGACCGGGTGCAGGTGACCGACGCCATCGCCCTGACCGGGGTTTCGGGCCGCCTGGGCGGGCAGGAGGGCCGGTTCACCGGCGCGTTGAACGGCCGCGCGCCGGTGCGGGTGCAGATCGAGGCCCGCGCCGCGGGGCCCGCCCTGCGCATGACGGCCGACGATGCGGGGGCCGTCCTCGCCGCGGCGGGCCTGTTCGAGCGGGCGCGGGGCGGGGCATTCGATCTGGTGCTGGTGCCGCGCGCGGGCGGCTATGATGGGCGCATCGTGCTGGGCGGTTTCCGCGTCTCGGGGATGCCGGTGCTGGCAGAGTTGCTCAACGCGGTGTCGATCATCGGGCTGATCGACCAGTTGCAGGGCAACGGTCTGCCGTTCTCGCGGGCCGAGGCGGGTCTGCGGCTCGACGGGCCGGTGCTGCGGGTGATCGACGGGGTGGCCGAGGGCCCGTCCTTCGGCGTCACGCTGCAAGGCATTTACGACAGCGCCGCCGACCGGCTGGAGATGGACGGCGTCCTCTCGCCCCTCTACATCGTCAACGGCATCGGTCAGGTGCTCAGCCGGCCGGGGGAAGGGATGTTCGGTTTCAACTATCGCCTGAGCGGGCCGGCGGCGCGGCCGCGGGTGTCGGTCAACCCGCTCTCGGTGCTCGCGCCCGGGTTCCTGCGCAGCGTTTTGCGTGCGGGCGACGGGACGCGGGCGGGCCGCCCGCCGCCGCCCGATGCGCCGCAGGCCGGGGACCGGTGATCGCATGACGCTCGACGATTTCGACTTCGACCTTCCCGAGGGGCTGATCGCGCTGCGCCCGGCGCGGCCGCGCAGCGCGGCGCGGCTGCTGGTGGCCGAGGGGGCGGGTGCCGGGGGCGGCATCCGCGATCTGGTCGTGCGCGACCTCGTGGATGTGCTGCGCCCGGGCGACCGCCTCATCCTGAACAACACCCGGGTGATCCCGGCGCGGCTGGCGGGCCTGCGAATGCGCGCCGGTGCCGAGGCGCGCGTCGAGGTCACGCTGATGGAGCCCGCGGCAGCCGGCGGCTGGCGCGTGATGGCGCGGCCCTTGCGCAAGCTCGCACCCGGCGACCGGCTGGCCTTCCCGCCCGGCCTGACGGCCGGCGTGGCCGAACGCGGGGACGAGGATGCGCGGATCGTCTTCGACCAGACGGGCGCGGCCTTCGAGGCGGGACTCGAGGCCGCGGGCGCCATGCCGCTGCCGCCCTACATCGCCGCGCGGCGCGCGGCCGATGCCGCCGACCGCGACGATTACCAGACCGTCTTTGCCCGCCACGCCGGCGCGGTGGCGGCGCCGACCGCCTCGCTGCATTTCGACGGCCCGCTGCTCGCGGCGCTGGCGGCGCGCGGCGTGGCCTTCACCGAGGTCACGCTGCATGTCGGGGCGGGCACCTTTCTGCCCGTCAAGGCGGAGGATATCGCCGCCCACCGGATGCATGCCGAATGGGGCGAGGTCACGCCCGAGGCCGCGGCCGCGATCAACGCCACCCGCGCGGCCGGCGGGCGGATCATCCCGGTCGGCACCACCGCGCTGCGGCTGATCGAAAGCGCGGCGGGCGCGGACGGTCTGGTCGCCCCGTTCAGGGGGCCGACCGACATCTTCATCCGCCCCGGCTACCGGTTCCGGGCGACCGACGGGCTGATGACCAATTTCCACCTGCCCAAGTCCACGCTGATGATGCTCGTCTCGGCGCTGATGGGGGTGGAGCGGATGCGGGCGATCTATGCCCATGCGATCGGCGCGGGGTATCGGTTCTACAGTTACGGCGATGCCTCGCTGCTGATCCCCGCCGCGGATGGCGCCCGGGGTGTCGCCCCTGTGGCGGACGGCGGCGCGGCGCGCTAGTAGCACGGCCGCAACGAGACGGGGGCGGGCGATGCTGTCGGTGCTGCGGATGACCTGGCCCCTGCTTCTGGGGGTGATGCTGCTCTTGCTCGGCAACGGCGTGCAATCGTCGCTGCTCGGGATTCGCGGCGCGCTCGAGGGGTTCACCACCGGGCAGATGTCGCTGGTCATGTCGGCCTATTTCGCCGGTTTCCTCGTCGGCTCGCGCATGACGCCCGGGATGATCCAGCGCGTCGGGCATGTGCGGGTCTTTGCCGCGCTCGGCTCGCTCATCTCGGCGACGCTGATCCTCTATCCGGTGATCCCCGAATGGCAGGCCTGGATCGCGCTGCGCGTGCTCGTGGGCTTCTGCTTTGCCGGGGTCTATATCACGGCCGAGAGCTGGCTCAACAACACCGCGACGAACGAGACGCGGGGGCAGGCGCTGTCGGCCTACATGATCGTGCAGATGATCGGCATCGTGGCGTCGCAGGCGGTGCTCAACCTCGCCTCGCCCTCGGGATTCATCCTGTTCATCATCCCTTCGGTGCTCGTCTCGCTCGCCTTCACGCCGATCCTGCTGACCGCAAGCGCCGCACCCGTGTTCGAAACCACGCGCTCGCTGTCGTTCCGCGAGCTGTTCCGCGTCTCGCCGCTGGGCTGCGTGGGCATGTTCCTGACCGGAGGCATCTATTCGGCAATGTTCGCCATGGCCGCGGTCTGGGGCACGCTGGCGGGGCTGACGGTGGTGCAGATCAGCATCTTTGTCGGTGCGATGTATCTCGGCGGCCTCGTGTTCCAGTATCCGATCGGCTGGATTTCCGACCGGATGGACCGGCGCGTGCTCATCCTCGGGATGGCGGCGGCGGGGGCGGGGGCGCTGCTGGTGCCGGCGTTCTGGACGCTGCCGTTTCCCCTTTACGTTGTCGTCTCGGTCGTGCTGGGCGGGATCGTCAACCCGCTCTATTCCCTGCTCATCGCCCATACCAACGACTTTCTCAAGAAAGAGGACATGGCCGGCGGGTCGGCGGGCCTTCTGTTCATCAACGGGGCCGGGGCGATCGCCGGGCCGCTGATCGTCGGGCGGATGATGGAAATCGTGGGCCCGGGGGGGTTCTACCTGTTCATCGCTGTCCTTCTGGGCATGATGGCGCTCTATGCCGCATGGCGCACGACGCGCCGTGCCGCGCCGCTGCCGGCCGAGACGGCAGCCTACAAGCCTGTCGCCCCCGGCGCCTCGGCGCTAGCGGTCGAGGCGACGGTGGAGCGGCGCGAGGACGATCAGGCGGCGTGAGAGAGAGAGGGGGACGGCGGCATGGCGGATCCGGCGGAGGTGCTCGATTTCTGGATCGCGGAGATCGGCGAGGCGGGATGGTATGCCGGGGGCGCGGATATCGACGCCCGGATCCGCGAGCGGTTCGCCGATCTGTGGCAGGCCGCGCATGACGGCGGGCTCGAGCACTGGATCGACGGCACGGCCGGCACGCTCGCCTATCTGATCGTGACCGACCAGTTCGCGCGCAACATCTGGCGCGGCTCGGCGCGCGCCTTCGCCACCGATGCCCGCGCGCTGGCGGCGGCGCAGCGGGCGGTGGCCGAGGGGTGGGATTTCGGCGCGCCCGAGCCGGAGCGGCAATTCTTCTACCTGCCGTTCGAACATGCCGAGGACATGGCGATGCAGGACCGCTGCATCGCGCTGATGGCCACCCGCCTGCCCGAGACGGGGGCCGAAAACCTGCTGCACGCGCGCGCCCATGCCGCGATCGTCCGCCGCTTCGGCCGGTTTCCCTTCCGTAATGCCGCGCTCGGCCGGACCACGACGGCCGAGGAGGCGGAATGGCTCGAAGCGGGCGGCTATGCGGCCGAGGTCGCGCGGCTCCGGGCGGCAGAGCCATGATCGTGGCGCCGCACCTATGCGTAGCGCGCATGGTGCCCTGCGGCAGGCGGCGTGGACAGGCCGCAGCGTGATGGTTTAAGGGTGAACCGTCGCCCGAGGAGGGGCGGAGGCGGGAGGAAACGCATGACGGCCAAGAGCTTCGATGTGATCGTGATCGGTGCGGGGCCGGGCGGCTATGTCGCCGCGATCCGGGCCGCGCAACTGGGGCTCCGGGTCGTCTGCGTCGAACGCGAAAATCTCGGCGGCATCTGCCTCAACTGGGGCTGCATCCCGACCAAGGCGATGCTGCGGTCGGCCGAAGTGTTCCACCTGATGCACCGGGCGGCCGAGTTCGGCCTGTCGGCCAGCGGCATCGGCTTTGATCTCGACAAGGTGGCGCAACGCTCGCGCAAGGTGGCCGGGCAGCTTTCGGGCGGGATCGGGCATCTGCTGAAGAAGAACAAGGTCACGGTCATCATGGGCGACGCGACCTTGCCCGCCCCCGGCCGGGTCAGCGTCAAGACCGACAAGGGGACCGAGGATCTGACCGCCCCCGCCATCGTGCTTGCCACAGGGGCGCGGGCGCGCGAGTTGCCGGGGCTCGAGGCGGACGGGGACCGCGTCTGGACCTATCGCCACGCGCTCGTGCCCAAGCGGATGCCCAAGGACCTGCTGGTCATCGGATCGGGCGCGATCGGGATAGAATTCGCCAGCTTCTACAACACGCTGGGGGCGAGGACGACGGTGGTCGAGGTGATGGACCGCATCCTGCCCGTCGAGGATGCCGAGATTGCGGCCTTTGCGCGGAAGCAGTTCGTCAAGCAGGGGATGACGATCCTCGAAAAGGCGACGGTCAAGAAACTCGACCGCGATGCAGAGGGCGTGACGGCGCATATCGAACAGGGCGGCAAGACCGAGACGCGGCGGTTCGACACGGTCATCTCGGCCGTCGGGATCGTCGGCAATGTCGAGGGGCTGGGGCTTGAGGCGCTCGGGGTCAGGATTGACCGCACGCATGTGGTGACGGACGCCCATTGCCGCACCGGCGTCGAGGGCCTTTACGCCATTGGCGACATCGCGGGCGCGCCCTGGCTTGCGCACAAGGCGAGCCACGAGGGTGTGATGGTCGCCGAGCTGATCGCGGGCGGCCATCCGCATGCGATCAAGCCCAATTCCATCGCCGGCTGCACCTATTGCCAGCCTCAGATCGCCTCGGTCGGGCTGACCGAGGAAAAGGCCAAGGCGGCGGGGCATGATGTGCGGGTCGGCCGGTTCCCCTTCATCGGCAACGGCAAGGCGATCGCGCTCGGCGAGCCCGAGGGGCTGGTCAAGACGGTGTTCGATGCAAAGACCGGCGAGCTTCTGGGCGCGCATATGGTGGGGGCAGAGGTGACCGAGTTGATCCAGGGCTATGTCATCGGCCGCACGCTCGAGACGACCGAGGCGGAGTTGATGGAGGCCGTCTTCCCGCATCCGACCCTCAGCGAGATGATGCACGAATCGGTGCTCGACGCCTACGGCCGCGCGATCCACTTCTGACGGGTGGTGCCGCCCGCCATCACGATCCTTGCCGTCTGGGCGGCGGGGCTGGGCGCTGCGGCCCAGTTCGGCAAGGTGTCGCTCGCCTTCGGGCCGCTGCAGGATCTCTATCCGGGGGCGGGCGCGGCGGGGGCCGGGTTGATCGTGTCGCTGGTGGGGGTGGTCGGGCTGGTGTTCGGCGCCTCGGCTGGCCTTGTGGTGTCGCGCATCGGCCTCAGGCGGGTGATGGTGGCGGCGCTGGCGGCGGGCGCGGCCGTGTCGGCGGCGCAGGCGATGCTGCCCCCGTTTCCGGCGATGCTGGCGCTGCGGGTGGTCGAGGGCGTGTCGCATCTGGCCATCGTCGTCGTCGGGCCGGTGGCGATCGCGCAGGCAACGCCGGCGCGGCACATCGGGCTGACGATGACGCTCTGGTCGTCGTTCTTCGGCGTTGCCTATGCGCTGCTCGGCCTGATCGCGCCGCCGGTGCTGGCGGCGGGAGGCGTGCCGGCGCTGTTTCTCGGGCATGCGGGCTGGATGGCCGTGCTGGCGCTGGCGCTGGCGGCGGCGATGCCGCGCGACCGTGCGGCGGCGGCCGAGACGGGGCCGGGCTGGATCGCGCGGCATGCGGCGATCTATGCCTCGCCGCGCATCGCGGCGCCGGCCCTGGGTTTCGTCTTTTACGCCGGGCTTTACGTCGCGATCCTCACGCTGCTCCCGCCGATGCTGCCCGACCGGCTGCGCGATCCGGCGGCGGTGGGCATGCCGCTGGTGTCGATTGCGGTGTCCCTCACGCTCGGGGTGTGGCTGCTGTCGCGGGCCGCGGCGGTGGTGGTGGTGCAGGCGGGGTTTGCGGTGGCGCTGGCCGCGTCCATCCTGCTCGTCGCCGGCTGGGGCCATGGCGCCCCCATGCTGGCGGCGGCGCTGGTGCTGGCCGGGGCGCTCGGCATCGTGCAGGGCGCGTCCTTCGCGGCCATCGCCGCGCTGAACGGCACGCCGGAGGACCGGGCGCGGGCGGCAGGTGCCGTGGCACAACTCGGCAACCTCGGAACCACGACCGGCACCCCGCTTCTGGGCGCGGCGGTTGCGGCGCTGGGGCCCACCGGGCTGGCGGTGGTGGCCGTGCCGGCCTGTGCGGCCGGCATCGCGCTGCACGCATGGGCGGCGGCGCGCCGGCGCCGGGGCTGAGCGCGCGTTCAGGCCGAGCGCGCCGTGGCCGGCTGCCGCCGGATCGTGCCGCCACCGTCGAGCCATTCCCGCAGGCCGCCGAGGTTCCAGACATCCGCATGGCCCCGCGCCAGCAGGAACCCGCCGGCAATCTGCGAGCGCACGCCGGTCGCGCAATAGAGGATGACCGTCCGTGCAGGCGACAGGGCCGGACAGAAACCCGGATGTCCGGGCGTCGCCGCCGCCTCGAACGCCGCCATCGGGATATGAAGCGCGCCGGTCGCAAGGCCGGTCGCCGCAACCTCGCGCTGGCTGCGCAGATCGACGAGCGTGGCGCCCGCCGCAACCGCCCGCACCGCCGCGACCGGCGTGATCCACGGCAACCGCAGGCAGGCATCGGTGTAGGCGAGCGGACTGGCGGGCATGCGAATTCTCCCATAGCGTGCAGACATCGTTGCGCCGCACCCATGAAGGGAACGTAAACGCCCGGCATTGTTCCGCCTTCGTTCGCACATTCCGATTGGCCTTCGCGCCGCGCTGCACTAGGTTCTGGCGGCGGGTGTGCGGGGGTCGGGATGGCGGAGCAGAAGTTCATCGAGGTGCGCGGCGCGCGCGAGCACAACCTCAAGGGCATCGACGTCGATATCCCGCGCAATCAACTGGTTGTGGTCACCGGCCTGTCGGGTTCGGGCAAGTCGAGCCTCGCCTTCGACACGATCTATGCCGAGGGGCAGCGGCGCTATGTCGAATCGCTCTCGGCCTATGCGCGCCAGTTCCTCGACATGATGCAGAAGCCGGATGTGGATCACATCTCGGGCCTGTCCCCGGCGATCAGCATCGAACAGAAGACGACCTCGAAGAACCCGCGATCCACCGTCGGGACGGTGACCGAGATCTACGACTACCTGCGCCTCCTTTTCGCCCGCGTCGGCGTGCCGCACAGCCCGGCGACGGGCCTGCCGATCGAGGCGATGCAGGTGCAGGACATGGTGGACCGGGTGATGGCCCTGCCCGAGGGCACGCGGGGCTATCTGCTTGCCCCGATCGTGCGCGACCGCAAGGGCGAGTATCGCAAGGAACTGCTCGACCTGCGCAAGCAGGGGTTCCAGCGGGTCAAGATCGACGGCGCGTTCCACGAACTCGACGATCCGCCGGCGCTCGACAAGAAGCTGCGCCATGACATCGACGTGGTGGTGGACCGCATCGCGGTGCGCGCGGGGATCGAGACGCGGCTGGCCGACAGTTTCCGCACCGCGCTGAACCTTGCCGACGGGATCGCCTTCCTCGAGACCGCGCCGGCCGAGGGCGAGCCCGAGCGGATCACCTTTTCCGAGAAATTCGCCTGCCCCGTCAGCGGCTTTACCATCCCCGAGATCGAGCCGCGGCTGTTTTCCTTCAACGCACCCTTCGGCGCCTGCCCGGCCTGCGACGGGCTCGGGGTGGAGCTGTTCTTCGACGAACGGCTGATCGTGCCGGATCAGGCGCTGACCATCCCCGGCGGCGCCATCGCGCCCTGGGCCAAGTCCAAGTCGCCCTATTTCACCCAGACGGTCGATGCGCTCGCCGCGCATTACAAGTTCGACAAGCGCAAGAAATGGAAGGACCTGCCCGAGGAGATCAGGCGGCTGTTCCTCTACGGCTCGGACGGCGAGGAGATCACGTTCCGCTACGACGAGGGCGGGCGGATCTATCAGGTCAAGCGCACCTTCGAGGGCGTGATCCCCAACATGCAGCGCCGCTACAAGGAAACCGACAGTTCCTGGTCGCGCGAGGAGATGGAGCGCTATCAGGCCAACCGCCCCTGCGGCAACTGCGGCGGCTACCGGCTGCGGCCCGAGGCGCTGGCGGTCAGGATCGGCGGGCTGCATATCGGGCAGGTGGTGCAGAAATCCATCGCCGAGGCGCTGGCCTGGGTCGAGGGCGTGCCCGCAACGCTGACCGCGCAGCGCAACGAGATTGCCCGCGCGATCCTCAAGGAAATCCGCGAACGGCTTGGATTCCTGAACAATGTCGGCCTGCAGTATCTGACGCTCGGCCGCAGTGCCGGCACGCTGTCGGGCGGTGAGAGCCAGCGCATCCGGCTGGCCAGCCAGATCGGATCGGGGCTGACGGGCGTGCTCTACGTGCTCGACGAACCCTCCATCGGCCTGCACCAGCGCGACAACGACCGGCTGCTGACGACGCTCAAGCATCTGCGCGACACCGGCAATACGGTGCTGGTGGTCGAACACGACGAGGAGGCGATCCGCGAGGCCGACTATGTGTTCGACATCGGCCCGGGCGCGGGCGTGCATGGCGGGCGGGTGGTCAGCCACGGCACCCCGGCCGAGGTCGCGGCCGATCCGGCGAGCCTGACGGGGCAGTATCTGTCCGGCGCGCGCGCGGTGGCCGTGCCGCGGGTCCGCCGTGCCGGGAACGGGAAAAAGCTAACCGTCGTAAAGGCTTCGGGCAACAACCTTCGGGATGTGACGGTGGATTTTCCGCTGGGGCGGTTCGTCTGCGTGACCGGCGTGTCGGGGGGCGGCAAGTCCACGTTGACGATCGAGACGCTGTTCAAGACCGCGGCCGTCCGCCTCAACGGCGCGCATGAAACCCCCGCGCCCTGCGAGACGATCAAGGGGTTCGAGCATCTCGACAAGGTCATCGACATCGACCAGCGCCCGATCGGCCGCACGCCGCGGTCCAACCCCGCGACCTATACCGGCGCCTTCGGCCCGATCCGCGACTGGTTCGCTGGCCTGCCCGAGGCCAAGGCGCGCGGCTATCAGCCGGGGCGGTTCAGCTTCAACGTCAAGGGCGGGCGCTGCGAGGCGTGCCAGGGCGACGGGGTGCTGAAGATCGAGATGAACTTCCTGCCCGATGTCTATGTGACCTGCGAGACCTGCAAGGGTGCGCGATACAACCGCGAGACACTGGAAATCAGGTTCAAGGGCAAGAGCATAGCCGATGTTCTTGACATGACGGTCGAAGACGCGCAGCAGTTTTTCGCGGCCGTCCCCGCGATCCGGGAAAAGATGGATGCGCTGGTGCGGGTGGGCCTTGGCTATGTCAAGGTCGGGCAGCAGGCAACAACGCTTTCGGGCGGCGAGGCGCAGAGGGTCAAGCTGTCCAAGGAACTGAGCCGCCGGGCGACGGGCCGCACGCTCTACATCCTTGACGAGCCGACGACGGGCCTGCATTTCGAGGATGTGCGCAAGCTTCTGGAAGTGCTGCACGAACTCGTGGATCAGGGGAACACGGTCGTGGTGATCGAGCATAACCTCGACGTCATCAAGACCGCCGACTGGATCATCGACATCGGCCCGGAGGGCGGCGACGGCGGGGGCGAGATCGTGGCGACCGGCACGCCGGAAGAGGTCGCGCTGGTCGAACGCAGCCATACCGGGCGCTACCTGCGCCCGCTGCTCGCCCGCGGCCGGCTGGCGGCGGAGTAGGGCGATGGACCGCCCCCGGATCGGGCTGGCGCTCGGGGCGGGGGGCGCGCGCGGCTGGTGCCATATCGGCGTGATCCGCGGGCTCGCGCGGCTCGGCATCGTGCCGGATGTGATCGCGGGCACCTCGATGGGCGCGCTGGTCGGGGCGGCGGCGGCGGGCGGCGCGCTCGATGCGCTCGAGGACTGGGCGCGGGCGCAGACGCGGGCGCGGTATCTGCGGCTTGTGGACGTGCGGCTGACCGGCGGCGGTCTGGTCGGCGGGGTCGAGATCGGGGCGGTGATCGGCGGCCTGCCGATGCCCCAGGCGGTCGAGGCGCTGCCGGTGCCCTTCGCCGCCGTGGCCTGCGACATCGCCACGGGCGAGGAGGTCTGGCTGCGCGACGGGCCTGTGGCCGATGCGGTGCGCGCCTCGGTCGCCATGCCGGGGGTGATCGCGGCGCATCAGCGCGGCGGGCGCTGGCTGGTCGACGGCGGGGTGGTGAACCCGATCCCGGTGGTCGTCGCGCGGGCACTCGGGGCGCAGGTGGTCGTCGCGGTCAATCCCAACCTGCGGCCGGCCGGCCAGTTCTGGCGCCCGCCGCCGGCGACGGGGACCTTCGCCGATTTCCTGCCGCGCCTGCCCGAGGCGATCCGCGGCCTGCTGCCGGGCGCGGCGCGCACGGTCGATCCGGGGCCGGGCTATCTCGACCTTGTGTCGAGCACGATCGACATCCTGATCGACCGGAACCTGCGGGCGCGTCTGGCCGGCGATGCGCCGGATGTGGTGCTCGGCGCGCGGCTCGCGCATCTGTCGGTGTTCGATTTCCACTGCGCCGCCGAAGCGATCGCGGAAGGCGAGCGGATGGTGGCGGCGCAGGCCGACTGGATCGCGGCCTGCGCGGGGGTTTAGGGCCTCAGGTCCGCTTCATCGGGCAGGTGCTGATCCCGAGGATCGAGTAGAGCGGGCAGGTGGAAAAGAGGCCCGTCGCCAGCGGCACGATCCCGACAAGATAGAGGTAGGTCCAGGGCGAGCTGCTGGGATTCAGGAAGAAGCCTGCGATCAGGGCAAGGCCCACGACGATGCGCAGGATGCGGTCGATGCCGCCGACATTCGTTTTGAACATGGGGAACTCCTAGCCTCGGGACCGCCCCGAGGACCGCAGGATGCACCCGGTGCAAACATTCGTCAACGCGCATATGTGTCGCGGGTCAGCCGCGGCCGCGCCGCTCGAACCGGGGCAGCATGGCCGAGAAATCCTTGCCGCGCCCGTCCTCGTCCTCGACGAACCGGCGGTAGAGCGCGGCGGCCAGTTGCCCCATCGGCGTGTCGGCATCGGCCGCCGCGGCCGCCTGCTGCGACAGGTCGAGATCCTTGAGCATCAGTTCGGCGGCGAACCCCGGCCTGTAGCCGTTGTCGGCGGGCGATTGCGGGCCCACCCCCGGCGCGGGGCAATAGGCGTTCATCGACCAGGAATAGCCCGACGACGTGCTGACCACATCGAACATCTTCTGCCGGTCGAGGCCGAGCTTGTCGGCCAGGGCAAAGGCCTCGCAGGTGGCGATCATCGTGACGCCGAGGATCATGTTGTTGCAGATCTTGGCCGCCTGCCCCGCGCCCGCATCGCCGCAATGCACCGCCTTCTTGCCCATCACCTCGAAAAGCGGCTTCACGGTGGCAAAGGCGCCCACGGTCCCGCCGACCATGAAGGTGAGCGTTCCGGCCGCCGCGCCGCCCACCCCGCCCGACACCGGCGCATCGAGCGCGCCGAGCCCCGCGGCGGCCGCATCGGCCGCCACGGCGCGGGCGCTTTCGACATCGACCGTCGAGCAATCGCACAGGACCGCGCCCGGGCGCATCGCGGGGATCACCTCGGCTGCCACGCTGCGCAGGATCGCGCCATTGGGCAGCATGGTGACGACCACATCGGCGCCAGCCGCGGCCTCGGCCGCCGAGGCGGCCAGGACGACCCCCTCCGGTCCCTTGCCGGTCACGTCGAACCCGGTGACATCATGCCCGGCCTTCACGAGATTGGCCGCCATCGGCGCGCCCATGTTTCCCAGCCCGATGAATCCGATCCTCATGTCCGTTCCTCCTCCATCCGCCAGGCATCGCGCCCGAGCGGCATCAGCATCCGCGACACCGCGATGCCCGGCACATCCTCGACCCGCGCATGGGTCCAGACGGGCTTGCGGTCCTTGTCGATGATCGCCGCGCGCACGCCTTCGAGGAAATCGCCGTCCTGCATGGCCCGGTGCGTGAAGCGGTATTCGAGTTCCAGCGCCCGCGGCACCGTCGGCGCATCGCCGAGGCGGTGCAGCATCTCGACGGTGCAGGCGGCCGACAGCGGGCAGCCCTTGCGCAGCGCCGCCAGCGCCTCGGCCGCGAAGGGGGACGGGTCGCGTTCCAGAAGCCGTGCGATATCGCCCGCCGTCTCGCCGGCGAAAAGCGCGTCGATCTGCGGGCCGAGCGCGGCGAGGCGCCCCGGGGGCGGGGCCTCCCCGCCGATCGCGGCGATATCGCCCGTCTCGGCCAGCCGCGCCTTGAGCGCGTCCCAACCCGCCTCGGGCACGAAGGCATCGGCAAAGCCGGCATGGATCGCATCTGCCGGTCCCATCCGCGCGCCGGTCACCCCGAGGTATTCGCCCAGCCGCCCCGGCGCCCGCGCCAGCAGTGCGCAGCCCCCGACATCGGGCACGAGGCCGATGGCGCATTCGGGCATGGCGACCTGCGTCGTCTCGCCCACGATGCGGTGCGATGCATGCCCGCCGATACCGACCCCGCCGCCCATGACAAAGCCCTGCATGAAGGCGACGATGGGCTTGGGATAGGCGTCGATCCGCGCGTTCATGCGGTATTCGTCGCGCCAGAACCGGCGCGGGCTGTCGAAATCGCCCGCCCGCCCCGCCGCATACATCGCCGCGATATCGCCCCCGGCGCAGAAGGCGCGCGGCCCCGCGCCGTCGATCATCACCAGCGACACCGCGGGATCCTCCGCCCATTCGATCAGCGCGGCGTCGATGGCGGTGCACATGTCCCAGGTGAGGGCGTTGAGCGCGGCGGGCCGGTTCAGCGTGACATGCCCCGCCGCGCCGGTCTTGCGGATGACGACCTCGCTCATGCGCCCGCCGCCAGCATGTCGCGCGCGACGATCACCCGCATGATCTCGTTCGTGCCCTCGAGTATCTGGTGCACGCGCAGGTCGCGGACGATCTTCTCGATCCCGTAATCGGCCAGATAGCCATAGCCGCCATGCAGTTGCAGGCATTCGTTGGCCACCGCGAAGGCGGCATCGGTGACATACATCTTGGCCATGGCGCAGAACCGCGTCGCGTCGGCCGCGCCGGTGTCAAGCTTCCACGCCGCCTGCCGCAGGAACACGCGCGCCGATTGCAGCCGCACCTCCTGCTCGGCGAGGCGGAACTGCAGCGCCTGGAACTCGGTCAGGCTGCGGCCAAAGGCCTTGCGCTCGCGCATGTAGGCTATGGTCGCGTCCAGCGCCGCCTGCGCCCCCCCGAGCGCCGAGGCCGCGATGTTGAGCCGCCCGCCGTCGAGCCCGGCCATCGCATAGACGAACCCGCGCCCCTCCTCGCCCAGAAGGTTGGCCGCCGGGATGCGGCAATCGTCGAACTGCACCTGCCGGGTGGGCTGCGCGCGCCAGCCCATCTTGTCCTCGAGCCCGCCGAAGGACAGGCCCGGCGCGCCGTCCTCGACGATCACGGCCGAGATGCCGCGCGGCCCCTCGCCCCCCGTGCGCACCATGACGATATAGGCGTCCGAATAGCCCCCGCCCGAGATGAAGGCCTTGGTGCCGTTCAGCGTCCATCCGTCATTGGTGCGCTCGGCCCGGGTGCGCAGGGCGGCGGCGTCCGACCCCGATCCCGGTTCGGTCAGGCAATAGGAAAACACCCTGTCCATGCTGCACAGGGCGGGAAGCCAGCGCGCGCGGGAATCGGGGCTGGCGAACTTGTCGATCATCCCGCCGCACATGTTGTGGATCGACAGGAACGATCCGACGGCGGGGCAGGCCATCGCCAGTGCCTCGAACACCAGCGTCGCGTCGAGCCGCGTGAGGCCCGACCCGCCGTGATCGTCCGACACATAGATGCCCCCCAAGCCGAGCGCGGCGGCCTTGGGCCACAGATCCCTCGGGATCGTCCCCGCCGCTTCCCAGGCCCGGGCATGGGGCGCGATCTCGGCCTGCCCGAAATCGCGGGCCATGTCGAAGATGGCCTGCTGTTCCTCGGTCAATGCGAAATCCATCCTCGGCCCTCCCTCAGCGCCCGATCGTTGCTCTCGGTTGCTAGCGGATCGTGGAGTGGAAGCAAAGCCCTCGGGAAAGAGCTGATTCGTTCGCGATCTTGATCGGTTGTTTGCGAAAACTGAACAATGATGACAACCGTTCGAATTGGATCGAAATCGCTGCAGGGCATTCATGTCACGGTTGCAAAATGAGCGAGATCAGCAAGGCATTTGATCGACGTCAAGATTGTGGCGCTAGTGTGACGTCACGGTGGAAAATGGAGGGTGCGATCGTGACCGTTACACAGATGCTCAGATCGGTCGCGCTCGCGGCCACAGTCGTGGTGACGGCCGTTGGATTTTCCACGACGGTTTACGCGACTCCCTTCACATCGGCGGGCACGTGCCTGGTGACGGATGTGACGCCGAATGCAGGGTCCTGCTTCGGCACGGTGCTTCCCGAGCCGGTCAACGACAGCGCGTCGCTGCTGAACAACAACACGTTCGGCACCGACACCGGCCTGTTCGGCCGGACGAACTGGGCACAGCTCGCCAAGTTCGACACGCCGGGTGGCGGTTCGAACACCAACGGGCTTTCCCTGTCCGGCAACAACTGGTCGTTCGCCGGCAGCCTTCTCTACGATGCCGTCGCAATCGTGCTGAAGCAGAGCAACACGTTCTCTGCGTATCTGTTCGTAGGCGGGCTTGCGAGTTCCGGCACCTGGTCGACCCCCGGTTTCGGGCAACAGTCCGGCGGCCTGAGCCACATGTCGATCTACACCTCGGGCGACCGGATCGTCCCGCCGCCGCCGCCGCCGCCGGTCGTCCCGTTGCCTGCGGCCGGTTTCCTGATGCTCGGTGCGCTCGGCGGGCTCGCCGCGCTGCGGCGCCGGTGCAAGGCGGTCTGACAAGCCTCGCCACCAAGTCGAGAAACGGGCGCCCTCTCGGGCGCCCGTTTCCGTTCCGGGACAAGGCTTGTCGGCAGGGCGCGGGGGGGCGGGCACCCGCCTTCCGGCCCCGGACGGCGCATCGCCGGGCAAAACCGACGACGCGTGAAGCGTCAGGCCGCGGCGGGAAGACCGGCCCTGCGGCGGCGCAGGCCGATCATACCGCCGGCAAGCAGCAGCGGGGCAAGCAGGACGATGCCGGCAGGCAGCGGGATCGCCGGGACATTGGTGCGGAACGACAGCGACAGGCCGACGTCGTCGTCGATCCCGTCCTCGAAGAAGATCGAGAACATCGACCCGGCAAGCCAGGTGCCGCCGCTCAGGAACCCGAGCGCCGCGGCGGCCGTCCCGTCGAGCTGGATAAGCGAAAACGGGTTCATCGCAGGCTGCTCGAAGCCGTAGCGGATGTTCTCGAGGTCATCGGTCGCGTTGTTGCCCGTCGCGACCATCGAGAACGACTGGATCACGAGATCCTCGAGGACCGTGAAGCGGAATTCGACCACGCCGCCGGGCGTAATCAGGCTCACGCCGCTGAACGTCTGATTTGCGTTGAGGCTGTTGTCGATGGTGACCGTCGCGGCGCTGGCAACGGCAGGCAGCATGACGGCTGCGACGGTGGCAAACAGGAACGCCCTGGTCTTCGTGAACATGTACTGTACTCCGTGCGTGGAAAGCGTGGTCGCCTCGGGGTCCGCATTCCCCCCCGCGCGACCATCGACGATTCACCGCGACCGCAGGCTTGTGCAGATCAGTGTCGATCGGACATTTTGAGGGTGCCCGGCGTGCCGGCCCTGCAGCGGGATCAGTCGGTCAGCGATCCAAGCTCATCCGCCGCGTGCGCGAGCCCGAGCATGTCGAGCGCGCCGGCGATGTCAGGGGCGACGCGGATGATGACGGGGCCGCTCCCCTCCCAGGACTTGCGGGCCATCTGCGCCATTTCCTGCCCCGCCCGCGTCGGCGCGGCATAGGCGACGATCAACTCGCCCCGGCCGGCCGGCACGTGGTCGGCGAGGCGCGCCTGCATGGCGAAGAAGGCCGGGAAATCGCGCTCATAGCCCGTGATCCGCGTCACATCGACAAGGTGTCGCGGGGCGAGGGCATAGGCCGGATCGCGCATGGCCTCTGCCGCCGCCGCGAGCGTGTCCGCCACGGTGGCCAGACCGGCATAGCGCACGACAACGAGGCCGTGCCGGGGCAGGGTGCGGATCGAAACCGTCATGCGCGGCGGCGCTCAGTCCATCGCCTTGAAGTTGAAGGCCGCGCCTTCCTTGATGCCGCTCGGCCAGCGGGTCGTGACCGTCTTGGTGCGGGTGTAGAAGCGGAAGGCATCCGGCCCGTGCTGGTTGAGATCGCCAAAGCCCGATTTCTTCCATCCTCCGAAGGTGTGATAGGCCAGCGGCACCGGGATGGGCACGTTGATGCCGACCATGCCCACGTTGACCCGCGCCGCGAAATCGCGCGCCGTGTCGCCGTCGCGGGTGAAGATCGCCGTGCCGTTGCCGTATTCGTGGTCCATCGCAAGGGCAAGCGCCTCTTCATAGGTCTTGGCGCGGACGGTGGACAGGACGGGCCCGAAGATCTCGGTGCGGTAGATGTCCATGTCGGGCGTCACATGGTCGAACAGATGCGGGCCGACGAAAAAGCCGTTCTCGTAACCCTGAAGCGTGAAGCCGCGCCCGTCCACCACCAGTTTCGCGCCCTGATCGACGCCCGACTGCACCAGACGCTCGATATTGGCCTTGGCGGCGGCGGTGACGACCGGGCCGTAATCCACATCGTTGCCGGCCGTGTAGGGGCCGACTTTCAGCCTTTCGATCTTCGGGATCAGCCGCTCGATCAGCGCATCGGCCGTCTTGTCGCCCACCGGCACCGCGACCGAGATCGCCATGCACCGCTCGCCCGCCGCGCCATAGCCGGCGCCGACCAGCGCATCGGCCGCCTGGTCGAGATCGGCATCGGGCATGATGATCATGTGGTTCTTGGCGCCGCCGAAGCATTGCGCGCGCTTGCCGTTCGCCGTGGCGCGGGAATAGATGTATTGCGCGATCGGCGTCGAGCCGACGAAGCCCACGGCCTGGATGGTGGGATTGTCGAGGATGGCGTCCACCGCCTCCTTGTCGCCGTTGATAACCTGCAGCACGCCGTCGGGCAGCCCTGCCTCCTGGCACAGCGCGGCCAGCATCAGCGGCACCGTGGGATCGCGCTCGGACGGCTTGAGGATGAAGGCATTCCCGCAGCTCAGCGCCGGGCCCATCTTCCACAGCGGGATCATCGCGGGGAAGTTGAAGGGCGTGATGCCCGCAGCCACGCCGAGCGGCTGGCGCATCGAATACATGTCGATGCCGGGTCCGGCGCTGTCGGTGAACTCGCCCTTGAGCATCTGCGGCGCGCCGATGCAGTATTCGATGACCTCGAGGCCCCGCTGGATATCGCCGCGCGCATCGGGCAGCGTCTTGCCATGCTCGCGGCTGAGCACTTCGGCAAGCTTGTCCATGTCGCGGTTGATGAGGCCGACCAGCGCCATCATCACCCGCCCGCGCTTCTGCGGGTTGGTCGCGCCCCAGGCGACTTGCGCCCGGGCGGCATCGGCCACCGCCGCGTCCAGTTCGGCCTTGGAGGCGAGCGCGACGCGGCCCTGAACCTCGCCGGTGGCGGGGTTGAACACATCGGCGAACCGCCCGGACGTGCCCGCCACAAGCTTGCCGTTGATCCAGTGCCCGATGTCCTGCATTGACGCCTCCTCCGATATCCCCTGCGCAGCCTAGTCTTGCGCAAATGCCCCGGAAAGGGGCAATGGGACAAAACAGCCCTGCATTGCTGCAAAGGTCTGGTGGTGGCCGACTGGGACGACCTGCGCATCTTCCTCGCCGTGGCGCGCGGCGAAAGCCTCTCGGCCGCCGGGCGCAGCCTGCGGATCGACGCTGCAACCGTGGGCCGCCGCATCGCGCGGCTCGAGGCGGCGCTCGGCGCGGTGCTCTTCCGCCGCTCGGCGCAGGGCTATGCGTTGACCGAGGCGGGCGCGCGGCTGATGGACCATGCGCTGCGGGCCGAGGCGGCGATGCTCACCGCGCTTGGCGCGGTGCGGGGGGGCGATGCGCCGGGGCTGTCGGGGCAGGTGCGGGTGGGGGCGCCGGACGGCTGCGCCAACTACCTTCTGCCGCAGGTCGTGGCGGCCCTTGCCGCCGCCAATCCGGGGCTCGAGGTGCAGATCGTCGCCCTGCCGCGGGTGTTCAACCTGTCGCGGCGCGAGGCGGACATGGCCATCGCCGTCTCGCCGCCCGCCGCCGGACGGCTGCTGGCGCAGAAGATCACCGATTACCGCCTCGTGCTGGCCGGATCGCGGGCCTATCTGGCCGCCCATCCGCCGATCGCGGCCCGCGCCGACCTGCAGGGCCACCGCGTGATCGGCTATATCCCCGACATGATCTTCGATCCCGAGCTCGACTATCTCGCCGAGATCGGGGTCGAGGCGCCGCATCTGGCCTCCAACTCGGTCCCGGTCCAGTTCAATCTGGTGCGGGCGGGGGCGGGTCTCGGGATCGTGCATGCCTTTGCGCTGCCGTCCGCGCCCGATCTCGTCCGCGTGCTGCCCGAGGTGGCGCTGACCCGCGCCTTCTGGTTGATCCGCCATGCCGACGACCGGCGCGACGACCGGCTGACACGGGTTGCCGCCGCGCTCGCCGACGGGGTGCGGCGCGAGGTGGCCCGGCTCGAATCGCGCGCTTGACAGGGGCTTGCGCCGGCCTGACCTTGGGACAGGGAGGAACGAGACATGCTGGTTCAGGCGATCCTGAAGAACAAGGGTGACGACGGGGTGGTGACGGTGGCGCCGGGCACCACCCTGCAGGCGGCGGCCGAGTTGCTGGCGGCGCGGCGCATCGGGGCGGTGATCGTCTCGCCCGATGGCAAGCAGGTGGCCGGCATCCTGTCCGAACGCGACATCGTGCGCGAGATCGGGCGCCGCGGCGCCGGCTGCATGACCGACCCGGTGGACCGGGTGATGACCGCCACGATCACCACCTGCACCCGCACCGATAGCGCCGACACGGTGCTTGCGCGGATGACGGCGGGCCGGTTCCGCCACATGCCGGTGGTCGAAGGGGGCGAGATGGTCGGCCTGATCTCCATCGGTGATGTCGTGGCGGCGCGGCTGGCCGAGCTGGCGATGGAAAAGGATGCGCTCGAAGGCATGATCAAGGGGTTCTGACCGCCGCCGCCCCGTCGGGCGCCGGGGGGCGAAAGCCCTGCATCCGGCCCGAGGGGTTGCAATCGCGGCGCCTTTCGGCTTGCCTGCCCCGCAGCACGGGCGCCGCAACACGGGCGACGAGGGGGACGCGATGCGGATCGGACTCTATCCGGGGACATTCGACCCCGTCACCCTCGGCCATCTCGACATCATCGCGCGCGCCTGTCTGCTGGTGGACCGGCTGGTGATCGGGGTGGCGATCAACCGCGACAAGGGCCCGCTCTTCACGCTGGAGGAACGGGTGGCGATGATCGAGGCGGAATGCGAGGGGCTTTCGGGCAAGACCGGCACCGAGATCATCGTGCATCCGTTCGAGAACCTGCTGATCGATTGTGCCCACGACGTTGGCGCGAGCGTCATCATCCGGGGCCTGCGGGCGGTCGCCGATTTCGAATACGAATTCCAGATGGTCGGGATGAACCGCGCGCTCGATTCCAGCGTCGAGACGGTGTTCCTGATGGCCGATGCGCGGCGGCAGGCGATCGCGTCCAAGCTGGTCAAGGAGATCGCGCGTCTCGGCGGCGACGTGTCCAAGTTCGTCACCCCGCGGGTCGAGGCGGCGCTTATCCGTCGCTACGGCTGACTGCGCGCCGTGCCGTGCCGGACGCGGCCGCCTCCGGTTCCGGCGCCGCCGCCGCGGCCGTCTCGGCCGGGAGGCCGAGCGCGGTCAGGTCGAGCGCGACGCCCCGCGCCCGGGCACTGTCCAGAACCGCCTCGCGCAAGGCCACATTGCGCTTCATCAGGTCGAGAAAGCGCGATTCGTCCAGCGTCAGCAGCGTGCAGGGGGTGATCGCCGTCACCGTTGCGCGGCGCGGCGACTGGGTGAGCATCCCGAGCTGGCCGAACATCTCGCCCCGCCCGAGCCGCCGCGTCTCGCCGCCCACCGTTACCTCGACCGCGCCCGAGGCGATGAACCACACCCGCCGCGGCCGGTCGGTCGGGCGCAGGATCACGTCGCCCGCCGAGGCATAGACGGTGCGCAACTGCCGCGCGAGGCGGCGCAGCGGCACCTCCTTCATCGCCTCGAACAGCGGGAAGCGGCGCGCAAGCTCGGCCTTCTGCACCGCAAGGTCGAGCCGCGGGCGCACCGCAAGGCGGGCACGCGCCGCCCGCAGATCGGCCTCGAGCGCGGCGCGCAGTTCCGGGCCGATCAGGCCGTCGTCGGTCAAGAGGTCGTATTCCCGCGCCTCGAGCCGCAGTTCGGCCTGCCGGATGATCCGCCGCTCGAGCGCCTCGGCATAGCCGGGGAACTGCAGACGCAGCCCCTCGAGCGCCTTTTCCACCTCTTCCTGCCGCCGCGAGACGAGATCGTGCAGCAGGTCGGCCACCCGCGGTCCGTGGATGCGCAGGATGCGCCGGTCGATGAACCCGTGAAGCTGGCGCAGGAACAGCCCGGCGGCGAGCAGATGGGCGAACCGTTCGGCGGTGAGGCGGGCGAGCGGGCCGCTCAGCCGGATATGGTTGTGCAGCCATTCGGCCGGGCGGCGCAGGCGCGATTCCGCCAGCGCGGCGCGGGCCGATGCGAGATAGCCGAACCGCCCGCCCTCGCCGCTCTGCGCCCGCGTGCGCTCGATCAGCCGGTCGGCGTCCGACAGCATCCGTTCGGCCAGTCCCGCCGGGATCGCCCCGTCGCGGAACGCCTCGAGGATATAGTCCCGCTCGCGCCCCGCGAGCGCGACGAGGCCGAGCGTCACCCGGTCGCGGTCGAGGATCTCGGGCGCCTTCTCGGCCGCCGCCACCGCCCGGTTGAGCCGGTCGTCGATCCGCCGCGCCTCGGCCTCGACCGTCTCGGGCGTCAGGCCGAGATCGCGCGTCGTCGCCCGCACATCGTCGCGCACGCTTTGCAGCGCCACCGCCACCACCTGCCCGGCAAGCGCGGTGTCGAGCGGCGACAGCCGGTCGAGCCCGAGGAGGCGGATCACCCCGCGCAGCGTCGTGCCCTGCACGATCAGCGTGAAGAGGGTGAACCCGGTCGCGAGGATGCCGACCTGCCGGCGCACCTCGGACGGGATGGCAAAGCTCTCCGTGACCGCCAGCGCCAGCGCCAGCGTCACCGCCCCGCGCAGCCCGCCCCAGAGGATCGCGAGCCGGTAGGGCGGATCGACCTGTGGCGACAGGCGCACCATCGTCAGCGCCGGCAACAGCAGGAACAGGATCACCGCCCGCGCCGCCAGCGCCGCCGCGACCACGACCCCGATCAGCAGGAGGTCATAGAACCGCACCGCCTCGAGCAGCCGGGGGATCAGCAGCGCGGCGAGAACGAAGATCAGCGATCCCGCGACATAGGCGAGCAGGTCCCATGTGTCGCGCAGCTTGGCGCGCGCCGGAGGCGACATCGCGCCGGGCGCGGCGAAGTTGAGCGTCAGCCCCGCCGCGACCACAGCCACCACGCCCGACACGCGCACGGTATCTTCGGCCAGGACATAGGTCAGATAGGGCAGGGCGATCGACACGGCGATCTGCGCCAGCGGATAGTTCCCCAGCGCACGGATCAGTTGCACCCCCGCCAGCGCGACCGCCCAGCCGAGCGCCGCCCCGCCGACCAGCAGCACCGGAAACCGCGCGAGCGCCGGGCCCAGCGCCGGGTTGGCCTCGAGCACGCTGACGAAGGCGAAGAACACCCCGAACAGCGCGATGGCGGCGGCATCATTCAGCAGGCTTTCCCCCTCGACGATCCGTGCCAGCCGCTGCGGCGCGGGGGTCGCGCGAAAGATGCCGACCACCGCCGAGGGGTCGGTGGTCGAGACGATCGCCCCGATCAGCAGGCAGGCGGCCAGCGGTATCCCCGCCAGCGGCCAGAGCGCAAAGCCGACCGCGACTGTCGCGACCGCCACCGCCACCACCGCCAGAACGAGAACCGGCACCCAGTCGTCCAGAAGCCGCCGCAGGTTGATCGTCAGCGCGACCTGGAACACCAGCGTCGGCAGGAAGATGTAGAGGAATGTCGAGGACCGGATCGGCAGGTTGAGGATCGCGAAGGCGGCCGGGTTGAGCGCATCGGTCAGCGAGGTGCGCCAGAAGAACGTCGCCGCCGCGCCGATCGCGATGCCCACCACCGCGAGGACGACCGTCATCGGCACACGCAGGCGCGCCGCCAGCGGCTCGCAAAGACCGATGACGACAAAGAGGCCGGCAAGCACGGCGATGAACGCGGGCAATCCCATGAAGT
The DNA here is from genome assembly GCA_046292445.1 of Gemmobacter sp. GTDB lineage: Bacteria > Pseudomonadota > Alphaproteobacteria > Rhodobacterales > Rhodobacteraceae > CALIZF01. The sequence goes on from JBKBQT010000006.1 coordinate 98,580, forward strand.
CACGTTAAGCGGTCAGCGGCGCAACGAAAAGTGCCGCCGGCGGCCCTGCGGCATTTCCCGCGGCCTCAGCGCCAGAACACCAGCCAGTCCACCAGCACCGCCAGCTTGCGCAGCAGGAACAGGACGGCACCGGTATCCAGCGCCATATCGGCCGCGATCGCCGCGACCACGATCACGCCGAGGGCCAGGGCCACCCTGTCGCTCACCGCATGTCCCCCCGCCCTGCTGCCCCCGTCCGCGCGGTGCCCGGTCAGAGCATCGCGCGCACCGCATCCGCGGCCGCCGCGGGCGTGATCCCGAATTCGGCATAGAGCCGTTCGGCCGGGGCCGAGGCGCCAAAGCCCGTCATCCCGACGAAGGCCGCCCGCCCCTCCCGCCCCCGCTCGCCCAGGAGCCAGCGGTCCCAGGGCATCCGCACCGCCGCCTCGATCGCCACGCGCACCGGGCCGGCGGGCAGCACCTTGCGGCGATAGCTTTCGGGCTGCTCGGCGAAAAGCTCCATGCAGGGCATCGAGACGACGCGGGTCGGCACCCCTTCGGCCTCGAGCAGGGCGCGGGCGGCCAGCGCGATCTCGACCTCGGACCCCGTCGCCATCAGGATCGCGCGCGGCCGGGCCGAGGCTTCGGCAAGCACATAGGCCCCCTGCCGCGTGCGGTTCTGCGCCCCGGCATCGCTGCGCACCGTCGGCAGGTTCTGCCGGCTGAGCGCGAGGACCGACGGCCGGCGCGTCTCGGTCAGCGCGATTTCCCAGGCCTCGGCCGTCTCGACCGCATCGGCGGGGCGGAAGGTCAGCGTGCCGGGCGTGGCACGGCAGATCGCCAGATGCTCGACCGGCTGGTGGGTCGGCCCGTCCTCGCCCAGCCCGATCGAGTCATGCGTCATCACATAGACGATCGGCACGCCCATCAGCGCCGAAAGACGCATCGCGCCGCGGGCGTAATCGGTAAAGCACAGGAAGGTGCCGCCGTAGGGCCGCACCCCGCCATGCAGCGCCATGCCGTTCATCGCCGCCGCCATGGCATGTTCGCGGATCCCGTAATGCACATAGCGCCCGGCGCGATCCTCGGGCGAGAACACGCCGAGCCCCTCGGTGCGGGTGTTGTTAGACCCCGTCAGGTCGGCCGACCCGCCGATCGTCTCGGGCATGACCGGGTTGATCGCCGCCAGCGCCATTTCCGACGCCTTGCGCGTGGCGACCGCGGGCCGCGCGGCCACGACCTCGGCCTTGAGCGCGCGGACGACACGGGCGAGCTTGGCCGGCGGCTCGCCCGCCATCACGCGGGCGAATTCGCGGGCGCGGCCCTTGGGCAGGGCGGCGATGCGGCCGCGCCATGCGGCATGCGCGGCCACGCCGCGCTGGCCGGCGGCCGCCCAGGCGGCGCGGATGGCCGCCGGGATCTCGAAGGGCGGGTGCGGCCAGTGCAGCATGGCGCGCGCCGCCGCGATCTCGGCCGCGCCGAGGGGCGATCCGTGGGCGCCCGCCGTCCCTGCCTTGTTCGGGCTGCCGAACCCGATGATGGTGCGGCAGGCGATCAGCACCGGCCGGTCGGCCCCCTTGGCAGCCGTCAGCGCGCGGTCGATGTCGGCCGGATCGTGCCCGTCGCAGGACAGCACCAGCCAGCCGGCTGCCGTGAACCGCGCCCGCTGGTCGGTCGCATCCGACAGCGCGATGGCCCCGTCGATCGAAATGCCGTTGTCGTCCCAGAGCACGACGAGCCGGCTCAGCTTCTGGCGGCCGGCAAGGCTGATCGCTTCGTGGCTGATCCCCTCCTGCAGGCAACCGTCGCCGGCGATCACCCAGGTCCGGTGATCGACCGCCTTGGCGCCGAACCGCGCGCGCAGGCTTTCCTCGGCCATGGCGAAGCCGACGGCATTGGCGATGCCCTGGCCGAGCGGGCCGGTCGTCGTCTCGATCCCCGGCGCATGCCCGTATTCGGGATGCCCGGCGGTCGGCGCGCCCCACTGGCGGAAAGCGCGGATCGCCTCGAGCGTCATGCCCGGATAGCCCGTCAGGTGCAAAAGCGCATAGAGCAGCATCGAGCCATGGCCGGCCGACAGGATGAACCGGTCGCGGTCGGGCCAGTCCGGGGCGGCCGCGTCGTAGGTCAGATGGCGGGTGAAGAGGACCGTCGCCACGTCCGCCATGCCCATCGGCATGCCGGGATGGCCCGAATTGGCCGCCTGCACCGCATCCATCGCCAGCGCCCGCAGCGCGCCGGCCATGCCCCAGTGTTCGGGATGCGCCGCGGCGAGCCGCGGGATGTCGGCCATGGTGGTCGGTGCCGTCATCGTCGTCATGCCCTGTTCCCTTCGCGCCAGATTGCGGCCCTGATACCAGCGCGGGGGCAGGGGTCAAGTCGCGCCGCTGCCGCCCCGGGCCGGGCTGGGGCGCGGCGCAGGGGGACAGGGCGGCGGCGGCAGGCTAGACTTGACGCGCGGCGCCGCGCCTGCGATTCGCGGAACTGGCGAGGCGCAGGCGGACAAAGGGGGCTCAGCATGACCGATATCGCCGGATACGAGGCACGGATCACGGCGGCGCTCGGCCGGCTGGCCCTTGCGCTCGACCGGCTCGGGCCCGGTGCCGCAGCGCCGGCGGCGGAGGGCGAGGGCCTTGCCGCCGCGCTCGAGGCAGAACGCACCGCCAATGCCCAGCTTGCCGAGCGCGTCCGTGCCTTGCGCGCGCGGCAGGATGCGACGGTCGCGGCGCTCGAGGCGCGCATCGCGGAACTGACCCAGGCCGCCGACGCCCAGGCGCTCGAGATGCAGCGTATCCGGCAGGTGAACACCAAGTTGCGCGATGCGCTGCGCGCGCTGCGGGCGGCGGCCGAGGGCGCGTCGGATCCGGCGCTGATCGACCGCGCGATGGCCGCCGAACTCGAGGCGTTGCACGCCGCGCGCAGCGCCGAGATCGCCGAGATGGACGACATCCTTGCGGCGCTCGACCCCGTGGTGGTGCAGCTCGAAGCCGCCGCAGCCGAGGATGAGGATACCCATGCCCGAACTTGACATCATCGTCGGCGGCAAGACCTTCACCGTCGCCTGCCAGGCGGGCGAGGAGGATTTCCTGCGCGCCGCCGGCGCCATGCTCGACGCCGAGGCGCGGCCGCTGGTGCAGCAGGCCGGGCGCCTGCCCGAGGTGCGCATGCTGCTGATGGCGGGGCTGCTGCTCGCCGACCGCCTCGCGGGGATCGAGGATCAGCTCCGCGCGGCGCAGGCGCGGCTGGCCGAAGCCGATGCCCGCCCGGTGCCCGAGCCGCAGCGCGTCGAGGTGCCGGTCATCCCCGCCTCGGTCGCCGAATCGCTGGCCGAGATCGCCGCCCGGGCCGAGGCACTGGCCGCGGCGGCCGAGGAACGGGCGGGCTAGGGGACAGTCAGCCGCGCAGCGCCGCCGCCGCCCGTGCCCGCGCCGCGATCCCGTCCCAGTCGCCGGCCGCGACCATTGCCTGCGGCGCGACCCAGCTTGCCCCGACGCAAAGCACGTTGGGCAGCGCCAGGTAATCGGCCGCATTGCCCGGCGTGATCCCGCCCGTCGGGCAAAAGCCCAGATGCGGCATCGGCCCGGCCAGCGCGCGCAGCATCGCCGCCCCGCCCGCCGCCTCGGCCGGAAAGAACTTCAGCGTATCGAAACCCGCTTCGGCCAGCGCCATCGCCTCGGATGCGCTCGCCGCGCCGGGCAAGAGCGGCAGGGCCGCCCCGGCACAGCCCGCGATCAGCCGCGGCGTCGCGCCCGGGCTGACCGCAAAGCGCGCCCCCGCCGCCGCCGCCGCCGCCGCATCCGCCGGCGTCAGCACCGTGCCTGCCCCGACCACCGCGCCCGCCACCCGCGCCATCGCCCGGATCGCGTCGAGCGCGGCGGACGTGCGCAGCGTCACCTCCAGCACCGGCAGCCCCGCCGCGACGAGCGTTTCGGCCAGCGGCACCGAATCCGCCGCCCGGTCGATCACGATCACCGGAATGACCGGCGCCATGCCGCAGATCGCCCGGATCGCCACGTTCCCCGCCATCACCCGCCCCGCCGTTTCAACCGCGCCGCCTCAGAACAGCACCGACGCGCCGGCGGTCGCATCCGACACGGCGGCGCGGAAGCCCGCGAAGAGCTCGCGCCCGACGCCCGCCGCATTGCCTGACAGATCGGGCGCCGCCGGATCGCGGCCCGCAAGGTCGGCGGCAGTGGACAGCACGCCCGCCACCGCATCCACCCGCACCACATCCCCGTCGCAGAGCCGCGCGAGCGGCCCGCCCGCCGCTGCCTCGGGGCTAACGTGGATGGCGGCGGGCACCTTGCCGCTCGCCCCCGACATCCGCCCGTCGGTCACCAGCGCCACCCGCAGCCCCCGGTCCTGCAGCACCGAGAGCACCGGGGTGAGGCCGTGCAGCTCCGGCATGCCGTTCGCGCGCGGCCCCTGGAACCGCACCACCACGACGGTATCGGCGGTGAACTCGCCCCGGCGGAACGCGGCCTTGACGCCCTCCTGGTCGTCGAACACCCGCGCCGGAGCCTCGATCACATGGCGGTCCGCAGGCACTGCCGACACCTTGCAGACCCCGCGCCCGAGGTTGCCGGTCATCTGCACGATCCCGCCCGTCGCCGCGAAGGGATCGGACGCGGGGCGCAGGATGCGGTCGTTGAGGCTTGCGGCGGCGCGCGGCCCCCAGGTCAGCGCCCCGTCCTCGAGCCGCGGTTCCTGCGCATAGAGACGGAGGCCGTCGCCCGCCACAGTCGCCACATCGTCGTGCAAGAGGCCCGCGTCGAGCAATTCGCCGATCAGATAGGCCGTTCCCCCCGCGGCGTGGAAATGGTTCACATCCGCCAGCCCGTTCGGATAGACCCGCGCCATCAGCGGCACGATGGCCGACAGATCGGCGAAATCGGCAAGGTCGAGCACCACCCCCGCCGCCCGCGCCATCGCCGGCAGGTGCAGGATGAGGTTGGTCGATCCCCCGGTCGCCATCAGCCCGACGATGCCGTTCACGAACGCCCGCTCGTCGAGGATCCGCCCCGCCGGCCGCCAGTCGTTGCCGAGCGCACTGATCGCCGCCGCCCGCGCCACCGCCGCCTCGGTCAGCGCCGCGCGCAGCGGTGTGCCGGGGTTGACGAAGGCCGCGCCGGGCAGGTGCAGGCCCATCACCTCCATCAGCATCTGGTTGGTGTTGGCCGTGCCGTAGAAGGTGCAGGTGCCCGGCCCGTGATAGCTGGCCATCTCGGCCGCCATCAGCGCATCGCGCGTCACCTTGCCTTCGGCGAAATCCTTGCGGACCTTGGCCTTTTCTTCGTTCGCCAGACCGCTGACCATCGGGCCCGCAGGCACGAACACCGCCGGCACATGGCCGAAGGTCGCCGCCGCGATCACCAGGCCCGGCACGATCTTGTCGCAGATGCCAAGGTAAAGCGCCGCGTCAAAGCAGTTGTGCGACAGCGCCACCCCCGCCGACAGCGCGATCACATCGCGCGAGAACAGCGACAGCTCCATCCCCGGCTGGCCCTGCGTGACCCCGTCGCACATCGCCGGCACGCCGCCGGCCACCTGCGCCGTGGCGCCCGCGCGCCGGGCGGCGGCGCGGATCGCCTCGGGGTAATGCTCATAGGGCTGATGCGCCGACAGCATGTCGTTGTAGGCCGTCACCACCCCGATATGCGGCGCCCGCGCGGCCGCGAGCGCATCCTTGTCCGGCCCTGCGGCGGCATAGGCATGCGCGGCATTCGAGCAGGACAGATGCGCCCGCGCCGGCCCGGCCTCGCCCGCCCGCGCGAGACGGTCGAGATAGGCGCGTCGCAGCGGGCGCGAACGGTCCACGATGCGGGCGGTGACGGCGGCGAGGGTGGGGTGAAGCGGCATCGGCGTCCTCCGCGCTCTGCATGGCGGTGATAGCGCGGTAGCGCTAACGGGGCAACCCGTCGCGCCCGCCATCGGCGCGGGTCGGGGCGAGGCATACGCGAGGCGCCGCGCCCATGCGCCGGATGCATGGCGGCGATGCAGGCTTGTCCGTTGTCGGGTCAGCCTCGCTGCCCCATTTTTCGCACAACAGATCCGCCGCCCCGCTCACGCCGGGCGCCGCACAGACCGGAGACCCGCCATGAACCATCCGCATTTCTCGCCGACCGAGCCGCTCGACCTCCTCGCGATCGAGGCCGAAGCCCGCCGCATGCGCGCCGAGGCGGCCGCCGACCTCGCCCGGTCGCTGGCACGCTGGATCGCCGCCCGCCTTGGTCGCCGGTCGGGGCCGGTGGCGCGCGGCGCCTGAACGACGCGACCGCATCGTTTCCCCCGCATAAACGAACCACGCCTTGGCCCTGACCGTTTCCAAATTCGGCCGCAATCACGCGACATCCTCTGCGCCAAAGTGGCATGGGGCAGAAGCCCCCGGAGGTTCACTGATGACCAGACCCAGACTGACGGCAGCGCTGCTCTGCGCCGCCGTGCTCGGCGCCTGTGCCGCGCCAGACCTCGCATCGCGCGGCGTTCCCGCGCTCGGGTCCGACCTCGCGGCGGTGCCGCTCCGCGCCGGCGGGTCGGGCGAGGACCAGCTCGCGCCCCGCTGGGCGGTGAAAGCGGTGCGCGTGACCGTGCCCGACACGCTCAGCGTATCGGAGGCCAATCTTTTCTACCCCGTCGCCGATATCGTGTGGCGCGGCGATCCGCGCGGCGACCGGCGCGCACAGGTCGAGGCGATCATGCAAGAGGCCTTTGCGGCCGCAACGCAAGGGATGGCCCGCGGCCCCGCCGCCATCGTCGAGGTCCAGGTGGCCCGGTTCCACGGCGTGACCGAAAAGACCCGCTACACCGTCGGCGGCGTGCATGCGGTGCAGTTCGATCTGACGGTGCGGGATGCGGCAACGGGCGCTGTGCTCGACGGGCCGCGCCGCATCGTCGCCGACATCCCTGCCTCGGGCGGCCGCCGCGCGATCGAGGAAGAGAGCCGCGGCCTGACCCAGCGCGTCGTCGTGGTGCGCAACCTCGCCCATGTCGCCCTGCGCGAATTGTCCGCGGCGCCCGGGCCCGCCGCCCCGCTCGCCGCGCCCCTCCCGGTGTCGCGCCGCGAAGACGACCTGCGCCTTGCGGTGACGGCGGTATCGATGAAGAACGAAACGATCGCGCGCACGGCCCCGATCCGCGACTGACCCCTTCCGCACACCGCCCCGCCCCGCTATGGGGCGGGGATGACCGATCCCGCGCCGCATCCCGCCGAAGAGCCCGCCGAACAGCCCCCGACCCGGCCCACCGTGCGCCTGCGGCCCAAGGCCGAGGCGCGCGCGATCCGCTTCGGGTTTCCCTGGATCTATGCGGACGAGCTTGTGCTCGACCGCCGCACCCAGGCGCTGCCACCGGGCACGCTCGCGGTGCTCGAGGATGCCGAACGCGCGCCGCTCGGCCTCGTGACGGTCAATCCGGCGTCGAAGATCGCCGCCCGCATGCTCGACCGCGACCCGGCCGCGGTGGTGGATGAAGCCTGGCTGGTCGCGCGCCTCGACCGGGCGCTGGCCCTGCGCCGACGCCTCTTTCCCGCTCCATACTACCGCCTCGTGCATGCCGAGGCCGACGGCCTGCCGGGCGTGGTGATCGACCGCTTCGGCGATGCGGCCGTGATCCAGCCGAACGCGGCCTGGGCCGAGACGCATCTGCCCGCCCTAGCCGCGGCGTTGCGGCAGGTGACGGGGGTGACGACGATCGTCAAGAACGGCAGCGGGCGCACCCGCAGCCTCGAGGGTCTGGGGGACGAGGTCGCGCTGCTCGCCGGTGCGCTCGACGCACCCGTGAACGTGCCGATGAACGGCGCCATCTACCGCGCGGACCTGCTCGGCGGGCAGAAGACCGGGCTCTACTACGACCAGCGGCCCAACCACGCCTTCGCGGCCGCGCTTGCCCCGGGCGGCCGCGTGCTCGACATGTTCGCCCATGTCGGCGGCTTCGCGCTCGCCTGCCTCGCGGCGGGGGCGGCCTCGGCGCTCGCGGTCGACAGTTCGGCCCGGGCGCTTGCCCTCGCCGCCGAGGGCGCGGCGGCCGGCGGCACCGCGGACCGGCTCGCCACCCGGCAGGGCGATGCCTTCGCCATGCTCGAGACGCTGGCCGGCGAAGGTGCCCGGTTCGACCTCGTGATCTGCGATCCGCCCGCCTTCGCACCCGCCAAGCCCGCGCTCGAGGCGGGCCTGCGCGCCTATGAGCGCATCGCGCGGCTCGCTGCCGCACTGGTCGAACCGGGCGGGTTCCTGATGCTCTGTTCGTGCAGCCATGCCGCCGACCTCGGCGCCTTCCGGCAGGCCTGCACGCGCGGCATCGGCCGCGCGGGACGGGCAGGACAGATCGTCCACACCGGTTTTGCCGGGCCGGACCACCCGGTGCTGCCCCAACTGGCCGAGACCGGATACCTCAAGGCGCTGGCCTTCCGGCTGGACGGATGACGCCCCGCGTCGTTCTCGATGCCTGCGTCCTCTACCCGACGGGGCTGCGCGGCATCCTGCTGCGCTGCGCGGGCGCCGGCCTCTTCGTGCCGCTCTGGTCGGCCCGCATCCTCGAGGAATGGGCCCGCGCGACCCGCAAGCTCGGCCCCGGCGCCGAGGCGCAGGCCCGAAGCGAAATCGCCGCGGCCTGCGCCGCATTCCCGGCCGCGCTGGTGCCGCCCGCGCCAGGTCTCGAAGCGCGTCTGCACCTGCCCGACCCGAGCGACATCCACGTGCTCGCGACCGCTGCCGCGGCCGGCGCCGACGCCATCCTCACCTTCAACGCCGCCGATTTCCCCCGCGGCACGCTCGCCGCCGAGGGGATCGCGCGGCGCGACCCTGACGGTTTCCTGTGGGAACTCTGGTCCAACCGGCCGGGCATCGTCGCGGGCGCAGTGGATGCCGAACGCACCGCCGCGGAAGCATTCACCGGCATGCACCGCGACCGCCGCAGCTTCCTGCGCCGCCTGCGCCTGCCGCGACTGGGCAAGGCGATGGCCGAAGCGCGCTGACCGAAGGTCCGGGATGCGGCGCCTGCGGGAGCCTCCGGCGGGGATATTTGGGCCAGCCTGAAAGCAGGGGCGGGCACGACGACCGCTGGCCGATCAAATCCGGCCGCAGGGCGCCTGCACCAGCGCGCACCCTTCAGGCTGGCTTAAATATCCCCGCCGGAGGCTCCCGCAGGCTGAACCGGGACGGCCGGTTGCTTCTGCGGCGAGACGGGGCAGCCAGGACCCGGACGGTCAGGACCCGGGCAGGGCCGTCCAGCGCGCCTCTCGTGCCTCGATCGCGGCGATGCGCGCCTCGGTGCTGGGGTGGCTGAGCAGCCAGGCCGGGATCGTGCCCGGGCGCATTCCGGTCAGGTGTTCGAGCTTGCGGAACAGCGATTTCTGCGGCGCGGTCCCGATACCGGCGCGGACCAGCAGGGCCGAGGCATAGGCGTCGGCCTCGTATTCGTCGGCGCGCGAGAGGGTCGCGGCAAGCATCGCGGTCACGAGACGGGCGGCCCAGACGGCGACGAAAGGGCCGATCACCGGGATGAAGCGGGTCAGCAGCGCGACGAGGGCCACGAAGGCGGCGTTCTGGCCGGAAAAGTCGATCATCCGCCGCCGGGTATGGCCTAGGGCGACATGGCCGAGCTCATGGGCGATCACGCTCGACAACTCCTCGGCCGTCACCTCGCCCGAACGGTAGCGGTTGTAGAAGCCGCGGGTGATGAAGATGCGGCCGTCGGGGGCGGCAAGGCCGTTCACCGGCTCGATCTCGTAGAGAAAGACGCGGATGCGCGGGATGTCGAGCGCGGCTGCCATGCGGTCGGTCAGCGCCTTGAGCCGCGCGTCGGCCAGCTCGCTCGACCGGGCGTCGAGCTCGCGGTTCGTCCGCCAGGCCGAGAACAGGTAGATCAGCACCCCGTAGGCCAGCGCGAGAAGGAAGGGGGAGAATTTGAGCATGGACGGGATATGGGGCGGCGGCGGGTCGGCGGAAAGGCCGGGCGGGGCGAAAACGGCTCAGGCGTCCCAGGCGGCCGGCACGGCGGCGGGGCCGCGGAAGGCCCAGCCGTGCCAGCGCACATCGCCTGTCAGGCGCAGCCCAGGCAGGCGGGCGAAGGCCAAGGGCAGCGCCACCGTCACGATCAGCGCGCGGGCTGCGGCGGCGCCGGCGCAGAAATGCGGCCCTGCGCCGAAGGGGATCGCCGGGCCGGTGTCGCGCAGGATGTCGAAGCGGTCCGGATTGTCGAACACCGCCTCGTCCCGTCCGGCCGATCCGAACATCAGGAACACGCGATCGCCGGTCTCGAAGCGCAGGCCGCCGATCGTGTCGGGGGCGGCGATCTGGCGCGGGGACATGCCGATGGGCGCCTGCCAGCGGGCATATTCGTCGAAGGCCGCGCCCCAGTCGCAGCGGCGCGCACGGATGTGCCCAAGCGCCTCGGGGTGCATCAGCAGGGCGGCGATCGTGCCGGCGATCGCGTCGCGCGGCTCGTTCTGCCCGCCGGAGATCACGAGCTTGACGTTGGCGCGGATCGAGGCCATCGGCAGGCCCGCGTCGCGTTGCACGCGCAGCACGCTCATCTCGGGGGCGTCGGCGAGGGCCGCGTCGATCTCGGCGTCGATCTCGGCCGTGGCGGCATGACAGCGCGCCTCGACGGTCTCGTCGCCCGCATAATTGGCGCAGCCGTCGATCATCGCCTGGCTGACCGCGTCCATCCGCGCCGGCGTCATCCGGGCGAGGCCGGTGATCGCCACGAGCGCCGCGCCGGCGAGCGGCATGGCATAGTCTGTCACCAGATCGGCCCGCCCGCGCGGTGCGAGCTCGTCCAGCAGCCGGCCCGCGGCATCGCGGAACAGCGGCAGCCAGCGGTCCTGCACGCTGCGCGGCGAGAGCGCGGGGAAGAGGATGCGGCGTTCGGCCTGATGCGCCGCGCCGTCCTTGCGCATCAGGTTCTCGCCCATCAGCCGGGTCATGAGCCCCTGCGGCTGGTGCGAGGACAGCACATGGACGCGCTTTTCCTCGCGGTGGATGTCGGCGCGGCGGGTGAGAAGCGTCGCGCCGAGTTCCGGGACGTAGCAGATCGGCGTCTGCGCGCGCATCGCGGCAAGCGCGGGATAGGGATCGGCGGCGAAGGTCGCGCGGTCGATGGTGACATGCGGTGCTTCGGCCATTATGGCGCCCCCCCGGTCATGCGAGGGTTGCCCAGGCGGGCCGCGCCGGTCAAGCGCCGGCCTGACCGTTCAGCCGCCCCAGGTGCGGATCGGGCCGCAGTCCATGTGCACGAAGTTCGAGCGCGAATAGCGGCCGACGCCCCCCGAGGCGCAGGCCTCGGCCGCACGGGCCATCTGGTTGACCGACCGCGACTTGAGCCGAAGGTCGGCGGCCTGCCCGCGCATGTGCAGCGAATCCTTGGCCACCCCGCGCGACCGGGCGCGCAGCGTGGCATTGGTGGCCGGCGAGCGGTAGCCCGACAGCAGCATGTAGGGTTCGGTCACGTCGAGGATGCGGTGTGTCGCCGCGATGATATCGATCGTGCGCGGGTCGATGCTGCGGCTGGCGCCCGACCGCACATCGCGCATGAAGTGATTGATTTCCTTCATCACCTCGGGGATATACTTGCCTTCCAGCCAGTAGATCGTGTCGATGCTCTCGCCCGAGCGGCCGTTGTGCATGCGCAGGCGGCGGATGTCGCCGGCGCCGCGCAGGATGCCGAAGGCGTTCGAATAGGTCGGCGCGGCGGCGACGATCCCCGCCGCGAAAATCCCCAGTAGCCGCCGCCGCGAAACGGCCGCGTGGCGGCCTGCGCTGGTCTCGTCTGTCATCTGTGCGTGCCTGTCCCCGTGGGGCGCGTCCGCCATTCGGCCGCGCGCCTTCTGTTCCATCTGCCGTGTGCATCCCCAAATGCCCATCCGGTATGCCATGGCTTTTTCAAAGGCCCAACCCGCTCCATGCATGGTTTTGGCCAATCTGGCCCGGATAGGCGAATTTTTGCTGAATCCGCCGCAATCGGTCCCGCGCGCGCCGCCGTGCTGCCCGTTTCGGCCGCGGGCGTTGCGCCCCGGCCACAGGGCGTGCCGGCAATGTGACGTCCGCGCGCCGTCGTGAATGGACAGCATATCGGCGAGGCGTCACCCTTGGCGCGCAGGCGCAATGCCCGCCCCGGCGGCCGACAAGGATATGTAATGCTTCGACAGTGCCCCTCGCCCTCCCGTGCCACGCGGTCGCTCGTCCTTGCAGGGGCAACGGTTCTGGCGGCGCTGAACCCGTCCGTCGCGCCGGCGCAGGGCTCGCCCATGGCGGCGGCGGGGGTGGCGTTGCAGGCAGGGCTGCCGCGCCTGGTGTCGCCGTTCCGGCAAGCGGTGGCGGCGGCGGTGGCGGAGGATCCCGTCCTGTCGGCCTTTTACCGCGGGCGGGACTATGCGCCGTTCTGGACCGGGGCCGAGGATGCGCCGCGGCGCGCCGCGCTGATGGCGGCGCTGGCGGCGGCGCCGCTGCACGGGTTGCCGCTGCGCGATGGCGAGGCGCTGCGGTCGGCCTTTGCCGCCGCGCGCAGCGAGGGCGACCGCGGGCGGCTCGACGTGGCGATGACGCGGGCCTTCCTGCGCCATGTGCGCGCCGCGCGCGCCGGGGTGCTCGTGCCGCGCCAGATCGACCCCGGACTGCTGCGCGAGGTGGCGCCGCCCGATCCGGCCGAGACGCTGGAGGCCTTTGCCGCGGCGGCCGAACCGGCGGCGTTCCTGCGCGCGCTGATGCCGGCGACGGAGGAATACGCCCGGCTGGTGCGGGCGCGCATGACGCTCGTTTCGGTCGCGGCGCAGGGTGGATGGGGCCCGGCGGTGCCGTCCGGCGCGCTGCGCCCGGGCGACACGGGGCCCGGCGTGATCGCGCTGCGCGACCGTCTTGTGCGGATGGGCTATCTCGCGCCGACCGCCGCGGCCGATTATGGCCCGGCGCTGACCGCGGCGGTGCAGGCGGTGCAGTTTGCCCATGGCCTGACCCCGGACGGCGTTGCGGGCGAGGCGACGATCGCGGCGATCAACGTGCCGCTGGCCGACCGGCTCGGCGCGATCGCGGTGGCGATGGAGCGCGAGCGCTGGCTGGGCGCCGACCGCGGCGCGCGGCACATCTGGGTCAACCTCGCGGATTTTTCCGCCAAGGTGATCGACGACGGCAAGGTGACCTTCGCGACCAAGGCGGTGATCGGCGCGACGCTGGCCGAGAAGAACACGCCCGAATTCAGCCGGTTGATGACCTATATGGAGGTCAATCCCGACTGGACGGTGCCGCCGGGGATCATCCGGCGCGACTACCTGCCCAAGCTCCAGTCGAACCCCAACGCGCTCGGCCATCTGCAGGTCGTGGACGCGCGCGGGCGCGTGGTGCCGCGCGACCAGATCGACTTTGCCGCCTATTCGGCGCGCAACTTTCCGTTCAACCTGCGCCAGCCGCCGGGCGCGACCAATGCGCTCGGCCGCGTCAAGTTCATGTTCCCCAACCCGTGGTCGATCTACCTGCACGACACGCCCGAGCGGCATCTCTTCGCGCGCGAAAGCCGGGCCTATTCGTCGGGCTGCGTGCGGCTGAACGATCCGTTCGATTTCGCCTATGTCCTGCTGGCCCGGCAGGAGGCCGATCCGCGCGCCGCCTTTCACCGTGTGCTCGACAGCGGGCGGCAGGAACGCATCTTCCTGGCCGAGCCGGTGCCCATTCACCTCGATTATCGCACCGCCTTTACCGGCACCAAGGGCGAGCTGCATTTTCGCCGCGACATCTACGGGCGCGACGGCGCGATCCTGGCGGCGCTCGTGAAGGCGGGCGTCGACCCGGCGGCGATGCCGCGCTGATCCCGCCGCCCCTTGCGGGGCAGGGGGCATCCGGTCCATAGCGTGCCGCGGACACTGGCAGCGGGGGCAGCATCATGGCCGAGAGCGTGCGGGATCGGGTGATCGCGATCATCGCCGAACAGGCGGTGCTCGAGGTGTCGGACGTCAAGCCCGAGATGAGCCTCGAGGATCTCGGGATCGACAGCCTCGGACTCGTGGAATCGATCTTCGCGATCGAGGAGGCGTTCGACATCAGCGTGCCCTACAACGCCAACGACCCCGCCCAGTCCGAATTCGACATCTCCTCGGTCGAGGCGATCATCCGCGCGGTCGAGGGCCTCGTCGCCGCGAAACCGGCATGAGGCGCGTCGTCATCACCGGTGCGGGCACGGTGAACGCGCTGGCCGACAGCGTGCCCGGCACCTATGAGGCCTTTCGCGAGGGACGCTGCGGCATTGCCGAGATCGAGGTGCGCGACAAGGAACGGCTCGGCATCCGTATCGGCGGTCAGGTCAAGGGCTGGGACGAGGGCGCGCATTTCAACCGCCAGCAGATCGCCCTTTACGACCGGTTCACCCAGTTCACGCTGCATGCCGCGCGCGAGGCGATCGCGCAGTCGGGCATCGATTTCTCGGATCAACTCGGCCTGGCCGCGGGCGTCGTGCTCGGCACCGCCGGGGGCGGGGTCACCACCTGGGACGAAAACTATCGCGCCGTCTATGAAGAGGGCAAGAACCGCGTCCATCCCTTCGTCGTGCCGCGCCTGATGAACAACGCGGCGGCAAGCCATGTCAGCATGGAATGGAACCTGCGCGGGCCGTCCTTCACGGTCGCCACCGCCTGCGCCAGTTCCAACCATGCGATGGGGCTGGCGTTCCAGATGGTGCGGTCCGGGGCGGCGCAGGCAATGGTCACGGGCGGGTCGGAATCCATGCTGTGCTTCGGCGGGATCAAGGCCTGGGAAGGGCTGCGGGTCATGTCGAAATCCGCCTGCCGGCCGTTCAGCGCGAACCGCGACGGCATGGTGCAGGGCGAGGGCGCGGCGGTGTTCGTGTTCGAGGACTACGATCATGCCCGGGCCCGCGGCGCGCCGATGCTGGCCGAGGTGGTCGGGTTCTGCATGACCTCGGATGCGGCCGATATCGTGATGCCTTCGGCGCAGGGGGCCGAGCGGGCGATCACCGGTGCCTTGCGCGATGCGCGGCTGAGCCCCGAGGATGTCGGTTACATCAACGCCCATGGCACCGGCACGGCGGCCAATGACAAGACCGAATGCGCCGCCGTCGCCCATGCCTTCGGTCATCACGCCGACCGGCTGATGATCAGCTCGACCAAGGCGATGCACGGGCATTGCATCGGCGGGACGGGGGCGGTGGAGCTTCTGGCCTGCCTCATGGCGCTTGGCGAGGGCGTGATCGCGCCCACCATCGGCTATGAGGAGCCCGACCCGGAATGCGCGCTAGACGTGGTGCCCAATGTCGCGCGCGAGGCGCGGGTGGAGGCGGCGCTGTCGAACGCCTTTGCCTTCGGCGGCCTCAACGCGGTGATCGCGCTGCGCCGCGTCTGAGGGGGCCGCGTCTGAGTGGGCCGGGTCTGAGAGGCCCGGTCTGAGAGGGCCGCCCCGGATGCGGGGCGGCGGCGGTCAGGGCGCGGCGGGCGCGGTCGCTGCGGCGGCGGCCTTGGCGGCGGCATCGGCGGCCGCGTTCGCCTTGTTCACCGCCTCGAACCCGGCCGTGAAGCCGCGCAGCGAGATGTCGATGACCACCTGCTGGTCGGGCGCGAGCGCCGGCACGATGATCATCGTCGCCTTGCTGCCGCGCCGGAAGGCCGCAATCTCCTCGGCCGTGAAGCCGACCCGCGCCACGCAACCGAGTGCGGCGCAGAAGGTGAAGGGATAGCGCTTGGCCTGCCCGCTGTCGACGCGGATGGTGACCTGCGCCGGCAGGAAGGTTTCGAGCGGGGTGATGATGCTCGATCCGGCCACCGCGCCGCCGGGCGTGCCGGGCGGCAGGCCGAAGAGGCTGATCTCGGCGACGGTATTGCCCGACTGGTCCTTGAGCAGCTGGTAGAGCTCGCAGGGATCGGCCTCGAGTTCGGTCTTGAAACAGGTCTGCTGCCAGTCGCCGAACTCGGCCGCGACATAGTTGGTCCCCGCCGGCGATTCGTCGTCCACCACCTCGCCGAGCGACAGGTCGGTCGCTGCCGTCGGCGGCAGCGCGGGCACGTCGGCCTGCGCCCCGGTGGCGGGACGCGGGGCGGGTGCCGGCGTCTGCGCGAAGGCGCCGAGGGCAAGGGACAGCGCAGCGACTGCGGCGAGCGGTGCCGCAAGCACGGAACGGATATGGGACATAAGAGGCTTCCGGTCAGAGACGTGTCGGCCCGCTCTAGCACGGGTCTGCCGGAGTGTCAGGCCGAAACGCACTGTAAACGGCGGCAGGCGGCGGCAACCTGTTCCGCGGCGATCCGCCCAGCAGAAAAGGGCCCGGGATCGGACCCTTTTCCCGTTTCTTGTAGGCTCCCTGTCGGACCGGCCGACGATCCCGAGAGGCTAGGGGCGTTGCCGCGTGTCGTCAACCGGGAAATCGGTCCCGGAAGCAGCGGAAAAGATGAAAAAAAGGCCGCGCCCTTGCAAGGCGCGGCCAGTCAGACAGGGAGGAAGTACCGCCCGCGCACCGCCACAATGCGCCGGGCCAGTTGAGGATGGCAGGCAGGTGTTAACGCTGTATTGTCGGGCCGCGCGGCAAGGGCATGAAACGGGGGCGTGATGGCGGACGAGGCGATTTTCGTGGGCGGCGGGGGCGAGGGCTACGGCTCGCCGCAGCACCTGCTGCTCAAGTTCGGCAACCGCCACGGGCTGATCGCCGGGGCGACCGGCACGGGCAAGACGGTGACGCTGCAGGTCCTGGCCGAGGGGTTCTCGGCCGCGGGGGTGCCGGTGTTCCTCGCCGATGTGAAGGGCGATCTGGCAGGGCTGGGCTTGCCCGGATCGCCCGAGGGCAAGCTGCACGCCGCCTTTGCCGCGCGCGCCCGCACGATCGGGCTGGACCTCGACTATCGCGCCTTCCCGGTGACGTTCTGGGACATCTGGGGCCAGCAGGGCCATCCGATCCGCGCGACGGTGTCCGAGATGGGGCCGCTGCTGCTGGCGCGGATGCTCGATCTGACCGAGGCGCAGGAAGGCGTGCTCAACATCGCCTTCCGCCTTGCCGACGACGAGGGGCTGCCGCTGCTCGACTTCAAGGATCTGACCGCGATCCTCGGCTTTGTCGCGCAGAACGCCCGCGGCATCGCGCAGAGCTGGGGCCATGTATCGCCCGCCAGCGTCGGGGCGATCCAGCGCAAGCTGCTGGTGCTGGAAAACGACGGCGGCGCGGCTTTGTTCGGCGAGCCGGCGCTGGATATCGCCGATCTGATGGCCCGCGACGATGCGGGCGCGGGGCGGATCAACATCCTCGCCGCCGACCGGCTGATGCTGTCGCCGCGGCTTTATGCGACCTTCCTTCTGTGGCTGCTGTCGGAGCTGTTCGAGACCTTGCCCGAGGTCGGCAATCCCGACCGGCCGCGGCTCGTGTTCTTCTTCGACGAGGCGCATCTGTTGTTCAACGGCGCGCCCAAGGCGCTGATCGACAAGATGGAGCAGGTCGCGCGGCTGATCCGGTCCAAGGGGGTGGGGGTCTATTTCGTCACCCAGAACCCGGGCGACGTGCCCGATACCGTGCTCGGCCAGCTCGGCAACCGGGTGCAGCATGCCCTGCGCGCCTATACCGCGCGCGACCAGCGCGATCTGCGGCTCGCGGCGCAGAACTATCGCGCCAACCCGCGTTTCTCGACCGAGGCGGCGATCCGCGATGTCGGCACCGGCGAGGCGGTGACGTCGTTCCTGGCGGAACGCGGCGCGCCGGGCATGGTGGAGCGCACGCTGATCCGCCCGCCGGCCGCCCGTCTCGGCACGATCGCGCCGGCCGAACGCGCGGCGCTGATCGCCGCCTCGCCGCTCGCCGGGCGCTACGACCGGGTGGTGGACAGCGACAGCGCGCATGAAATGCTCGCCCGCCGCGCCGAGGCCGCCGCGCGCGCGGCCGCCGCCGAGGCGCAGCAGGCCGCGGCCGCGGCCCGCCCGCCCGAGGCCGGGCGCGAATTCAACGCCGCCCGCCGCTACAGCCCGACCGAACGCGCCGGCCGCCCGGCTTCCGCCCCCCGCGCGCGCAGTTCGGACAGCGTCACCGACGCCTTCGCCAAGTCCTTCGCCCGCCAGCTTGGAACGCGCTCGGGGCAGGCGCTGGTGCGCGGGGTGCTCGGCGGGCTGTTCAAGGCCCGGTAAGCGCGACACCGTGAGGACCACCCCGTGAGGCGCGGTTAATGGCTTGTTCAGCACCTGCCGCTAACCACAGGTGCCGAACGCCCAGCAACGGAGACAGCGGCATGGCCCGCCCGCGCCCGCCCCGATGCGGCCCGCCCGGCTGCTTGCCCGGGGGGCCTGCGGCATGACCGCCTGCCTGCCGCCGGGGAGCCTCGATCCCCCCGTCTTCGCGGTGCTTGCGGTCTGGGCCGGCGTCCTGCTTTTGCTGCTGTGGGTCCGGGCGCAAAGGTTCTTCTTCGGCAAGACCTATTTCCTGCTGACCTTCGTGGCGATGCTGGTCTGGCTCGGCGCGGCCGGGCTCGAACTCTGGGCGACCGAATTCCGGTGCAAGCTGTTCTTTGCCTATCTCGCCTGGCCCGGCATCACGCTGCTGCCGACCGCATGGGCGCTGTTCCTGGCCGACTATGCCTTCGCCCGGACACGGGTGCCCGGCGCGACCACGCGGGCCCTCCTCATCCTCGTGCCGCTTGTGGTCGCGGCGGCGGCGCTGACCAACCCCTGGCACGGGCTGTTCTACGGACCCCAGACCCGCATGGTCACGCTCGGCGGCCGGCCGAGCGTGGTGTTCGACCATGGCCCGCTCTTCTACGTCGCAGCGACATATCTCTACGTCATCATGGTGGCGGCGGTGGCGATCTGCGCGGCAGGCGCGTTCCTTGCCCATCACGCCTATCGCAGTTTCTTCCTGCTGATGCTGTTCATCACGCTGGTGCCGCTGGCGGGCAACGTCGGTTACGTCGCCTTCGGCTTCACCCTGATGGGGTTCGATCCCACGCCCTTCCTGTTTTCCTTCGTGCTGTTCGTCTTTACCGGGCTGATCTTCACCAACCGGGTCTTCGACATCGGCACCATCGCCAAGGACATGCTTTTCTACGAAACCCGCAACCCGATCCTCGTGATCGATGCCGGCGGGACGGTGGCGGCAGCCAATCCGGCCGCGCTCGAGGCTTTCGGGGCGACCGCGGCGGCTGTCGGGGGGCGGCTCGCCTCCTGGCCGGTCGTGGGATTTGCCGGCCCGATGCTGGCCGCACGCGCCGCCGACCGGCGCGCCACGCCGATCGCCGCGGGCGGGCGGCGGTTCGAGATGCTGGTGCTGCCGATCTCGGGCCCGCTCGACCGGCGCGGCGGCGTGCTCGGCTGGGTCATCCACGCCTTCGACGTGACCGACCGCGCGGGCCTCGAGGCTGTGCTGGCGGCCGATCGCGACTACCTCGCGACGCTGATGGACACGTCGATCTCGGGGATCATCGCGATCGACGCGGCCGGCGTGATGGTCTTTGCCAATGCCGAGGCCTGCCGGATCCTCGGTCGCCCGCAGGCCGATATCGAGGGGCGGCGCTTCGACGATCCGGCATGGGGCGTGGCGGGCATCGACGGCAAGCCCTTCGACACCGGGCATCTGCCCTTTGCGCAGGTGCGTGCGCAGCGGGCGGCGGTGCGCGATGTGCGCTTCTCGATCCTCTGGCCGGACGGCACGCGGCGGGCGATCGCGGTCAACGCGGCGCCGACCGATCCGGGGCGCGGACCGGCGCGCGTGGTCTGCGCGATCGCCGACATCACCGAGCGCCTCGCGGCCGAGGAGGCCTTGCGCCAGGCCGCCGAACGGGCCGCGGCGGCGAGCCGGACCAAGACGCGCTTCGTGGCCAACATGAGCCACGAGATCCGCACCCCGCTCAACGGCGTGCTCGGCATGGCCGAGGTGCTCGAGCGGTCGGTGACCGACCCCGAGCAGGCCCGGATGGTCGCGACGATCCGCGAATCCGGTGCGCTGCTGCTCAACGTGCTCAATGACATCCTCGATGTGTCCAAGATCGAGGCCGACCGGCTCGACCTCGAATGCATCCCCTTCCGCCCGGCCGAGATCGCGGGGCGGGTATCGGGCCTGCATGGCCTGCGCGCCGAGGAAAAGGGGCTGGATTTCCGCGTCGTGGCGACGGGCGATGCCCACCGCCCGCGGCTGGGCGATCCGCTGCGGGTGACCCAGATCCTCCACAACCTCGTGTCGAATGCGGTCAAGTTCACCGAGGCGGGGGCGGTCGGCATCACCATCGCCGCCGCGCCGGGCGGGCCGGTCGTCCTGACGGTCGAGGATACCGGCATCGGCATGACCGAGGCGCAATGCGCCCGCGTCTTCGAGGATTTCGAACAGGCCGACAGCAGCGTGACGCGCCGCTTCGGCGGCACCGGGCTCGGCATGTCGATCGTGCGGCGTCTGGTGGGGATGATGGGCGGCACGATCGCGGTTGCCAGCCGCCCCGGGCAGGGCACCCGCGTGACGGTCACGCTGCCGCTGCCCGAAGCGGCCGAGCCGCCGCCCGCCCCGCCCGCCGAGACGGCGCCGGTCGACCTCGCCGGGCTGCGCATCCTTGCGGCCGATGACAGTGCGACCAACCGGACGGTGCTGCGGGCCATGCTGCGCACCTTCGGGCTAGAGGCGGTGATCGTCGAGGACGGCCGGGCGGCGGTCGAGGTCTGGGCGCCGGGCCGGTTCGACATCGTTCTGCTCGACATCTCGATGCCGGTGCTCGACGGTCTCGGCGCGCTTGCCGCGATCCGCGCGCGGGCGGCGGATGCGGGCGAGCCGCCGCCGCATGCGGTGGCGATCACCGCAAATGCGATGGCCGATCAGGTCGCCCAGTTCCTCGCGGCCGGTTTCGCCGGCCATGTGCCCAAGCCTTTCCAGCGGGCGGAGCTGGCCGCGGCGCTCGCCGCCGCCCTGCCGTCCCGTCCGGTGCCGGCAGCCTGAGACCCGGCCGCGGGTGGCGGCCCGCGGTGCGGCTGCGCGACCGGTCGCGGGTGGCGACGCGGATCGGGATGCCGTCGTTCCGGTCCCGGCTGCCCGCGCATCAGGCGTTGAAGGGGCCGGACGCAAAGGCCTCGATGGTCAGGCGGGGGGCATGGTCGGCGACGCTTCGAATGGTGACGACCGTGACCTCGACCCCCGGATCGGCCCGCGCCGCCGCGATGGGCGCGGCGATGCGCGCCTCGGCGGCAGGGTCGAGCACGCCCGCGAGGGTGCTGATCGCTGTCCGGGGCGCCGGCCAATCCTGCGCCGCCGCAGCGCCGGCGCGCATCCCGATGCAGAGCGCGACCAGCGCCCGGATCATGCCGCGCCCGTCAGATCGCGCACCACCCGTTCGACCGTCATCACGTCATCCTCGGTGCAGTCGAACTGCCCGACCTGCACCCGGATCGCGAACTGCCCCGCATGGCGCGTCTGGGTCAGATACACCCGCCCGTCGTCGTTGATCGCCGCTAGCAGCGCCTCGGTCGCCGCATCCCCCGCCGCGAGCGCGAAGGTGAACAGCGACAGCGACGGCCGCGTGACGATCACCACCCCCGGCACCGCCGCCAGCGCATCGCACAGCCGCCCGGCCCAGGCCACATGGTTGCGGATGCGCGCCCGCAGCCCCTCCAGCCCGTAGGCCCGCAGAACGAACCACAGCTTGAGCGCGCGGAAGCGCCGCCCGAGCGGCACCGTCCATTCGTTGAAGTTCACGATCGCGTCCTGCCCGGGCGTCTCGAGATAGGCCGGCCGCAGGCCGAGCGTGCGGATCTGCGCCATCGGATCGGCCAGATACTGCACCGCGCAATCGAACTGCGCGCCGAGCCACTTGTGCGGGTTGAGCACGACCGAATCCGCCCCATCCACCCCGGCCCAGAGGTCCCGGAACTCGGGGCAGATCATGGCAGGCCCCGCCCAGGCCGCATCGACATGGACCGGCACGCCCGCGCCCCGGGCCACGGCGACCGCATCGGCAATGGCATCGAACGCCCCGACCGAGGTGCCCCCCGCCACCAGCACCACGCCGGCCGGCAGATGTCCCGCCGCCCGGTCGGCCGCGATGGCACCCGCGAGCGCGCCGGGGCGCAGCGCGAGGCGCGCGTCGGTCGGGATGCGCACGAGGTTGTCCTGCCCGATCCCGGCGATCCGCACCGCCTTGTCCACCGAGGAATGCGCCTGTTCGCTGACATAGATGCGCAGCCTCGGCGCCCCCGACAGCCCGTCGCGGTTGCCGG
Organism: Gemmobacter sp.; assembly: GCA_046292445.1. Lineage (GTDB taxonomy): Bacteria > Pseudomonadota > Alphaproteobacteria > Rhodobacterales > Rhodobacteraceae > CALIZF01. Next base: position 120,713 of record JBKBQT010000006.1, read on the forward strand.
CCCAGTCGAGCGCGCGTTCCCGCATCGTCAGGATCGCCGACAGCGTCGCCGTCGTCGCGCTGTCATGGATCGTGCCGGTGAAATGCCCTCCGAGGCCGAGCGCCCCCTGCAGCCAGCGCAGCACGACCTGTTCAAGCTCGGTCGCCGCCGGGGCGGTCTGCCAGAGCATCGCCTGCGCGGCCATCGCATTGGCCAGTTGCTCGGCCAGCATCGAGGCGGGGGCGGCATTGGCCGGGAAATAGGCGAAGAACCGCGGATGCTGCCAATGCGTCATCGCGGGGGGGATCAGCCGCTCGAAATCGGCCCAGATCGCCGCCATCGGCTCGGGCGCCTCGGGGGCATTGTCGGGCAGGGCAGCGGCGAGCGCACCCGGCGCGCCCCGTGCCCGAACGGGGCGGTCGCGCAGACCGGCGTGATAGGCATGCGCCCAGTCGGCCGCCCGTTTCGACCAGTCGCGCAAGTCGTCGTGATCCATCCTGCCCTCCGCCGCTGGCGCATCAAGGCACGGGGACCCGGTCGGGGCAAGCAGGCGCGAAAACCGCTGGACAGGATCGCGGGCCGGTGCCATCACGGCGCCATGAGGACGCGCTTCGCCACCACCGCTTGCATTACCGGCTGACACCGTCAGGCGGGCCGTTCCCCTTCCACCCGATGAACGCACCCCGCCGTGGCAGGCCCGCCCGGAGGGAACCCATGACCCGCATCCGCCTGACCAATACCGCGACGCGCACGAAGGAGGATTTCGTGCCGCTCGACCCTGCAAACGTGCGGATGTATGTCTGCGGGCCGACCGTCTATGACCGCGCCCATGTCGGCAACGCCCGGCCCGTGGTGGTGTTCGACGTGCTGTTTCGCCTGTTGCGCCACGTCTATGGCGCGGGCCACGTCACCTATGTGCGCAACTTCACCGACGTGGACGACAAGATCAACGCGAAGGCGGCCGAGACGGGGCGCGATATCCGCGCGATCACGGACGAGACGATCGGCTGGTATCACGCCGACATGGACGCGCTCGGCGCGCTTCGCCCGAACCACGAGCCGCGGGCGACCGAATGGATCGGCGCCATGATCGCGATGATCGAGACGCTGGTGGCGCGGGGGCATGCCTATGTCGCCGAGGGGCATGTGCTTTTCGCGGTCGAAAGCTATGCGGCCTACGGCGCGCTCTCGGGCCGCAGCATCGAGGACATGATCGCCGGCGCCCGCGTCGAGGTCGCGCCCTACAAGCGCGACCCGATGGATTTCGTGCTGTGGAAGCCGTCGGATGCCGGGCTTCCGGGCTGGGACAGCCCCTGGGGCCGGGGGCGGCCGGGCTGGCACATCGAATGCTCGGCCATGGCGCGGGAACTTCTGGGGGACAGCTTCGACATCCACGGCGGCGGGCTCGACCTTGCCTTTCCGCACCACGAGAACGAGATCGCACAGTCGCGCTGCGCCCATCCCGCGGGCGGCTTTGCGCGCTATTGGCTGCATAACGAGATGCTGCTGGTCGAGGGCCGGAAGATGTCGAAATCGCTCGGCAATTTCTTCACCGTGCGCGATCTTCTGGATCGCGGCGTGCCGGGCGCGGTGATCCGGCTGGTCATGCTTTCCACCCACTACCGCAGCCCGATGGACTGGACCGAGGCCAAGCGGGCCGAGGCCGAGACGGTGCTGCGCCGCTGGCAGGGGCTGGTGGCGGGGGTGGAGCCGGCAGCGGGTCCGTCGCCGGCGGTTCTCGCTGCGCTGGCGGACGATCTGAACACGGCCGGCGCCATCGCGGCGCTGCATGCGCTGGCGGCGGCGGGGGATGCGGCGGGCCTGCGGGCCTCGGCGATGCTTCTGGGCCTGCTCGAGGGCGAGGCAGCGGCGATCGATGCCGCCCTGCTCGGCCGGCTCGTGGCGCTCTGGGGCGATCTGCGCACGGCGCGGGCCTTTGCCGAAGCGGACGCACTGCGCGCGCGCGCGGCGGCGGCGGGCGTGCAGCTGTTCGTGGGCAGCGACCGGCAGGCTGCGGCGCGGTTCGACGGGCTGGACGCCGCGGACGCCGACCGGGCAACGGCCGAGATCGCCGCGATGCTCGACGGTGCACGATGACGACCGAGCGGCTCTGGCTCTACGACACCACGCTGCGCGACGGGCAGCAGACGCAGGGCGTGCAGTTCTCGGTCGCCGAGAAGGTCGCGGTGGCCCGTGCGCTCGATGCGCTCGGGGTGGATTACATCGAAGGCGGCTGGCCGGGGGCCAACCCGACCGACAGCGCCTTCTTTGCCGCCGCCCCGGCGACGCGGGCGCGGATGGCGGCCTTCGGGATGACGCGGCGGGCGGGGCGGTCGGCGAGCAACGACGATGTGCTCGCGGCGGTGGTCAATGCCGGCACGCCGGTAGTGTGCCTTGTCGGCAAGGCGCATGCCGGGCAGGTGACCGGGGCGCTGGGCGTGACGCTGGACGAGAACCTCGCGGCGATCCGGGATTCGGTTGCGCGGGTGGTGGCGATGGGCCGCGAGGCGGTGTTCGATGCGGAGCACTTCTTTGACGGGCTGGCGGCGGATGCGGGCTATGCGCTGGCCTGCCTTGCCGCGGCGCACGAGGCGGGGGCGCGCTGGGTCGTGCTGTGTGACACCAACGGGGGCACGCTGCCGGCCGGGATCGCGGCCGGGGTCGAGGCGGCGCTGGCGGCGGTGCCGGGCGATGCGCTCGGCATCCATTGCCACGACGATACGGGCAATGCGGTGGCGGGCAGTCTCGCGGCCGTCGATGCCGGGGTGCGGCAGGTGCAGGGGACGCTCAACGGGCTGGGCGAGCGCTGCGGGAATGCCAGCCTCACGACGCTGATCCCGACGCTGCTGCTCAAGCCGCCCTATGCCGGGCGGTTCGAGACGGGGGTGACGCCCGAGGCGCTGACCGGGCTCGTGCGGCTGTCGCGCCAGCTCGACGACATCCTGAACCGGGTGCCGCTGCGCAGCGCCCCCTATGTGGGCGCGAGCGCCTTTGCCCACAAGGCGGGGCTGCATGCGAGCGCGATCCTCAAGGACCCGGCGCATTACGAGCATGTGGACCCCGCGCTGGTCGGGAACGCGCGCGTCATCCCGATGTCGAACCAGGCCGGGCAGTCGAACCTGCGGGCGCGGCTGGCGGCGGCGGGGATCGCGGTCGAGGCCGGGGATCCGCGGCTGGGCCGGATCCTCGAGACGGTGAAGGCGCGCGAGGACGACGGGTTCGCCTATGACGGGGCGCAGGCGTCGTTCGAGCTGCTGGCGCGGGCGGAACTGGGCCTTTTGCCGGCGTTCTTCGAGGTCAAGCGCTATCGGGTGACGGTCGAGCGGCGCAAGAACCGCTACGACCGGATGGTATCGGTGTCCGAAGCGGTGGTGGTCATCAAGCTGGGCGGCGAAAAGCGGCTCTCGGTCAGCGAGAGCATGGACGACAGCGGGACCGACCGCGGCCCGGTCAATGCGCTGGCGCGGGCGCTGGTCAAGGACCTCGGCCCCTATGGCGCGAGCATCGCCGACTGGCGGCTGGTGGACTTCAAGGTGCGCATCATCGGGACAGGGACGGGGGCGGTCACCCGGGTCATCATCGACAGCGAGGACGGGCAGGGGCGGCGCTGGTCCACGGTGGGGGTGAGCGCGAATATCGTGGACGCGAGTTTCACGGCGCTGCTGGAGGCGATCGTGTGGAAGCTGGTGCGCGATGGCGTCGCGGCGGTCTGAGGCCCGGGGCCGGCATCCGCGGCGCGGGCGCGGCCGGCCAGCGGCGACCGCAACCGCCAACGGGCGCGGCCGGCCATGAGCCTCGATCATTGCGCGGCGCTTGTCGAAGTGGGCGATCCCGACCGCTGGGCGACCGTGCTTGCCGCGCCGGTGGCGGCGCGGGCGGCGCTCATCCCGCTCTATGCGCTCAACCTCGAGATCGCCCGTGCGCCCTGGGCAAGCGCCGAGCCGCTGGTGGCCGAGATGCGGGTGCAGTGGTGGCGCGACCGGCTGGCCGAGATCGGGGCGGGGGGCGCGGTGCCGGGGCATCCGGTGCTGGCGGCGGCGGCGGGGCTGGTGGATGCGGGCGCGGCGGCGATCCTCGACCGGATGGCGGACGCGCGGCGCTGGGACATCTGGCGCGAGCCCTTCGCCGATGCCGCCGCGCTCGAGGCGCATGTCGATGCCACGGCGGGGGGGCTGATGTGGCTGGCGACGCGCGCGCTCGGCGCGCCCGATGCCGCCGAGGGGCTGGTGCGCGATGTGGCGGCGGGGCAGGGGATGGCGGCCTGGCTGATGGCGGTGCCCGCGCTGGCCGCGCGCGGGCGCGCGCCGCTGCCCGATCCCACCGGGTCGGGGATCGCGGCGCTGGCGCGGGCGGCGCGGGCCCGGCTTGTCCATGCGCGGCGGCGGCGGGCGGCCCTTCCACGCAGCGCCGCCCCCGCGCTCTTGCCCGCGTGGATGGCGGCTGGCGTGCTGGCGCGGGCGGCGGCCGATCCGGGGCTGGTCGCGGCCGGCGCGCTCGCCCCGGCCGAGGCCGCCCGGCGGCTCGGCCTCTTGTGGCGGGCCCTGTCGGGGCGCTGGTAGGCGCTGGACGAAAGCCCCGGCGCGGCGCAGGGTCGGGATGGTGTTGAAACCACCCGCAGGGCGCGCCATGTATGGTGCCTCGTCAGGGGAAGGCCGAGCGCCGCCAATCGACCCCGGGGCCAGCGCCTTCCTGCCAGTATAGGACACATGATGAACGAACCCCTGTCCCCATCCTACCCGGTGCTGCCGCTGCGCGACATCGTGGTGTTCCCCCACATGATCGTGCCGCTGTTCGTGGGCCGCGAGAAATCGGTCCGCGCGCTCGAGGAGGTCATGAACGACGACAAGCAGATCCTGCTGTCGTCGCAGATCGACCCGACGATCGACGACCCCAAGCCCGAGGGGATCTACAAGGTCGGCGTGCTGGCCAATGTGCTGCAACTGCTGAAACTGCCCGACGGCACCGTGAAGGTGCTGGTCGAGGGCAAACGGCGCGTGCGCATCGTGCGGTTCCTGCGGAACGACAGCCATTTCGAGGCCGAGGCCGCAGGGCTGACCGAGCTTCCGGGCGACCGCGCGACGGTCGAGGCGCTGGTGCGGTCGGTCGGCGACGAATTCGAGCGCTACGCCAAGATCAAGAAGAACATCCCCGAGGAGGCGCTATCGGCGGTGTCGGAGACGCGCGATCCGGCGCGTCTTGCCGACCTCGTGTCGGGGCATCTGGGCGTGCAGGTCGCGCAGAAGCAGGAGCTTCTGGAAACGCTCGACGTCGGCGAGCGGCTCGAGAAGGTCTACGGCCTGATGCAGGGCGAGATGTCGGTCCTGCAGGTGGAAAAGAAGATCAAGAGCCGCGTGAAGACCCAGATGGAGCGCACGCAGCGCGAATACTACCTCAACGAGCAGATGAAGGCGATCCAGCGCGAGCTGGGCGACGGCGAGGAGGGGCAGAACGAGATCAAGGAGCTCGAGGAACGCGCGGCCAAGACGCAACTGTCCAAGGAGGCGCGCGAAAAGGTCGAGGCCGAGATCAAGAAGCTGAAATCCATGTCGCCGATGAGCGCCGAGGCGACGGTGGTGCGCAACTATCTCGACTGGATCCTCGGGGTGCCCTGGGGCGTGAAGTCGCGGGTCAAGAAGGATCTGGGCCGGGCCGAGGCGGTGCTGAACGCCGATCACTACGGGCTCGAGAAGGTCAAGGAACGGATCATCGAATATCTCGCGGTGCAGAACCGGTCGGCCAAGCTCAAGGGCCCGATCCTTTGCCTCGTCGGCCCGCCCGGCGTGGGCAAGACGAGCCTGGGCAAGAGCGTGGCCAAGGCGACGGGGCGCGAGTTCATCCGCATCAGCCTCGGCGGGGTCCGGGACGAATCGGAAATCCGCGGCCACCGGCGGACCTATATCGGGTCCATGCCGGGCAAGATCATCCAGTCGATGAAAAAGGCCAAGACAACCAACCCGCTGATCCTGCTCGATGAAATCGACAAGATGGGGTATGATTTCCGCGGCGATCCGGCGTCTGCCCTGCTTGAAGTGCTGGACCCCGAACAGAACAACACCTTCGTCGATCACTACCTCGAGGTCGAATACGACCTGTCGAACGTGATGTTCATCACGACGGCCAACAGTTACAACATGCCCGGCCCGCTGCTGGACCGGATGGAGATCATCCCGCTTGCCGGCTACACCGAGGACGAGAAGCGCGAGATCGCGCGGGGCCATCTGATCGACAAGCAGATCGCCAACCACGGGCTCAAGAAGGGCGAATTCGTCATCACCGATGCCGCGCTGACCGACATCATCCGCTATTACACCCGCGAGGCGGGGGTGCGGAACCTCGAGCGCGAGATCGCCAAGCTGGCGCGCAAGGCGGTGACCGAGATCGTGCGGACCAAGGGTGCCCGTGTCGAGGTGACCCCGGAGAGCCTCGAGAAGATGCTGGGGGTGCGCAAGTATCGCTATGGCCTCGCCGAGAAGGAGGATCAGGTGGGCGTCGTCACCGGCCTCGCCTGGACCAGCGTGGGGGGCGATCTTCTCCAGATCGAGGCGCTCAAGCTGCCCGGCAAGGGGCGGATGAAGACCACCGGCAAGCTCGGCGACGTCATGAAGGAATCGATCGACGCCGCGTCGTCCTTCGTGCGCTCCATCTCGCCGCAGATCGGGGTCAAGCCGCCCAAGTTCGAGACGGTGGACATCCACGTTCACGTCCCCGAGGGCGCAACGCCCAAGGACGGGCCGTCGGCGGGCATCGCGATGACCACGGCCATCGTGTCGGTCCTGACCGGCATACCGGTGCGCAAGGACATGGCAATGACCGGCGAGGTCACGCTGCGGGGCAACGTGCTGGCCATCGGGGGGCTGAAGGAAAAGCTGCTCGCGGCGCTGCGCGGCGGCATCACCACCGTGCTGATCCCGGCCGAGAACGAAAAGGACCTGACCGAGATCCCCGCGAATGTGCGCGAGGGGCTGACGATCATCCCCGTGTCGAACGTGCGCGAGGTGATCGAGCGTGCGCTCGTCCGTCAGCCCGAGCCGGTGGAATGGGACGAGGCGGCCGAGGAGGCCGCAGCGCTTGCCGCGAAGGCCAAGGGCGGCGAGGGCGGGGCGGCGACGGCCCATTGACGCCGAACCGGGCGGACGCCACGGCGCCCGCCCGGCTTGCAGTTCGCCGGCCGCCGGGTATCCTGCGCATGCCGCAACCAGTGCGGCGCAAGAGGGAGCCGCAGGATGGCGAAGGCCAGAAAAACCCCGCCCGAGGCCATCGCCGACGAGACCGCGCCGGTCGAGCCGGTCGCGGCGCCGGACGCCGCACCGATGCTCAAGCTGCCCGAATTGCTCGACCGGGTCGTGGCGCGGTCGGGGGCCAAGAAGAAGGACGCGCGCGCCATCGTCGAGGCGACGCTCGCAGTTCTGGGCGAGGCGCTGTCGAACGGCGAGGGGCTGAACCTGCCGGCGCTCGGCAAGGCGAAGGTCAACCGGACCAAGGAAACGCCCGGCGGCGACACGATGGTGGTCAAGCTGCGCCGCACCGCGCCCAAGGCGGTCAAGGTCGCGCCGGCCGAGGCCGCGGCCGAGTGAGCCCGGCGCGCATCGCGCCCGCGGACCCTGCCGGGTCCGATGCGGCGCTCTGCCTCGCCGCCTATTTCGCCGAGCTCGCCCGGCGGTTTCCGGGCGGGTTCGACCCCGGCCCGCCCGCCGATCCGGCATGCTATCGCCCGCCGCGGGGGGTGTTCCTGATCGCCCGAACCGATGATGGCCCGGTCGGCTGCGTGGCGCTGGCGGCCGACGGGCCGGGGCGGGGCGAGGTCAAGCGGCTCTGGGTTGCGCCGACGGCGCGGGGCACCGGCCTCGGCGGCCGGCTCATGGTCGCGGTCGAGGAGGCGGCGCGGGCGCTCGGCCTTTTGCACCTGCGGCTCGACACGCATCCGTCGCTGACCGAGGCGCAGGCGATGTATGCCGCCCGCGGGTGGTCGGCGATTCCGCGCTACAACGACAATCCCCATGCCGGGCACTGGTATGAAAAGCGGCTGGGCGTTGCCGCGGGCGGTGCGGCGGGCTAGAAGGCGCCAACCCCGTGACAGGAGAGTGGGCATATGGCCTCGTATCAATACATCTACCACATGGACGGCGTGTCCAAGACCTATCCGGGCGGCAAGAAATGCTTTGAAAACATCAAGCTGAACTTCCTGCCGGGGGTCAAGATCGGCGTGGTGGGCGTCAACGGCTCGGGCAAGTCCACCCTGCTGCGGATCATGGCCGGGATCGACAAGGATTTCAAAGGCGAGGCCTGGGCGGCCAAGGGCGCGCGGGTCGGCTATCTCGCGCAGGAGCCGCAGCTTGACCCGACGCTCGACGTCAAGGGCAACGTGATGCTGGGGGTCGCGTCCAAGACAGCCATCCTCGAGCGCTACAACGAACTGGCCATGAACTATTCCGACGAGACGGCCGACGAGATGGCCGCGCTGCAGGACCAGATCGACGCCCAGAACCTGTGGGAGCTCGAGGCCTCGGTGGGCGTGGCGATGGATGCGCTGCGCTGCCCGCCGGACGATGCGGATGTCACGACGCTCTCGGGGGGCGAGAAGCGCCGGGTGGCGCTCTGCCGGCTGCTGCTCGAGGCGCCCGACATGCTGCTGCTCGACGAGCCGACCAACCACCTCGACGCCGAATCCATCGCCTGGCTGCAAAAGCACCTGATCGACTACAAGGGGACGATCCTGATCGTCACCCACGACCGCTATTTCCTCGACGACATCACCGGCTGGATCCTCGAGCTCGACCGCGGCCGCGGCATTCCCTATGAGGGGAACTATTCGTCCTGGCTCGAACAGAAGGCCAAGCGGATGGCGCAGGAGGCGCGCGAGGACAAATCCAAGCAGAAGGCGCTGGAGAAGGAACTCGAATGGATCCGCTCGGGCGCCAAGGCCAGGCAGGCCAAGGGCAAGGCGCGGATCGCCAAATACAACGAGTTGGCGAGCCAGACCGTGCGCGAACGCGCCAGCGCGGCGCAGATCATCATCCCCAACGGCGAGCGGCTGGGTTCGCGGGTGATCGAGGTCGAGAACCTCACGAAATCCATGGGCGACAAGCTCTTGATCGAGAACCTGTCGTTCTCGGTCCCGCCCGGCGCCATCGTCGGGGTGATCGGGCCGAACGGGGCGGGCAAATCGACGCTTTTCCGGATGATCGTCGGCGACGAGAAGCCCGACAGCGGCACGATCAGCATCGGCGATACGGTGCATCTGGCCTATGTGGACCAGTCGCGCGATGCGCTCGATCCCGAAAAGACGGTCTGGGAGGAGATTTCGGGCGGGGCCGAGGTGATCCATCTGGGCGATTTCGAAATGAACAGCCGGGTTTACGCGGGCGCCTTCAACTTCAAGGGCACCGACCAGCAGAAGAAGGTGGGCCTCTTGTCGGGGGGCGAGCGCAACCGGGTGCATATGGCCAAACTGCTGCGGGCGGGGGGGAATGTCCTGCTGCTCGACGAGCCGACGAACGATCTGGATGTGGAAACCTTGCAGGCGCTCGAGGCGGCGCTGGAGGATTTCGCAGGCTGCGCGATCATCATCAGCCACGACCGGTTCTTCCTCGACCGCCTCTGCACCCATATCCTCGCCTTCGAGGGGGATGCGCATGTCGAATGGTTCGAGGGCAATTTCGAGGCCTACGAGGCCGACAAGGTTCGCCGCCTCGGGCCGGATTCGATCGAGCCCAAGCGGGTGAAATACAAGCGGTTCGCGCGGTAGGGACCGGGGGGCGCCCCGGGACCGGTCGGTCACGGTGCCGCTGGTCTCGCGGCGGCAGGATCGCCCGCGCGGCGCGGCATCCGGCCGGTCCGGGACGGCCGTTGCGGATCGCCCGTCGCAGATCGTCCGGGCGCCCGCTACCTCGCCGATCATGCCGGCTGGGACCGCAGCGTTGCGCGATCCCGTGCCGCCGGGCGCCGGGCCGTTACGGTCGCGAGCGTGGCGGCGAGATCGGCTTTGGAGATCGGCTTGGCCAGATGGGCGTCGAAGCCCTGCGCGAGATATTCCTCAACCTGATGCTTGAGCGCATTCGCCGTGACCGCGACGACGGGGATCATCGGGCGGGATCGCGCGTCCTCCTGCGCCCGGATGAGCGCGAGTGCCGTGGGCCCGTCCATGATCGGCATCGAGACGTCAAGAAACAGGATGTCGAAGGCATCAGGATCATAGGCCGCAACCGCCTGCGCGCCGTCGCTGACGAATGTGCTGCGAACCCCGAGATTCGTGAGGATCGCCGAAAGCACGAGCTGGTTGGTCCTGTTGTCTTCCGCAGCCAGAACGCGCAAGCCCGCGAGCGCCGCGTCGGAGATCCTGGTTTCGGCAGGCTTTGCGACGATCGGATCGACCACGCGCGGCAACGGCAGCGTCACCTCGACACGCGTTCCGCGTTCCAGCGCAGAGACGATTTCGATCTGTCCTCCCATGGCCATGACGAGTCCGCGCACGATCGACATGCCAAGGCCGGTCCCACCGTATTTGCGCGTCGTCGAACTGTCCGCCTGCGCGAAGGCCTCGAAAATACGGTCGGCCTGTTCCTGGGTCATGCCGATCCCGGTGTCCTCGACGATCAGCGCGACGGCATCGTCCGTGCGCGCGCGTATCGTGACGGTGACGCTGCCTTTCTCGGTGAACTTGACGGCATTGCCGACGAGGTTGTGCAGGATCTGCATCACCCGGACCGGATCTGCGGTCCGCGAATCGTCCGGGGCGGCGTCCAGCCGGATGGCGAAGGCCACGCTCTTCTCCGATGCCTTGAGCGTGTAGATCTCCGACAGCTTCCGGGCCAGGTCCGCAAGCCGGAACGGTATCGACTCGAGATCGATCTTGCCGGCCTCGAGCTTGGACAGATCGAGCACGTCGTTGATGATCGACAGCAGGAGCGTCCCGGAATCGACGATCACGGCGGCCATGTTCTTTTTCGCGGGGTCCGACAAGGCATCATGCAGCAGCGTTGCCATGCCGATCACGCCGTTCAGCGGCGTCCGGATCTCGTGGCTCATATGGGCAAGGAAGGTCGTCTTGACCTGGTTTGCCGCCTCCGCGCTGGCGCGCGCGGCCGCCATCTGTTCGTAAAGCTCCTTGAGCTGGCCGTTGGCCCGGTCAAGGCTCGCGTTGGATGAAGCGAGCGACAGGTTGAGCTGTTCGAGCTGCTTGTTCTTGCTCTCCACCGCCCGGCGCGCCTCGAGCAGTTCGATCTCGAACTTGCGCCGGTCGGTCGCCTCGAAAACGCCCACGCGCAGCGCGGTCACCTGACCGTCGATCCCGCGCTCGGCGGTGATATTGGCAAGCGCCGGCAGTCGTCCGCCCGTCCGTGTGATGAAGTCGAACGCGACTTCGCTGCAGGACGCCTGAAGGACGAGAAGCGGCGCAAGATGCGTCTCGAAGAAAATCCGGCCCGGGATCGTCAGAACATCGCGGAACCGCAAGGTCCGCAGCGTCTCGGGCGTGTGCCCGAGATACCGGCAGAATGTTGCATTGGCGCGCAGGAACTGCCCGTCCGGCAGCAACACGAGATAGCCGAAGGGCGCCAGTTCGAAATCGTCTGCCGCGACAGGGCAGGGGTGAGGCGCGTCCGGATCGTGCCCGGCCCCGGTCGTCATGGTGCGGCTATGAATTTTCTGATCTCGCGGATCAATTCTTCCGGTGCCGTGAGGTTCGGACAATGCCCGGTCACGTCGAGCAGCACGAACCGGCTGTTGCTTATGTTCTGCTGGACATAGCGGCCGACGACCTCGGGCGCGATCAGGTCGTCGCGGCACTGCAGGACGAGGGTGGGGACATCGACCTTCGCAAGATCCGCGCGGTTGTCGGCCGTGAAGGTCGTGCGCGCGAAATGCCGGGCGATGCCCGGGTCCGTGCGGCAGAAGCTGTTCTTGAGCTCTTCGGCGTGTTCCGGCCGGTCAGGGTTGCCGACGATGACCGGCGCCATGTGCGAGGACCAGCCGAGGGGGTTGCTGTCGAGGAAATCCAGCAGCTCCTCGATCTCGTTTCGGTCGAAACCGCCGACATAGCCGTCGTCATTGAGGTAACGCGGCGAGGGACCGACGAGGACGAGGCGCGAGAACGTCTCGCGCGACAGGCCCGATGCCAGCACGCCGATCATCGCGCTGACCGAATGGCCGACGAACGTTGCGTCGCGCAGGTCGAGCGCCGCCGCGATTTCCAGCACGTCCTGCGCATATCCGGCAAGATTGCCGTATTTCTCGACCGAATAGGCCGAAAGGTCCGAATGGCCCGCGCCGACATGATCGAACAGGACAACCCTGTGATCGGCCTCGAAGGCGGGCGCCACATAGCGCCACATCTCCTGGCTGCAGCCGAAGCCATGGGCGAAGACGATTGTCGACGATCCAGCGCCGCGCAGGGTCACATTGTTGCGCTTGAGGGGCATGAGGCACGCCATCCCGGTTAAGGGTTGAGAATGGCAGCATGCTGCATGGCAATGGTTAATTTTCCGTGGCCGCCGCTCGTGTCCGCCCGCTCCGTGCCTGGCCGCATGCGCCGATGGCAGGGCGGCCCGGCAATGCCTGCGCTTAGGGTATGTTCGGTATTCCTCGGCGGCGACCGCGCGATAGCCGCCCCCGCCCGACGCGCTGCGGCACGCCGGGGCCGGTGGCGCCGCCTTGTGACGGCTGCCGGCGCCTGCGCGCGCCAACGGCTCTTGCGTCTGCCGGCGCACCTCGCTATCACGCGGTCCACCGGGGAAACCCTTCGGGCGATTAGCTCAGCGGTAGAGCGCTTCGTTCACATCGAAGATGTCAGCGGTTCAAATCCGTTATCGCCCACCATCCCCGCCCGGCCGCCGTCCCGTCTGGCCGCCGCAGGGTGATTAGCTCAGCCGGTAGAGCGCCTCGTTTACACCGAGGATGTCGGGAGTTCGAGCCTCTCATCACCCACCACCGCCTCAGGCCGTCGCGCCGAAGCCGCGCACGAAGGCGGCGTAGTCGGCGATCCCCTGGGCCAGCGGCCGGGGCCGCCAGCCGGTTTCGGCAGTGAGACGCGATATGTCATAGGCGCCCCAGCGCCCGCCGGTCCAGCGCGGGTCCATCGCGATCTCGGCCTCGGCCGGCGCCACCTCGACCCAGCGGAAACCGGGGACGGCGGCGCGCACAGCTTCGAGCAGGCCGCGCAGCGTGACGGCCGACCCCTGCGCGAGGTTGTAGACCGGATGGGCATAGCCGTCCTGTTCCAGCAGCGCGATGATGCCGCCGCAGACGTCCTGCGCGTGGATGTGGTCGCCGACCGCATCGAGGCCGCTGACCCGCGCCACCCGCCCCGCCAGCGCGGCGTGCACCGCCAGATAGGGCGGGCAGTAGTGCACCCGGGTCGGGCGGTATCGGTCCATCGGGCCGTAGACGCCCGAGGGACGGACGGATGTGGCCGGAAAGCCGAAGAGGCGGGCATAGCGGGCAACGGCGCGTTCCGCGGCCTGCTTGGCGATGCCGTAGAACTCGGGCGGGTGGACCCAGCCATCCTCCGGCAGGGGGCCCGGGTAGTCGGGGCCGAAGTCGTTGTAGACCGCGCCGGAACTGACGTTGACGAAGGATTTCAGGCCCCCGATCCTGCGCGCAAGGTCAAGCACGCGCACCGTGCCCATGAAGTTGACCTCGAGGATCGCCGCCGGCGCATCGCGTTCGACATCGGCGACGTCCTGCCCTTCATGGGTGCGCCGGGCCGAGAGCGAGATCGTGGCGCCGTGCACGATCCGGTCGATCCCGGCCTCGGCCCCGATCCGGTCGAGGGCGGCGGTGTCGAGAACGCTGGCCTGCACATGGGTCACCCTGTCGGCCACCGGGGCGAGGAAGCGGCGCAGCGCATCGTCCTGGGGGCCGGTGTCGAGGAGGACCGCGCGGTCGTCCGGGTGGCGCTGCAGCCACAGCAGGGCGAGGTTGCTCATCACGAACCCGCCGCCGCCGGTGATCAGGATCGGCATCGCCCGTCTCCCCGTTCAGCTTGCATACCAGCCGCCATCGACCATCAGGTTGACGCCCGAGACATAGGTGCATTCGTCGCTGGCGAGGAACAGCGCGGCATTCGCCACGTCCTGCGGCCGGCCGAGCCGGGGGAAGGGCGTGCGCGACCGGGAATAGGCGAGGCGGGTTTCGTCATCCGCCTCGCCGGGCCGGCCGGTAAGAATCTTCCCCGGCGCGACGGCGTTGCAGATGATGTGGTGGCGGCCATAGTCGGTGGCGATCTGGCGGGTGAGGTAGACGCCCGCCGCCTTGCCCACCCCGTAGGCCACATCGCCGGGCGAGCCGATCATGCCGTGCTGCGAGGTGATGTTGACGATCCGTCCCCGCGCCTCGTTCACCACGTCCTGCGTCAGCATCTGCTGCACCGCGCGTTTGGAACAGTAGAAATAGCCGTCGGCATTGACCGCCATCACCGCGCGCCAGTCCTCGTTCGTGGTTTCGGCCAGCGGGGTCGAGGCCCAGTGCGCGGCATTGTTCACCAGGATGTCGAGCCGGCCCCATTCGACCACCGCCTGCGTCACCATCCGGTCCACGTCATCCCAGACGGCGATGTCGCATTGCACCGCGATGGCATGGCCGCCGGCCGCTGCGATGGCCTCGGCCGTGGTCGGCCCGCCTTCCTTGGGGGTTTCGCGGATGTCGGCGACCATCACCCTCGCCCCCTCGGCGGCAAATCGGAGCGCGATGGCGCGGCCGATCCCCGATGCCGCGCCGGTGACGATCGCCGTCTTGCCCGCCAGCCGTGCCATGCCGGTCCCTCCTCCTGCCTTGTCCGGGCGGGATGGTGCAACGGATGGGCCTCGCCGGCAACCCGAGACCGCGCCGCGCTTTTCGCCGTCCGCCGACCCCTAGGGCGCGAGCATCCGCGTGACGAGATGCGTCAGATGCCGCTCCGCCTCGTCCCAGGGGTCTTCGGGGCCGAGCAGCGTGCGCACCTGGACGTCGAAATCGGCATAGTGCTGCGTCAACGCCCAGATCGAGAAGATCAGGTGCACCGGATGGACATCGGCGATCCGCCCCGTCGCCGCCCAGCCGCGGATGACCGCGGCCTTGTCCGCCACCAGCCGCGCCAGATCGCCCGCGAGCACCGGCGCCATGCGCGGCGCGCCCTGCAGGATCTCGTTGGCGAACAGGCGGCTTTCGCGCGGGCGCTCGCGGCTCATGGCAAGCTTGGCGCGGACATAGGCAAGGATCTCGGCCACCGGCTCGCCGTCCGGGTCCATCTCGCGCAGCGGGCGCAGCCAGTCGGCCAGCAGGTCGGTCAGCAGCGTCTCGTGGATCGCCTCCTTGGACGGGAAGTAGTAGAGCACATTGGGTTTCGACAGCCCCGAGGCATCGGCGATCTGGTCGAGCGTCGCGCCGCGAAAGCCATGGGCCGAAAAGACATCGAGCGCGGCCGCGAGGATCGCATCGCGGTTGCGGGTCTGGATGCGGGTGCGCGGGCGCGGCCTGGACATGGGCGCAGGATGCCCCGAAGTGCCACGGAGGGGAAGGGCGGCGGGAACGGGCGGCGCTGTCCTGCGGGGCCACAAGCAAGACCGCCCTTCGCTTGACTGCCCCCGCCGCTCTGCTAGCCTCGGGCGATCATCGTCACGGGCCGCATCGGGCGGCCGAGAGGGATTGCCAATGGCGCTCGACCGCAAATCCGCCCCGAACGATCTCGACGCGTTCTGGATGCCCTTCACCGCGAACCGGCAGTTCAAGAAGGCGCCGCGGATGTTCGTCGCCGCCAAGGACATGCATTACACCACGCAGGACGGGCGCAGCGTGCTTGACGGCACGGCGGGCCTGTGGTGCTGCAACGCCGGCCATGGCCGCCCGCGCATCGTCGAGGCGATCGCCCGGCAGGCGGCCGAGATGGATTATGCCCCCGCCTTCCAGATGGGCCATCCGGCGGCCTTCGCGCTTGCCAACCGCATCATCGACATCGCGCCCGAGGGGATGGAACATGTGTTCTACGCCAACTCCGGCTCGGAAGCCGTTGAAACCGCACTCAAGATCGCGATCGCCTATCATCGGGCCAGGGGGCAGGGCACGCGCACGCGCCTCATCGGGCGGGAACGCGGCTATCACGGCGTGAACTTCGGCGGCATCTCGGTGGGCGGGATCGTGAACAACCGCAAGTTCTTCGGCACGCTGCTGGCCGGGGTCGATCACCTGCCGCATACCCATCTGCCGGCGCAGAACGCCTTCACCGTCGGCCAGCCCGAACACGGCGCGCATCTGGCGGACGAGCTGGAGCGGCTCGTCGCGCTCCACGGCCCCGAGACCATCGCGGCGGTCATCGTCGAGCCTGTGGCGGGGTCGACCGGCGTCATCCTGCCGCCGAAGGGCTATCTCGAGAAACTCCGCGCGATCACGGCAAGGCACGGCATCCTTCTGATCTTCGACGAGGTCATCACCGGGTTCGGCCGCATGGGCACACCCTTCGCGTCGCAGTTCTTCGGCGTGACCCCCGACATGATAACCTGCGCCAAGGGCCTGACAAACGGCGTGATCCCGATGGGCGCGGTGCTGACCACCGGCGCGATCCACGATGCGTTCATGACCGGGCCGGAACACATGATCGAGCTGTTCCACGGCTATACCTATTCGGGCAATCCCGTCGCCAGCGCCGCAGGGCTCGCCACGCTGGAAACCTACCGGGAAGAGGGGTTGTTCCAGCGGGCGGCGGATCTGGCGCCCTACTGGGGCGAGGCGCTCCATTCGCTGCGCGGCCTGCCGCATGTGATCGACGTGCGCAACCTCGGCATGATCGGCGCGGTCGAGCTCGACCCGATCGCGGGCGAACCGACTCGCCGCGCCTTCGCCGCCTTCCTCGACGCCTATGAAAGCGGCATCCTGATCCGCACGACGGGCGACATCATCGCCCTGTCGCCGCCGCTCATCATCGACAAGGGCCAGATCGACGCGTTGATCGGCACGCTCGCGGCGGTGCTCAAGCGGCTCCGTTAGGGCCCTTGGGTGGCCCGACGGCGTCTGTCCGGCCCGACCGGCGGGGTCGGGCCGCGCGGCCTCGGGGTTTGTCACGGCCCGCTGCCCAAATCTTGGGCGCGTGCGCCGGACCTGCCCGCGAGGCGGGCGCCGGCCCGGAAACACGGTTGACCCCCGGATCGGCCCGTGTAGCTTCGTTTTTGACCATATGGTCAGATGCGCAGCAGATTGCCCGGGAGACAGCGCCATGACAGCACCCGCAGCGAACCTCAGAGCCGACCCGGAGCGGCTGTGGGACAGCCTGATGGAGATGGCGAAGATCGGCCCCGGCATCGCGGGCGGCAACAACCGCCAGACGCTGACAGATGCCGACAGTGACGGGCGGCATCGCTTCAAGGCCTGGTGCGAGGCGGCGGGCGGCACGGTGAAGGTAGACCGGATGGGCACGATGTTCGCCGAATTTCCGGGCACCGACCCCGAGGCGCTGCCGGTCTATGTCGGCAGCCACCTCGACACCCAGCCCACGGGCGGAAAATACGACGGCGTGCTGGGCGTGCTCGCGGGGCTCGAGATCATCCGCACGATGCGCGACCTCGGCCTCAAGACCCGCCGCACCATCGTCGTCACCAACTGGACGAACGAGGAGGGGACGCGCTTCGCCCCCGCCATGCTCGCCTCGGGGGTCTTCGCCGGCGTGCTGGACGAGGCCTGGGCCAACGACCGGCGCGATGCCCGGGGCCTGCGGTTCGGCGACGAGCTCGACCGGATCGGCTGGCGCGGGGACGAACCCGTCGGCGCGCGCAAGATGCATGCCTTCTTCGAGCTGCATATCGAACAGGGCCCGATCCTCGAGGCCGAGGGCAAGGATATCGGCGTCGTCACCCACGGCCAGGGCCTGCGCTGGGTCGAATGCCGCGTGACGGGCAAGGGCCAGCATACCGGTTCGACGCCGATGCGCATGCGTCGCAACGCCGGCCGGGCGCTCGCGCAGATCACCGAGGCGGTCCACGCAATCGCGATGAAATACCAGCCCAATGCCGTGGGTGCGATCGGGCAGATCGACGTCTGGCCCAACAGCCGCAACATCATCCCGGAACGCGTTGTCTTCACGGTCGATTTCCGCAGCCATGTCCTGCCGGTGATGGAGGCGATGGTGACCGAGTTGATGGCCGTCGGCCCGGCGCTGGCCGAGGGTGTCGGCTGCAGCTTCGAGGCCGAGGTGGTGGGCTTTTTCGACCCGCCTGCCTTCGACCCGGCGCTGGTGGACAGCCTGCGCCGCGCCGCGGACCGGCTGGGCTACAGCCACATGGACATCATATCCGGCGCCGGACACGATGCCTGCTGGATCAACCGCGTGGCGCCGACCGTGATGCTGATGTGTCCATGCAAGGACGGTCTGAGCCACAACGAGGCCGAGGACATCACCAAGGACTGGGCAGGCAAGGCGACCGACGTGCTGCTGCACGCAGTGCTGGAAGCGGCCGAGGTTGTGTCGTGACGGCGCGCGGATTATCTTCGGCCGCAGCGAAGGGAACCGGATCATGGCGGCGGACAAGCGGAGTGAAGTGTCGAACGAACTCCTGTTCGAGTTGCTTAAGGCCATTCAGGCCACGCAGGCCCGGCACTCCCAGGATTTCATCGAGGTCAAGGAACGCCTCGGCATCCTCGAGATGCAATACGCCAACCTCTCCAACCGTGTTGATCGCATCGACCAGCGGCTTGAGCGGGTTGAGCGCAGGCTCGACCTCATCCACGGCTGACGCCCCCCGGAACCGCCGCCCGACCCGAACCCTGCCTGCAGGAGGCTGACCCATGTCCACCGTCATCAAGGGCGGCACGATCGTCACCCATGACCTGACCTATCCCGCCGATGTCCTGATCGAGGGCGGCCGCATCGCCGCCATCGGGCCGAACCTCAAGGGCAACGAAACGCTCGACGCCACGGGGTGCTACGTCATGCCCGGCGGGATCGACCCGCATACCCATCTCGAAATGCCCTTCATGGGCACCTATTCGGCCGACGATTTCGAAAGCGGCACCCGCGCGGCGCTTGCCGGCGGCACGACGATGGTGATCGACTTTGCGCTGCCCGGGCAGGGGCAGGGGCTGGTCGATTCGCTCAAAGCCTGGGACAACAAGGCGGCGCGCGCCACCTGCGACTACAGCTTCCACATGGCGGTGACCTGGTGGGGCCAGCCGGTGTTCGACGACATGCCCGCGATCGTGAAGCGCGGCATCACCACCTTCAAGCATTTCCTCGCCTACAAGGGCGCGCTTATGGTGAACGACGACGAGCTGTTCGCGTCCTTCACCCGCATCGGCGCGCTCGGCGGCGTCGCGCTGGTCCATGCCGAGAACGGCGACGTGGTGCTGGAACTTCAGCGCAAGCTGATGGCCGAGGGCAACACCGGGCCCGAGGCGCATGCCTATTCCCGCCCGCCGCAGGTCGAGGGCGAGGCGACGAACCGCGCCATCATGATCGCCGACATGGCCGGCGTGCCGCTCTACGTGGTCCATACCTCTTGCGAAGAGGCGCACGAGGCCATCCGCCGCGCCCGGGCCGCGGGCAAGCGCGTCTGGGGCGAGCCGCTGATCCAGCACCTCGTGCTCGACGAGCGCGAATATGCCCACCCCGACTGGGATCACGCCGCCCGGCGCGTGATGTCGCCCCCCTTTCGCAGCAAGGCGCATCAGGACAGCCTCTGGGCGGGTCTCGCCGCGGGCTCGCTCTCGGTCGTGGCCACCGATCACTGCGCCTTCACGACGGAACAGAAACGCTTCGGGCTCGGCGATTTCACGAAGATCCCCAACGGGACGGGCGGGCTCGAGGACCGCATGCCGCTGCTGTGGACGACCGGCGTGCGCACGGGCCGCATCACGATGAACGAATTCGTCGCCGTGACCTCGACCAATGTCGCCAAGATCATGGGCATGTATCCGCGCAAAGGCGCCGTGGCGGTCGGGGCCGATGCCGATCTCGTGGTGTGGGATCCCGAAAAATCCAGGACCATCACCGCGGCAACGCAGCAATCGGCCATCGACTACAATGTGTTCGAGGGCCACAGCGTCACCGGCCTGCCGCGCTTCACCCTCACCCGCGGCCATGTCGCGGTGCATGACGGCGAGGTTCGCACCCGCGAGGGGCACGGCCAGTTCGTCGCCCGCGCGGCGCACCAGCCGGTCAACCGCGCCCTCTCGACGTGGAAGGCACTGACCGCACCCCGCCCCGTCGCCCGCAGCGGCATCCCGGCCAGCGGCGTCTGATGGAGCGCCTGCGTTTCACTGTTCCACAAATACTCCGGGGGGCGGCCGTCAGGCCGCGGGGCAGCGCCCCCCTTGCGCCCACGGAGATCCGTCCTGCTGCGGGCGGACGAGCGCGCCCCGAAGACCGCGCCGGGCGGCATCATGCGGCCTGACATCCGCACTGCCCCCCCGCCTGTGCCGCCCGGCGCCGAAACCGCGCCGCCCGTCATCGCCGCGAGCGGCGTCGATCTGGTGTTCCGCACCGCCGACGGGCCGGTGCAGGCCCTGAAGGACGTGACCCTGACCGTGGGCCGGGGCGATTTCGTCAGCTTCATCGGCCCCTCGGGCTGCGGCAAGACGACGTTCCTGCGCTGCGTCGCGGCGCTGGAGACCCCCACCGGCGGCACGCTGACGGTGAACGGCCTTGCGCCCGAGGCCGCGCGGCGCGCGCGCGCCTATGGCTATGTCTTTCAGGCGGCGGGCCTTTATCCCTGGCGGACGATCGCCGCCAATGTCGCGCTGCCGCTCGAGATCATGGGCTTTGCGCGGGCCGAACGGCAGGCCCGCGTGGCCCGGGTGCTCGACCTCGTGGACCTTGCCGGCTTCGGCCGGAAATACCCCTGGCAGCTTTCGGGCGGCATGCAGCAGCGGGCGAGCATCGCGCGCGCGCTCGCCTTCGATGCCGATATCCTCCTGATGGACGAACCCTTCGGCGCGCTGGACGAGATCGTGCGCGACCGGCTGAACGAGGCGCTGCTCGACCTCTGGGCCAAGACCGGCAAGACGATCCTCTTCGTGACCCATTCGATCCCCGAGGCGGTGTATCTGAGCACCCGCATCGTCGTGATGTCGCCGCGCCCGGGGCGGATCACCGATGTGATCGACAGCCCCCTGCCGCGGGCGCGCCCGCTCGACATCCGCGACACGCCCGAATTCATCGCCATCGCGCACCGGGTGCGCGAGGGTCTGCGCGCCGGGCATGTGGAATGACGGGCGCGGCGCTGCAGCGGGGGCGGAGAGACGGCGATGCGTAGCCTTGCCCCCGTCCTGACCGTCATCGCCGCGATCCTCGCGCTCTGGTATGCCGGGGCCGTCGCGCTGAACGCCCAGTGGACGCGCGATCAGGCGGCGCGGGCAGGCACGACTGTCACCTGGCCCGAGATCGCGGCCGACGCCATGCGCCAGGACCGCCCGCGCCTGCCCGCGCCGCATCAGGTCGCGCAGGAGTTCTGGCGCACCACCTGGGTCGAGGAGGTCGAGGGACGCCGCGGGATCGTGCAGACGGGGACGCTGTCGAACCGCAGCCTCGTCTATCACGGCTGGGTCACGCTGTCGGCGACCGTTGTCGGCTTTGCCATCGGGGCCGGGCTCGGCCTGCTGCTGGCCGTCGGAATCGTCTACAACCGGGCGATGGATCTGGGGGTGATGCCCTGGGCCATCGCGAGCCAGACGATCCCGATCCTCGCCATCGCGCCGATGGTCATCGTCGTCTTTGCCTCGGCGGGGATCACGGGCCTTGTGCCCAAGGCGATCATCTCGGCCTATCTGTCGTTCTTTCCGGTGGTCGTCGGCATGGTCAAGGGCCTGCGCAGCCCCGATGCGATGCAGCTCGACCAGCTCCGCACCTGGAACGCGAGCGGCTGGCAGGAGTTCTGGAAGCTGCGCCTGCCGGCCTCGATGCCCTATCTCTTCACCTCGCTGAAGGTCGCCATCGCGGCCAGCCTCGTGGGCGCGATCGTGGGCGAGATCCCGGTGCAGCAGGGCGGCCTCGGCGCGCGTCTTCTGGCGGGGAGCTATTACGGCCAGACGGCGCAGATCTGGGCCGCCCTCATCACCGCCGCGCTGCTTGCCGGCCTTCTCGTCGGCGCGATCGGCGCGGTGCAGCGGGTGACGCTGCGGCGCATGGGGTTCGCGCGATGAACGCCGCCCTTCCCTTGGGGCTGGCGGGCGGGGCGGTCCTCGCGGCGCTGGCGGTGGATCACCGGCTGGCGATGGTGCTGGCGCTGTGGTTCGCGCTGTGGGGGGCCAATGCGCTTCTGGCGGCGCGGGGCGGGCGGGCCGGGCGGGTCGCGGTGCCTCTGATCTTCGGCGCGGCGATGCTGCTGCTGTGGGAGGTGACGGTGGCGCTGTTCGCCGTCCCGCCGGTGATCCTGCCGGCGCCCTCGGCCATCGCCGCGCGGCTGGCGGGGGCGGCGCCGATCCTCTGGGGCGACTTTGTGCAGACCTTCGTCAAGGGTGCGCTCTCGGGCTATGCCATCGGCTGCGCCGCCGCCGTCGCCACCGCGCTGGTGATCGACCGCTCGCCCTTCCTGCAACGCGGCCTGCTGCCGGTCGGAAACTTCATCGCCGCCCTGCCCATCGTCGGCATCGCCCCCATCCTCGTGATGTGGTTCGGCTTCGACTGGCAGTCCAAGGCGGCAGTCGTCGTGGTGATGGTGTTCTTCCCGGTGCTGGTCAATACGCTCGAGGGCCTGAAGGCCGCCGAGCCGATGCAGCGCGACCTGATGGCGACCTATGGCGCAAGCTACCTGCAGACGCTCTGGAAGCTGCGCCTGCCGGCCGCCATGCCGTTCATCTTCAACGGGCTCAAGATCGCGACGACGCTTGCCCTGATCGGCGCCATCGTTGCCGAATTTTTCGGCAGTCCGGTGCGCGGGATGGGTTTTCGCATCTCGACCGAGGTCGGGCGCTTGTCGCTCGACATGGTCTGGGCCGTGATCGCCGTCGCGGCGGTCGCGGGATCGGTGTTCTACGGCCTTGTGGCCGCAATCGAACGGGGGGTGACGTTCTGGCACCCTTCGCAACGGGGACGGGCCTGAACGCCCGACATGGAGGTAAGCCGATGAGGAAACTTGTTTTTGGCATGGTGGCCGCGGCCTTTGCGGCGCCCGCCTTTGCGGCCGACGATGTGACGCTGCAGCTCAAATGGGTGACGCAGGCGCAGTTCGCGGGCTATTACGTCGCGCTGGAAAAGGGCTTCTACAAGGATGAGAACCTCAACGTGACGATCAAGCCGGGCGGCCCGGATCTGGCCCCGCCGCAGGTCATCGCGGGCGGCGGCGCGGATGTGATCGTCGAATGGATGCCGGCCGCGCTGGCCGCGCGCGAGGCGGGCGTGCCGCTCGTCAACATCGCCCAGCCGTTCAAGTCGTCGGGCATGATGCTGACCTGCCTCAAGGAAACCGGCATCACCACGCCGGCGGACTTCAAGGGCAAGACGCTGGGCGTGTGGTTCTTCGGCAACGAATACCCGTTCCTGAGCTGGATGGCGACGCTCGGCATCCCGACGACGGGCGGGGCGGACGGGGTCGAGGTGCTCAAGCAGGGGTTCAACGTCGACCCGCTGCTGCAAAAACAGGCGGCTTGCGTCAGCACGATGACCTACAACGAATACTGGCAGATCATCGATGCCGGCATCAGCCCCGACGATCTGGTGACCTTCAAATACACCGATCAGGGTGTGGCGACGATGGAGGACGGGCTCTATGTCCTTGAATCGCGGCTTGCCGACCCGGCCTTCGAGGACAAGATGGTGCGCTTCGTGCGTGCCTCGATGAAGGGCTGGAAATACGCGGAAGAGAACCCGGACGAGGCGGCGATGATCGTCCTCGAATACGACGACACCGGCGCGCAGAGCGAGACCCATCAGAAACGGATGATGCGCGAAGTGGCCAAGCTCACCGCCGGATCGAACGGGGCGCTCGACCCGGCCGATTACGAGACGACCGTGAAAACCCTGCTGGCGGGCGGGTCGGATCCGGTCATCTCCAAGCCCCCGGTGGGTGCCTGGACGCATGCGATCACGGACAAGGCGCTGAACTGAACCCGGGTCCGGGTCGGTGCGGGGGGCGGGCCTTTCGGCCCGCCCCCTTGCCGTTGCGGCCGGCCGTCGCAAACCATTCACAAGAATCGCCTTTACAGCCCGGCGCTTTCGGCCCACCATATCTTGTAAGGGATAAGGCCAAGAACGCCGCCCCTTGGCCGCCACGCACGATATGGGGCAGCCAACGGAACACAAACCCCAAGAGGCCGGGCATGTCGCTTTCCGAGGAATTCCTGACCGCCGACGACCTTCACCCGATCGACATCGTGGAAACGCTGGCCGAACACCGCGACTGGGAGTTCGACCGCGTCACGGACGATCAGATCGCCATGGCGGTCGAGGGGCAGTGGCGCACCTATTCGCTGACCCTCGCATGGTCCGGACGGGACGAGACGCTGCGCCTCATCTGCACCTTCGAGATGGACCCGCCCGAGGCCGGCCTGCCCGCGCTTTATGACCTGCTCAACCGCGTCAACGACGATTGCTGGTGCGGCGCCTTCACCTGGTGGGCGGATCAGAAGCTGATGGTCTGGCGATACGGCCTGTGCCTCGCAGGCGGGCAGCTCGCCGGGCCCGAACAGATCGACCGCATGATCGCCACCGCCGTGACGGCGGCCGAGCGTTTCTACCCGGCGTTCCAGCTTGTCACCTGGGGCGAGCGCACAGCCGAATCCGCCCTGCAGGTCGCCATTGCAGAGGCCTACGGCCGCGCCTAACCTCCCGCCCGGACGGCGAAGGGGTCAGGCATGATCGGCAGCATCGGGCAAGGCGCAATCGTGATCGTCGGCTGCGGTCGCATGGGATCGGCACTGCTCGAGGGGTGGCTCGCCCGTGGCCTGCCCACGAGCAACGTCCATGTTGCCGAGCCCGACCCTTCGGACTGGCTGCGCGGGCTGGTGCGGCGGGGGCTGCGCCTCAACGGGCCGCTGCCGCATGATCCGGCGGTGGTGCTGATCGCGGTCAAGCCGCAGATGATGGGGGCGGCGCTGCCGGCGGTCGCGGCGCTCGGGAACAGGCCGGGCACACTGGTGCTGACCGTGGCGGCGGGCACGCGGATCGCGGCCTATGAGGCGGCGCTCGGCACGGCGACACCGGTGGTGCGCGCCATGCCGAACACGCCGGCCGCCGTGGGGCGGGGGATCACGGCCATCGTCGGCAATGCGGCCGCGACGGCGGCGCAGGTCGAACTGGCCGAGACGCTCATGTCGGCGGTGGGGCAGGTCGTGCGCCTGCCCGACGAGGGGCTGATGGATGCGGTGACAGCGGTGTCTGGATCGGGCCCGGCCTATGTGTTCCATCTGATCGAGGCGTTGGCGGCCGCCGGCGCCGCCGAGGGCCTGCCGCCCGATCTCGCGATGCAACTGGCGCGGGCGACCGTGACCGGGGCGGGGGAACTCGCGCATCGCGCGCCCGAATCGGCCGAGCAGCTGCGTATCAACGTCACCAGCCCCGGCGGGACGACGGCGGCGGCGCTCGGCGTGCTGATGGACCCGGATACGGGCTTTCCCGCCCTGTTGCGCCGCGCTGTCGCCGCGGCCGCAGCGCGCGGACGGGAACTTGGCCAATGACAATCGGTTACGACGATTTCCTGCGCATCGACATCAGGGTCGGCACGATCACGCGGGCCGAGGATTTCCCCGAGGCGCGCAAGCCGGCGTTGCGGCTCTGGATCGATTTCGGCGGCGAGATCGGGGTGAAGCGGTCATCGGCGCAGATCGCGGTGCATTACGCGCCCGAACGCCTCGTGGGCCGGCAGGTGCTTGCCGTGGTGAACTTTCCGCCGCGCCAGATCGGGCCGGTGCCGTCCGAAGTGCTGGTGCTGGGCCTTTCCGATGCCGGGGGAGCGGTCGTGCTGGTCGGGCCGGACCGCCCGGTGCCCGACGGGGGGCGGCTGCATTGAAGCCGTCGCTGCTCGTCACGCGCCGCCTGCCCGACCGCGTCCTCGTGGCGCTCGGAGCCCGGTTCACCGTGACGCTGTGCGACGCATCCGCGCCGCTGACCACTGCCGAGGCTGCTGCGGCCCTCGCGGCGCACGACGCGATCCTGCCGACGCTGGGCGACGGCTTCTCCGCAGCGGCCTTTGCCGCGCCACCCCGTGCCCGGATCCTCGCGAATTTCGGGGTCGGCTACAATCACATCGATGTGGCCGCCGCGAAGGCGGCGGGGGTCGTCGTGACCAATACGCCCGGCGCGGTGACCGATGCGACGGCCGATCTTGCGGTCATGCTGATGCTGATGGCCGCGCGGCGGG
This sequence comes from Gemmobacter sp., assembly GCA_046292445.1. Classification (GTDB taxonomy): domain Bacteria; phylum Pseudomonadota; class Alphaproteobacteria; order Rhodobacterales; family Rhodobacteraceae; genus CALIZF01. The sequence continues at coordinate 146,941 of JBKBQT010000006.1, forward strand.
CGGGCGAGGGCGAAAGGCTCGTGCGGGCCGGCGGCTGGAGCGGCTGGCAGCCGACGCAGATGCTGGGGCTGCATGTCACGGGCAAGACGGTCGGCATTGTCGGGATGGGCCGGATCGGGCAGGCGATCGCGCGGCGCTGCCATCTGGGCTTTGGCATGTCGGTCCTGTTCCATACCCGCTCGCCGGTCGATCCGGGCGTGCCGGCGCGCCGCGTTCCGACCCTCGGCGAGGCGATGGCCGCCGATGTGGTGATCGTCGCGGTGCCGGGCGGTCCGGCGACGCGGCACCTGATCGATGCCGCGGCGCTGGCGGCGATGCCGGCGCACGGGATCCTCGTGAACATCGCGCGCGGCGATGTGGTGGACGAGGCCGCGCTGATCGACGCGCTCGAGCGGCGCGCGATCGGGGCGGCCGGGCTCGATGTCTATGAGCACGAGCCGGCGGTGCCGGCGGCCCTGCGCGCGCTCGACAATGTCGTCCTTCTGCCGCATCTGGGCACGAACGCGCTCGAGGTCCGCGAACAGATGGGGTTGATGGCGCATGACAATCTGACGGCGTTCTTCGACGGCCGCGAGATACCGAACGCGCTGTGAGCGCCCAAAATCCTTCGTACGAAGGATTTTGATGCCGGAAAGAGAAGGGAATTTTCGTACGAAAATTCCGGGATTGGGCCTGGCATGGTCAGCGGGCGTGCGCCGGTCCGTCCTCCATCGCCGCGCGCCAGTGGAGGCGGCACAGGCTCACATAGGTTTCGTTGCCGCCGATCTGCACCTGGGCTCCGTCGCGCAGCGCCGTCCCGTCGGGGGCGATGCGCACCACCATCGTCGCCTTCTTGCCGCAATGGCAGATCGTGCGCACCTCGCGCATCTCGTCTGCCACGGCGAGTAGGGCCGCCGAGCCGGGGAAGAGCGCGCCGCGAAAGTCGACCCGCAGACCATAAGCCATGACAGGCACGCGCAGATCGTCCACGGCGCGGGCAAGCTGCCAGACCTGTGCATGGGTCAGGAACTGCGCCTCGTCCAGAAAGACGCAGGCACAGGGGCCGGAGTCGAGCCGGGCGGCAATCCGGGCAAAGAGGTCGTCGTCGGCGGCGAAGGTGTCGACATCCTCGCCGATGCCGATCCGGCTCTCGATCCGGCCGCGCCCCGCCCGCGTGTCGAGCGCGGCGGTGAGCATCCAGACCGCCATGCCGCGTTCACGGTAATTGTAGGCGGCCTGAAGAAGCAGGGTCGATTTGCCTGCGTTCATGGTCGAGTAGTGGAAATGCAGCTTGGCCATGCCGCCCGCTTACGCGGGCAGCCGCCGTGCGGCAAGGGGGCGTCGGGCGCGGCGCCCCGGGGGTGTCAGGCGCCGCGCGGCCGGCGCGGGGTCTGGGCGCCGCCCGGGCCGCGGGCGGCGGGTTTGGGCCCGGCACC